>NZ_CP126242.1:1233706-1850560 GCF_030142045.1 Arthrobacter sp. zg-Y919 | reverse complement strand
GCCCCTCTGGAAGAACCTCCTGGTGCTGAAGCCCTGGAGCAAACAGTTTGTCCTTGCCTTGGTGCTGGGCACCGGCGCCACCATGTTCGCCGTCGCCCTGACGGCGCTGTCCGCCTGGCTGATTGTGCGGGCATCCGAGCAGCCGCCCATCCTGTACCTGCTCATGGCGATTGTGGGCGTGCGGTTCTTCGGCATCGGCCGCGCCCTGCTGCGCTACCTGGAGCGGCTGTCCCTGCACGACGCCGTCTTCCGTGCCACCAACGTGCTGCGGGTACGGCTGTGGAACGGACTGCTGCAGCGGCCCGAGGGCTGGCGCCGGGTGGCCCGCGGCTCCGGTGCCCTGGAACGCCTGGTGGGTGACGTGGACGAACTGCGGGACATTGCGCCCCGGGTGGTCTTTGCGCCCTTAACCGGGCTGTTGACCGCCGCCGGCGCCTGCGTGGTGACCTGGCTGCTGGTCCCGGAAGGCCTGGCAGTGCAGGTGACACTCTGCGTAGTGGGAATGGTTGTTGCCCCGCTGCTGGCCCTGCTTGCCGACTCCGCGGCCCGCGCCGCCACGGTAAACCTGCAGGCCCGGTCCATGTCCTCGATGGCCCGCCTGCTCACGGCCGCACAGGATCTGGAAGCCAATGCCAGTTCCGGACCGGTCCTGGCCCGGCAGGAGGAATTCGAAGCCGCTGCTGCCAAGGCGGTCCGCCGCAGCGCCTGGGCACAGGGCCTCGCCAACGCCGTCACGGCCTTGGCCTGCTCCCTCGCCGCGCTCTACATGCTCAGTGCCTCGCAGGGATCACACGCCACCGTGGCCGCCGTCGTCGTCCTGGTCCAGCTCGCGCTGATCGAACCTTTTGTTGCGGTCAACGGCTCCATCCAGCAGTTCACCGCGTGGCGCACCCTGGGCGACAAGGTGCTGCCCGACCTGGGCAGCGAGGAGGTTGCCGCCGATGACACTGCGGAGGAAACCGCGGCCCGGAAGCGGTTCGGCAAGGTGGAGGACCTGCAGCTGACCGGCATCCGCTACCGCTATCCCGGCGCACCCGAGGACGTGCTGACTGGAGTGGACCTGCACGTCGCGGCAGGGGAGTGGGTGGCCGTCACCGGCCCCTCCGGTAGCGGCAAATCCACCCTGTTGGGCGTCCTGCTGGGCTTCCTGCCGCCGCGCAGCGGCTCCTACCTCATCAACGGTGTCCCCGCCGGGACACTGCCGCCCGCCGCCCGCCGGATGGCGTGGTGCCCCCAGGAGGCGCATCTCTTCGACTCGAGCCTGCGCGGCAATCTGCTCCTGGCCCGGGACCGTGCACTCGCCCCGACCGAAGCGGAAATGATTGGATCCCTCCGCGCCGTCGGGCTGGGGCCGCTGTTCGACACACTGCCGGAAGGGCTCGATACTCCGATCGGGGCGGGCGGTCATTTCCTCTCGGGCGGCCAGCGCCAACGGCTCGCCGTCGCCCGGGCACTGCTTTCGGAAGCCGACGTCGTCCTGCTCGATGAACCCACGGCCCATCTGGACGCGGAAGCAGGAGCGCAGCTGATGGCGGACCTGAAATCGGGTCTGGCCGGCAAGGCCGTCGTGGTGGTTACGCATAATCCGGCCGATGCCGCCTGGTGTGAGCGGGAGGTCTCACTGGGAGCGGTGCTGATGTCCTAGGGTGGGTGGATGCAGACGCCCTCCCCACCTGTGCTTCCCGGGCCGGAAACCGGCCTCCGCTGGCGGTCCATTGCGGACGACGACGTCGACGCCTGGCATGCGCTGATCCGGCGGATGGCGGACGCCGACAAACCGGCATGGGTGGAGGACCGCCGCGATCTGGAACAGGCGCTGGAAACCACCTCTGGAGACCCTGCGCAGGACACCCTGATCGGACTGGATAAGGCCGGGACCGCCCGCGCCTACGGCCGGATCGCCCTGAACCCCGGTTCCGAAACCGGCTCCGGCTTCGGCGGCGTGGATCCGCAGTGGCGGCGCCGCGGCATCGGCGCGCAGGTCTACCGCTGGCAGGAAACCCGGCTGCGCCAGCGGCTGCTGACCGAACACCGGAAGCATGGTGTCCTGCGTACCTACGCAGAGGAATCCAATGCCTCACAAGTGGCACTGCTGCAGTCCGAGGGGGCGGAAGTGGTCCGGTACTTCACCGAGATGACCCGGCCGCTGGCAGGCGACCTGCCGGACGCGGAGCTGCCGGAGGGAATGGAGTTCCGGACCTTCGATGCGGAGATTTCCGACGCCGTGCGGCGGGCCCATAATGAGGCGTTCCGGGACCACTGGGGCAGCGAGCCCCGCAACAAGGAGCGCTGGGGATTCACCGTGGACCATCCGCAGTTCCGGCCGAAATGGAGCTTTGCCGTCATCGACACCGCCTCCGGTGAAGTGGCCGCCTACCAGTTGGCCAGCTTTGATCCGGAGAGCAAGGACATCCACGGCTACAAGGAGGGCTACACCATGCTCCTTGGCGTCCGGCGGGACTGGCGGGGCCGGAAACTGGCTCCGGCCATGCTGCGCGAGGCAATGCGGCGCTTCCGCAACGGCGGCATGGACAACGCCACCCTGGGCGTCGACACGGAGAACCCCTCCGGTGCCCTGGGCCTGTACGAAAGCCTGGGCTACCGGCCCACGCACCGGGAAGTGGTCTTCGACAAGACGGTGCTCTAGGGACAGAAACAGGAACAGGCACGTCCCCTAACGGGACGAAGGCACCACTGCATCGGCGGCGGGCAGGATCCAGATGGCTTCCGCTGCGGGCAGGCCAAGGTCCAGGGTGCGGCCGCCGGCTTCGATGGTGATCGTGCCTGCATAGGGTTGGCGCTGCACCACCGATACCACGGTGTCCAGGTGAAGGCCCAGGCCGGCAATGTAGCGCAGCAGATCGGGGTCGTTGTCCGAAACGCGGGCCACCAGGCCCCGCGTGCCGGGCTCGCAGCGGCTCAACCGGAAGGCGTCCAGCACGGGGAAACTCCCGTCGCCGGCGGGAATCGGATCGCCATGCGGGTCGCGGACCGGATGGCCGAGGCGCTCAGCCAGTGCATCAACCATTTTGTCCGAGACGGCATGTTCCAGATGCTCCGCCTCGTCATGGACCTCGTCCCAGCCGTAGCCCAGGTACTGGACCAGGAACGTTTCAATCAGGCGGTGGCGGCGCACCATGCCCACAGCGGCTTTTTGGCCTGCATCCGTCAGCGCAATGGATCCGTAGCGCGCGTGCGTCACCAGGCCCTGGCCGGTCAGCTTCTTCACGGCCTCGGAGACCGACGACGGCGAGAAGCCCATGTGCGCCGACAGCGCGGACACGGTCAGGGGCTCATCGGTCCATTCCTGTGCGGTCCAGATGACCTTGAGGTAGTCCTGGCTTGCTGTCGAGAGTTCACTGTGCGCCACGGACTCCACCTTACTGGCAGAACACCGCCACTTCGGGAATAAATACCCCCTAGGGGTACTTGAAACGATACCCCGGCCGGGTATAACTTGGAGGCAGCCAAGGACAGGAGCAGAGGCAATGGACTCAGTGACACAGAACGGCGCAGTGACGCAGAACGGCGCAGTGACACAGAACGTTCCGGAACCCGTGGAATCCCACGACGGGCCGCATGGCTACACATCTGATAAAGACGCCTACCTCCGCCGGCTGCGCCGGATCGAGGGACAGGTGCGGGGTATCGCCCGCATGGTCGAAGAGGACAAATACTGCATCGACATCCTCACCCAGGTCGCCGCCATCAACAAGGCGCTGCACGCGGTCAGCCTGGGGCTGGTCCAGGATCACATGTCGCACTGCATGGTAGACGCGGCGCAGGAATCCGAACGGACGGGCAACCCCGAGATTGTCACGGCAAAGGTCCAGGAAGCCGCCGACGCCATCGGCCGGCTGCTGCGCTAGCACCCGGCACCCGGCACCCGGCATCCGATTCATCCAAACCAGAGGAAGAACTAAAAACATGGAAACCACCACGCTGAACATTTCCGGAATGACCTGCGGACACTGCGTCGCCTCGGTGACCGAGGAAATCGAGGCGCTCGACGGCGTCAACAGTGTTTCGGTTGACCTGAACGCCGGGGGCATCTCCACCGCGACCGTCACCGCGAGCCGAAGCCTGACGGCGGCTGAACTCGGAGAAGCAGTAGCTGAGGCCGGCTATCTGGTGGTCGACGCCGACGCCTAGCCGGTGCGTGGAAGCGGCCCCGGTGCGGACTACGGACAGAAAGTAATGGAGGGAACCACGATGGACACTCGCGAAGAAGCGGACCACAGGGCAGTTGACCTCGAGATCCAGGGGATGACCTGCGCTTCCTGTGTTGCGCGGGTGGAACGCAAACTCGGAAAGATCGACGGCGTGCATGCGGCGGTCAACCTCCCGCTGGAAAGTGCCCAGGTCACTGTGCCTGCATCGGTGACGGACCAGCAGATCGTAGACGCGGTGAATGCCGCCGGGTACACCGCTAAGGTGAAACGCCGCACCGCCGCCCTGCAGCACGGGCATGGTGCCGGCATGCCCCACGGGGACCACTCCCATCAGGACCAAATGCACCACGGCAACACAATGTCCCACGAGGACCACCTGTCCCACGGCGGAACCGCAGCGCAGCTTCGGCCCCGGCTGATCCTCGCTGCCGTCCTGAGCGTTCCGGTCCTGCTGATCTCCATGGTTCCCGCCCTTGGGTTCCCGAACTGGGGATGGGTGGCCGCCCTGCTCGCCCTGCCCGTGGTGACCTGGTCCGCCTGGCCCTTCCACCGGGCTGCGGCCATCAACGCACGGCACCTCGCTTCCACAATGGACACCCTGGTTTCCCTCGGCGTCGCTGCGTCCTACCTCTTCTCGGTAGGCCAGCTGGCTGTGGACCCGGGCCTCACCGCGGATCCGGGCATGGGCTCGGACCCGCACCTGTACTTCGAGGTCGCCTCGGTGGTGGTCACCTTCCTGCTGCTGGGCCGCTATCTGGAGGCCAACGCCAAAACCAAGGCCACGGATGCGCTGAAGGCCCTGCTGAATCTGGGCGCAAAGGACGCAACGGTACTGCGGGACGGGCAGGAAATCCGCATTCCGGCGGACCGGCTGGCAGTGGGTGAGGTTTTCGTTGTCCGTCCCGGGGGAAAGATCCCGGCTGACGGCGTGGTGGTGGAGGGCCGTTCCGCAGTGGACGCTTCCCTGATCACCGGGGAATCCCTGCCCGTGGAGGTGGACGTGGACAGCCCGGTCACGGGGGCCACGATCAACACCTCCGGCCGGCTGCTGGTGCGGGCCACAAGGGTCGGCAGCGAGACGACCCTGGCGCAGATGGGCCGCCTGGTCAGTGACGCCCAATCTTCCAAGGCCCCGATCGCGCGGCTTGCGGACCGGATCAGTGCCGTCTTTGTTCCGGTGGTACTCGGGATCGCCGTCCTGACCTTTGTGTTGTGGATGGTCCTGACCGGTGACCTGCAGGCAGCCTTCACCGCCGCCGTCACGGTGCTGGTCATTGCCTGCCCCTGTGCCCTCGGCCTCGCCACCCCGGTGGGCCTGCTGACCGGAACGGGCCGCGGCGCGCAGTTGGGCATCCTCATCAAGGGCGCCCAGGTGCTGGAGGACACCCGCACGGTGGACACCATTGTGCTGGACAAGACCGGCACCATCACCTCGGGCCGGCTGTCCGTGGCCCGGATCCGGCTGTTGGATAGTGCTGCAGCGGACTTCTCCGCGGACGGCCTGCTGCGCCTGGCCGGCTCGGTGGAAGACGCGGGGGAGCACCCCATTGCCCGGGCCGTTGCCGCGTCCGCCCGGTCCGGGCCGGGTACGGCACCGGTTACCGGGTTTGATTCGGCTCCGGGCGGGGGAGTCCGCGGCACCGTCGAGGGACATCTCATTGTTGCCGGACGTCCGGCCTGGCTGGACGAGAACGGGGTTGACCTGCCGGACACTGCCTACGCCGCACTGCGGAAAGAGCAGGAAACGGGAGCCACTGCCGTCCTGGTGGCGGTCGATAACCGTGCCGTGGCCATCATCAGCCTGCAGGACACCATTAAGGAGGGCTCCGAGGCAGCCATCGCACGGTTCCGCAGCCTGGGTCTGCACCCGGTGCTGCTGACCGGGGACAACGCGGTGGTGGCCGCCCAGGTCGCGGAACAGGTCGGGATTCCGGCGGAGGATGTGCTGGCCGATGTCCGTCCCGAAGGGAAGGTCGACGCCGTCCGGCGGCTCCAGGCTCAGGGCCGCACCGTGGCGATGGCAGGTGACGGCGTGAACGACGCCGCCGCACTGGCACAGGCGGACCTGGGCATTGCCATGGGATCGGGCACCGACGTCGCCATGGAAGCAGCTGACCTGACCGTGATGGGCAGCAGCCTGGGGCAGGTGGCCACCGCCGTCGAACTCTCCCGGCGGACGCTGGCGACCATTAAGACCAACCTGTTCTGGGCGTTTTTCTACAACGCGGTGGGCATCCCGGTGGCAGCGTTCGGGCTGCTTAACCCGATGATCGCCGGCGCCGCCATGGCGGCGAGCTCGGTGCTGGTGGTGGGCAACTCCCTGCGGCTGCGCAATTTCGGCAAATAGCGCAGTTTCGGCCAGTAGTCCGTCCAACAAATAGACAAAAAACCGGGCCGGGCCGCGGAGCGTAACGCTCCGCGGACCGGCCCGGCCCCGTTAAACCCAGGTGGGCTGTCAGCCCAGGCTTGGCCCCACGCTGTCCACCGCGTTGGCCAGCGGCACACCGGATCCGTCCCGGCGTCCGTGCTCGGTGGGCAGTGCCCGGGCCACGCCGTTGGCGGCCGAGGCCTTGGCCGGACCGTGCCCGGCCCAGGCCACCGCGAGGGAATCCTCACCCTTCAGGAACCGGTGTGCCCGGACACCCGCCGTGGCGCGGCCCTTCGCCGGGTACTCGGCGAACGGCGTGACCTTCACCGACCCGCCGGGCGTGCCCGGCAGCGCCTCGGTGGTGGTGGAAACGGTGACGACGACGGCGTCCGGATCGTCAGCGGCCACGGTACCGAAGAACACCGCGGCGTCATCGGCCGCCAGCTTGATCCCGGCCACGCCACCCGCCGTGCGGCCCTGCGCACGGACCGTGGAGGCAGGGAAGTGCAGCAGCTGCGCGGAGCGGGTGATGAAGACCAGCTCATCCGTCTCCTCGGCGGCGACGGACACCCCGATCACCTCGTCCTTGGGCTTGAGCGTGATGGCTTCCCAGTCATCCCGGTTGAGGGGGTAATCGGGGTTGACCCGCTTGACCACTCCGTTCCGGGTGCCAATGGCCAGCACGGCGTTCAGCGGGACGAGTCCGACCAGCTTCTCGCCCTTGCCCAGGGTCATGAAGTCCTTGACCGGGACGCCGCCGGCAAGGTTGGGCAGTCCGGCGGTCGGGGGCAGGGCAGGGAGGTCCAGGACGGAAATCCGGATCATCCGGCCCGAGGAGGTGAGTGCGCCGATCTCTCCGCGCGCGGTGGTCTTCACCACCGAACGGAACACGTCGTGGCGGACCCGCTGCCCGCCTTCGACCAGCGGTTCCTGGTCCGACGTGCGGGCCACCTGGCCCGAGGCGGACAGGATGGCCCAGCAGGGATCGTCCGCGATTTCCAGCGGCAGGACCGCCTTGGCGCCCTTGCCGGCAGCTCCGGCTGCGGCGGTTACCGCAGCGCCCTTCAGGGGAGCGGCGGCTTCCGATTCAAGCAGGACCGTGCGCCGCGGCGTGGCGTACTTTGCGGCCACTTCGCCCAGTTCCGAGGACACCAGGGCACGCAGCCGCTGTTCCGAGCCCAGGATGGCCTCAAGCTCCTCGATGGCTTTCCGCAGCTCGTCCTGTTCCTTTTCAAGCTCGATGCGGGAGTATTTGGTCAGCTGCCGCAGGCGCAGCTCGAGGATGTGGCTGGCCTGGATTTCGGTCAGGTCGTAGACCGCCATCAGCCGTTCCCGTGCCTGGGCGGTTTCATCCGAGGACCGGATGATCTGGATGACCTCGTCGATATCCACAATGGCGATCAGCAGGCCTTCGACCAGGTGCAGCCGGTCCTTCTTGCGTCCCAGCCGGTAGGCGGTGCGGCGGCGGACCACGCCCAGGCGGTGCGCGACGTAGACCTGCAGCAGCTCGACCAGGCCCAGGGTCCGGGGCTGGCCGTCCACCAGGGTGACGTTGTTGATGCCGAAGGAATCCTCGATGGGGGTGAACTTGTACAGCTGGGCCAGCACGGCGTTGGGATTGAAGCCGTTCTTCAGCTCAATCACCAGGCGCAGCCCGTGGCTGCGGTCCGTCAGGTCCACAATGTCGGAGATGCCCTGCAGCTTCTTGGACGTCACTGCGTCCTTGATTTTTTCGATGACCTTTTCCGGGCCGACCATGTAGGGCAGTTCGGTGACCACCAGGCCGGTGCGGCGTGCGGTGAGCTGCTCCACCTCCACCTTGGCGCGTGTCTTGAACGAGCCACGGCCGGTGGCATAGGCATCGCGGATGCCGTCCAGGCCCACAATGCGCCCGCCGGTCGGCAGGTCGGGTCCCGGGATAAAACGCATCAGCTCGTCCAGGCCGGCGTCGGGATTGGCGATCAGGTGCTGCGTGGCGGCAATCACCTCGCCCAGGTTGTGCGGGGCCATGTTGGTGGCCATACCCACGGCAATGCCGGTGGTGCCGTTGACCAGCAGGTTGGGGAAAGCCGCGGGCAGTACTTCGGGCTGCTGGAGCTGGTTGTCATAGTTCGGAACGAAGTCCACTACGTCTTCGTCCAGGTGGTCCGTCATGGACAGGGCGGGCGCCGCCAGCCGTGCCTCGGTATAGCGGGCGGCGGCCGGGCCGTCGTCGAGCGAGCCGAAGTTGCCGTGTCCGTCAATCAGCGGCAGCCGCAGCGCCCAGTCCTGGGCCATGCGCACCATGGCGTCGTAAATGGCCGTGTCTCCGTGGGGGTGCAGCTTGCCCATCACCTCGCCCACCACGCGGGCGGACTTCACATGCCCGCGGTCGGGGCGCAGCCCCATGTCGGACATCATGTACAGGATGCGCCGCTGGACAGGCTTGAGCCCATCGCGCGCATCGGGGAGGGCACGCGAGTAGATCACCGAATAGGCGTACTCCAGGAAGGAGCCTTCCATCTCGGTGGTGACGTCTATGTCGATGATGTTCTCGGCGATCACTTCGCCGGGTACGGACTTGGAGACGGATTGGCGCCGGGCCATGCTGTTGTCGGGTCCTCGCAGTGGTAGGGAACTGAATCACACAGTAGTGGATCGCGCAGTACTGGCTCACGCAGTACGGAATCACGCAGTATTGGATAACGCAGTACGGAGTGGGCAGATGACTCTGGGGAAGAATGCCCACTACTCTGAGTCTATGGTGGAGCAGGGACATTACCCCGAATATTGGGAAGCCGACGTCGTGTTGCGTGACGGAGGCACGGGCCATCTGCGGCCCGTTTCCCCCTCGGATGCACAGGCGCTGCAGGCGTTCCATATGCGGCAGTCACAGAGCTCCATCTATCTCCGGTTCTTCACTTACAAGGCTAAGCTCACCAACAAGGAGCTGGAGCGCTTCACCAACGTCGATTACCGGAACCGTGTGGCCTTTGTCATCACCATAGGTGACGAAATTATCGGCATCGGCCGCTACGACCGCCTGGACGATCCCACCGAAGCTGAGGTCGCCTTCAACATTTCCGACGACCACCAGGGCCGCGGACTGGGGTCCATCCTGCTGGAACACCTTGCCGCCGCCGCCCGGGAAAACGGCATCCGCCGCTTCTCCGCCGAGGTGCTGCCCGAAAACCGCAAGATGATCGACGTGTTCGCGGACGCCGGGTACGAGGTCCGACGGCACTTTGACGACGGCGTGATCGCCCTGGACTTCAATATCGACCCCACGGAGAAGTCGCTGGCGGTCATGGAAGCCCGCGAGCACCGGGCCGAGGCCCGCAGCGTCGCGGACCTGCTCTCGCCGTCGTCTATCGCCGTCATCGGTGCCAGCCGCGAATGGGGTTCGGTGGGGTACCAGCTCCTGGAACACATCATCGAAGGCGGCTTCAAGGGTTCGGTGTATGCCATCAATCCGGAAGCCTTCGAACTGGCCGGCATGATCTCCTACAGCCGGATCGCCGATGTGCCGGAAACCGTCCAGCTGGCCGTTATTGCCGTCCCGTACGGGCAGGTCCTCGAAGTAGCGGATGAATGCGCCGCAGCGGGTGTGAAGGCCCTGCTGGTGGTCACCGCGGGCTTCGGCCCTAAGGGACCCGAGGGCCTGGCCCGGCAGCGTGACCTGGTCCGCCGGGCCCGCGCGCACGGCATGCGGGTGGTCGGGCCGGCGTCGCTGGGCCTGATCAACACGCGGCCGGATGTGTCCCTGAACGCTTCCATGGCGCCGGCCCTGCCCAAGCGCGGGGGACTGGGGCTGTTCAGCCAGTCGGCTGCCATCGGCGTGCTGCTGTACGCCACCGCCCAGCGACGTGCCCTCGGCTTGTCCTCCACCATCTCCGCGGGCAACCGGGCCGATGTCTCCGGCAATGACGCCATGCAGTACTGGGAGGACGACGCCGATACGCGGGTTGTCGCGATGTACCTCGAGTCGGTGGGCAACCCGCGTAAGTTCTCCCGGCTGGCCCGCCGGCTGGCCCGTACCAAACCGGTCATTGTCGCCAAGTCGGACGTCACCGGGCTCCAGCTTCCGCCGGGCCACGCCGTGCGGACCACGCAGGCGCCTCCCGGTGCACTGGACGCGATGCTGCGCCAATCCGGCGTCATCCGGGTGAGCACCAACGAACAGCTGATCGACGTGGCCCAGATTGCCGTCAGCCAGCCGCTGCCGCGCGGACGCCGGGTGGCCGTGTTCAGCAATTCGGCAGCGCTGGGCCGGGTCCTGGCCGATGCGTGCACCGGGCTCGACCTGGACATCACCCGCCTGGAGACGGATCTGGCCCTGGACACGGGCATGAGCGTCGCCCTGCCGCAGCTGCGCCGTACGGTCACCGAGGTACTGTCCGACGACGCCGTGGACGCCGGCGTCGTCGCGATCCTCCCGGCGCCGGGACTGCGGACCGAAGCGATAGCGGCGGCCCTGGCTGAATGCGTGCAGGCAACCGGCAAGCCGCTGGTTGCGGCCTTTACCGGCATCGTGGATCCCCGGGCCCACGTCGAGGGCCTGCTTGCCGCCGACCCCGATCTTCCAGGGGGAGGCCTGCCATGCTTCAGCAGCCCCGGAGCAGCAGTCACCGCCCTGGCGGCAGTGGTGCGCTACACCGAATGGGCCAACCGGGACCACGGCAGCTTCGTTGAACCGGCCGGCGTGGACTCCGAGGGAGCAAACGCCTGGATCGAATCACTGATGGACAGCGTGGAAGGGGACACCCTGACCCGGCTGGACCCGGAGCAGACGGCCAAGCTGCTGGAGTTCTACGGCGTCACCGTACTGCCCGCGGTCGGTTTCGACACACCTGACGAAGCCGTGGCCGCCGCAGACCTGCTGGGCTGGCCCGTTGCGGTGAAGACCCGGGACGGGCACCTGCGCCACCGCCTGGATCTTGGCGGGGTGCGGCTGAACATCGCCACCCCCGAGGCGCTGCGGACCAATATCGAACAGATGCACCAGGCGCTGCAGCGTTATGGCGACTTCGCCATGGAGGTCCAGTCCATGGCTGTCAGCGGGCAGGGCTGCCGGATCCGCGCCATCGAAGATCCACTGCTGGGTCCGGTGATCTCCTTCGGCCTTGCCGGCGACGCGACCGCCCTGCTGGACGACTGGGCGCACGGTGTGCCGCCGCTGACGGACCGCGACATTTCCGATCTGGTGCGCACTCCCCGCGCCGCCGCGAAACTGCTCGGCTACCAGGGCCTGCCCGAAGCCGACATAGCGGGGCTGGAGGACCTGATCGCCCGGCTGGCTGTCCTCAAGGACCAGCACCCGCAGATTGCCCTGATCGAAATCAACCCGGTCCTGGTGTCGGCCGGCGGCGTGACGGTACTGAGTGCCGACATCCGGCTGGGCCACCCGCAGCGGCGTACCGACAGTGCCCGGCGGGCAATGCGAGACTGATCTGCTGGTCCACCCGCGCGCCATTTAGGCATGAAGGGGCGGTCTGGGGGAAACTGGAACCATGTCGCCGTTACTTTCCGCTGAACGCCGCAGTCTTGACGCCTCCATGGAACGGGCAGGCTTCTATCCGACGCTTTTGGCCGACGTGGTCCACGATGCCCTGGACGGACGCGAACCGCTTTCCCACCTGATCCACCTTGAAACGCATTTTGAGCGTACCGAGGTGCACCGCCACATCACCGTCCTGGTCCTGACCGAGGACATGCTGGTGATCACACACGTGGATGACCAGCAGCTCGACGACGCCGGTGAGCAGATGATGGCGCAGGTCTCCACCGAGTCCGTACCCGTGACGCAGATCCGCTCGGTGGTGCTCGGGTACATGTATGCGCAGCCGCAGAACTACAAGCCGTCCGACCCGGCGCGTGAAATGACCCTCGCCATCGCCTGGTCCGGCGGACAGCGCCTGGACATGGGTCCGGCCGGCTGTGCGGATCCGCAGTGCGACGCGGACCACGGCTACACCGGAAACATTGCACAGGAGGACATTGTGCTCCGCGTCAGTGCGGAAGCGGACGGCGCGCAGGCGGTGCAGAACGCGAAGGCTTTCGCCCGCGCCCTGCGCAAGGTCAACACCGATACCACTGCGGTTCCCCGGCCGGTGGACGGCGGTGATCCCCGCCAGCGCATGCCCGGCATCGGGGGACGCTTCAACCGTGCCCACCCGCAGCGCTGACACCGTGGCAGCAATCCCCTCCGTCCCTGAATCCCTGCCCGCCGCGCCGGCCTATGGAAACCGTTCCGTAGCCGACGTGCTGTCCAGCGCTGCGGCGGTGCTGGGTGTGCCGGGCTATGAAAACCGGCTCTCCCTGCCCGCAGCCCGCCGGGTCTGCGTGGTTATGGTGGACGGGCTGGGCCTTTCACTGCTTCGGAAGCGTGCGGGCCACGCCCCGTTCCTCAAGGGTTTCCTGCCCACCGCCCGCACCCTCAGCGCGTCCTTCCCCACCACCACCGTGGCGTCACTGGCATCCCTGGGCACCGGGCTTGCCCCCGGCCGGCACGGACTGGTGGGCTACGACGTCCTGGATCCTGAACAGGACAAAGTGGTCAACATGCTCGGGTCCTGGGATGCAGGAGTCGATCCGTTGAAGTGGCAGCCCTATCCCACCATCCTCGAGAAGGCCGCTGAACACCTTCCGGTCGCCACGGTCAGCCTTCCCCGGTTCGCCGAGTCGCCGCTGACCCGTGCCGCGCTCCGGGGCGGCACGTTCATCCCGGCGACCGGTGTGCACGCCCGGGTATCCGCCGCCGTCGACGCCCTGGCCGGCGCGGACAGCATGCTTATGTACCTGTACTGGAACGAGCTGGACAAGGCCGGGCACCGGTACGGCGCGGCCTCTACGGAGTGGGGCAACGAGCTGGAAGAACTCGACAGTGCCCTGAAACGGCTCGTGGCCCGGGTACCGGCCGGCACCCTGGTGCTCCTGACCGCGGACCACGGCATGGTGGACGTTCCAGTGACGCAGCGGTTCGACTTCAGCACGCAGCCGGCACTGATCGACGGGGTCCGGCATACGGCGGGGGAGCCGCGGATGGTTCACCTGTATCTGCAACCGGATGCAGGCTCCGGTGCGCTTGACCGGCTTAAGGCCGCGTGGCAGGCCGCCTATGGCACCCGGGCCTGGGTTTTCACCCGGGACGAAGCCGTCCAGGCCGGCTATTTCGGGCCCGGGGTGGACGCTGCCGTGCTGCCCCGCATTGGTGACCTGATGATTGCCGCGCGCGAGCCCATTGCCCTGTTCGACACCCGCAGGGTCGCCGCCACGGCACTGGACGTCACGGGCCAGCACGGTTCCCTGACGCGTGCGGAGTGCGAGGTTCCCCTGCTCGTCCTCGCGCAGCCCGAACAACGTAAAAACAAGTCCTCCACGACGCAGGGCGGGAAGTAGCCATGGCCGAACTGGTCTTTTTCTCCGGCACCATGGACTGCGGCAAGTCGACGCTCGCACTCCAGATGGACTACAACCACAGTGCCCGCGGGCGCGGCGGGATCCTGTTCAGCCGCAATGACCGCGCAGGGGAATCGATGATTTCCAGCCGCCTCGGACTGCAGACTCCGGCCGTCGAAGTCCGTGATGACACGGATTTCTGGGCCGAGGTACGGACCTGCGGGGAATCCGGGCACAACGTGGACTACGTCATCTGCGATGAGGCACAGTTCTACAGCGCCGAACAGGTCGAGCAGCTGGCCTCCATCGTGGACGAAATGGACATTGACGTGTTTGCCTTCGGCATCACCTCCGACTTCAGGACGCGGCTCTTCCCCGGCTCGCAGCGCCTCGTGGAACTCGCAGACCGCATGGAGGTCCTCCAGGTGCGGGCCCTGTGCTGGTGCGGCCGGCGGGCGACCCACAACGCGCGGACCGTCGACGGCGTGATGGTGACCGAGGGGGACCAGGTGGTGGTGGGGGACGTCGAGTCCCGCACCCCTGCAGCCGCCGCCGAAACCGGCCACCCTCCGGTTGAGCATGAGCCCTTGTTCGAGGACCGGCCCTTATTCGACGATCAGCCCTTGTTCGACGCCGGCGACCTGATGGGTGCCGAAGGCACTGGATCCCCGGCGGGCACGGAGGCCGCAGGACCCGTAGTCGGCTATGAGACGCTCTGCCGCCGGCACTATATGCGCAGGGTTACGGCGCAGCAGGCGGCTGCCCTCGAGCAGGCCCAGGGGCCGGTGTGCTCCGTGGAATCCACGGCGGAGCGGTTCCCGCTTTAGGCGCCCAGCGCGTTCAGCCGGGGCGATAGGCAGACCGTTCCTTGAGCCGGCTTTCGATCCGCTGGGCCAACTGCAGGTTGTGGATGAGTTCGGCGCGGCTTTGTCCGTCGACATGGTGGCGCCACATGGGGGTGCCGGGCGCACTGCGCCACGATTCACTCAAGGGACTGTTGTCGACGGCGTCGAACCCAAGATCGTCGTAGAACCGGGTCACCAGCTCGACGGCGTCGGGGTAGTTGCTCGAGACGACCAACGCCTTTCGGTCCGGCGCTCCGGCCGGCCTCGCCAGGCGGAACAGGCCCGGCAGCGCGTCACTGGGGACCCTGAGGGAGAAACGCTCGTGGAACTGGATGTGCGAGAACGCCTTGGCGACCTTTGAGTCCGGCAGTTGCTCCTGGCGCAGCTCATGAATGGTTTTGCGGCCCGAGTCGACCTCGGGATAGTTTCCGTCCCGCCAGACCATGTAATTGTTGTTGTCGATCACGACCTTTCCCGCAAGTTCCTGAACCGGAAGCCGGTCGGAGGGCGAGTACGGGAAAGCAGTGAACGCGAAGGCCCCTGCCTCCGCCGCATCGGCCGCGCTTGCGGCGCGCGCCCGCGGGCCCAGCTCACTGACGAGTCCCTTCAGTGTCGCCGGTCCCCGCGAGTTGGCAATGACGATGTCATAACCGGCTGCGATCGCCGCGCGGGCAAGTGTGCTTCCCGCCTGGCCGGCGCCAAGAATGCCGATGGTGGTCACGGGTGATACTCCCTGTTCCGGTGGATGTACTGCGTACATCAAGCACCATATGAACAGTTTGACTACTCAACCAGAGTCCTCCCGGGACCCGGGCCCGGCAGGACCCCCGTCGATGGCAGGAGCTAGTCGCCCTTGGTGCCGAAGACAATCTCGTCCCACGAGGGAACCGAGGAGCGCTTCGGTTTGATGGAGCGCCGTTCCTGCGAGCCCTCATCCTTGGCTTCGCCCTTATCGGCGTCGGCGTCCTCCGGCCGCTGGCCCCGTCCACCGTTGGGGAGGCGGTCCCAGGGGAAATCGCGCCCGGCGTTCTTCCGTGCGGTGGATGCCGGTTCAACAGGTGCTGCTTCCTCCGCAACCTCGGGCCCGGGGTCTGCCGGCAGATCGGCAGCGGGCTCGTCGGCGGCAGCCGGCTCCTCTGTGCGTGCCGGACGGCGGCGGAACGGACGGGCCAGCACGCTGATTTCGCGGGTCTGGGTCACGCTTCCGGGAAGGGCCACCGGATCAACCGGGTCCTCGGTGTCCGTGGAGTCGACGGACGGTGCAAGGGTAAGCCGGCCGGTACGCGGACGCTTGGCATCCTCTTCGTCTGTGTCGGCGCTGCCGTCCCGCGGGTGTGCCGCAGGAACGGTGCCCTTGGAGAGCAGGCTCGCCAGTGCGTCGTCGCCGTCTTCGTCGCTGCCCAGCCGCTGGCCGCGCCGTGACCTCAGGACGTCGAGGATCCCGTCCGTGTCAGGTGCGCCGCCTTCGGCTTCGAAATCGAAGACGCGGTCCGCGACGGCGGTGAGCCGGCGGGTGGGCACGGGGGTGTCCAGCGGTTCCAGTTCGCTGAGCACCTGTGCCCAGCGGTTGGTGTTGGTGACGCTCTTGCGCAGCGGGCTGAAAATCCAGCGGGCGGGCGGTTCTTCGCCGATGGCGACGCGGGATTTCTCGGTCAACGCGAAGCGGGCCACAACTTCCCAGGTGCCGTCCGGGCGGCGCCAGGCGTCCCACTCGACGGAATCCGGGTCCACACCGAATGAGCGCAGCCGGTGGATCACCATGTCCCCGAGGTTTACCGGGTTCTCCCCGAAGGTGCTGCGGTAGCCGTCGTTGGTGGCGGACATCGGGGCTGCCACTTCCACGGCCCGGGCCTGCCCTGCGACGTATTCGCGTTCGGCGAGGACCGGACCCTCGTAGCGGCGGATGTGGGCAAGGTCGTGGCCGGAAAGTTCGGCCACCTCTTCTGCGCTGGCACCGGAGCGGATCCGGGCCTGGATATCCCGCGGGCTCATGCCGGCGCCTGCTGACGGAGCAGCCTGCGGCGCGGACCGGTGTGTGGGACGCGAGGCCGCCACCCGGAGGGCTTCGTCAATCCGAAGGCGGAAGGTTTCCCCGCCCTTGCCGCTTAACAGCAGATGTTCGCCACCTTCATGGACACCCACCAGCCGTAGATCCTGCATCAAAAAGTCCTCCACCCGATAGCAATTCCTTCTTGAAACAATGCCATCCCCAGCGGTGAAAACCTAAGCTTTGCCCGGGTGTGGCGGTTTTGGAAGGCCCGGCGGGACATCATCCGCGGGACCAAACGCGTGTCCGAACTGGGTCCGGTTCGCTTTTTGACGTGGGGTAGGTAAAAATCTCTGCGTTACGGGCACAAAACAGGTATCCGTGGCGTTGCTATGTGCGGGTCATGATGCGGGTCCGGGCAGCCGGTCCGCCGCAAGGGCCCTGACAGCAGCGAAGACCCGACAACCGGACGGCGAGACAAGACATTATGGCGACGGATTATGACGCCCCCCGCAAGACCGAGGAAGAGGCCGGCGAGGAGCCGGTAGCGGCGCTCCGGACCCGGCGTCACGACCCGCAGTCCGCGGTGGTGGACGAGGACGAGGCGGAGGCCGCCGACGGGTACGAGCTGCCTGGCGCGGACCTCTCCACCGAGGAGGTGCTGGTGCGCATCCTCCCTGCACAGGCGGACGAATTCACGTGTGCCTCCTGTTTCCTGGTCCGGCACCGTTCACAGATAGCCCTGGAAAAAGACGGAATGCTTTACTGCGTGGACTGCAGGGGGTAGGTCAGCGGCCGGAAGTGAGTGCTTCGACCAGCTTCTCGGGCCGGCGGGTGGACGTGAGCCAGTACGGCGTGCGGTCCGCCGGGTCGGTGATTTCGATGCGGACGACCGGCGAAATCCAGCCCCGGATGCACATGTAGGCGGTGGCGTTGAGTCCGGGACCGCGCTGCATGGTGGCGTCTTCGCCGCGGAAGGCTTCGACCTTGCCGATGAAGCGGCGCTCGATCTGCGCCCGGCCCACCTGCAGGGTGTCAGGGGTGACCCGGATCAGGGGAGTGGAGATCACCAGCAGCACGGCCAGGATGAGCGCGGCGACGACGGCCGCGGTGATGCCGGCTCCGACACTGATGGGTATAAAGACCAGAATGCAGGCGGCGGCAAGTGCGGCCGCAATGAACCAGATTCCGAAGGAAGGCGTGAGGCGTTCGCTGTACACCACGGTGTCGGCGGAGCTCTTTGCAGAAGGGGATGACATACCTCCAGCTTTTCACCTTTGGCAGCTTCTTTCATCCCGCGCCGTGCCGGTACCACGCAGCCCGGCTCCCGTACAGGAAAACGCGCTAAAGTGTGGTGGGTTGGCCGGGGGCCGGCCCCGGCGGCTCCGCCCGCCCGAATGCCACCCCCGAATGGCACCCCCGAATGCCAGACAGCGCGAGCAGCCGCCCCGGCTGCAGCAGTTGGCCATCTATGAATCAAATGGAAACCGGAGAAACTGGTGCAAGGTGCAGGGACAACCCTGAAGGTACAGCTCAAAATGCTCGACGACGGCCTGGAACCGCCGTCGTACGCGCACCCCGGCGATGCCGGAGCGGACCTCCGCTCCCGGATCGATTTCACCCTTGCTCCGGGGGAACGCCAACTGATTCCCACCGGTGTTTCGCTTGCTCTGCCTTTCGGCTACGCAGCGTTCGTACATCCCCGGTCCGGACTGGCCACCAAGCACGGGGTGAGCATCGTGAATGCGCCCGGCACCGTGGACGCGGGCTACCGCGGGGAAATTTCCGTCACCCTGATCAACACCGACCTCACGCAGCCGGTGACCCTGCAGCGCGGCGACCGGATTGCCCAGCTGGTGATCCAGCGGGTGGAAACCGCTGAATTTGTTCCCGTGGACGAGCTGCCGGATTCCGTCCGCGGCGCCGGCGGGTTCGGATCCACCGGTGGATTCACCGCCGTTCCGGCCTGACCCGCTTTACGCCGTCCGGGTATCCGGACGGCCGGCAGCAGCCGGCGGCCATACTAAGAACTTGCAGATGAGAGAGAAGGAACCTGGTTATGGCATTTGGGCGCCGTAAGAAATCCAAGGCAGAGGACGCAGCTGTGGAAACAGCTGCGGAAACCGCCGGTGAGACATCCACGGCAGAGACCGGCTCCGCCAGTGACGCCGGTGGCGCCGTGCAGGCTCCGGCCGCAGGCGGTCCCTACGATCTGAGTGAGCGTCCCTCCGAGGAGGGCTACGTTGATCTGGGCGCACTCCGGATTGCAGCCTCCCAGGGCCTGCAGCTGCGGCTGGAAGTCGAGGAGAAGACCCAACGCGTGGTTGCCGTGACCCTGGACCTGGAAGGGTCCAGCCTCCAGCTGCAGGCTTTCGCCGCCCCGCGTTCGGAGACCCTCTGGGACGACATCCGTGAGCAGATCGGCACATCGGTCGGCTCCCAGGGCGGCACCGTGGACGAACTCACCGGCACTTTCGGCACCGAGCTGCTGGCCAAGGTTCCGGCCCAGGCCCAGGACGGGTCCAAGGGATACCGTGTGGCCCGCTTCGTTGGTGTCGACGGTCCCCGCTGGTTCCTGCGCGGCGTGTTCGGCGGTCCGGCAGCGATGAACCCGGATGCCGCCGGTCCGCTGGAGGAAGTCTTCCGCAATGTGGTTGTGGTCCGGGGCGAGCAGCCCCTGCCGCCGCGTGACCTGCTGCAGCTGCGGCTGCCCCGCGACGCGTCCCCGCTCCCGCGTGCCAAGGACACCGCAAAGCCGGCCGCGCCGGAGCGCGGCCCTGAAATCACGACGATCGGCTAGGTTGTGCCAGCACCATCCGCTTCCACCCACAGCGCCAGCATCAAGACCCTGCCCGGACGCGGCCGGGCCTACTGCCGCGGCTATGTTTCGGCCATCACCGTGGTGCCGGCCAACGACCCGCCCCGGTTCACCGCCGTCGTGGAGGACTCGATGGCCGCGTACCGCGAAAACCCGCTGGCCCCGCGGCCCAAGGTGCGGCTGGTCTGGGTAGGACAGCGGCGGGTGCCGGGAATCGAAGCCGGCACCTATCTGGCCTTCGAAGGCATGGTCTCGGACGTCGACGGCCGGCCCACGATCTTTAACCCGCGATACGAAATCATTGGACGCCCGGAGGCCGACGCATGAGCACACCCCAGCAGCCGGACGACGGCCAGCCGGACCTGAACCAGCTGGCCGGGCAGTACGCCGCCAGATCCGGCGTCGAACGCCGTGACGACGGACAGATCGACGTGCTCAAGTCCGTGGGCGGGGTCCGTGGACTGGCCGAGGCGATCGTTCCCGGGCTGCTGTTCACCCTGCTTTACACCGTCGGGGCGGAGCTGAACCTCGCGCTCGGAGCAGCCGTGGCAGCCGCTGCCGTCTTCTCGGTGGCCAACCTCGTTCAGCGGCGTCCCCTGATGCAGTCCCTGACGGGAGTGGCCGGGGTCGCCATCTGCGCCTTCGTGGCGCTGCGCAGTGGCGACGGGGCCACGTTCTTCGTTCCCGGGTTCTACGTGAACGGCGCGTACATCCTGGCGTTCCTGGTCTCCATCGCGGTGAAATGGCCCGTCGCCGGCCTGCTGTTCGGTTTCATCCGCGGCGAAAACCTGGAATGGCGTACCGTGCCCGTGCGGCTGCGCGCCTACACGTGGGCCAGCTGGATCATTGTGGCGGTCTTTGCCCTGCGCCTGGCCGTCCAGCTTCCGCTCTACCTGGCGGGCAATGTCGCAGCGCTGGGCACCATGCGCCTGGCCATGGGTGTTCCGCTCTACGCGCTCGGACTCTGGCTGGCATGGGTGGTTTCCAAGCCTTCGGCCATTGTGCCGGCCGCCGGTTCCACAGGTTCGGCTTCCACGGCCCCGCCGGAGTCCTGACGCGCGTTCGCGGTCGCCTCGGCGGCCGCGGGGGACAGGACCGCCCGCAGCTCGTCTTCGGCGGCGATGGTGGTGATGAAGAACAGCTCGTCTCCCGGCTCCACGACGTCGTCGTTGCTGGGCGTGATCGGGGCGTCGTCCCGCAGGATCGCAACCACCGTGGCATCCAGGGGCCAGTCGATGGAACCCAGGGTCCGGCCCGTCAGGTGCGAGTCCGTAGGAACAGTGAACTCCACCATCGAAGACACACCCGTCTGAAGGGTCAGCAGCCGGACCAGGTCGCCGATTTCCACGGCTTCCTCCACCAGTGCCGTCATCAGGCGCGGCGTGTTCACGGCTACGTCCACACCCCAGGAATCGTTGAACATCCAGTCGTTCTTGGGATTGTTGACGCGGCCCACCGTCCGCGCCACGCCGAATTCGCTTTTCGCCAGCAGCGAGACCACAAGGTTGACCTTGTCATCGCCGGTGGCTGAAACCACGACGTCGGCCTCCTCCAGGAGCGCGTCCTTCAACGTGGTCAGCTCGCACGCGTCGCCGATGAGCCACCGCGCTCCGCGCAGGCCGCTGCGGCCCACACATTCGGGTTTCTCATCAATCAGCAGCACATCGTGGCCGTGGCCCAACAGCTCCTTGGCAATGGACGATCCCACGCTGCCGGCGCCGGCAATCACAACTTTCACAGGGACTCCTTGGCTGGTTCCTTGGACAGGATCTTGCTGATTTCGGCTGTGCGGTCCACGGACATCATGGCGTGCAGGACATCACCTTCCTGATAGCTGCTGTCCGGGCGCGGGAGGATTCCTTCCCCGAACCGGGTGATGTAGGCAATCCGGACACCCGCTGCGGTCTCGATGCTTCCCAGCGAGCGGCCCAGCCAGCCTTCATGCAGGGACAGCTCACCGAGGATCAGCCGGCCGGAGGATTCGCGGAAGTCACCGTTGATGCTCTGCTCGGGCAGGATCCTGCGCAGCACCTGGTCGGCGCTCCACCGCACGGCGGCGACCGTGGGAATACCGAGGCGCTGGTAGATTTCCGCGCGTCCCGGATCGTAGATGCGTGCGACGACGTGGCCGACGTGGAAGGTTTCGCGGGCCACCCGGGTGGCCAGGATGTTGGAGTTGTCACCGCTGGACACAGCGGCGAAGGCGTACGCCTCTTCGATGCCCGCCGCCTTCAGCGTCTCGCGGTCAAAGCCGACGCCGGTCACCTTTCGTCCGGTGAACGTCTGCCGGAGCCGGCGGAAAGCCCGCTCGTCCTGGTCGATGATGGCGACCGAATGGCCGGCATTATCCAGGGTATGCGCGAGGCTGACGCCGACGCGCCCGCACCCCATGATCACGTAATGGGCCAACTGCCCTACCTCGGTTTCGGTTTGGTCCTGTAGTTGATTGCCGTGCCGGGGGACCGGCCGTACCGGGCCGGTTCTGCCTGCCCGTACCTAAAAAACAATCAACGCCAGCTTAGTCCTGACGGCGGCCCAAATAGCACCGGGCTCCGCTCTCGTGGTGAGATGGACTTTTAGGTCCCTTTGAAGGAAGTACTGCACCCCCATGACGATTGAACTCACCATCGGTGCCCCGGCCCACGGCGGCCATTTTGTAGCCCGGCACGAAGGACGCGTCGTGTTTGTCCGGCACGGCCTCCCGGGGGAGCGGGTCCGGGTCCGGCTTACCGAGTCCGGCGAAGACGCCAAGTTCTGGCGGGGAGACGTTGTGGAAGTCCTCGAAGCCGCCGAGGGACGCCGGGAGCATTTCTGGAAGGACGCGGACGCCCTGCGCGCCGCGGCCCGCGGCAAGCTGCCCGTGGGTGGGGCCGAGTTCGGCCACATCGACCTGCCGGTCCAGCGCCGCCTCAAGGCAGAGGTCTTCGCGGAGCAGCTGCAGCGCCTAGGCGGCACAGACCTGGTTCCCGAGGTTGAACCTGCCGCGGACGAAAGCGCCGATGGCCTGGGCTGGCGTACGCGGGTCAGTTTCACCGTGGCACCCAGCGGTCGGCTGGCGATGCATGCCCACCGCTCAGATGAGCTGATTCCGGTCGAGGCGATGCCCTTGGCCACCGATTCGATCAACGCCCTGCGGCTGTGGGAGGCGGATTTCACCGGTATCGACCGTGTGGAGATAGCTGCTCCGGCGGTGGGCGGCCCGCCCCTGGTCCTGCTGATCCCTGCGCCGGGAACCCATCCGCGGGTGCCGGCCCGGATCGCCGGGTCCCTGCCCGACGGCATGTCCGTGGCCGCCTGGGATCCGGAAAGCCATGAGCTCACCCGGTTGAAGGGACGGACCTGGGTGCAGGAAACGGTCCTGGGCCACGACTACCGGGTGACCGGTGCCGGGTTCTGGCAGATCCACCGTTCGGCCCCGCAGACCCTGGCCGGCGCGGTCCTCGAGGGCCTGGACGTGCAGTCCGGGGAATCCGTGGCGGACCTCTACGCCGGTGCCGGGCTGTTCACGGCACCCCTGGCGGCGGCAGCCGGTGAATCCGGCCGTGTGCTCTCGGTGGAAGGTTCCCCGGGCGCCAGCCGCGATGCCCGCAAGAACCTCTTCGCCGCACCCCAGGTGCAGATCAGCCAGGGCCGGGTGGACAAGATGCTCCGCGATGCCGGGGACCTCGACGTCGTGCTCCTGGATCCGCCGCGGGTCGGAGCCGGAAAGACAGTGGTGGAGCAGATCGATGCTGCCGCGCCCCGGGTGGTCGGCTATGTGTCCTGCGATCCCGCGTCCTTCTCCCGTGACCTGGGCTATTTCCGCAGCGCCGGGTGGGAAATGGACACCCTGCGGGTGTTCGACCTGTATCCGCACACCCACCACATGGAGTCCTTCGCCGTCCTGCGGAAGCGCTAGCCGGCCGCCGTCGGGGTCCCGGCGCCGCCCGGCAGGGCGTCCCGGGATCCCCGTCACGACGCGTCGTGGCCCATATCTCCTCCGGGCGCCCCTGTAAAGGCTAGGATGGGAGGCAGTTGTCCAGTCCTGCGCCTTTTACGGGGGAGTTTCCGGGGAGTTTTCCACTTTCGGGGGAATCATTGCCCAGGCAGGGGGCCTGTGTCGGCGGGAAATGAACCACCGGTTTCCTTGCCGCCCCTTTTGTCCGACTCTTAGGGAAACCTAACTGGCGGGCAGTTGTGACCTGGACAAAGATAACAAGGTGGCGAGAGGAGTCCTGTTATGACTAATGTGGACAGCTTCGGATCCAAGGGCGTCTTAGACGTCAAAGGTTCCGAGTATGAAATTTTCCGGCTGAATTCCGTCGAAGGCGCCCAGAGCCTTCCGTTCAGCCTCAAGGTCCTGCTGGAGAACCTGCTCCGCACCGAAGACGGTGCGAACATCACCGCGGACCACGTACGCGCCCTGGCGCAGTGGGATGCGGACGCAGAGCCCAGCACCGAAATCCAGTTCACCCCGGCACGGGTGATCATGCAGGACTTCACCGGCGTACCCTGCATCGTCGACCTGGCCACCATGCGTGAGGCCGTTGCCGATCTCGGCGGCGACCCCAAGCGCGTGAACCCCCTGGCACCTGCCGAAATGGTCATTGACCACTCCGTGCAGATCGATGCCTTCGGCAACTCGGGCGCCCTCGAGCGCAACATGGAGATTGAGTACCAGCGCAACGGCGAGCGGTACCAGTTCCTCCGGTGGGGCCAGACGGCCTTCGACGACTTCAAGGTCGTTCCCCCGGGAATGGGCATTGTGCACCAGGTCAACATCGAGTACCTGGCCCGTACCGTCATGACCCGTGAAGTTGACGGCGTCCTGCGTGCCTACCCCGACACCTGCGTCGGCACCGACTCCCACACCACCATGGTCAACGGCCTGGGTGTGCTCGGCTGGGGCGTTGGCGGCATTGAGGCCGAAGCAGCAATGCTCGGCCAGCCCGTCTCCATGCTGATCCCGCGCGTCGTCGGCTTCAAGCTGACCGGCGAGATCCCCGCCGGTGCCACGGCAACCGACGTCGTCCTGACGATCACCGAAATGCTGCGCAAGCACGGCGTGGTCGGCAAGTTCGTGGAGTTCTACGGTGAAGGCGTCGGCGCAGTTCCGCTGGCCAACCGCGCCACCATCGGCAACATGAGCCCGGAATTCGGTTCCACTGCGGCGATCTTCCCGATCGACGACGTGACGCTCGAATACCTGCGCCTCACGGGCCGCTCCGAAGAGAACGTGGATCTCGTTGAGGCCTACGCCAAGGAACAGGGCCTCTGGCACGATCCGTCCAAGGAGATCAAGTACTCCGAGTACCTGGAACTGGACCTGTCCACGGTGGTTTCCTCCATCGCAGGCCCGAAGCGTCCCCAGGACCGTGTGGAACTGACCAACGCCAAGACGCAGTTCCGCAATGACCTGAAGAACTACGTCCACGAAACCGTTGAAGCCAAGAACGGCACCGTCGACGAGACGCTGGAAGAGACCTTCCCGGCCTCCGACGCCCCCTCGTTCAACGCGAACGCCACCACGGTTGAAGACCACGAGCACGACCTGGTTGCCGAGGCGGATGCTCCCGCCCACCGCGCCACGAACTCCGTGCCGGTCACCATGGCGGACGGCCGCACGTTCGACCTGGACCACGGCGCAGTGACGATCGCTTCGATCACCTCCTGCACCAACACGTCCAACCCCTCCGTGATGATGGCCGCCGCAGTGCTGGCCCGCAACGCGGTGGACAAGGGCCTGGCGTCCAAGCCGTGGGTCAAGACCTCCGTCGCCCCGGGCTCGAAGGTCGTCACGGACTACTACGAGAAGTCCGGCCTGATTCCGTACCTCGAGAAGCTCGGCTTCTTCGTAGTCGGCTACGGCTGCGCCACCTGCATCGGTAACTCCGGTCCCCTCGAAGAGGAAATCTCCGAAGCGATCAACGAAGCAGACCTCGCGGTCACCGCGGTGCTCTCGGGCAACCGTAACTTCGAAGGCCGCATCAACCCGGACGTGAAGATGAACTACCTGGCCTCCCCGCCGCTGGTAGTCGCCTACGCCCTGGCCGGCACCATGGACTTCGACTTCGAGAATGACCCGCTGGGCCAGGACGAAGCCGGACACGACATCTACCTCAAGGACATCTGGCCGAACCCGGTCGAGGTCCAGCAGATCATCGATGCCTCCATCGACCAGAAGATGTTCAGCGACAGCTACAACACCATCTTCGAAGGCGACGAGCGCTGGCAGTCCCTGCCCACTCCCGAGGGTGCGACCTTCGAGTGGGATGCGGAGTCCACGTACGTCCGGAAGCCCCCGTACTTCGAGGGCATGAAGGCCGAGCCGGAACCCGTCTCGGACATCTCCGGCGCACGCGTGCTGCTGAAGCTGGGCGACTCGGTCACCACCGACCACATCTCCCCGGCCGGCTCCTTCAAGTCCGACACTCCTGCGGGCAAGTACCTGCTGGAGCACGGTGTGGCCCGCAAGGACTTCAACTCCTACGGCTCCCGCCGTGGCAACCACGAAGTCATGATCCGCGGCACCTTCGCCAACATCCGCATCAAGAACCAGCTGCTCGACGGCGTTGAAGGCGGTTTCACCCGTGACTTCAGCCAGGCCGACGCACCGCAGGCTGCCGTTTACGATGCCGCGATGAACTACCAGGCCGCCGGCACTCCGCTGGTTGTCCTGGCCGGCAAGGAATACGGATCCGGTTCCTCGCGTGACTGGGCAGCCAAGGGCACCGCACTGCTGGGCGTCAAGGCCGTCATCGCCGAGAGCTACGAGCGTATCCACCGCTCCAACCTCATCGGCATGGGCGTCCTTCCGCTGCAGTACCCGGCCGGCGTCAACGCCGAGTCGCTGGGCCTCACCGGTACGGAAACCTTCTCCGTTGAAGGCGTCACCGAACTGAACAACGGGACCACGCCCAAGACCGTCCGGGTCACGGCCACCCCCGAAAACGGCGAAGCCATCACGTTCGATGCGGTCCTCCGCATCGATACGCCGGGCGAAGCCGACTACTACCGCAACGGCGGCATCCTGCAGTACGTACTGCGCCAGATCTCCGCAAAGTAGTAAACGCACCACGTTCAGGGCTCCGTTTCCCCGATCCGTCCAGAGGGCGGAGGAGGGGAAACGGGGCCCTGAAGCGTTGGGTAGGAACCGCGCAGCGCACGCCGCGCGTTAGAGTTAATCCATTGCGACGGTGTGCAGTGCCGCCGATTACGACTCAAGGGAGGCACCCTGTTGGGACTTCTGGAAACAATCCGGGATCCTCGGGACCTCAGCAGGCTTTCGCTGACCCAGCTAAAGCGTCTTGCTGAAGAGATCCGTTCATTCCTGATCACCAACGTTGCACAGACCGGCGGACACCTGGGCCCGAACCTGGGCGTGGTGGAACTGACCATGGGCATCCACCGGGTCTTTGATTCCCCGCGGGACAGCATCGTCTTCGACACCGGGCACCAGTCCTACGTGCACAAGATCCTCACCGGGCGCCAGGACTTCGCCACGCTGCGCCAGCAGGGCGGCATGTCCGGCTATCCCTCGCGCGCGGAATCGGTCCACGACATCGTCGAGAGTTCCCACGCTTCCTCCTCCCTCTCCTGGGCGGACGGCATCTCCCGGGCCCGCCAGCTCAACGGCGAAGGCGACCGGTACACCGTGGTTATGGTCGGCGACGGTGCCCTGACCGGCGGTATGGCCTGGGAAGCACTGAACAATATTGCCGCTGACCAGCGGCGCCGCGTGGTGATCGTGGTCAATGACAACGGCCGCTCCTACGCCCCGACCATCGGCGGCGTGGCGGACTACCTGGCCTCCCTGCGTCCCACCATTGACGCGGTGCGTACCCACCACGCGTACGAAAACACCCTCGGGTGGTGGCGCCACCGCCTGCAGCAGGGCGGCCCGGCCGGCCGGTTCGCCTACCGGAGCCTGCACGCTGCCAAGAAGGGCATCAAGGACTGGTGGACGCCGCAGGGCCTGTTCGAGGACCTCGGCATGAAGTACGTGGGACCGATCGACGGACACGACATCGACGCCGTCGAACGCGCACTGCAGAAGGCCAAGAACTATGCCGGCCCCGTGATTGTGCACGCGATGACCGAGAAGGGCCGCGGCTACGCTCCGGCCCGTGCCCACGAGGCGGACCAGTTCCATGCCGTAGGCATCATCGATCCCGAAACCGGCGCCCCGGTGGCACCGGGCGGCAAGGAATCCTGGACGTCCGTGTTCGCTACGGAAATCGCCGACATCGCGGACGAACGGTCCGACATTGTCGGAATCACCGGCGCGATGCTCATTCCCGTGGGTCTGCACCGGTTCGCCGAGCGGCACCCGGACCGCGTGATCGACGTCGGCATTGCCGAGCAGCACGCCCTCACCTCCGCCGCGGGCATGGCCTTCGGCGGGCTGCACCCGGTGGTGGCGCTCTACGCCACGTTCCTGAACCGCGCCTTTGACCAGCTGCTGATGGATGTTGCCCTCCACAAGGCCGGCGTCACGATTGTGCTGGACCGTGCCGGTGTCACCGGTCCGGACGGCGCCAGCCACCACGGCATGTGGGACATGTCCATGCTGCAGATCGTTCCCGGACTGCACCTGGCCGCTCCGCGCGACGCCACCCGGCTGAAGGAGGAACTGCGCGAAGCCGTAGCCATCTCCGATGCGCCCAGTGTGGTGCGGTTCTCCAAGGGCACCGTGGGCCGCGACATCGACGCCGAGGAGCGGACCTCCGACGGTGTGGACATCCTGGCCCGCCGTCCCGCCGGGGACAGCTCCAACGACGTGCTGATCGTCAGTGTGGGCGCCATGGCGGATATTGCCCTCGACGTCGCCGGCCGGCTGGGGGACCAGGGCATCAGCTCCACCGTGGTGGACCCGCGCTGGGTGCTGCCGGTGCCGCGGTCCATCATCGATATCGCCGCCGACCATCGGATCGTCATCGTGATCGAGGACGGTGTGCGTGCCGGCGGCGTCGGCTCGCGGATCCGGCAGGAAATGCGGTCCGCAGGCGTCGACACCGCACTGAACGAGGTAGGTCTCCCGGCAGAATTCCTGGACCACGGCAGCCGCAGCGAGGTGCTGGAGCGGGTGGGACTGACCGCCCGGCAGATCGCCAACGACGTCGTCGCCCAGGTCCTGGGTACCAAGGTGCCGTTTGCCCGGCCCCTGCCCGGCTCCGACATACCGACGGGTCAGGTACCCAAAATCCAGTAGCCGCGCCAGGCCCGCCGGCGCGGGCCGCCGTTGAAGGGGTGTAACCATGGCGGATAACGTTCCTGCCCTTGCCGTCACCGGAGCGACCGGCGCCCTGGGCGGCGCCGTCGCCCGGCTCCTAGCGGAGGCCGGGGTCCGGCAGCGGCTGCTTGCACGGCGCACTGCCCGGCTGCCCGAGCTGCCGGACACCCCCGTCTTTGCGGCGTCCTATCTGGACCGGCCGCAGGCGGTCAGCGCGCTGCGCGGGGTGCACACGCTGTTTATGGTGTCCGCCGCGGAAAGCCCCCACCGGGTCGAGGACCAGTGCACCTTCGTGGATGCCGCCGTCGAGGCCGGGGTGGAGCACATTGTGTACACATCCTTTATGGGGGCCTCGGCCGAGGCCGTCTTTACCCTTGCCCGCGACCATGCCGCGACCGAGGAGTACATCTCCTCCCGGGAGGGGCTCGCACATACTTTCCTGCGCGACTGCCTCTACCAGGATGTGCTGCCCACCTTCGTCCAGCCCGACGGCGTCATCCGGGGTCCGGCGGGGGAAGGCCGGTTCGCCCCCGTGGCACGCATCGATATTGCCCGGACCGCCGCGCGGATCCTGCTTGACCCGGAGCCTCACCGGGACCGTACGTACACCCTGACCGGACCAGCGGAGCTGACCATGGGGGATGTTGCCGGCATCCTGGCCAGAGTGACCGGAAGACCGGTGCGCTACGAATCGGAAACCTACGATGAAGCCATTGCCTCGCGGATGAAGGCCGGTGCCGCCCGCTGGCAGGCTGAAGCCTGGACCAGCAGTTACCACGCCATCGCCGCCGGGCAGCTGGCGCCGGTCAGCCCGGATATCGAGCGTCTCACCGGCATTGCTCCGCTGGGTTTTGAGGATTACCTGCAGCGGGCAACCAAGTAAGGTCCCGGGGGGACTGCCGCGCATCCGGAGCAGGGGCTAGGGTCAAAGTATGGCTCAGGACATACTGCCGGACGTCCAACGGTTTCTCACCGAATGCACCGTTGGCGACCTGGATGACGAAGTGACCCCCGTGGCCGACCTCTACGGCATGTACATCGTCTGGAGTGAACAGCAGGGGGTGGAACCTGCTGCGATGCAGGCGTTCTCCGCCGCGGTCCAGGGCGAGGGAATCGAAGAGGAACGCCGGCGCAGTGAACAGGTCTACACCGGCCTGCTGCCTACCGGTTCCATTCCCATTCAGTACATCCTCGAGACCGACAAGGCTCCGGGACCCAACAGCACCCTGGGGACGCTTCCGGGGTAGGGCTTTCTGCTGCCGGACCGCGGTTTTGCTGCCAGTTTGGGAAAAGGCGCCGCTGCGTAGTGGCAGGGATTTCCCAAACTGGTGGATTCTTCCCAAAGAGGGAGGAAGTCCGGTGCCCCCGCCTGGCCGGAGTAGCGTAGCTTCCATGACTTCATACAACAGACTCGGAAATTCCGGCCTGACCGTGTCCACGGTCGGTCTGGGCTGCAACAACCTGGGCCGTCCCGGCACGCCCACTGAGTCGCAGGAGGGCACCGACGCCGTCGTCCATGCTGCGGTCGACGCCGGCATCACCCTGTTCGACGTCGCCGATACCTACGGGCGCACCCCTGGGCTGAGCGAGGAAATGCTGGGCAAGGCGCTGGGCACCCGGCGCGATGACATTGTGCTGGCAACCAAGTTCGGGATGGACATGCAGGGCGTCAACGGCGCCGACTTCGGGGCCCGCGGTTCCCGCCGGTACATCGTCAAGGCTGCGGAGGCCTCCCTGCGCCGCCTGAACACGGACTGGATTGACCTGTACCAGTTCCACACCCCGGATCCGCTGACCCCGATCGAGGAAACCCTCGCCGCCCTGGATGATCTGGTGACCAGCGGCAAGGTCCGCTACGTCGGCCATTCCAACCGTACGGGCTGGCAGATTGCCGAAGCAGAGTTCACGGCCCGCATGGGCGGATACACCCCGTTCATCTCCGCGCAGAACCACTACAACCTGCTGGACCGCCGGGCCGAGCTGGAAGTCACTCCCGCTGCCGAGGCCTACGGGCTCGGTCTGCTGCCCTACTTCCCACTGGCCAACGGGCTGCTCACCGGCAAGTACAGCAGCGGCCAGGCGCCAGAGGGCAGCCGGCTGACCCACTCGCGGAAGAACCTGCTGGAGAACGCCGACATGGAGCAGCTGGCCGAGTTTGGCCGCTTCGCCTCCGAGCGCGGATTGACCGAGGTACAGGTGGCGTTCTCCTGGCTCGCAGCGCAGCCGTCGGTCGCCTCGGTGATTGCGGGGGCGACGAAGGTGGAGCAGGTGCAGCAGAACGCTGAGGCCGTTGCCTGGGTGCCGTCGGAGAAGGACCTCGAAGAACTGGACCGGATCTTCCCGCGGACGCCGAAGGTTGCTTTGTTCTAGGCCCGTCGCAACGGTGCGTCGCCTTGGGTGCGGCGGAGGGTCCGGAACGGCGGTCCGTCGCCTTGGGTGCGCCGGTGGGTCCGGAACGGCGGCAACGAAAATCCGAGCTCGCAGGAGCTCGCTCGGATTATTAAAGCCGCCTAACCCGGACCCTCCGGCGCCTCGGGACCCTCCGTCACCCGGACCCTCCGGGCCCTCCGCACCCTCTAGACTCGCCGACACCCCTCACCTCACCCTTCAGAGCCTCCGGATACCGGACGCACTGGACCCTCCAGGTGCTCAGGCGCCGAAAGGTTCAAGGGCAGGGAAGCTTAGGCGGGATTGGTTGCTTTGCCGTCCAGCCACAGGGTGTCCGAGTCGTCCCGGTGCGTTCCCGTGGTGCCGACGTGTTTCGTGTCTATTTGAGGGCCGTTCTTTATGACATGGACCAGGGCCATCCCGTGTCCGCGTCCGATGGCGTAGTCGGTCTTGAGCCATTCAAGGACTTCCGCAGCTTTGACGTTTCCGCCGGTGAAACCTTTTGTTTCGGCGATATCCACGAGTTGGCGGGGAGTTAGTCCCGTTTTTTCTTCGATGGCATCAAGATAGGCCTGGAAGGACATCTAGTTCTCCTTAAGTCTTGATGGCTAACCGCCGGCGTCCCTTTTGTGGTCGCGCCAGGAATCGTTCCGCTGCTGCAGGACAAAGAGTGCAGCCAGCCTGATGAAAGCCGCTGCCAATGCCAGGAAAAGACCTACCAACAGCCAGTTCCATGGCTCGTCGAACGGTAAGAGAAGAACCAGCCACAAGGAGACGCCTGCGCTGAGCATGAGCACAACCATCCGCTTGGCACGATTCTGCGACCACGCCGGCTCCAGACTCATGCAGGGAGATTAGCGCGGGCGCTGCACCCTTTCCAGACCCGACGGAAAATGCACAGGCAACTGCAGCGGAAAACCGAGGCGCGCCTGGCGGTTAACGGACGCGCCGGACGGACCGGGTTAGGCGGCTTTAATAATCCTTGCGAGCTCTGCGAGCAAAGGATTTTCGTTGCCGCCGTTCCGGTCCGCCCGGCGCGGGCAGAACCTGAGGCTACTGGCTAGGCCGGTGCAGCCACAGCCGCCTCATGGAACTTCTTGCCGTTCACGCGCTCGGATGCACCGACGCGGTCCAGGTACGGCGTGATGCCGCCCAGGTGCATCGGCCAGCCGGCACCGAGAATCATGCACAGGTCGATGTCCTCGGGACCTGCCACGACGCCTTCTTCGAGCATGAGTCCGATTTCCTCGGCCAGGGCATCCTGCGTGCGGCGCAGGACTTCCTCGGAGGTGGAAGGCGTGGTGCCGAAGTCCAGCATCGCCAGGGTTTCTTCGGGGATGTAGGCGTTGCCGTTCTCGTCCTTCTGCCACAGGGACTTGATGCCGGCGTCGATGATCTTCTGCGAGTTCTTCGAGAGCCAGAACCGCTCACCGAAGGCCGAATGCAGGGATTCCTGCACGTGCTGGCCCACCGGCAGGCCCACGAGGGCAAGCAGGGTGAACGGAGACATCGGCAGGCCCATCGGGCGCAGCGCGTTGTCCGCCGTGGCGGCGTCGGTGCCCTCGTCGAAGACCATGGTGATCTCGCCGAACATGCGGCCCAGGATGCGGTTCACCACGAACGCGGCGGCATCCTTGACCAGCACGGCGGTCTTCTTCAGCTGCTTGGCCAGCACAAACGCGGTGGCCAGCACGGCGTCGTCGGTTTTGGGCGCACGCACGATTTCCAGCAGCGGCATCACGGCCACCGGGTTGAAGAAGTGGAAGCCCACCACACGCTCGGGGTGCTGCAGGTCCGCCGCCATTTCGGTGACGGAGAGCGACGAGGTGTTGGTGGCCAGGATGCACTCGGGGGAGACCACAGCCTCCACCTCGGCGAACACCTGCTTCTTCACGGAAATTTCCTCGAACACGGCCTCAATGACGAAGTCGGCGTCGGAGAACGCTTCCTTGGACACCGAGCCGGTAACCAGGGCCTTGGTGCGGTTGGCGGCGTCGGGGGAGATGCGCTTCTTGGCCAGGAGCTTATCCACCTCGGCGTGCACGTAGCCCACGCCCTTGTCCACGCGCGCCTGGTCGATGTCCGTCATGACGACGGGCACCTTGAGCTGGCGGGCGAAGAGCAGGGCCAGCTGGCTGGCCATCAGGCCGGCGCCGACGACGCCCACCTTGGTGACCGGGCGCGCCAGCTTCTTATCCGGCGCACCGGCCGGACGCTTGCCGCGCTTCTGGACCAGGTCCAGGAACGCATAGACCGTGGAGCGGAACTGCGGGGTCTGCATCAGTTCGGCCAGGGCTTTGCACTCGGCGTCACGGGATTCCTCCCGGGTCCAGGTCTTGCCCTTTTCAAGCAGGTCCAGGACCAGGGCCGGAGCGGGGGCCGCGTTGGAGGTCTTGGCCTCCACAAAGGCACGCCCCTTGGCGACGGCGGCGTCCCACGCATCGCCGGCGTCGGCGGGTTCGACGGCGTTGGGCCGGGCTACCTGCTCCTGGCCGCTGATCACGCGGGAGGCCCAGGCGAGGGACTGCTCCAGGAAATCCGCCGGTTCAAACAACGCATCGGCGATACCCAAATCGAAGGCGGCCTTGCCGGAAAGCGTCCGGTTGTTGCTCAGCGGGTTCTCGATCATCACCTTCACGGCGTTCTCGGGACCGATGAGGCGCGGCAGCAGGTAAACGCCGCCCCAGCCGGGTACCAGGCCGATGAAGGCTTCCGGCAGCGAGAGCGCGCCGGCGCCGGTGGACACGGTGCGGTAGTCGGACTGCAGGGCGATCTCGAGGCCGCCGCCGAGGGCAACGCCGTTGATGAACGCGAAGCTGGGGACGCCCAGGTTGCCGAGCTTGGCGTAGACGTCGTGGCCGAGGTGGGCCATTGCCACGCCGTCTTCATACTCGGAGATCGACTTCACGGCCGAAAGGTCCGCGCCGGCAACCAGGTAGAACGGCTTGCCGGTGACGCCGACGCCGACGATCTCGCCGCGGTCCGCGCGGGCCTTGAGCTCGTCGAGCTTCGTTCCCAGCTCCAGCAGGGTGTTGGGCCCGAGCGTGGTGGGACGGGAATGGTCGACGTCGTTGTCCAGGGTGATCAGCGCAAAGGTGCCCTGGTTGCCCGGCAGCTGGATGTCGGAGACGTAGGAGTGGGTGACGACCTCGGTGGGGAACAGTCCCGCGAGGCGCTGGTAGTCAGGAGCAGACATTACTTCGTGGCCTCCGTGGAATCGGTGTTGTAGTCGGGGTGGTTCGGGTTTTCCCAGATGACGGTCGCGCCCATGCCCAGGCCAATGCACATGGTGGTCATGCCGTAGCGGACGGTCGGGTCTTCCTCGAACTGGCGGGCCAGCTGGTTCATCAGGCGTACGCCCGAGGAGGCCAGCGGGTGGCCGACGGCGATTGCGCCGCCGTAGCGGTTCACACGGGGATCGTCGTCGGCGATGCCGAAGTGGTCCAGGAAGGCCAGCACCTGGATGGCGAACGCCTCGTTGATTTCAAACAGGCCGATGTCTTCGATGGACAGTCCGGTCTGCTCCAGCACCTTCTCGGTGGCGGGGACCGGGCCGTAGCCCATGACCTCGGGCTCGACGCCGGCGAAGGCGTAGCCGACCAGGCGCATCTTGACGCCCAGGCCAAGTTCCTCGGCTGCTTCGGCGGAGGCCAGCAGCGCCGTGGTGGCGCCGTCGTTCAGGCCTGCGGCGTTGCCGGCGGTGACCCGGCCGTGTGCACGGAACGGAGTGCGCAGCTGCGCGAGGTCCTCGACGGTGGTGCCGGGCCGCGGGGGCTCATCCACGGTGTTCAGGGTCCAGCCCGTGCCGGGCTTCTTCGTGGCCACGGGCACCAGGTCCGGCTGGATGGAGTTGCCGGCGTAGGCCTTGGCCAGCTTCTCCTGGCTGGCGGCGGCGTACGCGTCAGTGCGGTCCTTGGTGATGTGCGGGAACCGGTCGTGCAGGTTCTCGGCGGTGTTGCCCATGTTCAGGGCAGCGGGGTCCACCAGACGCTCGGTCATGAAGCGCGGGTTCGGATCGGCGTCCTTGCCCATCGGGTGGTTGCCCATGTGCTCCACGCCGCCGGCGATGACGACGTCGTAGGCGCCGAAGCCGATGCCGGAAGCGGTGGTGGTCACGGCCGTCATGGCGCCGGCGCACATGCGGTCGATGGCGAAGCCGGGCACGGTGCGCGGCAGGCCGGCCAGGAGTGCGGCGGTGCGCCCGATGGTCATGCCCTGGTCGCCGGACTGGGTGGTGGCGGCAATGGCCACTTCGTCAATGCGTTCCGGAGGAAGGGAGGGGTTGCGGCGCATCAGCTCGCGGATGCACTTGACCACCAGGTCATCAGCCCGCATGCCGGCGTAGATACCCTTTTCGCCGGCTTTGCCGAACGGGGTCCGCACTCCGTCAACGAAAACTACGTCCCTGATCTGCCGCGATCGGCTTTGTGGGCTCACGTACTTACTCCTCTTTGAGATATGAAACGGAACTACGTCCGGCTCGATGTTACTCGTGAGTAACATAGGCCGCAAGGACGCCGGGGACGGCAGCGCAGGAACCCGCTATGTCCTGGGTCACGCTGTGTCCCCGCACCGACCCTACCGACATACCGCTGTTCGAGAAACCCGGTGCTAGGTTGGCCCGATGGATACTGTCGCCGATCCCCAGCTGGCCGCCTGGCTGCAGGAGGTCCGCCGCGGTGAGGCGGAGGAGCCGTCACTGGAACGGATCCGGCAGCTGCGCCTGCCGCGTCCACGTCCGGCCGGTCCCGATGTGGACCAGGTGCGGGACGTGCTGGTTCCCTCGCACGTTCCGGTGCCGTGCCGGCTGTACCGCTCCAGCACAGAGCCCCAGCCCGTGACGGTGTTTGTCCACGGCGGGGGATTTGTGTTCGGCGGCCTGGAATCACACGACCGGCTGTGCCGGCGGCTGGCCCTGCTGGCCGGAACAGCCGTTCTCGCTGTGGATTACCGGCTGGCGCCCGAGCATCCGGCCCCGGCAGCGGTGGACGACGTCGCTGCGGTGCTGGCCTGGGTGGCCGGAGGACCGGGAGAGCTGGGGCCGGTGCTGCCGGGTACCGGTCTGGCCGGCGACAGTTCCGGGGGACTCATTGCGTTTCTCGCAGCGCGCCGGCTGGCCGGCACGCCGTCCCAGCCGGTGCTGCTGTTCCTGGCCTATCCGAATGCCGATCTGACCCTCAGCCTGCCCAGCGCCCGGGCCAAGGGCGAAGGATGGGGGTTGTCGGTGCGGGACCTGTCCTTTTACCTCTCCCAATGGGTTCCGGATCCCTCGCCCGGGGCCTTGGCGGAGTTCAGCCCGGTGCACGGATTCTCCGTCCCTGGCCCAGCGTCGGCAGTGCCAACCATTCTGGCTACTGCCGAACACGATCCCCTGCGGGACGAGGGAAAGCTGCTGGCCGATGCGCTGGCTGCGGCAGGAGGGGACGTCGAGTACGTTCCCCACGCCGGCCTCGTCCACGGCTTCCTGACGCTGGATACCGTGTCGCCGGCGGCCCTTGAGGCGGGAAATGCACTGCTCATCCGCTACGGCGCCCGGCTGGGCAGTACTGTCCCGGGAAAGAAAGGCAGGGTCCCAAAGGCGGCAGCTCACGCTCGTGGCGGAAAGCAGGCTTACCGTTTAGCTCCGCGGGGGAAGCCTCGGTAACCTAAAGATGATGAGTAGCGCGAAAACTTCCCCGGAATCTGCCCCTAATCTGCACGCCAGCGGCATGGTGCGCGTCCGCGGAGCGCAGGAGAACAACCTGCGCAATGTCGACGTCGACATCCCGCGCGACGCGATTGTCGCCTTCACCGGGGTGTCCGGTTCCGGTAAATCCTCGCTGGCCTTCGGCACCATCTACGCCGAGGCGCAGCGCCGCTACTTCGAGTCGGTGGCCCCGTACGCACGCCGGCTGCTGGCCCAGGGGTCCAACCCGAAGGTGGAGGAAATCGCCGGCCTGCCGCCCGCCGTCGCACTCCAGCAGCGCCGTGGAGCCCCCAGCTCGCGCTCCACCGTCGGCACGCTCACCACTCTTTCCAATTCCATGCGGATGCTCTTCTCCCGCGGCGGCACCTATCCGGCCGACGCCGAACCGGGCAGCCTCGACTCCGATGCGTTCTCGCCCAACACTGCCGCCGGCGCCTGCCGCGAGTGTTCCGGACTCGGTATCGCCCACACCGTCACCGAGGACTCCCTGGTTCCCGATCCCAGCCTCAGCATCCGGGACGGTGCCATTGCGGCCTGGCCCGGCGCCTGGCAGGGCAAGAACCTGCGCGACATCCTCATCCAGCTCGGCTACGACGTCGATGTGCCCTGGAACAAGCTGTCCAGGAAGGACCGCGACTGGATCCTGTTCACCGAAGAACAGCCGGTGGTGATGATTACCCCGCAGCGTGACCGCGTGGCCAAACCGTACAAGGGACGGTTCTGGAGCGCCAAGAGCTACGTCATGCACACGCTCGCCGATTCGGGCAGCGCCCAGATGCGCGAACGCGTCCTGGCCTATATGGTTTCCGGCCCGTGCCCGGTGTGCGGGGGAGCAGGCCTGCGCCCCGAGGCCCTCGCGGTGACGTTCGCCGGCCGGAACATCGCCGAGCTGAACGGAGCCACGCTGGCGGAGCTGGCCGAGATCATCCGGCCGACGGCGGAACTGAAGTCGGCGGGCACCGCCTCCCGCGCCGCGGCGTCGAACGAAGACACCGAAGTGGCCGTGACCATCACCCGGGACCTGCTGGGCCGGTTGGAGGTGCTGATCGGACTGGGACTGGGCTATCTGAGCCTCTCCCGGGCCACGCCTACCCTCTCTCCCGGGGAAATGCAGCGCCTGCGCATCGCCACGCAGCTGCGCTCGGGCCTGTTCGGAGTCATCTACGTTCTGGACGAGCCCTCCGCGGGGCTGCACCCGGCCGACGCCGAGCCGCTGCTGACCGTGCTGCAGGAACTCAAGGAGGCCGGCAACTCCGTGTTCGTCGTGGAGCACAACATGGACGTGGTGCGCAGCGCCGAATGGATCGTCGACGTAGGTCCGCAGGCCGGCGACGGCGGCGGAACCGTGCTCTACAGCGGGCCGGTCGAGGGCCTGGCCGAGGTCGAGGAGAGCGCCACCCGTCCGTTCCTGTTCGGGGAAGCGGAGACGGCGAAGCCCGCCCGGCGCACCCCCGACCAGTGGCTGAGCCTGAAGGGCATCACCCGGCACAACCTGCGCGGCCTGGACGCCGAGATTCCGTTGGGCGTCTTCACTGCGGTCACCGGTGTGTCCGGCTCCGGCAAGTCCACCCTGGTCAGCCAGGTCCTGGCCGAAACCGTGGGCCGCCAGATTAACGGCGTGCCGACCGAACCCGAGGACCCCGAGGCACCCGAAGACACCGACCCCGGGGCGCATGTACGCAGCATCGCCGGACTGGAGCACCTGGACCGGCTGGTCCGGGTGGACCAGCGGCCCATCGGCCGCACCCCGCGCTCCAACCTGGCCACCTACACCGGCCTCTTCGACGCCGTCCGTAAGCTCTACGCCGGCACCGACGAAGCCCGCGCCCGCGGCTACAACGCCGGCCGGTTCTCCTTCAACGTGACCGGCGGCCGCTGCGAGACCTGCCAGGGCGAAGGTTTCCTCGCCGTCGAACTCCTGTTCCTGCCCGGCACCTACGGGCCGTGCCCGGTCTGCCACGGCGCCCGCTACAACGAGGAAACCCTCGAAGTCACCTACCGCGGCAAGAGCATCGCCGATGTGCTCGGAATGCGGGTGGAGACCGCAGCCGAGTTCCTGGCCGATGTGCCGGCGGCGTCGCGGAGCCTGCAGACGCTGCTCGACGTCGGGCTGGGTTACCTCCGCCTGGGCCAGCCCGCCACCGAACTCTCCGGCGGCGAGGCACAGCGGATCAAGCTTGCCACCGAACTGCAGCGCGCCCGCCGCGGCTCCACACTGTTCCTGCTGGACGAGCCGACCACCGGCCTGCACCCGCAGGACGTGCAGCTGCTGCTGCGCCAGCTGAACCGGCTGGTGGATGCCGGAAACACCGTGGTGGTGGTGGAGCATTCCATGAACGTGGTTGCGTCCGCGGACTGGGTCATCGACATGGGACCCTCCGGCGGCGAGGAAGGCGGCCGGATTATCTGCGCCGGCACCGCCGACGACGTCGCGGCCTGCGACGCCAGCCGGACGGCACCGTATCTTTCGGCCGCGCTCAAGCAGCTTCGGTAAGCACCGGCAGCGCACTTCGCATTAAACGGAAGGGGCGCCGCTTAGCTGTGCGGGGACGAGCCCGGGCCGCGGAAGCGTATGTAGCTGTAGACGATCAGTGCCAGGCCGATGCAGCCGGACCCGATAAGGGTCCCACCAGTGACCCAGCCGCCGGGCAGCCACCAGGAATCCTGCAGGGGCCACCAGTTTGGCACCTGCCGCCAGAGCCCCCAGATCACGCCGGCCGCGATCACAAGCAGACCGCCGCAGACGGTGGCGATGATCCGCGGCACGGTCTGCACTTGCTGGGCGGCTGCCCGGAAGGCACGTTCCTTGACCGGATGCAGCCAGCGGTGTGCCCAGTGATAGCGCAGGGACAGCACAGCCAGCCCGGCAACAACCATCAGCAATCCGGGCCCGGGGAGTACCAGGGCAGCCAGGCCCAGAACGACCAGGGACCACCCCGCCACCTCAATGCCGGTGCGGCGCAGCCATGGCGGGATCTGTTCCGTCGTCATCATCCGGCAAGTCTTCCACGCGAACCTGCGAGTTAGCCGCGCCGGATCTCCAGCGGTCGTTAACCCAGTGCGCCGAACCCGGCTGCCGCGCACGCCGCTCCGCCGATAAGCAGGGTCCCGCTGCCGGGCAGGCCACACCAGAAGCTGCGCGCCGCGGCGCGGTCCGGCACAAGGGCCGCAACGACCGCGGCGGCGGTCAGAACGGCACCGGCGACGACTAAGACCGGCTGCATAAATACCCATGACAGCGGGATAAAGTGGATGCCCACGACGGCGAGGATCAGCGGTGCGGTGAGGTCGCTGCGCTTCCTGCGCGACGCCAGGACGACGAGGATGACCATCGCGGCGACTTCCAGCCAGAACACGGCAACGTACCAGGCGAAGGCCGGCCCACCGAAAACAATTGCAGTGGGCTGGGTCCAGTTGCTCACCACTGCGGGGATCGTGAGGGCTGCCAGTACGGCACCGCCTAGTCCCAGGACGCCGAGGACGACGCGCCAACTCCAATGCTCCGGCGGACGCTCCTGAGCCCACCCCGCCCACATAAACGCGGCCACACCGAAAATCGCCCCGGTCATCAGAAGGTCCCTTGGAAACTCGGTGATGATCATGTGCACACCCTTCGTCCCGGCCCACCCTAGCCGACGGGTTTAGGTGGGCACATCTGGAGCGGACGGTGGCACACTGATGCGATGATTGCACTGCTTTCGGCACCCTCGAACCTCGGCCTCCGCCCGCGGACGGCACCTATGCGTCCGTGCTGACGGAGATCCTTGCTTCAGGACTCCGGGAGCTTGGGTCCGCGGCCAGGTAATCCTTCCGCCGCTCCGAGAAGAGATCCAGAAGCGACGCGCGGCCGTAGCCGCTTTAGCTGTGACCGGGAACAGTGGCGCTACCCTGAAGCGTGCTTAGCGAACCGTTCCCCGCCACCCAGTTGCTGCACGGCGTCCGCCTCAAGACCGCGGACCTGTCCGACGCCGATGCCCTCGCCGCCGCGTACCAGCGGAACAGGAGCTATCTGGCGCCTTGGGAACCACTCCGGGAGGACACGTTCTTCACCCCCGCGGGCCAGCGTGAGGTTCTGCGGGCAAAGCTCGTCCAGCATGCAGCGGGTACGGAGGTTCCCTGGGTCCTGGTCCACGAGGAGCGGATCATCGGCACGATTACCCTTACCGGGATAGTTGGGGGTCCCTTCCAGTCGGCCAACCTTGGGTACTGGGTCGACGGCGACTACGCGGGCCGGGGGATCGGCACAGCCGCGGTGGCCGCCGTCGTGGAACTGTCCCGCAGCGAACTGGGACTGCACCGGGTCCAGGCCGCCACCCTGTTGGACAACGCCGCGTCGCAGAAGGTCCTTTCCCGTTCCGGCTTTGAGCGGATAGGCATGGCACCGGACTACCTCCGCATCGCCGGGAAGTGGCAGGACCACCTTCTCTTCCAACGGATCCTTTAGACGGCGGCGATGACGGGTCTCCTCCGCGCCGCTCCGATCAGCACCGATCGCTTCACGCTGGAGCCTTTGGATGTGCACCATGCGGCGGAAATGGTGAAGGTGCTGGCCGGCACGGCCATTTACAAGTACATCGGCGGCCAGGCACCGACAGCTCAGGAGCTGCAGAAGCGGTACGCGGCACAAGCTCCTGGAGTCTCACCGGACGGCCGTGAGGCGTGGCTTAACTGGATTATCCGTGAACAGGGCAGAAGTATCGGATTTGTCCAGGCCTCAGTGGAACCGGACGGGGCGACGGCGGCCGTTGCGTGGGTGGTGGGTGATGCGTTCCAGGGACGGGGTGCTGCCACCGAGGCGGCCCGCGCAATGGTCACCTGGCTGCGGCACCGCGTACCGTCGGTCCGGATCACGGCATTCATCCATCCGGAAAACATTGCCTCGGCTTCGGTCGCCCGCAACCTCGGCCTCACGTCAACCGGCCGTCTCAACGCCGACGGCGAAGAATTCTGGGATGACTTCACCACAACGCTTTAAGGACGGACACGACGGCAACGAAAAGGCAGGGCCCCGGACAATCCCGGGGACCTGCCTTTTCTTTTGTGCGTGCGGTGACGCTGCCGCGTTAGCCGTAGGGGCCTGGCGGAGGCGGCTTTAATATTCCAAGCGAGCTCTGCGAGCTCTGGAATTTCGTTGCCGCCGGAGCCAGTCCCCGAAGGCGGGCCAAGCCAAGGAACCAGTCCCTAGTTCACCCGAACAGTCATCATGCCCTTCGGATTACTGTTCACGACGGTAATCTTCGTGCCCGTCCCCGCCACCACTACGCTGGCCTGCGGATTGGCCGGGTCGTAGTAGGCGTTCGGATTGGTGTCATCGAAGACCGGGACGCCGGGACGGGCCGGTGCCTGGAGGGTGGTCATCCCGGCCGCAGTTTCACGGTGCAGGGAAATCGGATCCGTGGCTTCCTTGCCGAAGGTGGCATCGAAGCTCTGGATCCGGTTGCGCGCAATAGTGCCGTCGGACCACCGGAGTGTCTGCGGATGTGAATCCACAGGCAGGACCAGGCCCGCACCGGGATGCTGCTGGGTATTGTTGTTCCGCTGTCCGGCGTTCCAGTAGGTCACGAGCAGCCCATCCTGGTATGGGTAATGCTCCACCCGGTCCGGGGCGCTGAGTGCCCAGCCAAAGTTGTACGGACCGGTGCGCAGGGTGTCGTCGTAGCTCATGTACTGCCGGTTCTCCGCGATGTAGTAGCGGCCGTTGCCGGCGGCATCCCGGGGCAGCGTGACCACCAGTGCCTGCTGCTTCTTGGTGGCATGGTAGGACGGGCCGAGCTTGTGCGTGGATTTCGCACCCGCAGCGGCCGTATCGTAATCCAGCCAGCCGAGCTGCAGCTTTTCCCAGGCCCCCATGTGGTTGGGTGTGGTGCCGATGGTGCCGTTGCCGTGGCCCAGCCAGGAACCGGAACTCATCAGCGTCCAGAAGCCGGTGCTGTTCTCCCCGCCGCTGGTGTCGTAGAGGTCCGGAAGTCCGAGGTCGTGGGCGTACTCATGGGCGAAGACGCCCAGTCCGCCGTTTTCCGGCTCCGTGGTGTAGTCCCGGATCCAGACCTTCGAGTCGCCGATCCGGATACCACCGAACGGGTTGGTGCCCGGCCCCTGCGTGCCGGTGCCCGCCTGTCCCACGGACCAGCGGTGTGCCCAGATGGTCGACGTCGGAGCGCCGGCTTCCTCGCCTTCACCCGCGTGGATGGCCTGGAAGTGGTCGATGTAGCCGTCGGCTTCATCGAAGTTGCCGTTGTTGTTGTAGTCGTAACGGTCCCACTGGTCGAACCCGGCCAGGTAGGCGTCAATCTCCGCAGGACTCTTTCCGGCAGCGATCTGCGCGTCGTACCAGGCGTCGGCCGCGTCCTGCACGAAGCGGGTCATGTCCTCCTGGCTCTCGGTTTCACCGTAGCTGGCGGAGTTGTAGGGGACCGTGACCCAGTCGCTGACATCGCCGTCAACGGTGTAGCGGCCGCTGGACATTTCCTCATACAGGGTCTTCAGCGACTCTTCCTGCGGATCGAAGAACATGTCCAGGTAATGCTGCCGGTCAAAGTCCGGCTCCCAGTAAGTGGAGTTGTCTACGGCACGGTTGGGCTGGGGGATCTCGTTGTGCTGGGGTCCCGGCCCTGCAGCCGGGAAGCGCGGATCCACCTGGTCGCCGAAGTCGATGAGGAAGGACAGGATCTGGTCGCTGTCCTCCAGCCCGTATTCGGCCCACTGGCCCGGGGCCACCTGCACGGACTTGGAACCGCCCTTGGCCTGGACGGGCGCTTCGCCGCGGATCACCTTTTCGATGGCCTGCTGGTTCAGCTGGCGCCGCTCATCGGCTGCCGGATCGGAACGGTCGTCGGCTTTGGCGGCGTTCCCCTCGGCTCCCGGTGCACCGGAGAACGCTCCGGGCGCCTGCACTGGCTTGGCCGGGGCGGCGACAGCCGCGACCGGGGAAAGGACAACGGCACTGCCAATGGCGAGCACCAATGCGGACCGGAAACTCCGGTGCCTGTTTTCGATTTTCAAGGCTTCCCCTTAGAACGAAAAAATGCGGGTGAGGTGGCGCTACGTTACGTTTTGCCGGTCCCCGGTGGGGGAGGACATGCCGGTGTTGGTCGAATGTGAAGAAAAGATGCAGCAGTAATCCACCGGGGTCTTCCGGAACGGTCGTTTACCCTGTAAGGGTGCCTAAGGTCACATTTTCCGCACTATGAGGAGTTGTTGAGATTGATGCATTCATCCGCCCGGCGCCGGGGAGCTGCCACCGCAGTCACCGCCGCCGTGGCAGTAACACTCGTGTCGATGACACCGGCGGCCGCCGCACCGCCGGAGCACGCCGGCAAGGACCAGAAAACCAGGGTCACGGTGATGGGTACCTCCGACATGCACGGCTACATCGAGAACTGGGACTATTTCAACGACGCCGAGTATGACGACGCCGCCCACAACGACGTCGGACTGGCCAAGGTTTCGACCCTGGTTGACTCGGTCCGTGCAGACCGGGGCCCGGAGTCGACGATGCTGATCGACGCCGGCGACACGATCCAAGGCACTTCCCTGACCGACTACTTCGCCAATACGGAGCCGATCACCGAAACCGGGGAAATCCATCCCATGGCCGCGGCCATGAATTCCATGGACTACGACGCCGCCGCGTTGGGAAACCACGAATTCAATTACGGCCTGGAGCTGCTGCGGAAGTTCGAGGACCAGCTGGACTTCCCGCTGCTCGGAGCAAACGCGGTGGATTCCGCAACGGACAAACCGGCGTTCACCCCGTACATCATCAAGACAGTGAAGACCAAGGGCAACAAACCCGTAAAGGTCGGAATCCTGGGCCTCACCAATCCCGGGGTGGCGATCTGGGACAAGAACAATGTTGATGGAAAACTCGAATTCCCCGGCATCGTGGAGCAGGCACAGAAGTACGTACCGGAGATGAAGGCCCGCGGTGCCGACGTCGTGGTGGTCAGCTCGCATTCCGGAACCTCCGGCACCTCCTCCTATGGCGACGACCTGCCCCTGGAAAACGCGTCCACCCAGCTGGCGGAAACCGTGCCCGGCATTGATGCCATTCTGGTGGGCCATGCGCACCAGGAAATCCCGGAGCGTTTCGTGGCCAACAAGACCACCGGCGAGCAGGTCCTGCTGACCGAGCCGCTGAACTGGGGTATGCGGCTGTCCGTGATGGACTTCGAACTGGCCAAGGTGCGCGGACAGTGGGACGTGGTGTCGGCGTCGTCGTCGCTCCTGAACGCCAACACCGTTGAGGCCGACCCCGTGGTCTCCAAGCTGGTTGCCGAGCAGCACCAGCGCGTCATCGACTATGTGAATACGCCGGTCGGCACCGCCACCGAGTCAATGCCTGCGGAGGAATCCCGTTACCGCGACACCGCCGTTATGGACTTCGTGAATTCCGTCCAGGCCCAGGCGGTGGACAGGGCGCTCGACGGCGGCCCCAACGCCGACCTGCCGGTTCTTTCGCTGGTGGCACCGTTCAGCAGGACCGCGGAAATCCCGGCCGGTCCGGTCACCATCCGCGACCTGGCCGGTTTGTACGTCTTCCCGAACACCCTCTTCGGCGTGGAAATGACCGGCGCCCAGGTCAAGGACTATCTGGAGTACTCGGCGAAGTACTTCAACCAGACCGCCCCGGGTGTCCCCGTGGATCCCGCCACGCTGACCAATGCGAACGGTACCCCCGACTACAACTACGACATGATGTCCGGCGTCTCCTACGACATCGATATCAGCCGGCCCGTGGGGGAGCGGATAGTCAACCTGAGCTTCAACGGGGCGCCGGTGGATCCGGCCCAGCGGTTCGCCGTGGCGACCAACAACTACCGGCAGTCCGGCGGCGGCAACTTCCCGCACATCAGCACGGCTCCGGTACTGGTGAACCAGCAGACGGAAATCCGCCAGCTGCTCATTGACTACGTGGTGGCCGAGGGGACCGTGGATCCGGCCGACTTCGCTGAAAACGACTGGCGTTTGGTGCGGAACGGAGTACCCGTCTTCGAATAACGGTATCCACCCTGCCCGCTGGCCGGGAGAGCCTGCCCGCTGGCCGGGACGGCCGGCCGAAAGCCGCCGGCTATCCCGGCCCGGCACGCCGGATTAGACAGCAGGCTTAGGGAAATCGGTGTGTCTCCGTCTAGGATTGATGGCAGACAGGAACCTGCGGAGCTCCGCGCTTTCCGCATTCACCGTTATGAAGGGAACAGAACCATGATCGGATTTATCGTTGCAGGCCTCATTATCGGCGCACTGGCACGGCTGATTAAGCCGGGCCGCCAGAACCTGGGCATTGTGGCCACCCTGCTGCTTGGCCTCGTCGGCTCCGTGATCGGCGGAGTCATCGCCAATCTGCTGGGCACCGGAGACATCTGGGAACTCAACGTGGTTGGATTCATCGTCGCCGTGATCGCGTCGGTCCTGCTGATCGGTGTCGCCGAAGGAGTTGCCGGCCGCGGCAAGGGCAACCAGGTCCGCCGCTAACCCGGCCGATTAACCGAACCGTCCCGGTACTCCGTCATGGAGTACCGGGACGTTTTTGTTTAGGGGGCTGTTCCAACCGGACCATGTTTCAACCGGACCAGTGAACAGGACCGGCACCAGCGCCGTGCTTTAGACGGGAACGGGCTCCGATGAAGTCTGGCGGTGAATCCCGTGCGGCTCGGCGGGGGACTGGCGGTCTTCAAGTTCTGTCTGGACGGACAAATAGAAGCCGAGGAGTCCTTCAACAACGGGGCCATCTTCGAGTTGGATAAACGCCTGATCGGACAGGGACTCGAGTGTGCTGACCGTCATCGTGGACAGATCAGGGAAAACATCGACGGAGACAATGGGACGTTGGGTCATGAGAGTCCTAACTTAGGAACCCAGGCCCACGTCTAAACCAAGGGAGTTCCAACCTAGCCGGTCAGCTTCCCTATGTAAAGCTGACCGGCCCGCGCTCCTGGCATGTGCACCTACCGGGCTGCGTCACGGGCCGACCGGGTCCAGTAGAGCATCTTGACCATGCTCCCGCGCTGGCGCTGCTGCTCGGTCCTCACCGGGCGGAACCGTGCGCGCCGGGCGACGGCTTCACTCAGGGTGTTCCCGTAAATGGTGCGCAGCGCCACTCGAGGAAAGCCGTTGGCCAGCGCCCAGTCGCTCAGACCGCGTGTGGCGGCCGTGGCGGCTCCCCGTCCGCGCCCGGAAGGCAGGAGTGCGTAAAACAGTTCCGGTGTCCCGTCCACGGTGGCGGAAATCCCGGCCGTACCCAGCACATCCCCGCCGTCCCACACGGTGTACCGGGCCAGCAGACTCTCCCCGCGGGCCTCTTCGGCCCGTGTCATCCGGTACCGTGCCAGCTCGTCGCTGAGGTGCGGCGGGAACAGGGTCCACCGGATGACGTCGTCGTCCATCGACAGCGACTGCTCCAGGGGCCAGTCCTGGGATGTCACGATATGGAGGGCAAACCGTCCCACCTGCAGGGTGTCAGGGGTCGATGTGAGAAGTGGCATCCCCCATTATTGCCCCGCCCAACGGCCGGCCCAACCCTCCGGGCCTTCTAGAGTGCCAGGCCGCCGGAAACGCTTATTCGGGCCGCCTTCAACCGGGTGTAGTTGCCGGGGTCGACTGCTCGAAGGTGGAACAGGAACTACCGGCGACGCCCGCCCGCTGGCTGTTCCCGGGCCGGCCGGTCCTCCGCCGGCTTGTCCTCCAGCGGATCAGGATCCAGGAAGGCGACGGTGAGGACGGCGGCGGTCTGCTCGATCTGCCATTCCCGGGCGCCGAGTGCGCGCAGCGCCGCACCAACCGTATCCAGGTTGATTTCGGCCGGCGGACGCCAGGCGAGGCGCCGCAGGTGGTCGGGGGTGAGCAGGTTCTCCAGCGGCAGGTTCAACTTCTCCGCGAGGGCGGTCAGCCGCGGCTTGGCAGTCTGCAGCCGGGCCGCAGCGGCGGGATCGTTCTTGGCCCAGACGCGCGGGGGCGGCGGGGCATGGGTGGGGATGTGCAGCGGGGGCAGGTCGCCGGTGGAGCGTGCGGCGGAGATGCAGCGCAGCCAGCGCGGTGCTTCCTTCTGCGCGGCGCGGCCGTGGAACCCGGGGGTCTTCAGCAGCTGCGGCACGGTGGTGGGCATGGCCCGGGCCGCCGCAACGATGGCCGAGTCGGGAATCAGCCGGCCGGGTGCGGTGTCCCGCAGTTCAGCCAGGTGCTCGCGTTCGGTCCACAGCTCCCGTACCGCAGCAAGCTGGCGGCGGTCCCGGAGCTGGTGCATTCCGGAGGTGCGGCGCCACGGATCGACCCGCGGCGGTGCCGGCGGAGCGGTTCGGATGGCTTCGAATTCCTCTTCGGCAAGTTCGAGTTTCCCCGCCTCGTCAAGGACGCGGATCAGTTCGATGCGGAGCTCGGCGAGGACCTCGACGTCGAGCGCGGCGTACCGCAGCCACGGCTCGGGAAGGGGCCGGGTGGACCAGTCGGCGGCCGAGTGTTCCTTGGCCAGCGAGAAGCCCAGCAGGCTCTCGATAACGGCGGCCAAACCCACACGCGGCAGTCCGGCCAGCCGGGCGGCAAGTTCGGTGTCGAAGAGCTTGTCCGGCCACATGCCGAGCGCTGAAAGGCAGGGCAGGTCCTGTGTGGCGGCGTGCAGGATCCATTCGACGCCGCCCAGGGCATCATTGATGATCCGCAGGTCGTCGAACGCTTCGGGATCAATAAGCCATGTGCCGGAACCTTCGCGCCGGATCTGGACCAGCATGGCACGCTGTCCGTAGCGGAACCCGGAGGCGCGTTCGGCATCGACGCCTGCAGGTCCGGTGCCGGCGGCCAGGGCGGCGGCTGCCCGCTCGAGGCCGCGCTGGGAATCGATGACCAGCGGCACGCCGTCCCGCGGCATCTCCAGCATCGGAATGGGCTGTGGCTCCGGCGTCTCTTCGGCGTCGGCCGGGGCGGTGCTGGATGGATTTTCGGTCTTGCCGGGTATGTGCGCGGTCATAAGGATTCCATTCTACCGAGGAAGACCGTTGCCGCAGACAGCGCCATCGGTGCCCGGGCAGCCGCAGGGTGCGGTTCCGCGCCTAACTGCGGCGCCGCCCGGGAAGGGGTGTGACGCCGTCGGGCAGCGGGGGCAGGCCGGCGAAGGTGCACACCATGTCCGACCAGGCCTCCAGATGCGACTGCACATCGGCGTCGGCCGGGGTCCAGGATGCGCGGAGTTCAATGTCGATGGAGTCGTCCCGGCCTTCGAGGGTGCCGTAGCTTTCCGAGAGCACGCGGGTGGCGGTGCCGCCGGCCATGGAATGGCGGGCGCCGTGCTGCTCCAGTGCCTCCACCAGCCACGTCCAGGCCACCGAGCCGAGAAGCTGGTCGTTGCCCATGTCCGGTTCCAGTTCGGCGCGGATGTACGTGACGATGCGGAAGGTGCCGTTCCAGACCTGTGAACCGGCCGGATCGTGCAGCAGGATGAACCGGCCGGTGGCCAGCTCGAGCTGTTCGGGGACCTGCAGGGCCGCGGGGCCGTGGAGGCTTCCGGGGCCGGCGGGGCCGGGGGCCAGGACCTCCGCGCCGAGGGAAACGGCATACGGTGCCAGGCGGGTGGGTGCCGGGATCTCTTCAAGCTTCAACTCGGCCCGGCAGGCTGCCCGGCGCAGGGCGCCGAGGGCGGTCAGGAAATCCGGGGGCACCTGGGACAGGTCACCTATTGCACTCACCTCCGCAGACTATGGCCTGGGGAACACGGCGGGCAGGGCAGGCTCGCCGCCGTGACCGTTTCGTTACCCGCCGTCCGTCACGCGGCTGCGGACGGACGGCCGGCAACGAGGGGTCAGTGGGCGGCCAGCGGCGCCGGATCCGCCGCGACTTCACGGGCGATGGCAGCGGCAAAGGCATCGACATCATCCTCGGAAGTATCGAAGGTGCACATCCACCGCACCTCGCCGGTGGACAGGTCCCAGTCATAGAACCGGAAGTCCCCGCGCAGGCGGTCAGCGACGCCGGCCGGCAGTTTGGCGAAGACAGCGTTGACCTGCGTGGGCTGGGTGATTTCCACGCCGTCGATCTTCTCGACGGCGGCACGCAGCCGGGTGGCCATGGCATTGGCGTGCGAGGCCGAGCGCTCCCACAGGTCGGTGCCGTAGAGCGTGACGAACTGGGCGGAAATGAACCGCATCTTGGAAGCCAGCTGCATGTTCATCTTGCGCAGGTAGTCCAGCCCGGGGGAGGCCTCCGGATTGAAGGTGATGATGCATTCGCCGTACATCATCCCGTTCTTTGTGCCGCCCAGGGAGAGGATGTCCACGCCGGCGTCGGCGGTCATTTCCTTGAACGAGACGCCCAGCGCCGCGGCGGCGTTACCCAGCCGGGCGCCGTCCATGTGCAGCTTCATGCCGCGGGCGTGGATGTGGTCCGCAATCGCGGTGATCTCGTCCACGGTGTAGAGCGTGCCGAGCTCGGTGGACTGGGTGATGGAGACGGCCAGCGGCTGGGCCCGGTGCTCGTCGCCCCAGCCCCACGCCTCGCGGTCGATCAGTTCGGGAGTGAGTTTGCCGTCCTCGGTCGGGATGCCCAGCAGCTTCATGCCGCCGACCCGCTCGGGAGCGCCGTTCTCGTCCACGTTGATGTGCGCCGTCGTCGGGCAGATGACCGCGCCCCAGCGGGGCAGCAGCGACTGCAGCGCGATGACGTTGGCACCGGTGCCGTTGAACACCGGGAATGCACGGATGGAGTGGCCGAACTGGTCGGTCAGGACCTCGCGCAGCTTCGCGGTGTAGACATCTTCGCCGTAGGCAACCTGGTGGCCCTGGTTCGCGGCGGTGAGTGCGGCGAGGATTTCCGGATGGACGCCGGAGTAGTTATCGGAGGCAAAAGCCTTAATAGCGGTGTCGTGCAGGGGGAGAATGTCAGTCACGGTTCCTAGTATCTCTTACCTCGGTGTAGTTCAGGTCACTTCGCGGGGACGAGGGAAATCCGCTGCCCGTTGACCTCTGCGGCGTCCTGCTGGAAGAGCCGGACGACGGCGGCGGCCAGGTCTGTGACATCGGTGTACCCCGGGAACCTGCGCTCCGGGGCGGCGGCACGCTGCTCGGCGTCCACCAGCGCCTTGACCACGAAAACGGCGGCGGCCGAGTGCTGCGGTTCCGGGGTGTCCTTCCGCCCGGACTGGGCGCCGTGGAACCCCGCGGCCACCGCCCGGACCCAGGTTTCCGCGGCGGCCTTGGCAGCGGCGTATCCGGCACCCGCGGCGGTGGGAGAGTCCACGGCCGTGGAGGAAACGATCGCCAGCCGGCCGTCCGGGGACGCCGCGAGCTGGCCGTAGAAGCTGCGGCTCACGTTGCGCAGCGTGTGCAGGATGTTGGTCTCCAGGAAGTCCCAGTCCTCCTCGGTCTGGGAGGTGATGCCCGTTCCGGCCCGCCAGCCGCCCACCAGGTGGATCACGCCGTCGATTCCGCCGTAGGTTTCCTGCAGGCCGTCCGCCAGGGCCGCCACCTCTCGGGCGTCGCTGAGGTCGCAGGTGCGCAGATCGGCGTCGTCCGGGCGGGCCAGTGTCTTCTCCAGGCGCGCGGCGTCGCGGCCGACCGCCACCACCTTGGCGCCCGCCGCCCCGAGGGCTGCGCAGACGGCGGTGCCCGAGGGGCTTCCGGCACCGGCCACGAGGACCGTCCGGCCCGCCAGCGCGGCTGTGTCTGCCGCGGTGCGGACTTCTGCGCTCATTCGGGGACGCCTCCCGTCCTGGTGCCGGTGATTCCGGCGGTGGATTCAATGACCGGTGCCATCTTCTTGGACAGGGCCTCATAGAACATGGACAGCGGGAACTCGTCGTCGAGCACCTGGTCGGTAAGGCCGCGCGGCGGGCCGTCCAGCGGCAGTGCCTGCGGTCCCTGGGCCCAGACCGAAGCCGGGTTCGGCGTCAGCGTTCCGGCTACCAGATCGTAGGCCGCCAGCCAGTGGGCGGTCTTGGGCCGGTCAATGGAGCGCCAGTACAGGTCCTCGATTTCCGCACCGAGGCGGACGACGACGTCGGCCGTTTCCTCCCAGTCGATGCTCAGCTTCCCATCGGTCCAGTGCAGGACGTGGTTCTGGTGCATCCAGGCGAAGAGCAGCTGGCCACCCAGGCCGTCGTAGTTGCGCACCCGGCTCCCGGTGATGGCAAAGCGGAAAATGCGGTCAAAGATGACTGCGTACTGGACCAGCCGCGCGTGCCGGCGGGTGTCTTCCGGGGCGTCCTCGTCATGCTGGATCTTCACGGCTTCGCGGAAGGCGGTGAGATCACAGCGCAGTTCCTCCAGCGAGTAGAGGAAGTAGGGCATGCGCTGCTTGATCATGAACGGATCGAAGGGCAGGTCCCCGCGCATGTGGGTGCGGTCGTGGATGAGGTCCCACATGATGAAGGTTTCCTCGGTGAGCTGCTGGTCCTGCAGCAGTTCCGCGGCTTCGGCGGGCAGCTGCAGCGAGGTGATGTCCGCGGCGGCGGACAGGGCCCGGCGGAAGCGGGCCGCTTCACGGTCGGCAAAGATGGCGCCCCAGGTGAAGGCGGGGGTTTCGCGGACGGCGACGGTTTCAGGGAAAAGCACTGCGGAATTGGTGTCGTAGCCGGGGGTGAAGTCCAGGAAGCGGATGGGGACGAACAGCTTGTTGGAGTATTCTCCGGCTTCGAGTTCGGCCACAAACTCGGGCCAGATGACCTCGATCAGTACGGCCTCCACGAGGCGGTTGGAACTGCCGTTCTGGGTGTACATGGGGAACACCACCAGATGGGCCAGTCCGTTGGTGCGGTGCTGCTGCGGGGAAAAGGCCAGCAGGGAATCGAGGAAGTCGGGCTCGGTCTCCAGGCCGGTGTCCACCCAGCGTTCAAAGTCTTCCACCACCAGGCGGAGGTACTCGGCGTCGTGCGGGAAGGCCGGGGCAAGGGCCGTGACCGCGGCGGTGATGGTTCCGATCAGTCCGGCTGCCTCGGCGCGGTGTCCGGGATCCACGGAACCGTTCTTGTTCTGCAGGGGCTGCAGGTCCACGGCTGCCTGTTTGAGTGCAGCCCACGCTTCCGTTTCTGCGGGGCGGGCATCCGCGGGAACTGGGGCGAAAACCGGGCGGGAAAGGGATGCGGAAACAGAGGAGGACATGGTTGCCTTCCGGAACGGGCCTTCCCCTGTGACGCTGGGGCGGCTGGCGGAGTTGTGCCGCCAGCATACTCACGAATTCCTAATGCTTACCGGAAAACCTGCAACTGATTAGGACTGCTTATGCTCGGCACAGGGTGATCGCGGTCACTCCCACAGTTCTGCTGTGCTGCGACGGATGAGTGGCTCATCTCCGGGGCTCGCCCTCAATGGGCATCGGCGCTGCGGTGGCGCTGTCCATGCGTTCCTGCGTCCAGTACCCCGTCTCGTCAGGCCCTGCGGAGTGCGACGTGCTCAGCCCGCAGGGATCGGGGTCAACCGGTGTTGCTTCGGGGCCGGCCTCGTTCGGAGGGACAGGCTGATCCGGAGCGGCAGACTGGCCCGCAGGCACGGGCTCTACGACCTCCACCTGCGCAGCCGGTGCCGTGTCCGCGGCGCTCGGACACTCGATCTGCGGGGCAGGCTGGACCCCTGGTGCGGGTTTCACGGTCCCGGCCGGGTCAGCCGGCGGCGCGGCCGCACCGCCCCCGCATCCCGTCGTTAGCAGTGAGGCAGCCAAAAGAACCGCGCCAACCGCTATCCCTTTGCATGTCATGCGGACAGGCTAGCGAAGTTAGGTACCTAACCGTGTGCGGAATGCGGAATCTGTTCGGTTCTTCTGCACTGATCTTCTGCACTGACCTAAGTGTTCTGCCGGGATGCAGGCCCTAGTACCCGCGGCTGCTGTTCGGGGACTCGGTGCCGATGACGGTCAGGCTGATCTCCGGGTGGTTCTTCTCGACCCGGCGCAGCGCCCAGACATCGTTGAAGACGGCCACGTAGGCGCCGTCGGTCCTTACCAGCACTTCCGCGCCGTGCACGTTACTGAGGATCTCCGCGGCGTCGGCGGTGGTGAGCCGGGCCAGTGAGTAGGAGAGCTGCTCGTAACGCATGGGCGCGTTGAAGTCCTGCGTCATGCGGTCCTCGACCACTTCGAACTGCATCGGGCCGACGGCGGCCAGCACCGGAGCCTGATCGCCGCGCCGGTCCGAGCGAAGCACCTGGATGATGCCCTCGTGCTCGAGCTGGTCGATGCCGCGCCGGAACTGCTTGTACCGGCTGGGGTCCTGGGACCGTGCCACGCGGAAGTGTTCGGGGGAGAAGAACGGGATGGGCGGGTATTCCACCGGTTCCTCGACATAGAGGCTGTCGCCCACCCGCAGGGCGGAGGCGTTGACCAGCCCGACGACGTCGCCCGGATACGCCTGGTCGATGACTTCGCGTTCGCGGCCGAACAGGTGCTGGGCGTACTTGGTGGCGAAGGTCTTGCCGGTGTTGGAGTGCGTGACCACCATGCCGCGTTCGAAGATGCCGGAGCAGACACGGATGAACGCCACGTGGTCGCGGTGGGCCTTGTTCATGCCGGCCTGCACCTTGAACACGAATCCGGAGAACGGTGCCTCGACCGGGCGGAGGCCGCCGTCCTTGTCTTCGCGTGCCGTGGCCGACGGCGCCAGGTCCACCAGGGCATCCAGGATCTGCTTGACGCCGAAGTTCAAGGCAGCGGAGGAAAACAGGATCGGCGTCGCCTTGGCGTCCAGGAACTTGTTGCGGTCGAATTCACGGCCGTCAATGACCAGTTCGGCTTCGTCCAGCGAATCGGTCCAGACGTCGCCTTCGCGCTCCACGGCCTGCTCGGGGGTGAAGTGCTCTTCCTTGGCGAGCGAAGCGCCGGAGTTCTGCCGTTCGAAGTGGACGTATTCGTCCTTCTGCAGGTCCCAGACGCCGCGGAAATCGCCGGCAATGCCCACGGCCCAGGTCAGCGGCATGGGCTCGAGGCCGGTGCGTTCGGTGATCTCATCCATCAGGGCCAGCGGGTCCAGGCCGGGCCGGTCCCACTTGTTGATGACGGTGATGATGGGCAGGTTCCGGGAGCGGCAGACCTCGAAGAGCTTCATGGTCTGGGTTTCCAGGCCCTTGGCGGCGTCCACCAGCATGACGGCACAGTCCACGGCGGCGAGGACGCGGTAGGTGTCCTCGGAGAAGTCGGCGTGGCCGGGGGTGTCCAGCAGGTTGATGACAGTGTCGCCGTAGGCGAACTGCAGGGCCGTGGAGCTGATGGAGATGCCGCGGTCCTTTTCCATCTGCATCCAGTCGGACACCGTTTCGCGGCGGTTTTCCTTGCCGTTGGTGGCACCGGCCGTGCCGATCACCCGGGCGTGCAGGGCCAGCGCTTCGGTGAGCGTGGACTTACCGGCGTCGGGGTGCGAGATGACGGCAAAGGTACGCCGTCGGGCGGACTCCTTGACGATCTCTTTGGTGGCGGTGGCGCTGACGGGGGTGGAAACCTGTTGGGACACTCCGCTGCTTTCAGACTCTGGTGGTGGAACTGCTGGTGGGTGGAACTGCGTGGTACCCGGCAGCCGGCTGCTCAGAACACAGCTTTTTCATTCTACCCGTCAGCCGCCGGGCGCCCGGACGGGGGTGCCGCCGTCGTCGCCGGGTACTGCAGAGAGGGAAGGCGGCGCGGTTGGACACATACCAGCGGTCTGGTGACCGGCCCGGCTGGAGCGCCTATTGTGGTGCACGGCACGTGCCTCCGGCACCGGGTGCCGCACCCGGGTCCAAAGACCTGGAACCAGACTGCCTTACAACGACGAAAGGCCCGCCACCATGGCTGAAGCGTTCATCATCGACGCCGTCCGCACTCCCGTCGGCAAGCGCAACGGGGGCCTGAGCAAGGTCCACCCTGCCGACCTCGCCGCGCACGTGATCGCCGAAACGGTCCGGCGCGCTGGGATCGACTCCGAGGAGTACGACGAGGTCATCCTCGGTGCCATTGACCAGGTGGGACCGCAGGCCATGGATATCGCCCGCACCTCCTGGCTCGCCGCCGGACTGTCCGAACGGGTCCCCGGCACCACCGTGGAGCGCCAGTGCGGCTCCGGGCAGCAGGCTGTGTCCTATGCCGCGCAGGCCGTCATGAGCGGAACCAGCGACCTGGTGATTGCCGGCGGGGTGCAGAGCATGTCCTCCGTGCCGCTGTCCTTCGCGAACTCCGCAGCCAAGGAGCTTGGTTTCCCGAACCCGTTTGCCGGCTCCGTGGGTTGGGAAAAGCGTTACGGAGACCAGCAGATCTCCCAGTTCATCGGGGCGGAAATGATGGTGAAGCAGTGGGGCCTGACGCGTGAGGAGATGGAGGACTTCGCCGTCGAATCCCACGTCCGCGCCATTGCCGCGCAGGCCGGGGGCCGCTTCGACCGGGAAATCCTGCCGATGAACGGCGTCACCGCGGACGAGGGTCCCCGCGACCCGAACCGTGCAAAGATCGCCACCCTGGCACCGCTGGCGGAGGGCGGGTCCCTGACCGCGGCCACGTCGTCGCAGATTTCCGATGCCGCCGCCGTGCTGCTGGTGGCGTCCGAAGACGCGGTGCGCCGCTACGGGCTGAAGCCCCGCGCCCGGATCCACTCGATTTCCGCCCGCGGCGATGATCCCGTCATGATGCTCAGCGCCCCCATCGAAGCCACCCGGCATGCGCTGAAGCGCACCGGGATGAGTATCGGGGACATGGACCTGCTCGAAATCAACGAGGCCTTCGCCTCCGTGGTGCTGGCCTGGCAGCGGGAACTCGGCGTCGACATGGACAAGGTGAACGTCAACGGCGGCGGCATCGCGCTGGGCCATCCGATCGGTGCCACGGGTGCCCGGATCATGACCACCCTGCTGCACGAGCTCGAGCGCACCGGCGGCCGCTACGGGCTGCAGACCATGTGCGAGGGCGGCGGCCAGGCCAACGTCACCATCATCGAGCGCCTCGACGAGGGCTTCCGGCTGTAGGCGGGGTTCCGGGGACCTTCACGACGGCGCGTTCCGCATCGATTCAGCACAATTTACCGATTTCCGGCCGCAAAAACGGTAAATCGTGCTGAATCGATTGCTGAAACGGGAAGCCTCCCGCCTCACATCAGCCCTGCAGCCCAGCGCAGCCGCAGGCTCTCCTCCAGCTCCTGCTCGGCGATCCGGCGCTCGATGGCGGTCAGCTGTTCCTCCAGCCGGGGGATCCACCGGTTTTCCACCGCCCGCTGCCGGGTACGGGTGGCGGCCAGTTCCTCCGAGACCAGCAGCAGCGCACGCTGCCCGGCCGCTGCGGACACCGCCGCTTCCAATGCGGCCCGGTGCGCCGAGGCCGCATAGGCGAGGGCCGAGCTGCCGCCAGCGGGTGGAGCGGACGGCACTGTGCAGGACGCCGCCTCGGGATAGGAAATACCCATGGCCCCGCCCCACTGCACGACGGCGACCGCAGCGTCCGACGGCGACGCCGCCAGCAGCCGGTCCGCACCGTCCAGCCCGGTACTGCGCTGCAGCCAAACCGCAGCCGCACCGGCAGCGGTTTCCCACGTCCGGGTCCCAGCCTCGGCCTGCTCCCGTAGCCCGTCGATGGCCGCCTGCAGGATGCGCTGCTTCCGTTCCAGCAGTTCCGCACCCCGCCGGGCCGTGGCGAGCCTGCGCTGCACCTCGGCCCGCTCGGCGCGGCTGCCGCCGGACCGGAACCCGCTCACGGTTGCGTTCCTCCCACGAGCCAGCTCAAACGCCCGCTCAAACGCCCGCTCAAACGCCCGCTCAAACGCCCTCCCACGAGCCAGCTCACGAACCCGCTCACATCCCCGCCCCGCCGCCCGAACCGGGCAGATACCGGTCCAGGAACTCGGAGGACAGCATGGTCAGTTCCCGGCGCGGCAGCAGGGACAGGGCCTGCCAGGCCAGGTCCAGTGTCTGCTCCAGGCTGCGCAGCTCGTCACGCCCCTGGTTGAGCAGTTCCCGCTCCACGACGGTCCGGAACTCGATGTAGGCCTTGTCGGTGTCGCTCAGGGCCGCCGCACCCACTAGTTCAGCGAGTTCCGAGGCAGAGCGGGCACGGGCCATGGCGGACAGAATCTGCGCTGCGACGTCGAGGTGGTCCTCCCGGGTGCGTCCCCGCCCGGCGCCGCTGCGCATCAGGCGGGAGAGGGAGGAGAGCACGTCCACCGGCGGGTAGATCCCGCGGGCGTCGATGTCGCCGTCGAGCACCACCTGTCCCTCGGTGATGTAGCCGGTGAGGTCCGGCACGGGGTGGGTGATGTCCCCGGCGGGCATGGTCAGCACCGGCACAACGGTCACCGATCCTTCCCGCCCGCGGACGCGGCCGCAGCGTTCGTAGAGAGTCGCCAGGTCGCTGTACAAGTAGCCGGGGTAGCCGCGCCGGGCAGGGATTTCCCGGCGTGCGGCGGAGACCTCGCGTACGGCCTCGGCATAGCTGGTCATATCCGACATCACCACCAGCACGTCCGAGCCGTCGTCGTACGCCAGGGACTCGGCGATGGTGAGGGCGATCCGCGGGGTGAGGATGCGTTCAATCACCGGATCGTCGGCGGCATTGAGCAGCAGCACCAGCTCACCGGCTGCGGAGCGTTCCTCCAGCCGGTCCCGGATATAGGCGATGTCAGCGTGGGTCATGCCCATGGCCGCGAAGACCACCCGGAACGCCCGTCCGGAGGAAGCGGTGGCCTGCGCGGCGATCTGCGTGGCCAGGGTCAGATGCGGCAGCCCGGGGATGGAGAAGATCGGCAGCTTCTGCCCCCGGACCAGGGTGGTCAGGGCATCCACCACGGAGACGCCGGTAATCACCGGATCCTGGGGCGGCTCCCGGTAGACGGGGTTTAGGGGCCAGCCGCCTACCGGGGAAACATGGTCAGCCGTGACGGGTGGACCGCCGTCGAGCGGCTCACCGCGACCGTTGCAGACCCGGCCGAGCCAGCCGGTGCCCACCGGTACCGCCAGAGGCCTGCCCTGGAACCGGACCTCCACTCCGCCCAGCGCCATGCCCTCAGTGCCTTCAAGCACCTGCAGGGTCGTTTCGTCGCCGTCGACCTCCAGCACCAGCCCGTGCCGCTGCGGACCGCCGTCGACGTCGACCGTGGCGAACTCGTCCCAGCCCACCCCCTCGGTGTCTCCGAGGACCAGCAGCGGTCCGCGCAGTTCCCGTACGTCGCTGTGGCCTACCTGCGCCCGGTTTCCGCTAGCCATTGGCGTCTCCGGTCGTTGGCTGGTCCAGTGTCTCGGTAAGCCGGCGCACAAACGCCCGGCCGCGCTCGCGGACGCCGTCAGCATCGGTGGGCCCGGTGTCCTCCCGCAGGCGGAGGACGGGGGAGAAGTCATAACGCTCGACGTCGGCCGGCGGCACGCCGCGCGCCACCAGTGTCTGGCAGGTCTCGACCACGTCCAGCATCGTCTGCAGCAGGGCGGCACCCTTGCCCGCGGAGCTGTAGCCGTCATTGGGGCTGAGCGCATTCTGCAGCAACACCCCGTCGCGTATTAGCCGCCCGCCCAGCAGCACCATCTGTTCATGCCCGGGGAGGGAGGCTGCGCCGATGATTTCCGCCAGGGCGGTGAGCCGGTCCGCCTCGGACAGCAGCAGTGAGGCGCGCGCCCGGCGCTGTGCCCACTCCGGATCCCCGTGGGCGGAGTACCAGCGGCCCAGGGACTCGGCATCCCGGGAGAACGAACCCCGCCAGCTGACCGCAGGGTAGTGCCGGGAATAGGCAAGGTCCCGGTCCAGCAGCCACAGGGAGCGGACAAAACGCTGGGTGCCCGTGGTGACCGGCTCGCTCATGTCACCGCCGGGAGGGGAGACCGCCCCGATCACGGTGACCGACGCCGTCGCCCCGCCCAGGGTGCGGACCCGGGCGGCACGCTCGTAGAACGCGGCCAGTTCACTGGCGAGGGAGGCCGGGTAGCCTTCCTCGGCGGGGAGGTCACCGTTGCGGTTGGCGAACTCGCGCAGCGCTTCAGCCCAGCGGGAGGTGGAATCGGCAATCACCACGGCGTCGTAGCCCATGTCCCGGAAGAACTCGGCCACGGTGACGCCGGTGGCAATGGACGCCTCCCGGGCCATCATCGGCATGTTGGAGGTGTTGGCGATGATGACGGTCCGGTCGATGAGCTTGCCGCCGGTGCGGGGATCGTCCAATCCGGAGAGCCCCTCCAGTACGTCGGCCATCTCGTTGCCGCGCTCGCCGCAGCCTACGTAGACAATCACATCGGCGTCGGACCACTTGGCGATCTGCTGCAGGGTCAGGGTCTTGCCGGTGCCGAAGCCGCCGGGGACCGCCGCCGCCGCACCGCGGGGAACGGGGAAGAGCAGATCCAGCACCCGCTGTCCGGTCTGCAGCGGCGCCAGATCGGTGATGCGCTCGCCGAAGGGCCGGGGACGGTGTACCGGCCAGCGCTGCGCCAGGGGTACCTCCACGCCCCCGATCCGGGCCACCGGGTCCAGCGGCCGGACCTTGCCCTCGGCCACCCAGGTGACTTCCCCAGAGACCGACGGCGGTGCCAGGACCCGGAACTCGATGGTCCCCACTCCGGGGACGGTGCCCAGCACCTGGCCGGCACGCACATTGTCCCCAACGGTGACCGACGGGGCGAACTCCCACCGGGTGTCCAGCACGGCCGGGTCCTCCGCGGAAGACTGCCGTTCCTGCGTCAGCCACAGGGGAGCGGAGGTAAGCGGGCGCAGCAGGCCGTCGAAGACCGTGCCCAGCAGTCCAGGTCCCAGCAGCCCGGAGAGCTGGTGCCCGGTCCGTTCGGCCGGGTCGCCCGCCTTCAGTCCGCCGGTGTATTCGTACGCCTGCAGGGTGGCTTCGTCGCCGTTGATGGAGACCGCCTGCGCGGCAATGCCGTCGGGGCCGATGTTGACCACCTCGAGCATGGACAATCCCGGCAGTCCGCTGATTTCCACGAGGGGTCCGTTCACCCGGGTTATTTTGCCGGTGCCACCCTGCGGCGTGCTGTTTTGTGCCGTGCCTGCCTGTGCCGTCGCCTTTGAAGCGGCGGCCTCCGGGGGCCTCACGCGTGCTCCCATAGCTCACGCACCTCCCCGGAGTGGTCCTCCAGCGCCTGCCCGGCCAGGGTGGGCAGGGACAGGTCCAGCCGCCGGGAGCCTGCGGTGCCGGTCACGCCGCCCTTGTAACTTTCGGTCACCGACGCCATGGGTCCGAGGACCCGGTCCGCCTGGGCGGTCAACCGCCGCAGGATCTGGGGATAGCGGGGGTCCCGCCGCACTTCACGCACCTGCTCCTGCACCTCTGAGGCCAGCAGCGACCGGAGGTGCTCCTGCTCGGAAAGCACCGTCCGGCGCGCCTGACGACGGGCACGGGCGGAGGAGGCAACGGCGTCGGCGCGGGCTGCTTCGGCACCCTCGCGCTGGGCGGTGCGGCGGATGGTGTCCGCCTCCGCCTGGGCGCGGCCCAAAATGTCTGCGGCCTGCCGTTGGGCGTCGGCCTCGGACCGGGCCGCTGCCGTCTCTGCGTCCCGCTCCAGTGCCTGCCGGACCGGGTCCAGGGTGGCATCGGCGCCCTGCGGCAACCGGGTCATGATGGCAGCACCACGGTGAGGGGCGACGACGGATCGGCGAGTTCGACGCCGAGGTCCGCCGCGGCGCCGGGAGTCAGGAGCACGACGCACACGGAGTCGGGCAGCCCGCGCCAGACGGCCCGCACGTCCGCTTCGCCGGAGGCCGGATACAGCACCGCCCCTGCCAGCCGGTATCCCTGGAGCAGGGCCGGGCTGCCGAGCGCGGCCACGGTTCCTTCCCGGCGGCTCATGCCTGGCCGATGAGGATGATGGAGATGATCAGCCCGTAAATGGCGATGCCTTCGGCCAGGCCCACCACCACCATCGCCCGCCCGAAGATCTCCGGGCGTTCACTCATCGCCGCCAGGGCAGCGGAGCCGGTGTAGGCGACGGCTATTGCCGCACCGATGGAGGATCCGGCGACGGCGATGGCGGCTCCGATCAACGCCGCCCCGCTGCTGTCGCTCCCGTCGGTGGCAGCAGCCACGGCGGTGGCGGCGGCACCTCCGTCAGCCGTCGCAGGGGCCGCGTTCAGGGCGGAGACCAGCAGCGCCAGGGCGCCGGCCATGAGGACGGCGTTCAATCCCAGCAACGCCCGGACGCCCGTCCGGCGGCGGCGCCGGATCAGGGCCAGCGCTCCTCCGGCCAGCACGACAGTAAGGACGAGGACCAGCGGAAGGACGGCAAACCAGGGATTCACGGCAGATGCCTTTCAACAGGGGGAAGCGCGGAGGCGGCGGCAGTGCCCGTTTCGGCGCCGAGGTCGGGTGCCCAGGGCCGGAAACGGCGTCCCTCCTCGGTAAAAACACGGGAGAACAGTTCGTAGTACTCCAGCCGCAGGGCTTGGATGCCGGCGACGAGGCCTTCCAGGGCGAACGTGAGCACATTGCCCAGCACAAACATCAGGATGGCCGGAATGATCCGCCAGCCCGGTTCCCAGATCGCGGTGGTGGCCTGCCAGACCACCATCATCAGGGCGGCATGGGTGAGGCCGAACGCGGCCAGGCGGGTAAAGGACACCAGGTTGGACGCGAGCTGCACGACGGTGTCGACCAGCTCCACGGTGGCCTGCAGTCCGCCGGTGGGACCGCCGCCGGATTCCACGAACAGGCCGATGAAGATAAAAACCAGGGCAATGAGCGCCGCGGTCCCGGCGGCCACCAGGATCACCGGGCTCCCGGCCAGCAGCCCCCACGCGACCAGCCCGATCGCGGCGAACAGCAGCGCCCCGGCCAGCCCCGAGCGGGCGTACAGGGCATAGGCCCAGCCGCCCTCCCGGACCCGGTTGATGGTACCGAGCACATAGGACCCGGCCAGCAGCACCGCCCCGAGGACCAGGGCGGCAACGATGAGCGGGATGGGTTCCTCGAGCGGTTCCAGCCACAGCACCGGCAGCACATGGGTGGGACCGAAGAACTCGCCGTACAGCACGCCGAAGAACACCGCGGCCGCGCCCGCCCCGGTGATGAAGAGCCAGGTCCGGCGGTAACGCTCCAGCCACGGAACCGGAAGGAAGCGGACCAGCAGTCCGGCGATCACCAGCAGCGCCCCCTGCCCGGCGTCGCCGAACATCATCCCGAACATCACCACGTACGCCACCGCGGCTATCCGCGCCGGATCGAGGTCCGCATACGGCACCGTGGTGTACGTGTCCACGAGGAGCCGGGACAGCCGCGGCCGGCGCCGTTCGTCGCCGGTCAGCTGGGTGGGCGGCTGCACTCCGCGCGGACGCCGCAGCGGAACGGCGGAGGCGCCGTGCGGTTCCAGGGCCTTGCGCAGGCCGGGGAGCTCACGGGTAGGGGACCAGCCCACCAGTGCTGCGACGGGACCGTGCACGACGGCGGCATCCGCCGCGCGGTCCAGCTCGTCGGGACCGTCGCCGGGCTCGTAGGGCAGATCCAGTTCGACGGCGGCACTGGCAGCCACCTCCGCCAGGACGGGACGGCGGGCATCGGCCGGGCAGACCAGGGCAATGCGCTCCATCCGGACCGGGCTCAGGGTTTCACGCCACGGCATCGAGCACCTCGCTTCTTCCGGTACCGGCTGCGGCGGCGGCCAGCGCCGCCCGGACCCGCCAGGCGTCCACCGCCAGGACAGCCATCGCGCCGAGCACCACGTCCGGTCCGGGCAGTCCAGCCCGCAGCAGATCGAAGCCGTCCGCCTCCACGCGGACCGCAAGCCGGGCCTCGGCCTGCCACAGTTCCTGCGGATCCTGCACCTCGGCCAGGACCTGGCCGGCGGCAGGGCTCAGCGCCTGCGTCAGTTCCGGCAGGGAGCCGGCCTCGGTCCATCCCGTGCCGATCAGCGGGCGCAGCAGGGACACCAGCCGTTCCGGCGGCCGTGCGGCGTCCACCAGCAGCAGGCGGGCGGCCAGCAGCACCGCTCCTGCAACGGCCCAGGGGCGCGCTGCGGGGGCGGCGGAGGCAAGACGCCGAAGCCAGACGGCGGTGAGCAGATCCGGGAGGGCCGGTGCCTGCCCGGCTTCGCCCCAGGGCGAGGAGGCAAGCATGGCCTGCAGCGTTTCGGGGGAGTCGGCGGTACGCAGCCGCGGCCAGGCTGTCGCCAGTCCGCCCAGGTCGAAGGCGGGGGCGGGGGAGGAAACGGCCGGTGTCCCGGTGCCGGCAGCTCCGGCAGACGCGGCAGCGCCGGCAGGTGTTGCAGGCGCGGCATCCGCCTGCAGTGCGGCGGCAAGGGCGACTATGTTGTCCGCTTCAAACCGTGCGGCGGCGGCGCGGATAAGCTGCGTTCCGCCGGCGGGCAGCCAGCCGGCCAGGACCCGCAGCTGCCACAGCACGGTGGTCCGGGTGGCCTGCTGTGCCGAGTCCAAGGTGCGGGCGGAGGAAAGCTCCCCGGCATACAGGGACCCGTCCAAGGTCTCCACGGCAGCGGGCAGGTCCGGCAGTTCAGCAAGGTTCCGGCACGTACCGGCCCCAACCCGCCGCTGTGCCATGGACCGTGCCCGGACTGAGGGTGCCACCCAGTCGGCGCGCATCAGCCGGTGTCCGTTCCGCGGCCCAGGAGGTCCTGCACCAGGTCCGCGACAATGGCGGAAGCAAGCTCGGGAACGCGGGATTCGCCCCGGCTCCGAAGGGTCTGTGCCTCCGCCCGGGCATCGGCGAGCAGCTGCTCATCCTCGCGTGCGGCTGCTGCGGAGACCTGGTCCGCGGCTTCTGCCCGGACGGCGGCACTGTCCATCCGGGCCTGCTCCACGAGGGCCGCGGCCTGCCGGCGGGCGGCGGCAACGGTCTGCTGGGCATGGGCTGCTGCCGCATCGGTCCGCCCGCTGGCTTCGCTGATCGCGGGATCGAGGGCTTCGAAGACGGGGATCAGTTCGGCGGCGGGCCCTTCGTCGTCGAGGGCCGGCACCCCGGCAGGACCGGCCGGGCCGGGGGCTCCAACGGGACGGAAACGGTCCAGCAGGCTGTTGCGTGCCATGCGGCACCTCCCTGAGCGGAGGAAAGATTGGGTGCAGCTACTCGCCGGTGGCTTCAGCCTCCGAGGCCTCGCCGTGCCGGACTACGTCGCCGTCGGTGAAGAGGATGCCTTGGGCGATTTCCCTCCAGAGAGGCGTGCGGCGCAGCAGGAATTCGAGTTCCATGCTGAAGTGCTTGAATTCCTCGCCCAGCGAATCGAGCATGATGGCCCGCGACTCGGCGTCGGGCTCCACTGCCATCCGCTGGACGTACCAGCCGATCGCCTCGGCTTCCTCGGCGAGGCTGGCACACATGCGTGCAAACGTCCGGGTTTCTGCGGGAAGTTCGGAAGGTGGCTCATGGTACTGGTCTGTGGCCATTTGCATCTCCTGAAGACCGGTGATGGTCCCGCGGTCCAGGCGGCTGCGGAACGTTTCCCCCGTCCTTCGACGTTACGTGGGGCACGCTGCGGAAACAATGGTTCCGGGCGGCAACCGGGGGTATGCGGCGCAAGCCCGGCGGGCCGCAGGGGTACGGGTCAGCGGCCCAGCCGGGCGTAGGCGGAGGCGAAGTGCAGCAGGGGGTCCGATTCGTCGTCGGCGTCCGCGCGCCTGCCCATGGACACCACCTCACCCACGATCAGCTGGTGGGTTGCCGCCGTCATGACCTGCGTGGTGCGGACCTCGAACCAGGCGATGGAATCCTCGATGACGGCGGCGCCGGTCTCCGGCGCGCGGCCGTAGTCGACCTGATTCAGCAGCCCCTCGAGGGGCGATCCGGGACTGGCAAGCCAATTGGCGGTGCCCCGCAGCCGGGCCGGCAGCAGGCTCAGGACCCAGCTGCCGGCGTCGAGCACTGCCTCCGCGATGCGTGCCTCGGCGTACAGGCTCACGAGGAGGGTCGGCGGATCATAGGAGACGGAGAGGAACCCACTGACGGTGGCCGCGTAATCGCGTCCGCGCAGCCGTGTGGACACCACGCCGACGCCGGACGCGATGTCCGCGCTCAGCTCCCGGTACCGGTCAATGACCTCGTCCGGGACATCCGGCCCGGCGACGCTTTCCCCGGGAAATACTCCGTGCTCCATGGATTCCTACTCCGCGGTGGCGGCGGAGGCGTCCTGGGGGACCAGCTTCACGGAGATGGAGTTGATGCAGAAGCGCTGGTCGGTGGGCGTATCGAAACCTTCGCCCTCGAACAGGTGGCCCATGTGAGAATCGCAGTTGGCGCAGCGGACCTCAACCCGGTCCATGCCCATGCTGCGGTCATGCAGGTAGCGCACCTTGCCCTCGGCGAGCGGTGCGAAGAAGGACGGCCAGCCGCAGTGCGAATCAAACTTCTCGCTGCTGGTAAACAGGTCGCTTCCGCAGGCGCGGCACTGGTAGACGCCGGCGGTCTTGGTGTCCCAGTACTCGCCCGTGTAGGGGCGTTCGGTGCCCGCCTTGCGCAGCACCGCGTACTCCTGCGGAGTCAGTTCCTCGCGCCACTGCTCATCGGACTTCTGGACGGGAACGGTTCCGGTGTTTTCTTCGGTAGTCATATCCGCGTCAACGCTTAAGAGTCGCCAATAAATCCCGAGCCGCTGTACAGGTGCAGCACGGGCACGCCCAGACGGTCCTGTGCCTCGTTCGCCCAGTCGGTGCCGAAGGTGTCCTCAATGGCGTGCGGGGTGGTGATGACGACAACCTGGTCCGCGTTGGTGCGCTTGGCGGTTTCGACGACGGCGGCCACCGGGTCTTCACCGGTCACCGTGCCCGTCGCGTCCAGGCCTGCTGCGGAAAGCTGCTCCAGCGAGTCCGCAAGCGAGGTCACCGCCTCCTTCACTTCCTCGGCCTTGGAGGGCCGGCCGCCGGTGAGGTTCCGGAAGGCCTCGGCAAAATCCAGCAGGCTGAGGTTGTCCAGCACGTCCACCAGCAGGTTGCGGCCCGGATCGGCAGGAACCAGCACCTCGTAATGGGTGGGGTTCTCGCCGGCCAGGGCCAGCAGGTTCTCAATGTCGCGGCTACCCAGCGATTCTTCCGTCAGCACCACAATTGTCGAAGTCATGCGCACCAGCCTAGTACGCCCGTCCCGGCACACCAGCCACGGCCCACCGGCCTGCCGTTACACGGACCCGCTGCCCATCCGGTAAAAATGTTGTATGGCTATCTCCGTTCCTTCTGATGCATCCGCCGGTGCCGCTCCCGTCCTTTCGGTTCCGTGGGTCCGGTGGACGGCGTTTGGTGCCGGTGTTGGCGCTGCCGCATCCACTGCGCTTGTGGCGGCGGCCTCCGGTCTCGGCATTTACTTCGCGCGCCAGGTGGTCACCCCGGCCCGCCACAGGGACGCCAATCTGGAGATCCTGGCGGTCACCGGGAGCGAGCACGGCCGGCAGGTGATCCTGCCGGCAAATGCAGACACCACGGTTGAAGGAACGTACAGCCTGTACTTCGACAACGGCGAAGGGCACGCCCGGATTGGTGCCATCCGCTCCTACGTACCGCGTGAGGGCACCGTCCAGCGGGATGTGGAAGAGGTGTACAGCGGCGACCTGGCCAAGGCGCGGCGCGGCTGGTGGAGCGGCTCGATCTATCCTTCGCCCGCCGCCGTCGGGCTTCCGGAAGAAGAAGTCGAGATCCCGGTCGAGAACGGCACCGCTCCGGCGTGGCTGGTGCGTGCACCCGGCGCCGAGACCTGGGCGATCATGGTCCACGGACGCGGGGCCCGGCGCACCGAATGCCTGCGCGCCGTGCGCACCGCCCGCGAGTCCGGTCTCACCAGCCTGCTGATTTCCTACCGGAACGACGGCGAGGCCCCCTACGCGTCCGACGGCCGGTACGGGCTGGGCCTGACCGAATGGCAGGACGTGGAGGCGGCCATCCGGTACGCACTGGAACACGGTGCCCAGGACGTGGTGCTGTTTGGCTGGTCCATGGGCGGGGCGATCAGCCTGCAGGCTGCGGACCGTTCGCCGCTGCGCCGGTACATCCGCGCCATGGTGCTGGACGGTCCGGTGATCAACTGGGTGGATGTGCTGGCCCACCATGCCCGGGTCAACCGGATTCCGGCGCAGGCCGGACGTCTGGGCCAGTGGCTGATCTCCAACGCTGCCGGCCGCGCCCTGACCGGGCTGGCCGCTCCGCTGGACCTGAAGAGCATGGACTGGGTGACCCGCGCGGAGGAAATCAGGATCCCCACGCTCATCCTGCACAGCAAGGACGACGACTTTGTGCCGTACGGGCCGTCGGCGGAACTGGCGGAGAAAAACCCGGACGTCATTACCTTCGAGCCGTTCACCAAGGCCGGGCACACCAAGGAATACAACGTGGATTCCGAGCGGTGGGAGCGTGTGGTGCTGGGCTGGCTGAACGATGCCCTGGGCCGCACCCGGCATCCCTCCGAGCATCGGGTCGACGCGGAGTAACGGGTTGGCGCCTGCAGATAGCTAAATGGCGGTAAGCACCACGAGGGTGACAAGGGCGTTGTTTGCCGCGTGGAGCAGCATTGGGGCCCAGATATTCCGGTGGAACCGCCGCAGCAGGGCCAGCGCAATACCCAGCAGAAACAGATAGGCGAAGCCCACCAGAACCAGATGTACCGCAGCGAAGACTGCTGCGGACAGCACGACGGCGGCAAAGGGCCGGAAGCGGCCGGAGAGCCCGTCAAGGATGGCGCCGCGGAACAGGACTTCCTCCCACAGCGGCGTCAGGACCGAGATGACAAGCACCACTGCGACGATCAGCGGAGTGGAGAGCCCGCCGATATCTTCGAGCGGATCGCTGGTGGACCGCGCAGTAGCCGTATCGAAGTCGGTGAGGGACAGCAGCCCGAGGGTCAGGCCCTGCGCCAGCATGCAGACGATGATCGTCCCCGGGATCTGCCACAGCAGGTGGAGTATGCGGAGTCCGGGCCGGCGGAAACCAAGGTCCCCCAGTGTCAGCGAGTTGCGGCGGAACAGATGGACGTACAGTCCCAGCATCGCTGCGGCCGTGACGGAGCCAAGGGCAGCTGCGAGAAGTGACTCAAGGGTGAAGTCGACGACGCCGGAGAGCCCCAGCGCGACCAAGGCAGCGGAGGCCGCCAGAATGTACAGGGCGACGAACATCGACGCCCAGGCGGCCTGACCCAGAGAGACTACGGGCTCCTGGTGTGTTGGCGGGCGTGCTTCGGTGGCTGACAGTACTGACAAAGATTCCCCCGGTGGCGGTAACGGTGCTGGATAGCTGGTGCGTGTTGGACGAGTGTCGGGTTCGTGTCTGGATCCGCGCGGAAAGCGATCCGCGCCGGCCCGTGGGTTTACGCCTAGGCAGTGGGCCTAGTCAGTGTGCCTAGCCGAGGGCCTCGGAGTCGTCGACAGTGAACGCCCGGGTCAGACTACCCGCGGCGCCGGCCAGGAGGAGGTATCCGGAGAGGAGAATCATCCGGTACAGCACTCCGTTGCTGAACATGTCGATGAGCATGGTGCGGCCCGCGAAAATGGCTATGGCCAACCCGACGCAGAGTGCGGCCGCTGCAAACCAGAGCTGACGGCGTCTTCTCACTGTTCGTCCCTCCACTGTCTGTTCCCCCTTGTTGGCGCCGCCACCGCATGTCCCGCCGCAGCCTGTCTCTGTGATGGTGCAGTTTGTCATCGGTTCGGGTTTCGGCGTTGGTTTATCCTGCCAGTGATCTGCGGCGTCCGGCAAACATGTTCCAGCGATTCTTTTTACGGCTGTCTTGCTCACCGGTTTGGGGAAATCGGACAAACTGCAGGGAAATCCCGGCATGCCCCGGGTCAGAACAGAAGATGGACCCAGGACAGGGCCTCGGCTGCCATTCCCCGCCTGACACAGAACCCCGCCCGACACGAAACCCCGGCCGGCACGAAACCCCTCCCGGCACGAAACCCCTCCCGGCACGAAACCCCTCCCGGCACGAAACCCCTCCCGGCACAGCGTAGGTTAAAGGCGCACGAAGACGCTTAGGGGGACAAAATGCCGGATCAACAGGAAACCGCAGTGCCGGAGGACTTCTTCCGGGCCTGGAACCAGGGCTCACATCCTGAGCTGTATGAGATCGAGAATCAGGCGCTGGACCGCGAAGGCGTGGTCTGGGCAGCACTTAAGCACCTGGCACCGTGGGCGGGCCGGACCCTTCTCGACCTCGGCTGCGGCACCGGCTTCTGGCTGCCGCGCTATGCCGAGCTCGCCGATACGGTCATCGGCGTCGAGCCCGATCCGGAGCTGCTCGCCGCTGCCCGTGCGCGGCCCGGCGGAGCCGAGGTCCTGCACGGATCGGCCGAACATATTCCGCTGCCGGACGCTTCCGTTGACGTTGTCCACGCCCGGTTCGCGTACTTTTTTCCCGCACCGCAGAACGACTGCACGGCAGGGTTGGAGGAAGTCCTGCGGGTGCTGCGTCCGGGTGGCTCGCTGGTGGTCATCGACAACGATCAGCGCGACGGCGAGTTTGCGGGATTGCTGAAGGCCGCGGACGCATCGGCCCACCAAGGCGAGGGCGACTACATCAAAAACTGGTGGGCGGAGAAGGGTGCCTCAACATCTCTCGTCATGAGCAGCTGGACCTTCGATCAGCCGCAGGATCTGGTTGATGTCATCAGCATGGAGTTCCCGAACGGGACTGCGGACCACTGGCTAAGCTCCGATCCGCAGCGCGTCCGGCTCAGCTACGGCTACGCGCTGCACCACCTTCGGAAGCACTGAAGCACTGAGCGAGCAGCAGGAACGTAACGCCGCCGTATGAACCACCCGCTAGGCAGGCGCCGTACCGATCGGTGCTGCCACGGCGTGGGTGAGCCGGATCAGGTCAAACGGCGACAGCCCGATCTGCAGCCCCCGCCGCCCGCCCGACACATACACGGTGTCCAGCAGCTCCACCGGCGAATCAATTCCGGCGGGGGAGGAGTGTTTCTGTCCCAGCGGGGAAATGCCGCCCACCATGTATCCGGTGCGCCGTTCCGCATCCCGCCGGTCCGCCATGACGGCTTTGCGCGCCCCCATCAGCGAGGCGAACTTCTTCAGGTCTAGGTTGAGGGCCACCGGAACCATGGCCACTGCCAGGTGCCCGCCCAGATCCACCATCAACGTTTTGTAGACCGTTTCGGGCGGCAGGCCGAGTTTCTCGGCGGCTTCCAGTCCGTACGACGGCGCAGCGGCGTCGTGCTCATAGTGATGCACCGTGTAGGAGACTCCGGCTTCGTCCAACACCCGGATGGCCGGCGTCGCGCTTTTGCCTGAATGCTTGTCGCGGTTCCCTGACATGGCTGCCTCCTAAGGTCCCGAGCCTGGCCCGGATCTGGTCCCGCGCCGAAAGTTATCCCTGTGAAAGCTTTTCGTGCTGGGCGAGCCGGCGCTTGATGCGTCCCAGCATGGCTGACATTCCCCGCATGCGCAGCGGGGTGATGGCCCGGGTGAGGCCCAGACGGTCAGGAACATCGGCCGGGACCGCGAGGATATCGGCGGCCGGCAGCCCGTTCAGGCCTTCGTACAGCACGCTGGCAAACCCGCGGGTGGTGGGCGCTTCCGGCGGGGCCTTGAAGAACAGGGTGACGAGGTGCTCGGGGGAGTCGTCCACGTCCAGGCTGAGGAAGACCGGCGACTGGCATTCCACCACCTGCTCCAGCAGCTCGGGCCGGTCGGCGATTTCGGCAGGCAGGTCCGGCAGGCTGCGGGAGAATTCCAGCAGCAGTTCCAGGCGGTCGGATTCCTCCATCGCCTGGAAATCGTCGATGATCTCCGCCAGTGAGTCCGGGACGGAGGTTTCGGGTGTGGCAGTCATGCGTAAATCTCTCTGTGAAGCGGGGGACGATCAGCTGGGGGCGTTGCCGGGTTCTTCACCGCGGGCAATCGGGACGCGTACGGCGTTGCCCCACTCGGTCCATGACCCGTCATAGTTGCGGACGGACTCGAAGCCGAGCAGGTGCTTGAGCACAAACCAAGTGTGGCTGGAACGTTCGCCGATGCGGCAGTAGGCCACGACGTCGTCGCCCTCCTTCAGGCCGGCGTCGTCCTTGTAGAGCGCCTCGAGTTCCTCGCGCCCACGGAAGGTGCCGTCTTCGGCGGCGGCCTTGCTCCACGGAACGGACTTCGCGGTGGGGATGTGCCCGCCCTTCATGGCACCCTCGTCCATGTAGTCCGGCATGTGGGTGCGTTCGCCGGTGTACTCGGCGGGGGAGCGGACGTCGATCAGCGGTCCCTTGCCCAGGTGCCCGACGACGTCGGGCAGGAAGGCGCGGATCTTCTCGTCGTTGCGCTCCACCACCGGGTAGTCAGTGGGTTCTACAGAGACCTTGTCCGTGGTGAACGGGCGTTCTTCCGCAACCCACTTGTCGCGGCCGCCGTCGAGCAGCCGTACGTCTTCGTGGCCGAAGAGGGTGAACACCCACAGGGCGTAGGCTGCCCACCAGTTGCTCTTGTCGCCGTAGATGACCACGGTGGAGTCGCGGGTGATGCCCTTGCGGGCCATCAGCCGGGCGAAGGCCTCGCCGTCCACGAAGTCGCGGGTATCGGCGTCGTTGAGGTCGGTGTGCCAGTCGATCTTCCGGGCGCCCGGGATGTGCCCCGTTTCGTACAGCAGGATGTCCTCGTTGGATTCAAGGACCACCAGGTTCTCCGCGTCCAGGTGTTCGGCCAGCCACTGAGTGGAGACCAGGCGTTCCGGGTGGGCGTAGGCGGCGAACTTGGGGTTGCTGTCAGCGGTGATCGACATACGTACAAACTTCTTTCCTCGGAAATCGGGCTTCTTACTAGCCTAACGACGACGGCGACGGAAAACTTCCACGGGCTGGGGCCCGGAGGCTTACGAGGTCATGCTGTTATCCGTGGCAGGCCTGGGCGGCCATCGCGGTGGTGCTGGTCCGGGGGGCTCCGGGGCGCTGGCATCCGGAGCGGAACCTGGCCTCGACTTCACGTCTCTGGAGCCGGCTGAGACCGTGCGACGTACCGGATTTCCGTGCAAGTAGTCCGCCTCGAAAGACGCGTATTTGAAGGTTTCTGACCGGCCCGTTTGGGCCTGTTTTTGGACCCCAAAATGTCAGTGCGGGATGAAATCCTGAGGTATGGATCAGCTCGGGAATACCGAACCGACAACCGAAGAGCCAGGCAGCGAAGACCACCAGCCGGACGAGCCGGGTGGTCAGGCCGAGGTGTCCTGCACGTTGTCGGTGTTCCGGGCCGACTTAGGTGCCGGGGAAGCAGACGTCGACGCCGCTGAGCCTGCCGCCGCCGGTCCTGCCGACGCCGCCACCGCTGAGCCTGCCGCTGACGCGGACCCCAGCCGCGATCCTGCGTACCCGGACGGTTTCACCGGGGTGTTGGCTTTGCAAAACCTCGAAGCTTTCGACGAGGACATGGCCGGTGAAGCCCTGGGCAGGATGGCACACCTCATTTCCTGGGCGCAGGCGCAGCAGGCCCGTCTGATGGACCGGATGGAGGAGATCTTCCGGAACCGCTTCTCCGCGGGTTCGGGGCGGGTCGAGCCGGGGATGGCGTTCAGCGTTGCAGCGTCCGAATGCGCGGCCATTCTGAACGTTCCGCAGGTCACCGCCCAGCGGTTGATGTTCGAAGCGGGCACCCTCTGCAACACCCATTCCGCCACGCTGGCCGGTATGGAGGAAGGACGGTTCAGCTACGCCCACGCGCAGGTCGTCCTGGACCAGTGTGAGAACCTTCCCGCTGATGCGCTGCCGGAATTCGAAGCCAGCCTGCTCAAGGCCGCCGAGGGGCAGACCCGGGCGCAGTTGTCCGCCAAGGCCCGGCGGCTGCGGGAGAAACAGTATCCGGACACGATCGCGAAAAGGCACCTCACCGCGTTCGAGCAGCGCAAGGTCACTCTGGATCGTGAAGAGGATGGCATGTCCTGCCTGTCGGCTCATCTGCGGGCGGAAGAAGCCCAGCAGATCTACACGACCCTGACTACCGCAGCGCGGGGAGAGCAAGCGGACGGGGATCCGAGGACTGCGGATCAGCTGCGGGCCGACATCCTGGCGCAGCTGCTGATGGGCGGTCTCGGCTCGCCGCGTAACGGCGGCTTCGGGTCACCGCCTGGAGGAGGGACGAACGGGGGAGACATGATCGGCGTTGACCACGACGCGGCCCCAGCCGGCACGACCAACAGTGATGAAGCCACTGCCGTGCCCCGGGCGGAAATCATGGTCCTCATCAACGCCGAAACCCTCTTCGGCGCCGACGACCGGCCGGCAGAACTGCACGGCTACGGACCTATCAGCGCAGAAGCCGCCCGCCGATTGGCCCGCAACGCGGCAGGCTGGACCGGACTGGCCCAGGATCCGCGGACCGGGGAAATCCTCGGGGTGGGAAGGCGGAGAAAAGTCCCAGCCGGACTACGCCGTTGGCTCCGAGCCCGGGACGGGACCTGCCGGTTCCCGGGCTGCCGGGTCAGCACCGCAAGCTCGGACATCGACCACACGATCGACTGGGCAAAAGGCGGTCCCACCGACCACGGAAACCTGGAACACCTGTGCCGGCGGCATCACCGGTTCAAGACCCTGGGCTACTGGAAAGCCTGCCAACCGACGCCCGGGGTGATCGAGTGGACCTCACCGACCGGGAGGGTCTACCGGACCGAGCCCTTCCTGGAACTGGACACTGCCGTATCGGCATCAGGTCGGGGTATGAATGCCACCCGAGCGAAACAGGAGGAGCCTGAGGTGAAGGGATCACTGCAGGAACGGGTGCCGCCGTTCTGACCCGTTCCCCTCGGAAGGCGCAGCGCCAGCACGACGACGGCGGCTCCGACCCCGGAGAGCACCAGCTCCAGCAGCTGATACTCAATGAAGGCCATTTCCCACGCTTCCAGACCGATGAGCGCAAGCCCGGCGGCCACGGAAACACGCCGGGCCGCTCGGTTACGCCGCAGATGCAGCAGCCCGGCGGTCAGGTAACCGCTGCCGCAACCCGCGGCAAGGAGCAGACCGGGAAGCCGCCAGTCGGAAAACGGGGTACGCCGCAGCACGTACGGAGCGGAATGTAGAAATGCGCCGTCGGGGCGCAGTGCCAGGAGGATGCCGGCGCTCATGGACGCTGTGGCAGTACTAAACTCCAGAGCCATCAAGGCCCGCTCTTCCGGCGAATACTGCCCGGACCGTACGGTTGTTTCCCACAGCCTCATACTCCGACTATGAACCGCAGACCCGCCCCGGTCCACCGGCAGCGTTTCCGGATTCCCGGACCCGTTGGCGTATCGTTGCGAGGGCGGCAGAACGCCGCAGATCCGGCACGTTTGATGTCGGACGCAGGCACTAAACGGACGGAAAAGCGCGCAGTGGCACAACTCGAGCACCTGACAGAACGGACTCCCCAGGTATCGGTGGATGAACTGCTGCAGGGATTCTTCCCCTCACCCCGGTTCGGCAGCGTCTCCTTTGATTCCTACCGTCCCGATCCGGCGCAGCCCTCACAGGCCAAAGCCGTCTCCGCGATGCGTTCCTTCGCGGCCGACGTCGACGTACCCGAGCCCAGTGGCCTGCGGAAGTTCTTCGGCGGCAGGAAGCCCGAAACCAAGGCCGGGTTCTACCTGGACGGTGGCTTCGGTGTCGGCAAGACCCACCTGCTGGCCTCCCTCTGGCATGCGGTGGAAGGGCCCAAGGCGTTCGGCACGTTCGTGGAATACACCAACCTCGTCGGTGCCCTGTCCTTCCGCAAAACCGTGGACGCGCTGAGCGCCTACAAGCTGGTCTGCATTGACGAATTCGAGCTCGACGATCCGGGCGACACCGTGCTGATGTCCCGCCTGATGCGGGAACTGGCCGACGCCGGCGTCAAGCTCGCCGCCACGTCCAACACCCTGCCTGGTTCCCTCGGCGAAGGCCGCTTTGCCGCCGTCGACTTCCAGCGCGAGATCCAGGTCCTGGCCGACCAGTTCGACGTCGTCCGCATCGACGGCGAGGACTACCGCCACCGCGGGCTGCCCGAGTCCCCGCAGCCGCTGGCCGACGGGGAACTCGAGGCGCGGATGGAAACCGAGTTCTCCGGCCGGACCGTCGCCGTGGACGACTTCTCCGAACTCATCAACCACCTCTCGCAGGTCCACCCGAGCCGGTACCGCCAGATGATTGACGGCGTGGACGCCGTGGCCTGGCACAACGTGCAGACCATCACCGAGCAGTCCGTGGCGCTGCGCTTTGTGGTCCTTGCAGACCGGCTGTACGACAAGGACGTGCCGATCCTGGCCAGCGGCGTGCCGTTCGACCAGCTGTTCACGAAGGAAATGATGGCCGGAGGCTACATGAAGAAGTACTTCCGCGCCGTTTCCCGCCTGACCGCACTGGCCCGCGAAGGCCAGACCGGCGAAGAGTCCTAGCACTACCCACTTAAGCGACGGAAGCACCGGTGCCGCCTCACGGCGGGACCGGTGCTTCTTTGTCGTGCTCTTGGGGCTGGTTAGGCCGGAGGCGTCTGCCCGGGACCGTTGCCGGTACCCGGCTCGCGGTTGCGGTTGGTCTTATCAACCGCCTCGGAGGCCTTGCTCTGGAAACCATCGATCTTGCTGGAGTACTTGCGACCCGTCTTCTGGTCGACGAAGTTGCCTGCCTGGTCGATGCCGCCCTTGATCTTGTCGGCATTCTGTCCGACAAATCCGCTGGCCTTTTCCTTCAGCTCACCGGCCCTGCCCTTGAGCTCGTCAAATACAGACACGGATCACCTCCTTTCACAGGGGAAACCCGCTCGTTTCCCGTTCGCATCCATCGTAGGTCCCGTAAGGGGGTGGAGGAAAGGTTTTTTCTCTGCGGGCATATCGGCTTATTCTCCGGAGCCGTCATCCCCCAGGCCGTTTCCGGAATGTCCGCCGCCGTGGTGGTACCCGCCGCAGTTGTCGTCGAGGGAAATCCGGATGATGCTGCTCCCCGTCAACGGCTCCGGCTCGGCCGGCGGCTCCGGGGGCTCCGGGGGCTCCTGAGTAGGCGGTTCCTCAGTGCCTGGCTCTGGCGGGGTCCCGCCGACCAGGGCATCCACCGAGGCGTACAGCGCATCGCCACGCAATTCCAGTGCGGCCGGCTGATTAACCTCAAGGAAGAGTTCGGGGGTGTCCGAACCTGCAGGCACAACCGAGATCCGGCTGCCGAACAGCTCTGCGACAAAGATGTCGCCGTTGTCGTTCACTGCCAGTCCGGTGGCCCCGGCAAACCCTGTGGCCACCAGTTCCGACTCACCCGTGGAATCATCAACCCGGAAAACCGCCCCCGGTGTTGTCCCTTCCGGGCCGCCCGGCAGCGACGTCACGTACAGCGCGCCGTCCGGGCCGCGTTCGACGTCGGTCGGCACCGGTTCCAGGTTGTAGGTCAGTCCCGCAGTGCATGCCGGCAATCCGAAGGCCGCGGCCGTGTCGGCGGTAATGGTGAGCGGCACCGGCGGCAGCACCGCGACAGTCTCGATGGCGCCGTCGTCGCCCACCTGGATGAGGGCGTTCATTCCCGCATCGGCAACGATGATGCCGCCGAAACCGGGAAGGGAAGCCACCGGGTTCGAGTCGGGCAGGCCGGTGTAGGGGGATGCCCCGATACCCGGCGGCAGCTGTGCCGCGCATTCGGCGGGAAGCGCCTGTTCGAATCCGTACGTGTTGATGCTGTCCGGGTTCTCGGCGTATTCAAAGGCGGAGATGTCGGCGACGGTTTGGATGGTGCCGTCCTGGTCAACCGACTGAAGCAGCGTGATGTTCGCCGCCGGATCGTTCGTGCCTGCGCCGGTGCCCACGGTGTAGTAGGTGGTGCCGCGCGTGCGGGAAACAGAGGCCGTCCCATAGCCTTCGGGCGCCGCCGCGATGACCTCCGGTTCGCCGTCGTCGGTGATGCGGGTCAGGAGTCCAATAAAGGACTGGGCGACGTCGAGGGTGCCGCCGCGTCCGACGGCGAAACTCAGGGGGCTGACCAGGCTGTCGGCGACCATGGTCACCTCCCCGGCAACAGGTACGGGGGATGGTGACGGTGTGTGGTGCCGGCCGCCGGCGGACGCAGGTGCGGCCGCCAACCCCAGGGCTGCCGTAGCCGCGAGGACGGCGAGTACGGGTGATGATTTCTTCACTGTGATCTCCTCAGCATTGGTGGTGTGCAATGCGAGACTCGCCTCGAGGCCTCCCATGGTTCCCGCCACGCCCCCGGCCGAGGCATTCTGAGCCTAGGATCGGCCGGGTTCGGCGACCACGTAGTTTCTTCACATGAACGACGTCGGCGTGCAGAAAAACCAAGTAGTTGGGGAGGCCCCGAAGCGAGTATGGAGACCTCGTGCGGGGGTATCCCTCAGGGCATCCAGGAACGCATAGTTTCAATCAGCGGCTCGGTGGGCCTGCCGATCAGCTTGGACAACTCACCCGTCGCCGGAGCCAACGCACCGTCGCGCATGTTGGCGTTGAGCATGCCGAGGAATCCTGCGGTTCCTTCATCAAGTCCGAGGCCGATCAGCTGCTTCTGTTCTTGCTCCGGAGTGAGGACCTCATAGCGGACGGGGGTCCCGAGGATCTCCTGTGCGGCAGCCGCGAACTCCGTGTAGGTCCAGCCGGTGTCCCCGGACAGTTCATACGCTTCGCCTTCGTGGCCGGGGGTGCTGAGCACGACGGCTGCGGCTTCGGCATAGTCGCGTCGCGGAGCGCTGGCAATACGCCCTCCACCAACACTATTGGCGACGACGCCGGTTTGGCGGGCGACGTCGAACTCCTGCCGGTGGTTCTCCGTGTACCAGCCGTGGCGGAGGAACGTCGCCGGGATACCCGATGCGGAAATCAGTTCCTCGGTGGCCCGATGCTCGGGTGCGAGGGCGAGAACCGTCGTCGGCGCCTCAAGTACTGAGGTGTAGACCAGCTGCCGGACGCCTGCGGTCCGCGCCGCTTCGACGGCGTTGGTATGCTGCGCAACCCGGCGTCCCGGTTCGTTCATCGAAATGAGGAATACCTTTTCGACGCCGTCCAGCACACCGGCTAGGGTGGCGGCATCGTCGAGGTCGACCCGAGCGGTGCGCAGGCCGTGGTCCGCGAGTTCAGTCAGTCGATCCTGGTTCCGGCCCAGGGCAAGGATGTTGCCCGGCGCGGTTCCGCGTCTGATCAGTACGTCGATTGTGAGGCCGCCGAGCTGCCCGGTGGCGCCGAAGATGGCAATAGTCATGGAAGGTTCCTTTCAACCGGGCCCGGCGAACATGGTGCGTCTGCAGGCATTGCAGACATACAGTACGGGCATGGACGAAACAGCAGCCACCGAGGTCCTTCTCGACCCGAACCCTGACTTCATCGTGGAACTGGTGGGCAAGGTGGTGGGACAGACCTGGCCGGAGGATCCGGGCGGTTTGGGGGAGTACCTTGCGGGTATCGGATGCATGCCCCTGCCGCCGCGGCCGGGTGATCTGGTGGAACCATCGACAGAGGGCAACCTGACAATGCCCGGTATCGAGATGGAAAACGGTTCGTGGGCCGCTTTGAAAGGACGCCTGTTTTCACTCAACTTCTTTTTCTACCCCGGACCGCAGGTGCTTCCCGGATACGAGGACGTCCGGCAGGGATTGATCGACGCGTACGGAGTTCCGCTGGAGGAAACCAGGCAGGGAAACCGCTCCGCCGTTTGGTGTGTAGGAGAGACGATGATTGAGCTGTATGGCCACGTCACCGTGGCACCCGTGCTGCAGCTCGGCCCGGGTCACCGGGAACTGTCCCGGGTCTACAACGACGTGGTTCGTTCACTCCCGGGGTCTGATCCACAGTAGTTTGCTGCAGCCCTGTCCGCTGGCTGCGCGGCGGCGCACAATATGGGCATGCCTCCGCAGGTCATTCCGATGCTTCCGTGCACGGATATCGACGAGATGTCTGCCTTCTTCTCCGCACTGGGCTTTCAGATCCGGTACCGGCAGACCAAGCCCAACCCTTATGTCGCAGTGGAAGGATATGGTTTTCCGCTGCACTACTACGGGCTGGAGGGGCACCGTGCCGAGGAATCACACAGCACCTGCGGCATCCTGGTGGCAGACACTGGATCCCTTTTCGAAGCTTTCGCTGCAGGTCTGAAGACCGCCTACGGGCGGCTCCCGGTCTCCGGTTATCCGCGCATCACCCGCCCGCGCCCACGCGCAAACGCCGATGGCAGGACCGGATTCAGTCTGATTGATCCGGCGGGGAACTGGATCCGAATCATGAATGAAGGGCCGGTTCCGCAGGCTAAGGCAGAGTCCTCGCCGCTTGGCCGGAGCCTGGACAACGCCGTAGTCCTCGCTGACAGCAAGGGCGATACGGCCCAGGCCGCAAAGATCCTCTCGGGCGCCATCCGTCGAGCCGATGCAGCGGACCCCGGAATGTCCGCTGCCCGCGGGTTCCTGGCCGAGCTGGAAGAACGGATGCTGTAGCCGGATAAACCCCGGGGCGCAGTCCGGTTCGTGACACGCAGGACCGGAGCGGAATGGACATCCACAGGTGTGCCACAATCGTGGCCATGCCGCTCACCTCTGTATCAACTGCCGACGGAACACTTCTGATTTCCTGGGCGTTTCCCGCGCCGGCACAGGCCGTCTGGGCAGGATTTACTGACGCCGCCCTCTTGTCCCAATGGCTGGGCCGGCCAACCGAATGCGACGTCAGGCCGCGCGGGATGGTCTCTGTGGACCATGGCGGAGGCTATCTGTCCAGGAGCGTCATCACTGATATGGACCGCCCTCGTAAGCTGGCCATGTCTTGGGAGTTCCCGGAGGAACCCGAATCGCGCATCGTCATCCAGCTTCGCGGCACCGATACAGGGACCGTGATGAACTTCGCGCATCACGATCTCGGGACCCTCGTCGATTCCTACGGTCCCGGCTGGATTACGCACCTGACGTATATGGAAGCCGCCGTCGCGGGTACCGCCATACCCGCCTCCCAGTTCTGGTCCCTGCATGCCACTTTCGAGAAGATGTATGCCGCCCACCTGACAGCGGATACCGCTACGCCGTGACGGTTGCCTTCTGCAGGATGATCTCCGTTTCGACCGGCGTGAAACCCATCCTGGTGTTGATGGAGCGCATCCACACATTCCGGTCATCGCTGCTGGTCCGGACCTTGGAGACATTGCCCGTCTCAGAAGCACGCTGCAGCGACGCCAGCTTCACGGCTGCTCCGAGACCGTGGCCGCGGTGGGCGGAGACCACAAGCGTTCCTTCAATCTGCGCCGGCCGTTCGGGATCGGCGGCCGCCACCAGGCAGGTCCATGCCGCAACATTTCCAGCTTCGTCCACGGCGATCGACTCAAACACCGTGGACCCTTGGGCGACCCAGAGGTTCATCTCCTCGGCATATTCCTCCGGCGATACCGTGGTCTCGCCCCAGCCGAGCTCTCCGTTTGGCGCCTCGGCATCAACCAGGCCCTTGATCTGCCCCACCTGTTCACGGAAGTGCTCCGGGACGCCATTGACGTAGGTGGAGATTTCGTAACCGGGCGCCGTCGTCGGGCCGGCAAGCTGGCTGTCGCGGAGAACCAATTCCACAACGGTTTCGGTGGTTGCCGGAGAGTAGCCCAGAGGGCAAGCGAAGTTTCGAGTGAACGCGTCGATTTCGGCTGGGGTGGAACGGTAAGCACTTGCCACGAACCTCGTGGTCGACGTCGGGCTGGCGTCTTCGGCCGCACGCGCCAACGCGGACCCAACCCCGGCGTTTTGGTGGGCAGGATCGACCCAAACGAATATCCAGGTGGTGTCCGGGGTATCGGCTGAATTCATGCCGGCCGCGAAGCCAAGCAGGGTGGTCCCGTGCCATGCTCCGATCACATGGTTCCGCCACCCATTCGGAGTTCGCCACGCCAGGAACCGGGCTTCCTTGACGAGGGGAGTCCAGCCGGTTCGGACGCTTTGCGTTGCCGCGCATTCAATGCGGTAGGCATCGGCCATCACAACGTCATCATGAAGGTCCAGAGGGCAAATTTGCATAAGACACACTTTAGGACCCGCGAGGATATAAGCCGGTATTAGCATCGGCGGATTCGAGAAAAGGTCCCGAATGCCGTAAACGCCGCTCCGCCGGGCGGCTGCGGTTAAACAATTCAGGCACGGCACCCAAAGGTGCCGCGCCTGAATCAATGTCCGGCACAAGGCCGGGAAACGCTGGTTACGCGTTGTGGTTGTTGTGTCCACGGTGGCCGGACTTGGCCAGGCCGCGGGCAACCATCAGACCGACCGTGAGGAAGGTGATGTACTGCATGGCCTGTGCGGCGTTGAATGCATCCAGACCGTTTTCGCTGGCATTGTCGCCAACAACAGCAGCCGTGATGATCGTGGCGATGACGGCCAGAACGTAAACGGCGAATTCGAGCGTGCGCGTCGACACCTTGATGTCGTTGGCGTTGCGAACAGTGGTGTTCGAGTGATCATTGTGAGTCTGCGTAGTCATGTGGTTCTCCTCATGTAGTGGTACGAGCGGCCTATTGGCCATGCAACTTTGATTCCGCTACTGAACCATGTCGACTTTTTCTTTACTGGAGACACTTTATCTATGGGACAGCTAATAAGCAAACTTAGTATTGCCATTGGCGTCCGTGCTCAAGCCGCAATTCCTCCGCTTTGTGGCAATCCCTGCACTGCGCGCCGGAGGGATTGCCACAAAGCGGAGGTGTCAGGACAAAACGGAGTTAAACAAAAGAAGGAACAGGTAAAAACCTGTTCCTTCCAGATCGGCCACCAGGACCGGGGGAGAGCGGACGACGGGATTCGAACCCGCGACATCCACCTTGGCAAGGTGGTGCTCTAGCCAGCTGAGCTACGTCCGCAAATGTAAACAGTCGAAACTGTCCGTGCGCGATACTGGGATCGAACCAGTGACCTCTTCCGTGTCAGGGAAGCGCGCTACCGCTGCGCCAATCGCGCCCTAAACTGCTCGGCCCGTTCAGGACGAATCCTGGAAAACCATAAGCAGAAGGGAGAGCGGACGACGGGATTCGAACCCGCGACATCCACCTTGGCAAGGTGGTGCTCTAGCCAGCTGAGCTACGTCCGCAAGAAAAGCACTGAAACAGTACTGTTCGTGCGCGATACTGGGATCGAACCAGTGACCTCTTCCGTGTCAGGGAAGCGCGCTACCGCTGCGCCAATCGCGCCCATAAATGGGTCTTGCCATACTGCTTACCACTGTGGAGGTGGGGACGGGATTCGAACCCGCGTATACGGCTTTGCAGGCCGCTGCCTCGCCTCTCGGCCACCCCACCGTAACCGCCGCATAAAGCTTTGGAGAACCGACCCAGAAAACCAGGAGCGGCTTGTACAGTGACTTGCGAGCGGACGACGGGATTCGAACCCGCGACATCCACCTTGGCAAGGTGGTGCTCTAGCCAGCTGAGCTACGTCCGCATGTTGATCATGCAGGGAGCTTTTGACCCCGGATTGCTTGCGCTTTCCGAGGCGAACCCCCGCTTTCCAACGAAGAAAAACTCTATAGGACGTTTGCGGGTTCGTCCAATCGGTCCCGGGGTTCCGCACTGGTTTGGAGTCGTGCAGGATGTGGGCTAGCATCTTTAGACGTTGGAGTGCTTTCGGGTACACCAGCTGGATCCAGCAAAAGGATCTGGCAAAGAAGGGCGATTGGCGCAGTGGTAGCGCGCTTCGTTCACACCGAAGAGGTCACTGGTTCGAACCCAGTATCGCCCACCAGCACAGGCCGTCACTTTCCCTACGGGAAGGTGGCGGCCTTTCTGTGTCTGGGGCGCTTCCGTATCCTGTCCGGCAGGCGCATGCTGTGCAGTTGGAACAGAAACGTGGACCACTGGACACCACCGGGAGGAAGGGGCGCGATGCCGCAGCCGGAGACCAGCCAGCTGGCAAACCCCCTGGAGGGCCTGCTGGCCACGCCAACTGCCCGCCTGCCCTATCAAGACAATGTGCTGCTGCGTTCCTATGTCCTCCAACGGCCCGCGGGCAACGTCATCATCTACAACTCGCCCGGGATCGGCAGCGCGCATCAAGCCATCGGGGAACTGGGCGGCGCAGGACGGCTGCTGATCAATCACGCCCATGAAGCCATGTACGGCGCTCCCGGGCTGGATGTTCCGGTCTATGTGCACGCCGGTGACCGGACCGAGGTGGCTGCCGCCATGGAGGTAGCCGCCGTGTTCGAGGACCGGCAAATGATTGACGGCGACCTGGAAGTGATTCCGACACCGGGCCACACAGCCGGCACCGCCACCTATTTATGGGACAGCGGTAACGGTCGCTTCCTCTTCACCGGAGATTTCCTCTGGATTGAGCACGGCGAATGGAAGGCCGTGGTCCTGGACCCCTCGCTGCGGCAGGCCTACCTCAATAGCCTGGCGCTGGTCCGTGAGCTCGATTTCGATGTCCTTGTACCGTGGGGAACCACCGACGACGGCCCCCCGTACGGACTGGCCGGCAGCAGGGCGGAGATCCGGAGCCGGGTGGACGCAGTGATCAGCCGCATTCGGTCCGGGGGCACACGGTAAAGGCCGGCTGCATGAGGCGGCCCGGACACAAGGTCCGTCCCGGCAGCCCTGCACCCGGAGTGTCGCCGCCGGGTGGCAGACTGGAAACATGACTGAACCAGCATTGGCCCACGCTACCGAATACGGACGGATGTACTCGCGGTCCCTCTCGGAGCCGCCGACGGTCCCGTCCATCACGACCGTAATCTCGCAGGGGTCCACCTCCCTGGACGGTTGGCACAGCTACATGGCGGCCTCCGCCGTCGTCAAGGATCCGAAGCTCACCGCCGCCCTTGGCAGTCCCTCGCAGCTGCGGTCCGTGGTGAAGGAAGCCTCCTCGGCCTCCGAACGCTACCGCGACGCCGCCGCCCAGCGGGGCACCCGGGTGCACTTCTACTGTGAGCAGGTGGCACTCCGGGCCCTGGACCGTCCGCATGAAGTCGAACGTGCGCGTGAGGAACTGGCTGCCCGCGGAGAACACCAGTTCGCGGACCGGTTCGACGAATGGTGGAAGCTCTACGACGTCCAGCCCATCGCGCCTGAGATCACGGTGTGGAACGCCGAACTGGGCTACGCCGGCACGCTGGACCTCGTGGCACGGATCGGTGGACGGCTGTGCCTCATCGACTACAAGACCAAGAACACCGACCGCGACGGCCAGGTCAAGCAGCTGGACGACAAGGTGGTTATGCAGCTGGTCGCGGGGATGAAGGCGCAGGAATCGCTGGTCGACGCCGGTGCCGGCACCTGGGAGCCCTGGGCATACGGTCAGTCCCCGCTGCTGCTGGGCGTTGCCGTCGGCCAGACCGAAGTACGGCCCATGCGGGCCAACCCGGATGTGCTGCCCCAGCACTGGTTCAAGTTCTGCGCCCTGCGCCGGGTCTGGCAGACCAACATCGACGCCGTCTCAGCCGGGCGTGCGTTGCTGCCCGTGCCGCCGCCTCCGGTGGGCTCGCACGCAGCACCGGTGCCAGAAGCGCCGGCACCCAACCAGGACGCGCCGGCCCCGGAGCAGCCGTCCCCGGACCAGCAGACTTCCGTCCCGTCCGGCGCTCCCCAGCGCTGATCGTCCCGGTGGGCGGCGGAGCCAACTAGACTGGATTCGATCCCATGCAGCAACAGTGAGGAACGAACCCCCGATGGCCATCCTGAATATCCGCACGCTCGGCGACCCGGTCCTGCGGACCCGCGCCGAAGACGTGACCGACTTCGGCCCCGAACTGGCGAAGCTGGTAGCGGACATGGAGGAAACCATGGAGGACGTGGAAGGTGCCGGACTGGCAGCACCACAGGTCGGCGTCAGCCTGCGGGTCTTCACCTACCGGGTGGACGGCCAGTCAGGCCACGTCGTTAATCCCGTCCTGGAACTGAGCGATGACCGCCAGCCGGACCAGCTTGAGGGCTGCCTGTCCATCCCTGGCCTCGGCTACCCGGCACCGCGCTACCGCTGGGCGCGCGTCACCGGCGTCGACCTGCACGGCAACCCGATCAGCATCGAGGGCGAAGGGATGCTCGCCCGCTGCTTCCAGCACGAAACTGACCACCTGAACGGTTCGCTCTATATCGACCGGCTCGAGGGCGAGGACCGCAAGGATGCGCTGCGCGCCATCCGCCAGCGCGAATATGATGCGATCGCGGACCGCACCATCGCCCAGCGCGCCCAGAGCGTGGGCTCCAGCTTCGGGACCTTCGGCCAGGCCACGGCCGGCAAGGGCTCCTTCGGCACTCCGGCCGGGGCGTAGGGCCCGTGGCACTTCGAGTCCTGTTTGCCGGCACCCCTGCGGTCGCCGTGCCCTCACTGGATGCGCTGCTGGAGGCCGGGTTCGACGTCGTCGGCGTTCTCACCCGTCCGGACGCCCCGCTGGGACGTAAGAAGGTCCTGACCCCCTCGCCGGTGGCTGCCCGCGCCCAGGAACTGGGCCTGCCGGTGATCCGCGCCGCGAAGGTGGACGATGAGGCCATCGCGGCCATCACGGCGCTGGAGCCCGACGTCGCCGCGATCGTTGCGTACGGCGCCCTGGTTCCGGCCCGCGCCCTCACCGTGCCGAAACACGGCTGGATCAACCTGCACTTCTCGCTGCTGCCCGCCTGGCGCGGCGCCGCCCCGGTGCAGCACGCGGTCATTGCCGGCGACGACATCACCGGCGCGTCCACTTTCCTGCTCGAAACCGGGTTGGACACCGGCCCGGTCTACGGCACGCTCACCGAAATGGTGCGGCCGGAGGACACCAGCGGCGACCTGCTCGAACGCCTCTCACACTCCGGTGCGGTACTGCTCGCACAGACGCTCAGTGCGGTCGACGCCGGCGCAGCGGTGCCGGTGCCGCAGCAGGGTGACATCACGCTGGCTCCCAAGCTCAGCATCGACGATGCCCGCGTGGACTGGCAGCAGCCCGCCCTGGCCATCCGCCGCCGCATCAACGGCGTCACCCCCGAACCCGGTGCGTGGACCACCTGGGACGGCGCCCGGTTCAAGATCGGTGCCGCCAGGCTGCGCTCCGACGTCACCGACCTGCGCCCCGGCCAGGTCCGCTTCACCGGCGGCGGGGACGCCGCCGCCGTCGTGGGCACCGGCTCACACGGACTCGAACTGCTGCGTGTCCAGCCCGCAGGCAAGAAAATGATGCCGGGGGCCGACTGGGCCCGCGGCCTCGCCAACCGTGAGGACGTGGTCTTCGAATGACCCCCCAGCCCGACCAACCCAACAAACACCGCAACGACAAGGGCCACGAACGCCGCCGCGCCGCCGTCAAGACCCGCACCGCAGCAGCCCCCGGCCAGCGCACCCGTGCCGCGGACCCGGCCCGGCTCGTCGCCTTCGAAGTGCTCCGTGCCGTCTCCGGCGACGACGCCTATGCCAACCTGGTGCTGCCCAAGAGCATCCGCAAGCACCGGCTGGATAAGCGTGACGCCGGGTTCGCCACCGAACTGGCCTACGGCGCACTGCGCGGCCAGGGCACCTATGACGCCATCCTCGCCAAGTGCGTGGACCGCCCGCTGGAACGCCTGGACCCCGCCGTCCTCGACGCCCTGAGGATCGGCACGCATCAGCTGCTGGCCATGCGCGTACCTGCCCACGCAGCCCTGGATCAGACGGTGGGCCTGGCCCGCGCCGTCATCGGTGCCGGGCCGTCCGCCCTGATCAATGCCGTGCTGCGCAAGGTCGCAGCCCGCAGCCTGGACGAGTGGGTGGAACTTCTTACTGAAGGGGAAACGGACGCGGTTCGGCGCTCCGCCATCGAGCACTCACATCCGGAGTGGATTGTCCGTGCCCTGCGCCAGTCCCTGGTGGCGCACGGCCGCAGCGTCGAGGAGATCACCGATCTGCTGCGCGCCGACAACGACGCGCCCGTGGTGAACCTGGTTGCGCTGCCCGGCCTCGGCGACCTCGACGAGGCCCGCGCCGCCGGTGCCGTTGACGGCGAACTCGTGAAGGACTCCGCACTGTTCTCCGCCGGCGACGTCGGCCGCCTCGACTCGGTCCGCGCCGGCACCACACGGGTGCAGGACGCGGGCTCGCAGCTGGTGGCCCGCGCACTTGCCGAGGTGGACCTCAACGGTGATTCGATTGACGAAGACGGCGTGGAGAAGTGGCTGGACATGTGCGCCGGCCCAGGCGGCAAGGCTGCCCTGCTGGCCGCCCTCGCCCACGAGCAGGGCGCCGTGCTGCTGGCCAACGAACCCGCCCCGCACCGTGCGCAGCTCGTCCGCCAGGCCCTGGACGCCGTCCCCGGGGAAACCTGGAACGTCCGCACCGGCGACGGCCGCACCATCGCCGAGGACTACCCGGAAACCTTCGACCGGATCCTCGTCGACGCTCCCTGCACCGGCCTCGGCGCCCTGCGCCGCCGCCCGGAATCCCGCTGGCGCCGCCAGCCAACCGACGTCGGCGAACTCGGCATCCTGCAGCGCGAACTGCTCACCACCGCCGTGGACGCCGTCAAACCCGGGGGAGTGGTGGCCTACGTGACGTGCTCGCCGCACCCCGCGGAGACCACCGCCGTCGTCGCCGATGTGATGCGGAAGCGCAACGACCTGGAACTGCTCGACGCCGGAGCGGCACTGGACGCGGCCAGCCTGCCCGGTGCGCTGGAAGCCGGGCATGAATCCACCGCCCAGCTCTGGCCGCATATCCACGCCACCGACGCCATGTTCCTGGCGCTGATCCGCCGCAAAATCTAGGAGAAACCTTCGTGAGCAAGTGCTGCATTAACCCGAGCATCCTCTCCGCCGACTTCGTGAACCTCGAAGCCGAGCTGCAGCGGATCAGCGCGGCGGACGCCGTGCACGTGGACGTGATGGACAACCACTTCGTGCCGAACCTGACCATCGGGCTGCCCGTGGTGGAACGGATCCAGCAGGTGTCCGCGCTGCCGTTGGATGCGCACCTGATGATCGCCGACGTCGACCGCTGGGCGCCGCTGTACGCGGAGGCCGGCCTTGCGTCAGTGACCTTCCATGTGGAGGCGTCGGCGGCGCCGGTCAAGCTCGCCCGCGAGCTGCGGGACCGCGGCGCCAAGGCCGGCATGGCGCTGCGCCCGGCCACCCCGGTGGAGCCGTACCTGGACATGCTGCCCGAGCTGGACATGCTGCTGATCATGACGGTGGAGCCCGGCTTCGGCGGACAGAAGTTCCTCGACATCACACTGCCCAAGATCCGCCGGGCCGCGGAGGCCGTCCGCGGCTCCGGGCTGCCGCTGGCGATCCAGGTGGACGGCGGCATCTCGCCGGAAACCATCGAACGGGCAGCGGAGGCGGGTGCGAACGTGTTCGTGGCCGGATCGGCCGTGTACGGCTCGGGTGATCCCAATGACGCTATCCGCAAACTGCGCGCGCAGGCCGAAGCGGCTGTGCAAGAATAGTTAGCAACAAACGTGCTCCGGGGTCGGTGTAATTCCGAACCGGCGGTTATAGTCCGCGACCCGCACTGCCGATCCGAAAACCTCGGGGAAGCGGTTCGGTTGAATCGGTGAAATTCCGATACCGACAGTTAAAGTCTGGATGGGAGAAGCACGTGCAGTTTGTTGTTCCGCCGGCTTTGCCGACCCTTCGAGGTCCCTCTTTCCAGGGGTGACCCCTCGGACCGGTCGTACCCCGGCGACGCACCGTACTGTCGTACCCCCGGAGCACCCGCTGAGGGATAGGACGACATGGATTTTCTACGGTGGCTCTTTGAAGCACAGATTCCGGTGGGCGAGAGCTCACTGCTGGTGCGCGAACTAGTCGGCAACATCTTCGGGCTGCTCAGCGCCCTAGGCGGCATGCGCCGCAAAGTCTGGGCCTGGCCGATCGGCATCCTGGGTAACCTGCTCCTGCTGACCGTCTTCCTGGGCTCCATGTTCGGCGGTGCGGATACGGCCACCCTGCTGGGGCAGGCCGGACGGCAGATCATGTTCATTGCCGTGTCGATTTACGGCTGGCGGCGCTGGCAGCAAAGCAAGACCAGCGGCGGCGCGGCCGTGACGCCGCAGTGGGCCTCCGGCCGGGAACGGATCGGACTGGTGGTCATCATGCTGCTGGGCACCGTTGCCCTGACGCCTGTCTTCGCCCGGCTGGGTTCCTATGAACCGGTATGGGCGGATGCCTGGACCTTCGTCGGATCACTGCTCGCCACCTACGGCATGGCCAAAGGTTGGGTCGAGTTCTGGCTCATCTGGGTGGCCGTGGACATTGTCGGCGTGCCGCTGCTCTTCAGCGCCGGCTACTACGCCACCGCCTTTATGTACCTCTTCTACGGGGGCTTCACCCTGGCTGGCTTCTTTGTCTGGTGGAAGGCCAAGCGGAATGAAAAACCGCAGGTGGAAGTCCTGATGCCGGACCCGCGGACGCGGTAGATCTGGCGGCCGGCACTTCGACGAGGAGCCACATCATGGAACCAACAAACACCAGCGTCAGCCGCTTCATCGACGGTGTGGCGTCACCCGTGCGCCGGCGCGACGCCCGGACACTGGTCGCTCTGATGACGCGGATCACCGGAGAGCAGCCGGCCATGTGGGGGCCGTCGATTGTTGGCTTCGGCAGCTACCACTACAAATATGCCAGTGGGCGCGAGGGGGATGCCGGAGCGGCGGCATTCTCGCCGCGCAGGAGCGCCACCACGGTTTACCTTCCTGATGGTGTGGACCCGTACACCGAGCAGCTGTCGCGGCTCGGTGACCATACGACCGGTGCCGGTTGCCTTTACATCAAGGACCTGGGCAAGGTGGACCTTGACGTCCTCGGAGGGATCATTGCCGAGTCCTACCGGCGCGTTACCGGGGAAACCAGCGGAACCTAGCCAAAGGATCACTCATCGATGCGGGCATCAAAGTAACGGGGGAGCACCATGGGCGCGATGGATGACCTGCTGGGGTCGAACGAGGTCAAAGTTCTGTCCGAGGCACTGGCAGCCGCGGCACCCGGTGTCGTCTGGGACGGAGTGCTGGCCGCCCGGACCCAGCTGGAACCGCTGTCGCTGCGCGGCCGGACCGACGTCGTCGCACACGCGCTCGTTCGCGCGCTGGGCACCTATCCGGCCGCCGCAACGGCATTCCGTGCCGCGCTGGAGGATCCGACGTTTACGGGCTGGGCGCTGTGGCCGGTCACCGAGGCGGCTGTCACTTTGGCGCTGGACGACGGCGGCACCCAGGCCTTCGACGATGCCCTGGCCCTGCTCGCGGAACTGACTCCGCGGCTGACCAGCGAGTTCGCCATCCGCCGGCTGCTGCAGGCCGATCACGAACGGGCACTGGCGATCATGCAGACCTGGACAAACCATCCCAACGAACACGTGCGCCGGCTGGCCAGCGAAGGAACCCGGCCCTACCTGCCGTGGGCTGTCCGGGTGCCGTTGCTGCTCGCCACGTCAGGGGCGACGCTGCCGCTGCTGGATGCGATGCACAACGACGAGTCCGAATACGTCCGCCGGTCGGTAGCGAACCACACCAACGATCTGGCCCGGCACGCGCCGGAGCTGGTCCTTGAAGCAGCCGCACGCTGGCAGCAGACCGGCACGCCCGGCAGCACCTGGGTGGTCCGGCGCAGCCTGCGGACCCTGGTCAAAAAGGGCAATCCGCGGGCCCTGGAACTGATGGGGTTCACGCCGGCGCAGGTAAGCGTCACCGGGCTGCGGACGGAAACCTCCGTTCTGGCCCTGCCCGGCGAGCTCGCCTTCAACTTTGTCCTGACGAATACCGGCGACGCTCCGGCCCGGCTGTCAGTCGATTACGCAGTGCACTACGTCAAGGCGAACGGATCCACGGCGGAGAAGGTCTTCAAACTGACCGCGGTGTCCCTGGAGCCCGGGGAGTCCCGGCAGCTGCGCGGCCGGCACGGCTTCCGGCAGATGACCACCCGCCGGCACTATGCTGGCATCCACGCCCTGGAAGTGCAGGTGAACGGCATCCGACACGACCGCCTCGAGTTTGAGGTGGTGCTGTAGGGGTTCGCGCCTGGCCAGGAATTCCTGATGCTAACGTGACTACACGCCTGGCACCCGCCACCAGGAGAATGAGCACGAAGGAAATGCAGAAGTGAGACACCCAACTACCCGGTCCAGCTTCGTGCTCATGCTGGCCGGCCTTTTGACGGCTGCACTGAGCGTCCCAGTTGCCCTGGCGGCCACGGAAAATCGTTCCGGCCCGGAGGCAACTTCCGGTGGTGATGCCGGCGCCCACGCCGTGGCACCGGAACGCGGTACGCGGGGATCGGCACCCACAGCACCATGGATAGGCAGCTGGGCTGCTGCGATGACCCCGGCGGGCGCCGCAGGCACCATTTCCGGGGCGGGGTTCACCGACACCACGCTTAGGCAAACAACTCATTTGTCCGTGGGAGGAGACAGCCTGCGCCTCCGGATCAGTAACGATTTCGGCACCACCGCGTTGGTGATCGGCTCCGCTGCCGTATCTCCCGGAACCGCAGCAGAGGACCCGGACCCGGACCAGTTACGCCAGGTGACCTTCGGCGGTGCCACATCAGTAAGCATTCCGGCCGGCGCCGAATGGGTCTCGGATCCCGTGCAGCTGCCGGTGGAAAGCGATTCCGACCTATCGGTGAGCCTGTACCTACCCGGACCCACGGGACCGGCATCAATCCACAGCCTCGGACTGGCGACGTCGTACCGCGCAGATGGAGATGCCACCTCCCGCCCGGCGGATGCCTACGAAGCCCTGGACACGTCACGCTACTTCTTGGCGGGAGTGGACACGAGTTCGAATGCGCTCGGTTCGGTGGTCTTCTTCGGCGACTCGATCACTGACGGATACGCCTCATCCGATGATGCCAACCTCCGGTACCCGGACCAGGTTGCCGACCGGCTACTCCGGCGGCCCGAAGCGCTGCAGTGCGGCGTGCTCAATTCCGGGATCAGCGGCAACCGTGTACTGGAGGACACCGGTACCGCAGGAATCTCGGCATTGGCACGTTTCGAAGATGACGTGCTTGACCAGACCGGCGTGCGGAGCGTGGTCCTCCTTGAGGGGATCAATGACATCGCCCGGACATCCGGAGCACTGGATCCTGCCTCGCTGATCGCCGTTTACCGGCAATTCACCCAACGCGCCCACGACCAGGGCATCCGGGTGGTCGGTGCCACGCTGACCCCCTTTGGCGGCGCCCGCAAGTACAACACCGCGGGTGAGCAGGACCGCCAGGCCGTGAACTTCTGGATCCGTACATCCGGGGAATTCGATGCGGTCATCGATTTCGACGCCGTGGTCCGGGACCCGGCAGACCCCAGCCGGCTCAAGCCCCGGTTCGATCCGGGTGACCACCTGCATCCCAATGACGCGGGCTACGCGGCCATGGCGGCAGCAGTCAACCTTCAGGACATCTGCAGCCGATAGCAATCCAACAGCAGGGGCCATCCGGAAGGGTAGCCCCAGCCCGCACTGTTGGTCGTCCGATTCAGTCGGTTCCGACGATGCCGCTGCGCCGTTCCAGGAACAGGGTGTCCCGCCATTCGCCGGCATGCGGTCCGTGCATCATCTTTGCCACACGTTCCCGCCTGCCGACCAGTCGAAAACCCTCGGCGATGTGCAGGGCGAGGCTAACCGTGTTCTCAGGGAAGATGCTGCACTGGAGCGTCCAGATCCCCGAGTTCTCGGCGGACGCTACCAGTGCGTGCAGCAGGAGCCTGCCGATCCCGCGGCCCTGGGCTGCGGGGGCAACGTAGACAGACTGTTCGACGACGCCCCGGTAGGCAGCACGTGGGGAAACGGGGGAGGCAGCGGCCCAACCCAGAATCTCATTGCCGGCTTCGGCAACGAGCCGAAGTCCGGGTAGATGCGCCGAATCAAAGGCCTCCCAACCGGGGACCTTGTCTTCAAAGGTGGCCTGGCCGGCCGCGATGCCGGCCGCGTAGATCGTGCGGACCGCCGGCCAGTCCGACGCCAGCAAAGGGCGGACGACTGGTGGAGCGCCCTTCACCGCCGCAGGCATGCTGTTTACCGCGGCGACAGAACCGCAGCCGCGCGCTCCAATGCGCCCGGAACGATGGAGTAGTAGGCCCAGACGCCGCGCTTCTCGCGGTGAAGGATACCGGCGTCGACCAGGATTTTCAGATGGTGGGAGACCGTCGGCTGGCCCAGCCCGATGGGCTCGGTGAGATCGCAGACGCAGGCTTCCTTGTTCTCTTGGGCGGCGATCAGCGAAACCAGACGCAGCCGGGTCGGCTCGGCCACGGCCTTGAGCAGCTGGGCGAACCGCTGCGCGTCTTCAAGGCTCAATGCCTCGGAGGTCAGCGGGGTGCAGCAGGCCTCAACGGCCGGAGCGGGAACTGTCAGTGCAGTGGTCACCAACCCATTATGCACAGATTGACAGGCATCGATATATGCCGGGATACTCGAATCCGAAAGATATCGATATTCGTCAATGTCGGGCGCCCTGTCGATGTCCTGCCACTGTCGCAGCCGAGGAGCTTTGTGAGCACGTCCACCGCACCACCCCAGACCGGCCAGGTCACCGCCCGGCTGTCCACCCTGGACCGGTTCCTTCCGGTCTGGATCCTCGCCGCGATGGCCGCCGGCCTGCTGCTGGGCAGGCTGGTTCCCGGCATCGGTCCCGCGCTGGACTCGGTGAGGATCTCCAACGTGTCGCTGCCCATCGCCGTCGGACTGCTGGTCATGATGTATCCGGTGCTGGCGAAGGTCCGCTACGACGAAACGCACCGGGTGGTCGCTGACCGCAGGCTGATGATCACCTCGCTGGTCCTTAACTGGGTCGCCGCCCCCGCGTTTATGTTCGCCCTGGCCTGGATCTTCCTGCCGGACCTGCCGGAGTACCGCACCGGACTGATCATTGTGGGGCTGGCCCGCTGCATTGCCATGGTGATGATCTGGAACGACCTCGCCTGCGGCGACCGCGAAGCCGCCGCCGTGCTGGTGGCCATCAACTCCGTGTTCCAGGTCCTGGCCTTCGGCGCGCTGGGCTGGTTCTACCTGCAGGTCCTGCCCGGCTGGCTGGGATTGGAAACCACCAGCGCCGGGTTCTCCTTCTGGGCGATCACGGCCAGCGTCCTGATCTTCCTGGGCATCCCGCTGCTGGCCGGCTTCCTCACCCGCACCCTTGGCGAAAAGGCGAAGGGCCGCGACTGGTACGAGGGAACGTTCCTGCCGAAGCTGGGCCCGTGGGCGCTCTACGGCCTGCTGTTCACCATCGTGCTGCTGTTTGCCCTGCAGGGGGACGAGATCACCTCGAACCCGCTCGACGTCGTCCGCATCGCCCTGCCGCTGCTGGTCTACTTCCTGGTGGTGTTCGGCGCCGGAATGCTCCTCGGCAGGATCCTGAAGATGGGGTATCCCCGCACCACCACGCTGGCCTTCACCGCCGCCGGCAACAACTTCGAACTGGCCATCGCCGTGGCGATCGGCACCTACGGCGTCACCTCCGGGCAGGCCCTGGCCGGCGTCGTCGGACCCCTGATCGAAGTTCCTGTCCTGGTTGCCCTGGTCTACGCCGCCCTCTGGGCGCAGAAGAAGTTCTGGCCTGCAGCCGCACCCGCCGTCCCCACCTCTCCAGAAAAGATGAACCGATGAGCACTCCCGAAACCAAGCCCTCCGTCCTGTTCGTCTGCGTACACAACGCCGGCCGGTCACAGATGGCCGCCGCGTACCTGCGAACCCTGGGCGAGGGACGGATCGAAGTCCGTTCCGCCGGCTCCGCGCCCGCCGACTCGGTCAACCCCGCCGCCGTGGAAGCCATGGCCGAGGAGGGCATCGACATGTCCGCCGAGCTGCCCAAGGTCCTGACCACCGAGGCGGTGAAGGAGTCCGACGTCGTCATCACCATGGGCTGCGGCGACGCCTGCCCGATCTTCCCCGGCAAGCGTTACGAGGACTGGAAGCTCGACGACCCGGCCGGCCAGGGCGTGGCCGCCGTCCGTCCCATCCGCGACGACATCAAGGCCCGCATCACCGCACTCATCGCCGACCTCCTGCCGGCCCGGTAACACCCGAGGATCCTTCACATGAACACCGAACTCTCCCAGCTTCCCGTCGCCGTCATCGGCTCCGGTCCCGTCGGACTGGCCGCCGCCGCGCACCTGCTCGAACGCGGACTGACACCGGTCATCTTCGAAGCCGGGGATGCACCTGCCTCGGCCGTCCGCGCCTGGGGGCATGTCCGGCTGTTCTCGCCCTGGCAGTACGACGTCGACGCCGCCGCCCGCCGCCTGCTCACGGGCACCGGCTGGCAGGAACCCGACGCTGACACGCTGCCCACAGGCGCGGAACTCCTCGAGCAGTACCTGTTGCCGCTGGCCGCGGTCCCCGCCATCCGCAGCGCCCTCCACACCAACAGCGAAGTTGTTGCCGTCAGCCGGGAAGGCCTGGACAAGACCCATACCGGCGGACGGGACACCACCCCGTTCCTGGTCCGCGTCCGCAACTCCGACGGCACAACTGCCGATCACCGGGTGCGCGCCGTGATCGACGCATCCGGCACCTGGAACACTCCCAACCCGCTGGGCACGGCCGGACTCGCAGCACCGGGGGAGGCCGAAGCGTACGGCGAAGGGTTTATCACCGCTCCGCTGCCGGATGTTACCGGCCGGGAACGTGCCCGGTTCGCCGGCAAGCACGTGCTGGTAGTCGGTGCCGGCCATTCGGCAGCGAACACGCTTCTGGCACTGGGGGAGCTGGCCGAGCAGGAACCGGACACCCGAATCAGCTGGGCCATCCGCCGGTCCTCGGCGGCAGGCGTGTACGGCGGCGGCGACCTCGACGGACTGCCCGCCCGCGGCGCGCTCGGCAGCCGGCTGCGAACCCTGGTCGAGGACGGCCGCATCGAACTGCACACCTCGTTCACCATCACCGGGTTCAAGAGCGCCGACTCCTTGACCGTCGTCGCGACTACCCCGTGCGGGGAGACGCAGCTGGACGTGGACCTGCTGGTTCCGGCCACCGGCTTCCGCCCCAACCTGGACATGCTGCGCGAAGTCCGGCTCGATCTTGACCCGGCCGTGGAAGCACCGCGGGCGCTCGGTCCGCTCATCGATCCGGAATTCCACAGCTGCGGCACCGTGACACCGCACGGTGCCCGGATGCTGTCCCACCCGGACAAGGACTTCTACATCACCGGCATGAAGTCCTACGGCCGGGCACCCACATTCCTGATGGCCACCGGCTACGAGCAGGTCCGCTCCATTGCCGCAGCACTGGCCGGGGACCAGCAGGCGGCCGACGACGTCCAGCTGGTCCTGCCCGAAACCGGGGTCTGCTCCACGGACCTGGGTGGCAGCTGCGACACGGTGGCCGGCTGCGACGCCGACGGTGCTGCTGATCAGGGAGAGGTGTCCTGCTGCGGGACTCCGGAACCGGCAGCTGCTGCGGTTGCTGCGGCTGACTCCTGCTGCGGGTCTCCGGCGCCGGAACCTGCGGCACTGGAAGCTGCCTCCTGCTGCGGAGCTCCGGAGGCGGAAGCTGCGCCGGCTGCTGACTCCTGCTGCGCGGCGCCGGAACCTGCGTTCCTCGGCATCCCGACGGATCTGGAACACGGTCGCTCCTCAGAACAGGGGAACTAACTCCGGATACCATGCCGTAGGTCCCACCACACGTCGTCACCGAAGGAACCATTAGATGAGCAACAGCGCGAAAGGGTGGCTGCTTCTGTCCGCAGCCATCCTGGCCGAAGTGACGGCGTCGCTCTCGCTCAAGGGAGCGCTGGACCGTCCCGGTCTCTACGCCGTGGTGGCGGCTGGTTATCTCGGCTCTTTTGTCCTGCTCGCCGTCGTACTGCGCACCGGCATGGCCTTGGGTGTCGCTTACGGCGTCTGGGGAGCAAGCGGTGTCGCATTGACCGCAATCGGCTCCCTGCTCGTCTTCGGAGAGCCGCTCACTCTCCTGATGGGTATAGGTATCGCCGTGGTCGTCGCCGGGGTGCTGTGCGTAGAACTTGGGTCCCAAGCGGCGCATAAGAAAGCCGATACGGCGTAATGGCCTACTTATTCCTGATCGGCGCGATCGTCTTCGAAGTAGCCGGCACCGTCTGTCTCCGCCTCGCCGTCGACCGCAGGCGCTGGTACGGCGGGGTCGCCGTCGGCTACGTGGTTGCGTTCGTCATGCTCACTCTCACCCTCGCCAACGGCCTGCCGTTGGGCGTCGCCTACGGGATCTGGGCGGCGGCCGGCGTTGCCCTGACCGCCGTCCTCGGCAAGGTCCTGTTCAAGGAGCCCTTCACCTGGCTGATGGGTCTGGGAATAGTTCTTATTGCCGGCGGCGTTCTGCTTATCGAACTCGGCGCCGGCCGCTGACCGACAGTAGGATCGGTCCGGCGGCAGCCGCAGTAGGTTTCGGGTTAGCCCTGCTCGCTGCCGTCGACGAACACTTCGGCACCGGCCTGCAGGTGGTCCGCCTGCATTTCTAAGGCAGGGTCCGCCCGAGACTTCGGCTACCGCTCCGCGGCCGCCCGCTGGCGCCCGGCATGGGTGCGGGCCTTCATCCGGTTGCCGCAGACTGCCATGGAACACCACTTGGCGGTGCCCGGCCTGCTCCTGTCAATAAGGAACAGGTTGCACTCGCCGTTGGCACAGGCCCGGAGACGGCCGGGATATTCCTGGACCACGCGGGACCAGGCAAGTGCCGCACAGAAGGCTAGGCGCTCCTCCTCCGGTGCACGCACTTCCCAGCGGAGTCCCTGCGGAGTGACCCGGGGGACCAGGACCCCGTCACCGAGTGCCGATGAGAGGCGGGACAGTGCGTCCCCGGACCCCCGGACCGCGTCCTGCAGGCACTCCCGCATCCGCCGCAGACGTGCAAGCTCGGACGGCGAACCGGTACCCCCATACTGCGCAGCAAGCTCCCTGCCTGATATGCCGGACAGCTCGTCGGTGGGGCGGCCGGCGACGACGGGTGCGCTGTTGAGCACCGCCAGCAGCAGGTCTTCATCCTCGAGCATCGGGTTCCTTTCACGCGGGTGCACGGCAAGGTTTCCATGGTAGCGTCCACGTAACCAGTAAAACCAATGATAGGGGTTAGTCCATGGTTACCGTCCATCACCGCACTGTTTCCGTCAACGGCCTAGACGTGTTTTACCGCGAGGCCGGCACCGTGGATGCCCCGGTGCTGCTGCTCCTGCACGGATATCCCACAAGTTCACACATGTTCCGCCACCTCATCCCCAGGCTCGCCGGGGAATACCGGGCCATCGCACCGGACGCCATCGGTTTTGGCCGATCCGCCGCGCCGTCAGCCGATGAGTTCTCCTACACCTTTGCCTCACTGGCGGATGTAACGCACGGTTTCCTGCTGGAAATCGGCGTGGACGCCTACACGGTCTATACCCAGGACTACGGCGCCCCGATCGCCTGGCGGCTGGCGCTGGCCAACCCGGCAGCGGTGGAAGGGGTGATCTCGCAAAACGGCAACGCCTACGAAGAGGGTTTTGTGCCGGACTTCTGGGCCCCCATCTGGGCCTACGGCGCGGACCCTTCCCCGGAAAACAAGGCGGCCCTGCGCCCAGCGCTTAGCCGTGAGGCAGTTGAATGGCAGTACAAGCATGGCGTCCCCGATCCCACCACCGTGGACCCGGACGCCTGGGAGCACGATCTGGCGCTCCTGGCCCGCCCCGGCGTCGATGAGGCCCAGTTGGCGCTCTTCGGTGACTATCACACCAACCGGGCACTGTATCCAGCCGTCCATGAATGGCTGCGGTCCACCCAGGTTCCGGTGCTTGCCGTTTGGGGAGCGAACGATGAGATCTTCGGTCCCGCCGGAGCGCAGGCGTTCCTTCAGGACGTCCCGAAGGCCCGGGTGGAATTGCTGGACGGCGGCCACTTCCTCCTCGAGTCTCACCTCGATGAGGTTGCGGGCATCATCCTCGACTGGCGGTCAGGGTTCTGACCGGCGGCGCCGGGAAGCATGACAACGACGTCACGGGTGTAATCACGGGCGAGCCTCAAATGTACGGGCCGTAACCCGGTGAGATATTTAGGGTTGCACCTTCCGTAGCGTTATATGCTCCGGTGGACTCACGTCCTGTCCCGGTAAGGAAAGGCCCAGCTCATGCTCTCTCCCTTTAGCTCGCCGCGTCAGGTAACGATCAGTGACGCTGCATCATTCCTCGGCACCACGCCGCAGGCCATCCGTCACTACGAGGAGATTGGCCTGCTCCCCGTGCCCGAACGGGACAGTGGCGACCGCCGCTACGGCCATGAAGAGATGATCCGGCTGCTGTGGATCCAGAAGATGGCCGACGCCGGGATCGCCTTGGATGACATCCGTGACGCCTTCGCCGGCAGGGCTCCTGCCGGTGCCGACAACGACCATAGCGTCGCTGTTGTACAGCGCATGCGCACCCCAGAAGGCAGGATGAGCCTGCTCTCCGACTTCGTCACCAGCCGTCTCAAGGGCCTGCCCGAGGGCTCGCTGCGCCAGGCGGACCTGGACAATCTGCTGGTCATGGAGCGGATCTTCGGCGCGCTCGGTGCGGCCGTCAATGCCGGCAGGTACGTCGCCTTGGCCACCCACCCGGGTCTGCGCGAGGAATCCGACCGCGTTGATGCCGCCGAAGAGGCTCTCGATGACACGATCGCTGTCGACGACCCCCTCGTGGCGCAGGTGGCTGACAAACGGCACGCCTTCGAACTGGTGCTGCAGGCCGTCATCGAGGACTCCGGCCTGGCGCAGAGCGACGAAGAGCTCTTCGACTCCTGGGAGGCATTGCACCCCGCTACCGCTGATGAAGGTGAGGGCGAAGGTGAAAATGAAGCCGGCCAGGGCACTGACAGAGGGGAAAAGTGTGTGAGCCTCGTCGAGGCCGTTGGAATGATGCCCTACGACTTCTCTCCGGCCCGCCTGCGTTGCATGGAACTGGTCCAGGAACTTGCCGCCCACGAGTTACCCGCTTCCTAAGTCGGTCAGTACGTCGGTGGTCGACGCCGCGCCGTGAGCCGGGTGTGCGCCGGCAGACGTACGCACGCCTGTCTCGTGTCCGGCTCATTTGTGTGACCCAGCGCACGCCCTCTAGGGTGGCTGGGAAGGTGATCTAATGACTTCAACGATCCGGGGAATCGATATGGGTATTGGACACATACACACGTTTAGAGGCGGGCTGACGGTGGCGCTGACACTGTCCCTCGGACTGGCGGGGTGCAGCACGGGCCAGCCGAAGGAGCAGGCCGCCACGGCCGCAGCGAGCCCGTCGAAGAGCGCCACGCCGCGCCCGACGGCGTCTCTCACACCTTCCCCCACGGTGTCGGTCACACCTGAACCCTCCACAGCGCCGGTGGAAGCCGCTCCGGCACCGGCACAGACCGGCGTCGTCAACCCCCAGCCGTTGAGCCCGGGGCAGAGCCGGGAGGACCTGATCAAAGCCGGTGTGTCGCCCGAGGAGGCAGCCGCCTGGCCCATGCTGGAGCTGGTGACCGCCGACGGGGCCCAACAAATCGTCGCGGACTCTCTGCAGAACAGCCCGGACCTGATGTATGACGTTTTCGACCTGGGTGACGGCAGCTTCGAGGTGAAGGTGCGGTCTAGGTCCATCATGGCGCAGGGCGGCTCCGGCACCGTGGGAATCTACACTGTGACCCCGACCGGCGGATACTCGCTCAAATAGCTGACGCGTTGCTGCCGGTCCGGGTGGGAACCTGGACCGGCAGCGACCGGTAACGACAGCTGCGGCGGTGCTTAGGCCGTTTCGTCAGCCACGCGGATGAGGACCTTGCCGGTGGTGCCGTTCTCGACGGCGTCGTGCGCGGCGGCAGTTTCCTCGAGCGGGAACCAAGTGAGGGGGAGTCCGGCGGATTTCCCCACGGGCAGGGCGCCGTCCTGCAGTGCGGCGGTGATGTCCTCCGCTGCTGCATGCTGCGCAGCGGAACCCACCGTGTAGATCAGCACACCCTGCCAGCGGACATTCTTCGCGAAGCTCGCAACGATAGGTGCCGTGAACTCCTCGCCGTTGTTGTTGGCGTAGTAGGCGATGCTGCCGTGGTTGGCGATGACGTCCACATCCAGCGCAGCGTTCTGGCCGGGGGACACCTCGACAATCTGGTCGACGCCGTCCGGGGCGATCTCGCGGATGCGGTCGGCCTCCGCATCATCGGGGTAACGGACGATGTGGTGGGCCCCGGCGGCCCGGGCCAGCTCGGCCTTGGCGTCACTGCTCACGGTGGCGATGACGGTGGCGCCCGCCCAGACGGCAAGCTGGATGGCGGCGTGCCCAACGGCACCGGCGCCACCCTGCACCAGGACCATGCGTCCGGCAAGGGCTCCCGGTGCGAGCCGGGCGGGGCCGTCCTCATGGACGGTCAGGGCACGGTGGGCGGTCATCGCGGGTACGCCGAGGCTGGCGGCCACATCAAATCCGATCCCCTCCGGAAGCCGCACCGCGCGGTCGGCCGGCAGAACGGCGAACTCCTGGGCGGTTCCTGTGGGACGTCCATGGGCTGCGAGGTACACCCACACCCGGTCGCCCGTCCGCAGGTCGGTGACACCTTCGCCTACCGCATCGACGACGCCGGCTCCGTCCTGGTTCGGCACCACCTCGGGGAAGGCAATGCCCGCACCGGCACGGGCCTTCCAATCGGTCGGGTTCACGCCGGAGACCGTGATGCGGACCCGGACTTCGCCGGGGCCGGGAGCGGCTGCTTCCCGGTCTACGAGCGAGAGGACGGAGGAGTCACCGGTGCTGGAGTAAACGATTGCTTTCATGGGGAGTAGAAGAAACCGTGCCCGGTTTCTATTCCCGGGAGCGGCCGAAAGGGGGGGGTCTGCCAGTACCCCGGCCTGCGGGGGCACTGGCTGAAGCTTTGAGGGCTCAGTAGATTCGCGACTGACCGGTCCCGACCCTGCCCCGAGTTATCGCCACATCACGTAATCAACTCGTTTCTTGAGGAGCTTGCCATGGTTTTACCGTTTGAGGTTGAGGCTCGCCAGACCCGGACCGTTAGTGCCTACGCTGCGACATCTGCCACCGAACCGCTTGTCGCAACCACGATTGAGCGTCGCAGTGTTGGCGCAAAAGACGTGCTCATCGAGATCGCCTATGTGGGCATCTGCCATTCAGACATACACACTGTCCGGGGTGACTGGGGACCGGTGCAGTATCCGCTGACAGTGGGCCACGAGATCGTAGGGGTCGTCAGTGAAATCGGCGCAGACGTCACACTGCACCAAGTGGGCGACCGCGTTGGCGTGGGGTGCCTCGTCAATTCCTGCCGTGAGTGCGCCAATTGCCGCGCAGGTGCCGAGCAGTACTGCCTTAACGGCAGCACCGCTACCTACGGTGCGGTGGACCGCGACGGGACGATCACCCAGGGCGGATACTCGACGCACGTTGTAGTGGTGGAGGACTTCGTGCTGAGTGTTCCGCAGAGCATCCCTTACGCAGCGGCCGCGCCCCTCTTGTGCGCCGGCATTACGACCTATTCACCACTTGCGCACTGGAATGCCGGCCCAGGCAAGAAGGTGGCCGTCATTGGGATGGGCGGACTCGGCCACATGGCGGTAAAGATGGCGCATGCCATGGGCGCGGAAGTCACCGTTTTCTCGCACTCGCTTAGCAAGCAGGAGGATGGTCTGCGGTTCGGTGCTGAGCACTACTACGCCACGAGCGACCCGGCCACATTCGATACGCTCGCCAACACTTTTGATCTCATCATCAACACGGTGAGTGCGAAGATCGACCTGAATGCCTACCTCTTGCTGCTCGCCCTCGACGGAACCATGGTGAACATCGGTGCGCCGACGGAGGTCCTGCCGATAGAGGTGTACACGCTGTGCAGCAACCGGCGCTCATTCGCCGGCACGGGCATTGGCAGTATCCGGGAGACCCAGGACATGCTGGACTTCTGCGCCGAGCACGGCATCGCGCCCGAGATCGAACTCATAGCCGCCGACGCCATCAACGATGCCTACGGGCGGGTGCTTGCGTCCGATGTGCGGTACCGCTTCGTTATCGACACGGCGACACTTCCGGCAAATGAAGCGGGGCAATAAGCCGCCTCGAAGCCGGCAGCCTCGAGGCGCACCGACGCCGGGCCGCCCGTGCGGGACCCCTTCCGGAATTACCCGCGGCTAGCCGGCCTTGATGACGGCGCGGCAGCTGCGCAGGAAGGATGCGGCAAGTGCGTCGCCGTCGTCGTCCAGGTAGCCGGCGACCATTGCCCCGTCGCGAAGAAGCATCAGATCCTCGGCCACCGCCTTCGGGTCGGCGGGAGCCAGGGGACTGGCGATTTCAGCGAACGCAGCCTTACACCATTCGCGGTGGTCCCTGATGGTTTTACGGACCGCGCTGGCGGAGTCCGGGTATTCGGCCGCGGCGTTGATGAAGGGGCACCCGCGGAATCCGGGCTCACAGGACATGGTGCCTAATTGGCCCGCGATAAGCTGCAAGGTTTTGTCGGTGTCACCGCCGGCGTGTTCCATTGCAGCGCCGATTCCCTCACGCTCAATTTTTGCCCGGCGTTCCAGGTGGGCCACCACCAGGTCGTCCTTGCTTTTGAAATGCCGGTAGAAGGTCACTTTCGTCGTGCCGGCGCGGTCAATTACCTTGTCGACGCTGACCGCCCGCAGCCCCTCGGCGTAGAACAGCTCAGTCGCGGCTTCGACGAGGCGTTCCCTCATCGATACCTTCACAGCCTCCGCCATAAATTTCCTTCCCATTGCTCTTGCGTGCCTCTGTAATCCAGATTACAGTCCTTCGAAGTAGAGTGACTAGTCATTCTACCACCGGCCCGACGGGCCGCTCACGGACCGCCGGGCTTCACCTCCAACGAAAGGACAACCCACATGTTGAACAATTCACCCCTAGTGGGGACCACCACCGATTTCGAAACCGTGCCAACCTCCGACTTGCCGACCATCGTGCTGGTGCACGGTGCATGGGCCGATTCCTCCAGCTGGGAGCCGGTGATCAGCGGGCTCCGGTTTGCAGGATTCCCGGTCCGGGCCATTGCGAACCCGCTGCGGGGCGTGGAACACGACACGGCCTACGTTGCCAGCTACCTGGCGGCGATCGACGGTCCCGTGGTGCTTGTCGGCCATTCGTACGGCGGCGCCATCATCACGAATATCGATACGAGTGCCTTCGACATACGGGCCCTCGTCTACGTCGCGGCCTTCATCCCCGCCGCGGGGGAGACCGTCGGCCAGCTGGCCGCACAATCTTCGACCCCGCTGCCCCTGGTGACAGTCGAGACGCCGAGCGGACCTGAAGTGCACATCAGTCCGGAAGGCTTCCGCGAGGCGTTCGCCGCCGACGTCGACGAGCTCACCGCTGGCGTCCTCGGCATCATCCAGCGTCCGGCAAACATACGTGCGGTCGCGGAACCGATCACCCGTGAGGCCTTCCGCACCGTGCCTGCCTACGTACTGGTCACCACCGCGGACCGGGCCATCGACCCGGACGTGCAGCGGATGATGGCCGGCCGTACCAACGCGGCCGTCATCGAGGTCGAGGCATCCCACGCCGTCATGGTCAGCCTTCCCTCGACCGTCACCGGACTCATCGTCCAGGCCGCGACGCCGGTACATGTCCGCTGACCCCACAAACACTTCCCACACAAACACTTCACAACAGAACGGAACAACGAACATCATGACCACCCTCACGCAGAACCCGCCGGCCATCGCGCCGGCCCTTCAGAAGCTGTACTTCGTCCGCTTCGGATTTGCCATCGTCTGGGCAGTCCTCATTGCGCTGACCGCCTCCACTCTCGGCCCGGTCAGCATCGCCCTGCTCGTCCTCTACCCGCTGTTCGACGTCGGGGCTGCCGTCGTCGACCACCGCGCCTCCCGTGCCACCCGGCCGGGACCGCTGCTCCTGGTAAACATGGCGCTCAGTCTGCTGACCGCCGTCGCCCTCGGTGTGGCGGTCACCTCGGGAGTGCCCGCAGTGCTGGTCGTGTGGGGTGTCTGGGCCGTCACCGCCGGTGCCGTCCAGCTCGCCGTAGCCATTAGCCGCCTGCGGATGGGCGGACAGTGGCCGATGATCCTCAGCGGCGGCATCTCCACCCTCGCCGGCACCGGGTTCATCCTGATGTCCGGCGGATCTTCGGCGTCCCTCACCGGCGTCGCCGGCTACGCCACCCTCGGCGGTATCTTCTTCCTGCTCTCGGCAATCCGGCTGCGGCGTATCGCGAAGGCAGGCGCAAAATGACCGGGACTACTGCAGACGTCATCATCATCGGGGCCGGACCGGTCGGGGAGAACGTCGCCGACCGCATCGTCACCGGTGGGCTGAGCGCCGTGATCGTGGAATCCGAGCTCGTCGGCGGGGAGTGCTCCTACTGGGCGTGCATGCCCACGAAGGCACTGCTGCGGGACGCGGCCGCACTCCGGGCCGTCCGGCAGCTGCCCGGTGCCGCCGCCGCGGTGACGGGGGAACTCGACGTCGACGCCGTGCTGGCACGGCGTGACCGGTTCGCCTCGGACTGGAACGACGACGGCCAGGTCGCCTGGTTGCAGCAGGCCGGCATCGGGCTGGTCCGCGGCCACGGGCGCATCAGCGCCCCGCGGACCGTGGAAGTCACCGGTCGGGACGGCACCGTCAGCACCCTAACGGCACGGCACGCCGTCGTCGTCGCCACCGGCACCAGTGCGGCGGTTCCGCCGATCCCGGGGCTGGCGGACGCTGCTCCCTGGACCAGCCGGGAGGCGGTGTCGGTGAAGAAGATTCCGGAGCGGCTCGCGATCATCGGCGGCGGTGTTGTCGGTACGGAAATGGCCACCGCCTTCAGTGCACTGGGAGCGGCGGTGACGCTCATCGCGCGCGACGGCGTCCTCCCACGGGTCGAGCCGTACGCCGCCGGGCACGTTATTGCCTCGCTCGAGAGCAACGGCGTGCGGGTGATGACGGGCGCCAGTCCCACCCAGGTCACCCGGGATGCCGGCGGAACCGTGCAGATTGCACTGGCAGGCGGCGAGGTCATCAGCGCGGACGAGGTCCTCGTGGCCACGGGGCGCCGGCCCAACACCGGCGGCCTCGGGCTCGAACACCTCGGGCTCGCAGCCTCCGGCTGGCTGAACGTTGACGAGACCCTGCGGGTGACCGGGCCCGGGGGAGCCGTGCTCGACGGCGGGTGGCTGTACGCCGCGGGCGACGTCAACGGGCGGGCGCTGCTCACCCACCAGGGCAAGTACCAGGCCCGGGCCGCGGGCGATGCAATCGTGGCACGGGCAACCGGCGCCCCGGTCGAAGACTTCGCGTGGGGCCGGCATGCGGCCACCGCCGACGTCCGGGCCGTTCCGCAGGTCATCTTCACCGACCCTGAGATCGCCTCCGCCGGACTCACCCTGGCGGGCGCCACTGCCGCCGGACTCCGGGTCCGTTCGGTGGAGTACGACCTGGGAACCGTCGCCGGTGCCTCCCTGCATGCCGACGGTTATGCCGGCCGCGCAGGCATCGTCATCAACGAGGACACCAACACGATCGTCGGGTTCACCGCCGTCGGACCCGACGTGACCGAGCTGGTGCACGCCGCAACCATCGCCATCGCCGGGGAAGTACCTCTTGACCGGCTTTGGCACGCGGTGCCGGCTTATCCCACGGTCAGCGAAATCTGGCTCCGGCTGCTGGAAACCGCAGGACGGTAGACAACCGCCCGGCCCGCACGGAAACTTCTACCACCTTCACCACGATCCCTCGAAAGGAAAGACCGCTATGAGCACCAAGATCACGCTTGTTATCAACAATCCCGCAGACCCCGAGGCCTTTGAGGCTGCCTACAAAGGCATCGCCGACAGTGCCAAGCAGCTTCCGAAGCTGCGCCGGTACGAGGCCGGAAAGGTCTGGCCGAAGGAGGACGGTTCTCCCACTCCTGCCCACCGGACCCTTGACCTGTACTTCGACAGCTACGAGGACGCCTCGGCTGCGGTGACCACCCCCGCCGCGGGTGACCTCTTCGGTCAGCTGACGGCGACCAAGACCACGTTCATGGGCTTGTTTTCGGAGGTGGAAGAGGGCTAGGCGGCGGACTGTTGCCTGCTTTTGACCCGGATTCACTTGGTGTCGATGCCCGTGTTCCCTCACCGGAACACGGGCATCGGCTTTTAAACGGGTCCGGCAGTTCCGGCCAAAGGCAATATCAGCGCCGGATCCGTGAACCGTTAGCCGCCCGCTAGTCCGCGAGAGAATAGTGCGACACCGTGTGGTCACGCTCCAGCAGGAAGCGGTCGTCCTCGGGATAGAAGACGGCGCGGCCGACGTCGGCGCCCGCGAAGGCGCGAATCGCATCGAGCGATACCCACAGCGAGACGGTGACAATCTCGCTGCGGTCCCCGTCCAGGCTGCGGGTGAGAATCCAGGCGCCGAGGTTGCCGGCCGTGGCGCGGTATTCGTTGATCCCGGTTTCCCGAACGTATTCGGCGTATGTCTCAAGGTCATGGCTGCGCACAAGGCCCCGCCATGTCCGCACAGTACTCATGGAGGTCCTTCCGAAGATGGCGGGCTTCCCAATCCGCCCGGTCCCAGGGGCAGGAGCCTAACGTCCGCCGGGTTGGACGGCGAGAGTGAGACTGCAGGGGGTGCCACTGACGCCGGAACCGTGTAGGTTATCGACAATCGGTAATAACGAAAGTCGATATGGGGGACCATGAAGCTGATGAAAGACACCGGCGCCCGGGCAGGCGAAAAGAGAATCGTTTCGCGAACGGACGCGACCGTATTCATGATTGTGGCGGCATTGGCCGCGGTCGTCAGCACTGCCTTTTCAATCTTCGAAATCGCCGGGTACTTCACGGGCCCGGTGACGCTGGAGCTTCCGGTCAGCGCACGGGACCAGAGCGTGGACGGGCTGAGCGCCGGCGTGACGGGGCACTACACAACACTGATGGCTACGGTTCCCGCTCTTCCTTCCGGTCCTGCAGCGCTACTGGCTTGCTCTTCAGCGCTGCGCCAGGCAGGTGTGCTCGCCGTCCAGGCATTGATATTCCTGTTGGCCTATCGGCTCCGCAGCGCGGTCCTGTTCACCGCGGTGTCCGTGAGGATCATCGGTGCCTGCGGTATCGTCTTGCTGCTGGTAGGGACGTTTAGCCAGGGCCTCTACGGAATCGCGTTGCCCCGCGTGGCGGACCTGGTTGTTATGGAGCGGCAGGCGGGCGACGAAATGGTCCTCTTTGAGGGCACGCTGAGCCCTTGGCCGCTGGTCCTTAGCCTCGTCCTGATACTGGTTGCGGGGGTTTTCCAATACGGTCGCCGGATTCAGCAGGATACGGACGGCCTGGTCTAATGCCGGCGGATGATTCCTCGAACATCCACTGCCGGCTCGACGAGCTTCTGGAAGTGCGGGGCATGACGCTGACGGAACTGAGCCGGCAGGTCGGAGTCAGCCTCGTGAATCTGTCGGTGCTCAAGAATGACCGGGCCAAGGCCATCCGGTTCTCCACCCTGACCGCCATCTGCAATGCCTTGGACTGCCAGGTGGGCGATCTCTTAGTGACTGTGCGCGGACGGGCGTCCGGGCAATGACGACGAGGAATGCCACGTTATCTGGGCGGGATCGTCCGAACGATTTCGGCCGCAGCAGCTTCCACAGCGGGATGGTCGAGGGTGAGGATCTCCGGGTCGCCTTCCACGGACAGGGATGTCCAATCCCATAGACCGATCGAAGCCCATTGGGATCCGTAAAAGGACCACCAGGAGACGCCGTCGTGTTGATTGGTCTCAAAGATAGTGCGTGACCATTGTTGCGTTACCGCGTATTCGCGCGTGACGATTTGGCTGGGCCGGAGACCGAGATCCAGAAGAACGCCAGGGTCATCCAGATCAAGCAGCCTTGGTGTACCCACATATTTCACAAGAGCTTTCCGGCTGCCAGCTGGTGCAGCACGCGGAACATCCAGCACCGCCGGTTTCCATATCGGAAACCGCCCCAGTGCTTCCGCGACAGCCGCTTCGGGGTGGGAGCCTACGTACAGCACCAGATAGTCCCGGGTAGGATCGTCCACCCTGCCGTTACCCTGGTCCGGCCACACGAACAGAGGATGCCCGTTCTCACTGGCATCCGTAGCCGAAGGATCCCAGTTCAGGACGCGGTAGAACTCCATTTAGGCGAATGCGCCCTGCTCGTAGGACTTCATCGCGTCAATAAGCCTGGCTGGCCCCTCCTGCGTGAAGACGTCGATGGGCCGCGCCCGTAGGAAAGGGTCGCTGCCCTCGAGCCACAGTGCCGCCTGGTCGGGGGTAAAGGTGGTCAGCAAATGGCCAACCAGTGTATCCAGATCAGCAAGCTTGGCGCGGTTGGTCTCGGACGGGCGGTCGACACCGGCGATCCAGCGGCCAGGCCGGTCCTGAGAAACAGCCAGGAGCTTAGCGGTGACGTTATTACCCAATGCCTCCACCACCCTGCTCGCTACCGCCTGTGGGCCATACGCGTCAACGTCCCTGATCGCCTTCACCTGCACGTTGCGGCCGGCCGGCTTGCGCGGGCGCTTTGGTCGCCCGGAACTAACTACGGAGGTTCCTTTCGGGAGGACACCGCGCCCTTTGTGAATCTCGACGTCCAGGCCGCCGATACGTACCGTGCCGGTAAAGTCCTCTACTGCTGCACTCATAACCCAACAGTAAGTGTTTGGTTGTTCCCAAGCAAGGGTTATGTGTTTCGGAGTCAGCCCTCCAGGTCGTAGACCATCTCCGGGTCGCGCTCGAGGATCCGGTCCCGCATCTCGCGCTTGAGGACCTCCAGATGGGCCAGCTCGGCGGCAGTCTTGTCCGGCTTGGCGGTCAGTTCGATGAATTCGCCCGCGACGATGCCTTCGTCCCGGAGCACGCACGTGACGGTGGCGTCCCCGGCGCTGATTTCGAACACGTAGCGGGCCAGGGTGTTGCCGCGCTCGGGCCGGGCGAGTTCCGGCAGTACGGCGAACCGGTCGCCGGTGACCGCGCGGGTGACGAGCTCGAAGGCGTCCCGGCCGCCGGGCCCGCCGAAGGGAGTGCGGATCCGGATGGCGCGGCGCTCGACGCGGCCGTCCGGGGTGCGGGCGGCAAGCTCCGGCAGCGCCCGGCCGAGCGCTGCGAAGGCATGCGCGACGCCGCCGGGGAAACCCGGGCCGTGGTACTTCATGCAGTCGGCGAAGGTGAAGTTCAGTTCCACGCCGTCCTCCCACACGGTGACCGTGCGTTCGGGGTGGGGGACCGGCGTCGGCTCGGGGCATTCGGGGGCTGCGTGCTTGCTCATGTGGGGTCTTACTCTCGGTGCGGGGGATCTGGCCATCAAAAACTTTACCGACCTGCCGGTTTATGCGCCCAGCCGGGGCTACGCGGAGGCCGGGGACGGTAGTGCAAGGGGTGGTCCCGTCAGGCCCCCGGCTCAACAAGGCCCTGGCTGCGGAATGCCAGGGTGCGTAGCGTCTCCAATAGATCGTCCGAGTCAGCCTTTTGACTACGCGTGACGGCCGCAATGAGTGGACAAGCCCAATACGAGAGGGAGACAACGCCATGTCGACACCGGACAACTATGAGATCGCGCGTCGGCGCGTCATTGCGAAAACGGTCTACAAGGGGGTGGTCGGGCTCTGGATAGTTCTCGCCGCCGTCCAGATAGCCATCTGGTACTTCACGACGCCGGGTGGCTATTTCTGGCCGGCATGGCCGATCCTGGGGATACTCATCGCCGCAGTCGCGTGGGGGATTCCCATTTACACCCGCCGTCCTGCCGTTTCGGACCGGCGTGTTCAAGCCGAACTGGCTCGGATGCAGGGGGACACCTAAGAACAGTTAAGGATGGCGGTTCCCATGAGGAGCATTAAGCCGGGCGGCCTGCAGGGTGAGGTGCTCGCGTTCGGCCAGGTTCGGTGCCAGCAGGGCGGCTTCGGCATAGAGCCTTGCGGCCTGTCCGGCGTCGCCGTTCTTCTCGTGGAGGTACGCCCGCGCCGCGGTGTGCCGGGGGAGTGACGGGTCCAGTTCAGCCAGGGCGGCCAGGCCGGCGCGTGCCCCGTCCGCCTCGCCGACGGCGACGGCCCGGTTCAGTCTCGCGACCGGACTGTCCGTGAGCCGGACCAGCTCGTCGTACCACTGCACGATCTGCGGCCAGTCGGTGTCCTCCGGCTTCTGGGCGTCCGCGTGCAGGGCGGCGACGGCGGCCTGGGTCTGGTATTCACCGAGCCGGTCACGGGCCAGCGCCCGCTGCAGGATGCCTATTCCTTCGGTGATCAGTCGGGTATCCCAGCGGCCGCGGTCCTGCCGTGCCAGCGGGATCAGCCGGCCGCCGTCGTCGGTCCGTGCGGGACGGCGGGCGTGGTGCAGCAGCATGAGCGCCAGCAGTCCCTGCACCTCGGGATGGTCGACGGCGGCGGCCAGCTGGCGGGTGAGCCGGATGGCTTCGGCGGCGAGGTCGACGTCGCCCGAGTAGCCCTCGTTGAAGACCAGATACAGGACGCGCAGCACGGTCGCGACGTCCCCGGGCGTATCGAAGCGGACTGTATTCAATCGGACTCCGGCGATGGTCCGTTTGGCCCGGCTGATGCGCTGGGCCATGGTGGCCTCGCCCACCAGATACGCGGCGGCGATCTGCCGGGTGGTCAGCCCGCCCACGGCCCGCAGAGTCAACGCGACCGCTGAGGACGGGGACAGCGACGGGTGGGCGCAGAGGAAATACAGCTGCAGCGTGTCATCGGTGGAGCCGACGACGCCGGGCGCGGGTTCGGCGTCGGTTTTTAGCTCACGACGACGGCGGGACGTCTCCGCGCGGATGGCGTCCAGGAACTTCCGCCACGCGGCGGTGACCAGCCAGCCCTTCGGATCCCGGGGCGAAGTCGTTGGCCAGGTACGCAGGGCTTCGAGCAGGGCGTCCTGCACCGCGTCCTCGGCCGCGGCGAAGTCGGCTCCGCGGCGGACGAGGACGGCGATGACCTGCGGGGTGAGGACCCGCAGCTGGCTTTCCTCCACGGGAGGTTATTCCGTGATCGTGACGGGCGCGGCTAGGAACGGACGGACCTCGATCCACTCGTGCAGCGGCTTCCCGCCGGCGGCCGGCGCGGCGGACAGTTCTCCGGCCAGGGCGACGGCGCGGTCATAGTCGTCCACGTCGATGGCGAACCAGCCCGCGATCAGGTCCTTGGTTTCGGCGAACGGTCCGTCAGTCACCGGGGGCCGGCCCTCGCCGTCGTACCGCACGAAGGCTCCTTCGGGGGAGAGCGCCTGGCCCTCGACGTATTCGCCGTTGGCCTGCAGACGTTCGGCGAAGTCCGTCATGAACTGCATGTGGGCTGTGACTTCGTCCGGTGTCCACTGGTCCATCGGGACGTTGTTGAGCGCTTCCGGTGCGCCGCGGTAATGCTTGAGCAATAGATACTTCGCCATGACGGTCTCCCTTGTTCTCCTGCAACTGTTCCCCCACGACACGGCCATTGTGGCTGTGTCACTGCTGGGACGGAACGGGGGTGGGGATTTCGACATGGACGGGACAACTGTAGGAGAGCACGAAGGTGGAATTAGATTAGCCGGCCAACAGGACTAGCTGTATTGACGTAAACGTTAGGGACACGGCCGACTGTCTGCTGACGAACTGGGGATGATCCGCCGTTCAGTCCGGCTGCCGACCCGGCCCGGGCTGCGGGCGGCAGCTGGAAACGGTCTGCCATGCCCGCGGAGCCCAGTTCACGGAACGCGCCGCCCACCGGGCTGCCGTTGTGGCAGAGACCCGGAAGCGTACAGCTGCCCGCCGTAAAGACCCATGGTCTTCCATGACGCAGCGTGCCAGGAACAGATGACCTCGAGCGTGAGTGAATATGGCATTGGTTCGGGACATTGAAGACCTCCGGGTGGTGTGCTCTAGACAAGCTGCACCTCACCCGGAGGTTTTTCTTATGTCGCTGTGCCTCGCCGTGGATGTCACTAAATCCCGCGGTCGGTACAACTAGCTCAGCCTCAGTTATCTATCAAATGGCCCACACCGAACTGATAGCGTGGCGGGCTAAAGACGCAGCGCGGTGAGCGATTGCTTCGTCGCTCAACTCCACGACTCCTGCATCGTCTATCCAGCTCTCCAAAACTGGGTCCTTCAGAGCTGACGCTGTCCGAAGTTTCTCGCGTTTCGCGGCAAAGTTTCCATCCGCTACGTTACCATTGGCGGCGCTGGTTAGCAGGGTCAAATTGCCTATTGAAAAGGCAGGATCATTTATGTTTGCTTCGGCACCCGCCTGAGGGCGGATGTGTTCTATAGTCCAGTCGGACGTTGTTCGCGATCTTGCCACGGTATTGTCGTGCCGTGCGAGTGTTAGAAGTACGTACCTAATAACGTCTTGCCGACCACGCTTCTTTTGGCTTTGGTTGAGTCGAAGCGACGGCGCATAAAAAAGTTTCTCGAACGCAGACGTGAGTTTTACCGCGTCAGGAGTGCTTTCGCGTAAACGTTCAATAAGCCCGTTGATGGCAAGAGTTGCGGTGGCCGTAGAGCGGGCTCTCTCCAGCTGAACAGCAAATGTATTATATCTCTGTCTCGTCCCGCCGGTGGAGGAGCTCGATGCTAACTGCGTAAACTGGAAATGAAAGTTTTCGATTGCCCGCAGAGTATTTATAAGGCTCTTTCTGGATATGAAACGTGTGGAGTCGTATACTCTGATGAGTGCCATTACGGCTGAGTTAGCTACCGACACATTAAATACGTTTAATGCAACAAGACTGTCTTGCACCGCGGGAATCGATAAGGCGCTCCGAGTGCCGCGAACTTCGGCAGGAAAGTTTACGCTATTTCCTTCAAGGAACGTGAATGTCCGAGCGTCGACTTCCAGCTCGCTCAAATATGTCAGATGCTTCTCGGGGTCAGTTTTAAGTATGTTTCGGAGAGACTTATAGAGTTCATTTTGTCGAACGGCCTCCCGGCGCGAGTTCCACGACTGCCATATGAAGCTATCCGCAGCGTCAATTGCAGAGTCCGTTGCTACCACGTGGTTCATGATCGATTCCCAGCGTTGAACAACGTTATTTCGATCCTGTCGGTTTGTACTGATGCCTCTAACGAGATCGTTCTTTACCAAATCCCGGAGTTGAAGATCAGCCCCCCGCGTATTTAGGGTTTCGAAGATAAGAAACGCATCTTCTTCCTTCTGAAGCTCGACTTGAATGAGCCTGGCCCTCAGAATGCTACTCCGTATTTCAGTTAGACGATCAAGCGCATCCTGTTCTGTCTCTGCTTCGGTCAGCGACTCTCCAATTTTCTGCTCAAAGAAGGCGCGCGCCTGTCCAATCCGGCGTGCACTTTCGTCCCATTGGGCATTCGACGGGATCGTATTTGGCTTCTGAATCACGTCCCAGAACATTGATTCGGGGCGGATTACGATCGCGAACTCTTCACCATAATCGTCTTCGGCAACCAGGTAGCGCTGCGATGCGGTCGCAAGGTTCTTAGCCATACGTTGAGTTGAATTAGTAGAGCCTTTATTGTCAGTGATACCTTCAGCCATAGCATCCAAAGCGTCCCGAACCACCGAAAGAGCAATGGCGCTGGTTGTGAGGCGTTGCTGTCCGTCGATTAGCGAGTAAGTGTCACGGAACAGGTCTCTTTTCGTTGAAACCCAGGTGACGATTGTTCCGAAGAATAAGTCCCCTCGAGCGCCTATAACGTCTGTCCAGTAATCCTGTAGCTGTTCTTTTTCCCAAGAGTACGGGCGCTGGAATTTAGGGACCTCGTATATACAATCGCTGAAACAGTCCTGGAAAGTCTTGGCCCCGACTACGATTTTTGGCAGTTCAGTATTCAAGAAACCGGTTCCCCTTGTTTATCGATGCGCCTTACATGCTCTTCATTGCTTATCTAGATAATGCATTAAGCTAAGCATGTTTCGTGTCTCATTCTGGTAGAGCGTACAACATCACATGAACAAATCCGAGCAACGGGGAGCATTGGCGTCGTTTGAAGGTTGTGTTACTTGCAAGCGAACTTTTGCGGCTGGGTGACGGTGACATGCGTGGACTCGAAGTGGGATCATTTATGCCGGTATGGCGCAGATTCGGAACCTAAGACGTTCACGCTTCTCGCGCAATCCCTATGTTTGGCAATGAAGTATGTCTGCATCGTTCCAAGGGCGGCGGGGGAGCATTGTTGTCTTGGTGTGTCCGCAGCATGACGCCGCTTCCCACTTGTCACACCCCACCCCACGATTCCGCCCCAACCAGCCCCACAGCGTACCCTTGGCACTGTGAAAACCTTCGAAGACCTCTTTGCCGAGCTGAGCCAGAAAGTTCAGGACCGCCCCGCCGGGTCACGCACCGTGGCCGAATTCGAGTCGGGCGTGCATGGCATCGGTAAGAAGGTTGTTGAGGAGGCCGCCGAAGTGTGGATGGCCGCCGAATACGAATCCGATGCCGAATGCGCCGAAGAAATTTCCCAGCTGCTGTACCACCTCCAGGTCCTGATGCTCGCTAAAGGCCTGACCCTGCAGGACGTCTACAAGCATCTCTAGCCGCGCGCTGATCTTCAGCGTGTGGCCCGCCGGTCGAACCACTCCCTATGCAGTGACCAACTTGCAGTGACGAACTTCCAGCGAAAGATGCTCCCATGCTCCGTGTAGCCGTACCCAACAAGGGTGCCCTGTCCGAATCCGCCTCCGCCATGCTCAACGAGGCGGGCTACCGCCAGCGCCGCGACACGCGCGAACTGGTCATGGTGGACCCCGATAACGACGTCGAATTCTTCTTCCTCCGCCCCCGCGACATCGCCGTGTACGTGGGCGCTGGAACGCTCGACGTCGGCATCACCGGCCGCGACCTGTTCCTGGACGCGCAGGTGGACGCCGAAGAACTGATGAACCTCGGCTTCGGTGCCTCCACCTTCCGTTTCGCCGGCCCGGTGGGGGACTTCTCCTCCATCGACCAGCTCGAAGGCAAGCGCCTGGCCACCAGCTACGACGGCCTGCTGCGCTCCTACCTGTCCGACCGCGGCATCAACGCCTCCGTGGTCCGACTTGACGGTGCCGTGGAATCCTCCGTGCGCCTCGGCGTCGCGGACGCGATTGCCGACGTCGTCGAAACCGGCACCACCCTGCGGGCCGCCGGGATGGAAATCTTCGGCGAACCGATCCTGAAGTCGGAGGCCGTACTGATCGGCCGCAAGGGTGCCAGCCCCGCCGGCGTCGACGTGCTGATCCGCCGACTGCGCGGTGTCCTGGTCGCGCGGCAGTACGTGATGATGGACTACGACGTCCGCAAGGACCTCGTGGACGAGGCCGCCGCGCTGACACCTGGCCTGGAATCGCCCACCGTCTCTCCGCTGCAGAACAGCGACTGGGTGGCAGTGCGTTCCATGATCAAGAAGTCGGACACCAATCGGATCATGGACGAGCTCTACGACATCGGCGCCCGCGCCATCCTGGTCAGCAGCATCCACGCCTGCCGGATCTAGGGGAGACACGCCATGAGTGTTGCCATCCGCGTCATCCCCTGCCTGGACGTCGACGCCGGCCGGGTGGTCAAGGGGATCAACTTCGAAGGCCTGCGCGACGCCGGCGATCCGGTGGAGCTCGCCCACCGGTATGACCGTGCCGGCGCCGACGAACTGACCTTCCTCGACGTCACCGCCTCCTCCGGCAACCGCGACACCACGTTCGAAGTCGTTGCCCGCACCGCCGAAGAGGTCTTCATTCCGCTGACCGTCGGCGGGGGAGTGCGCTCCATCGCGGACGTGGACCGGCTGCTGCGCTACGGCGCGGACAAGGCCTCGATCAACACCGCCGCCGTCGCCCGCCCCGACGTGATTGACGAAATCACCCGGCACTTCGGTTCGCAGGTGCTGACGCTCTCCGTGGACGCGAGGCGCACGCACGACGGCGCCACGCCGTCGGGCTTCGAGGTCACCACCCACGGCGGGCGCACCGGCACCGGGATCGACGCCGTCGCCTGGGCGAAGGAAGCCGCCGACCGCGGCGTGGGGGAGATTCTGCTGAACTCGATCGACGCCGACGGCACCCGTGAGGGCTTCGACATTGAGATGATCCGGGCCGTCCGTGCTGCTGTGGACGTGCCGCTGATCGCCTCGGGCGGAGCCGGCAAGCCGGAGCACTTCCCGGCCGCCGTGATCGCCGGGGCCGACGCCGTCCTGGCCGCGTCCGTGTTCCACTTCGGCCCGGACGACGCGATCCACCAGGTCAAGCAGGCCATCCGCGACGCGGGGTTCGACGTCCGCTAGCGGTTCCCGGAACCGCTCCGAGCGGTTCCGAACCTTGCGACTGCAGGCGGAAGACGGGCGTCAGCGCGCCCCGTCTTCCACTGTGAGCGCGGATGAATGTGGCATGCTCACGTCCATGACTACGCCAACACACCTTCGGCTCGCCGACGTAAGCGATCTGCCGTTCATCCTCCGCCAGGAGCGCGAGTACATGGAGACCATCGAGCCGCATGCGCTCCAGGGGTGGCTGACAGTTCTCGACCAGAACCTCGAACTCTGGATCGACTGCCTTCCCTACACGCTCTTCTGTGTTGACGCCGATGGGCACCCGCTCGGGTACGTGATGGGAAGGGTCGATGGTGACACCGCAACCCTGGTCTCGATCAGTGTCCTCGACAGCCACCGCCGCCAAGGACTCGGACGGCTGCTCCTGGATGCGTTCGAGCAGAGAATCAGCTCAAGCGGAGCCCGCGCGGTGGAACTCGGCGTCTACCGAAGCAACCAGGCACGCCTGCTCTACCAGGGCTCGGGCTATGAAACCACGGGCCAGGACGGCGAATATGTGCTGTTCAGCAAGATGCTCAGCCCTGCCGAAGGGGATCAGCGGGTATTGCTGGGGTGACGCATAAGCGATTGGACGGGTCAACCGTCCGCCAGCATTCCCCCATGATGAACATCGTCTGGTGGGAAGTCGAGACCGAAGCACCCGAGAAGTTCATGTCGTTCCATTGCGATCTCCAAGGTTGGACGTTCGCCCCCGCTTTCGAGGATTCAGAGCTCGACGCGAGCTACTGGATCATCAGAAGTGGCGAGTCGGGAATTGGCGGTCTTCAGCGCGCAGCCGCAGGAACAGTGCCTTCGGCCGGAACCCGGGTCTACTTCGAAACTGATGACCTCGAAGGCTTCCTCTCACGCGTCCGAGAGCTCGGTGGCCAAGTCGAACGAAGCAGAACTGATCTCGGCGGCGATGACCGCTGGTTCGCAACGTTCCATGATTCATGTGGGGTGTCCTTCGGCATATGGACTGATAGAGCCCCCAACGAGTAACAGCACCGCCGTGACACCATGCTGGCCGAGGCTCAACGACACCCCAGCAACGCCAATGGCACCTAACCGCGGGCCTGGACGAGGTTAGCGAAGGGCAGCCTGCCGTATAAACGGACAAACTCCGCCTGGTACTTTGCGAGGGCCGGGTTGAGCGCGTCGGGCGGCAGTTCCTTCCACGCCACCAGAAGATCCTCTGCATCGAGCAGCTGCCAGATCAGCCGGCCCTCCCAGTGCCCCGGCGGCTTTCCCCTGCCGAAGTCCACGAATTCGGAGATCTGCCGTCGCAGACCGCGGTTGCCCTGGCTGCCGGCGCTGGCCTTACCGAGAAACAGCACGTCGGCATCGTCCACCCACTCGGCGGCGAGCTCATCCCGGGAGAGGGTTGGCTTCTTCTTTTTGAACACCCCGGCCGTGCTTTCCTTGAGGAACCGCGGTTCGAACCCCTCGGGCCGCAGCACGGCGAAAATGCCCTGACGCTGCGGGATCCGGTTGATATCCAGACCGTCGATGGGCCGGAAACCGGTGAAGCCGTCATCCTTGAGTGATTTCTTGTTCAACGGGTTCGGGTTCCTTGCATCTAAGTGGGGCGGGTGCCCACCAATGATATCCGGGCGCCCGGCTGTCGCACTCGGTAACTTTCGCGTTCAAGGGCCACAATGGTCCCTGTTGCTTCTCGAAAGGAAAACGCGTGCGCTCCACCGCCGGCCCCGGCCTGCTGTTTGTCCTGGTCTGCGCCATGGGCGCCGGCCCGGTGATGAACTACGGGCTCTCCGCCACCAGCACGCTGATCATGGCGGACCTGGGGATCAGCGAGGCGCAGTTCGGCCTGCTCGCCGCCACCTGCTTCGCGGGCGCCGCGGTGGCGTCCATGTGGCTGGGACGGCTGAGCGACCGCATCAGCACCCGGTCCCAGCTGCTGCTCATCTTCGGCGGCACAGCCCTGGCCCTGTGCTGCACGGCCCTGTCCGGGAACTACCTGTGGCTGCTGGCCGCCGTCCTGCTCTCGGGTCCGGCCCAGGCCATCTCCAATCCCACCACCAACCGGATCATCATCAACGCGGTGGAACCGGGCAAACGGCCCGGCTGGATGGGCGTCAAGCAGTCCGGGGTGCAGGCCAGCCAGCTGTTTTCCAGCCTCTTCTTCCCGGCAGCCGCCCTGGTCGCCGGGTGGCGCGGAGCCGCCGTCGGCGCGGCCCTCGTCCTGGGCCTGCTGCTCGCCTACGCGTGGCACCGGCTTCCCGCCGAACCACGGCTCCCGGCAGCGGAAAAACCCCGCGGATCCGTGGACCGGAAGTTCCCCGCCCCGGTCTGGCTGCTGGCAGCCTTCGCCCTGTTTTCCGGAGCCGGCATGCAGGCCACCAACGTCTACCTGCCGCTGTTCGCCCAGCGGGAGATCGGCTTCTCACTGCTGATGGGCGGCGCCACCGCGGCGGCAGCCGGCGTCGTCGGCGTGGGTTCGCGGGTGCTCTGGGGACGACGGATGGCCGACGGCGTCCGCGCCTCCACGCTGCTGCTCATCCTGGCTGCCGGTGCGGTCTGCGGTGCGGCACTGCTCCTTGCCGCCGGACAGACCGGGGTGCCCGCGCTGCTGTGGGCCGGCGTCGTCTTCCACGGCGCCTCCGTGCTGGGCGTGAACGTGGTGGTGATGGCCGGAGTGCTCCGGGAGGTGCCCCGGGAACGGGTGGGCGCAGCGTCCGGAGCGGTATCGCTGGGCATGTACTCCGGGTTCGCGCTGGGGCCGCTGGCCATGGGCCTGCTGCTGCAGTACTCCGGCGGCTTCCTGGCGGGGTGGCTGTGCATCGGCGCGGCCTACCTGGCCTGCGGAGTGATCGGCGTCATCTACCGGCGGCTGGGCACCCGGCCCGCCCCGGTGGCGGGCTAGCCGGGGCCCCTTCCGCCGCCGTCGTCGCCCCCGTCAGGAAATAAACGACGCCGGTGCCGCCTTGTACTGGAAGCGCCGCCCTACGGCACTGTTCCCCCACAGCTTGGAGATTTATGACCACCGCACGCGCTTACGCAGCCACCTCCGCCACCGATCCGCTGGTTCCCACCACGATCGAACGCCGCGAGGTCGGCCCGCATGACGTCCTCATCGATATTGCCTACGCCGGTGTCTGCCACTCGGACATCCACACCGTCCGCGGCGAATGGGGACCCATTGCGTACCCGCAGGTTGTCGGCCACGAAATCGTGGGCACCGTTGCAGAGGTCGGCACCGACGTCACCACCCACAAGGTCGGCGACCGCGTAGGTGTGGGCTGCATGGTCAACTCCTGCGGCGAATGCGAAAACTGCCAGGCGGGTATGGAGAACTACTGCCTGAACGGCAACGTCGGCACCTACGCCAGCAAGGACCGCGACGGCACCATCACGCAGGGCGGCTACGCCACCTCCGTAGTGGTTAATGACGGCTTCGTGCTCCGCGTTCCGGAGAGCATCCCGTATGAAGCAGCTGCTCCGCTGCTCTGCGCCGGCATCACCACCTACTCGCCCCTCGCACACTGGAATGCGGGACCGGGCAAGCGGGTCGCCGTCGTCGGCATGGGCGGACTCGGCCACATGGCCGTGAAGATCGCCGTGGCCATGGGCGCCGAGGTCACTGTGCTGTCCCAGACGCTGAGCAAGCAGGAAGACGGCCTGCGTTTCGGTGCCGAGCACTACTACGCCACCAGCGACGAGAGCACCTTCGAGAAGCTCGCGAACACCTTCGACCTGATCATCAACACGGTCAGCGCGCCGATCGACCTGCAGCAGTACCTGTCGCTGCTGCGCCTGGACGGCACCATGGTCAGCGTGGGTGCCCCGCCCGAGGCCCTGCCGATCTCCGTCTTCACCCTGATGAGCAAGCGGCGCTCCTACGCTGCCTCCAACATCGGCGGTATCCGCGAAACGCAGGAAATGCTGGACTTCTGCGCCGAACACGATATTGCTCCGGAGATTGAGCTGATCAAGGCCGAGGACATCAACACCGCCTACGAGCGCGTGCTGAAGTCCGACGTCCGCTACCGGTTCGTCATTGACGCGGCGACTATCTAATCCGTTAGTTGACAGTAGAGGCGCCCCTCCGTTTGGCGGGGCGTTTTCTGCGTTAAAGCAGAGCCAGGTTTGGTGCGAGCAACGGGGGTGCTGTCCCGGAGGAAACACCATCCGTGCAAAGCCGGCGTAAACCGCCGTCGTCACTGCCCGCTTATAATTGGGCACATGCCAATTCTGCGCCTGAGGGGCGCCCTCCGTGAGCACCTGCCCGTCCCACACCAGCATGGAGCCGCACTGTGAGCGGCGGGCTCGTCGCCCTGCTGGACGACGTCGCTGCGCTGGCGCGCATAGCCGCCGCCTCGGTGGACGACATCGCGGCGGGCGCCGCGAAAGCGGGAGCCAAGGCCGCCGGCGTCGTCATCGATGATGCCGCCGTAACCCCGCAGTACGTCTCCGGTGCCGACCCGTCCCGTGAACTGCCGATGATCAAACGCATCTTCTGGGGTTCGCTCCGGAACAAGCTGCTGATCATCCTGCCGGCACTGCTGCTGATCAGTGCCTTCATTCCGGGAGTGATCCCGTTCATTCTTATGCTGGGCGGCACGTACCTCTGCTACGAGGGCGCGGAGAAGGTCTGGCACAAGTTCTTCGGCCACCACGAGGACAAGGAGGCGCCGGCGGTAGAGCGGGGGCCCGACGCCGAGTCCAAGGTGGTCAAGGGAGCCATCACCACCGACTTCATCCTGTCCTGCGAGATCATGGTCATCTCTATGAACGAGGTGGGTGATGCGTCCATCTGGGTCCGGGCGGCCATCCTCGTGGTCGTGGCCATTGCCATCACCATCCTCGTGTACGGGGCTGTGGGGTTGATCGTCAAAATGGACGACATCGGCCTGCATCTCGCCAGGAAGGAATCGGCAGGCTCCCAGCGCCTCGGCGGACTGCTGGTGAAGGGCATGCCCGCCGTGCTGACAGCCATCACCTTGGTCGGAACCGTCGCCATGCTGTGGGTGGGCGGCCACATCATGCTCGTCGGTGTCTCCGACCTCGGCTGGCACGCACCGTACGACCTGGTCCACGCCCTTGAACATCCGGTAGCCGGTATTGCTGTTGTGGGCGGTTTCCTCGGCTGGCTCGTCAACACGCTCTGCTCGGCAGTGGTGGGACTGGCGTGGGGGCTGGTTGTTATGGCCGTTCTGCACCCGCTGAAGAAGGTCCTGCCGTTCGGCAAGAAGGACGGACATGAAGACGGTGAGGCCAGGGCGGCAGCAGCCGGGCACGGTTCGGGGAAACCCGACGTCGACCCCGCGGGCTAACCCCGGACTTCGCTACCGGTTCGTCATTGATGCGGCGACTATCTAATTCTTAGCTGTCCACTACAAAGGGCGCTTCACCGTTTGGTGGGGCGCCCTTTGTTGTTGCGGGGTCTTCCCGGATCCGGGCTACAGCCCAGGCAACGGGCCCGGGAAGCAGGAAGGGCGCCCCGCAAAGCGGAACGCCCTTCCAAAAGAGAGAAAACCTAAAGCCCGATCTCGGCGCTTTCCAGCAGCGCGACGGCGTCCGGCTGGCCCTCGTACATCACCAGGGCATGCTTGGTGCGGCCGTGGGCGTGCAGCAGCAGCTCGCAGGGTTCGCCGACAATGGCGACCGAGACCGGAGCGCGCTTGGCCACATGCCGGGGGCCGTCCGGCCGGACCAGCACAATGCCCAGGTCCACGCCGCGGTACAGGATGGCCGCACGCTTGATCAGCTCGGCCCACAACGCATCGGAGTAGTCGGAATCCAGCGCCCGCGGAGCCCAGCGGTCCGAGGCCCGGCGGATGTCCTCGGTGTGCACAAAGTACTCACTGAGGTTGGCGCTGTTGTCCACCTGTTTCAGGTGCATGGGGGAGAAGCGGGGCGGACCGGCACGGAACGCGCGGACCAGCTTGTTGTAGCTTTCCGTGGTGGACGCTTTCTGCGCCAACTCCGCCAGGGCCTTGTCCGTTCGGGAGGCCAGCGGCTTGATGAACGTGCCGAGGGCAGCACCCATCCGGTGCTCGCGCAGGTACAGGTGAGCTGCGAGCTCCTTGGTCTGCCACCCCTCGCAAAGCGTGGGCGCATGGGGTCCGGCTGCGAGTAACGTTTCGGCCAGGACTTCACGGGACGGTTCTACATAATGCATCACTGCTGAAACTAGCACGGAACCCCCTGTTTTTGCGGTCCAACAGCCCGAAATCACACGAGCGGATGCGACTTAGCGCCGGGCAGTAGAATCGGTAGCGATGCTTCCCACACCTTCCCCCCAGAATCCGCACCTCGATCCCGAGCTTGCCGCCTCGCTCAAGCGCGACGACGCCGGGCTGGTGGCCGCCGTCGTCCAGCAGTACGACACCAATGAGGTGCTGATGCTCGGGTGGATGGACGATGAAGCCCTGCACCGTACCCTGACCACGGGCCGGGTGACCTTCTGGTCCCGCTCACGGCAGGAATACTGGCGTAAGGGGGACACCTCCGGGCACGTGCAGTGGGTGAAGTCCGTGGCGGTGGACTGCGACGGCGACGCCCTGCTGGTCCGCGTCGACCAGGTAGGCGCGGCCTGCCATACCGGCACCCGGACCTGCTTCGATGGCCGCGACCTGGCCGCCGTCGTCGGCGCCGAGTGAAAATCCACCCTCCAACCCGCAGGGGAGAAGCAGGACGAACATGCAGGATCTAGGAAGCATCCGCCCCGGCCTCGACGAGTTCCGGGCCCTCGCGGCCGACCGCCGGGTGATCCCCGTACGCCTCACCGTGCTGGCTGACGCCCACACGCCCATCGGCATTTACCGCAAGCTCACCAACGGCGAGCCCGGCACCTTCCTGATGGAGTCGGCGGCGTCCGGCGGCGTCTGGTCCCGCTACTCCTTTATCGGTGCCCGGTCCCGGGCCACCTTGACCACGCTCGACGGGCAGGCGCACTGGCTCGGCTCCCCGCCTGTCGGTGTGCCGCTGGACGGCAGCCCGGTGGAGGCGCTGTCCCGCACGGTGGACCTGCTGGCCACCGAACGGTTCGAGGAGCTGCCCCCGTTCACCTCCGGGATGGTCGGCTTTGTCGGCTGGGAAACGGTCCGGCACTGGGAGAAGCTGCCCAACCCGCCCGCCGATGACCTGGACCTGCCCGAGATCGCCATGAACCTGGTTTCCGACATGGCCATCCACGACAACAGCGACGGCACCGTCACCCTCGTGGCCAACGCCATCAACTTCGACGGCTCCGATGAGCGCGTGGATGAGGCCTGGCACGACGCCGTCGCCCGCGTCCGCTCGATGCTCGGCCGGCTCGCCGCCCCCACGCCTCAGGCTGTTTCCGTGCTGGCCCCGGGCACCACTGTCGACGTTTCCGCCAACGTGAAGGAAAGCTGGCCCAAGCCCGAATACACCCGCGCCGTCCAGCGCGGCAAGCAGGCGATCGTGGACGGCGAGGTGTTCCAGGTGGTCATCTCCCGGCGCTTCGAGGCCGAATGCCGGGCCGAAGCACTGGACGTCTACCGGATACTGCGCACCACCAATCCGAGCCCATACATGTACCTCTTCAACTTCGAGGACGCGCACGGCAACCCGTTCAACGTGGTCGGCTCCTCCCCGGAGGCCCTCGTGACCGTCACCGGCCGCGACGTGATCACGCACCCGATTGCCGGCTCCCGTCCGCGCGGCAAGACCTCCGAACTGGACCGGGCGCTGGCCGAGGAGCTGCTGAAGGATGAAAAGGAACGGGCCGAGCACCTGATGCTGGTGGACCTGGCCCGCAACGACCTCTCCAAGGTCTGCCGGCCCGGCAGCATCGACGTCACCCAGTTCATGGAGGTGGAGCGCTTCAGCCACATCATGCACCTGGTCTCCACCGTCGTCGGCCGGCTGGCGGACGCCGCCACGGCCTATGACGTGCTGGCCGCAACGTTCCCTGCCGGCACGCTCTCCGGCGCCCCGAAGCCCCGTGCCCTGCGCCTGCTTGACGAGGTGGAACCGCACCGCCGCGGCATTTACGGCGGGGTAGTGGGCTACCTCGACTTTGCCGGCGACATGGACATGGCCATCGCCATCCGGTCCGCCCTGCTGCGTGACGGCAAGGCCTATGTCCAGGCCGGCGGCGGCATCGTCAATGATTCAGACCTCGAAGCCGAGGCGCAGGAAACCGTCAACAAGGCGGCCGCACCGCTGCGCGCAGCCCTCCTCGCCGCAGCCTTGGAGACAGTCACCGCGGCCGGCACCACCACCGCGGGCACCACCAACGACGCCGGCACCACCCCACAGGAAGCAGACAAGTGAGCACCACCACCCCCCGCTGGGGCCGCAAGGCAACAGTCATCATGGGGACCGTCCTGCTGGCGGCCCTGGCCTTCGGCACCACCACCCGCACCTGGCTGAACGTCACCCTGCCCGCCGCGACCGTGGCAACCCCGGACGTCGCCGTCTCCGGCAGCGATGCCGCCACCGCCGTCACCGCGTTTGCCGTGGTGGGCGTGGCCGCCGCCCTGGCCGCTGCCATCGCCGGGCGTATTGCCCGCTGGATCATCGCCGTCATCATCGTGGTGGCCGGCGTCGGCGTTGCTACCGCCAGCTACCGGATCATCAGCGACCCGCTCCAGGGAGCCGCCGGGGCCATCGGCAAGGCCATCGGCGTCAGCTCTGCGGAAGGCACCGTGGCCGAACTGACCCCCATGCCCTACGCCGCCCTGGTAGCCGGCATACTGATCGCCCTCGCCGGTATCTGGCTTGCGCTGGCAGGGAGGTACTGGACGACGTCGCGCCGCTACGCTCCGACCGCCGAGGCCGGCACGCCGGACTCCGACTCCAGTGACGCCGGAACCTCCGACGCCGGAACCCCCGGCACTGCCGCAGCGACCGGCACCGCAGGCACCACGGATGCCGGCAAGAAGCCGGCAGCAGGCCCCCCGATTGACGAAATCGACAGCTGGGACCGGTTGACCCGCGGCGAAGATCCCACCGACCACAAGTAGGTTCACCCACAAAGCCAGCACATTCCGCCGAACACCCGGCGCAATATGTGAAAGGGTTTCCGTCCAGTAATGGCAGAATGGAAACCAGATTCGTTAAGAGGAGATTCACCATGAGCACAAACACCGAACAGCACCTGGAAGCCGGCCAGGAAAACGAGGGCGAAAGCCACGCCAGCATCCATGATGAAACCATCGGGCACGGCAACACCCCCGCAGCCTGGACCTGCGTGCTGATTATGATTGTCGGCGCCGCAGTGTCTTCCGTTGCCTACGTTATGGCCAGCTACATCGGCTTCTTTGCCGGCATTGCCGTGATGCTGATCGGCCTGCTGGTCGGCTTCATCATGCGCAAGGCAGGCTACGGCGTCAACGGATCGAAGCTGAAGAACAGCAGCCACTGAGTGAGCGTTCTCGACGACATCATTGCCGGCGTCCGGGAGGATCTCTCCGAACGCCGGCAAAGTGTGTCGTTTGAGCAGGTCCGCCAGCAGGCGCAGCAGGCACCGGCACCGCTCGACGCCTATGCGGCGCTGGGTGGAACCGCTAAGGTGCGCACCGGGCTGGGCGTGATCGCCGAGGTCAAGCGCAGCAGCCCCTCCAAGGGGGAACTCGCCGACATCGCCGACCCCGCCTCCCTTGCAGCCGCCTATGCACGCGGGGGAGCCGCCGTCATCAGCGTCCTCACCGAACAGCGCCGGTTTAAGGGGTCCCTGGCGGACCTCGACGCCGTCCGCGCCGCCGTGGACATCCCCGTGCTCCGCAAGGACTTCACCGTTGACGAGTACCAGATCTGGGAAGCACGTGCCCACGGCGCCGACCTGATCCTGCTCATCGCCGCGGCACTGGACGACGGACAGCTGCGCCGGTTCCTGGACCTCACGCATGACCTGGGCATGAATGCCCTCGTAGAGACGCACACCGCCGAAGAAGTGGACCGGGCAGTTGCCCTGGGCGCACGCATCATCGGCATCAACGTCCGCAACCTCAAGACGCTCGACGTCGACCGCTCGGTTTTCGCTTCGCTTGCCGGCGGCATTCCCGCAGGCCCCGTGGTGGTTGCCGAATCCGGTGTCCGCGACGCCGCCGACGTCGAGCATTACGCCTCGCACGGAGCCAACGCCGTACTTGTGGGCGAGGCCCTCGTGAAGCACGCTTCCCCGGCTGAAACCATCGGCGAGTTCACCGCCGTCGGCGCCAAGGCGATTGCCGCCCGCGCACGGCACAACGGCGCAGGCTGACCTCCAGCACACTCCCTGCCCGGGCAGGAACGGCCCGGGCTCAAGCAGGACAGGACACAAAGCCCATGATCGGCAAGTCGGAACAGGCACAGGCAGCCGGTGCTGCCGCGGAAACCGGAAGCGGCAGCGTCACCGAGGCGTTCCTGAACGGGGGAGACGCCTCCCTGCGGCACGCCGCCGGTCCGTACTTCGGCGAATACGGCGGCCGGTGGATGCCCGAGTCCCTGATCGCGGCACTGGACGAGCTGGAAGACACTTTCGAGAAGGCCAAGGCCGATCCTGAGTTCACTGCCCAGGTGGCCGACCTCAACAAGAACTACTCCGGCCGCCCGTCCCTGCTGACCGAGGCCAAGCGCTTCTCCGAGCACGCGGGAGGAGTGCGGATCTTCCTCAAGCGGGAAGACCTCAACCACACCGGCTCGCACAAGATCAACAACGTCCTGGGCCAGGCCCTGCTGGCCAAGCGCATGGGCAAGACCCGCGTAATTGCCGAGACCGGCGCCGGCCAGCACGGCGTGGCCAGCGCCACCGCCGCGGCCCTGCTCGGACTGGAATGCGTGGTCTACATGGGCGCCGAAGACTGCCGCCGGCAGGCCCTCAACGTCGCCCGGATGGAACTGCTCGGCGCAAAGGTCATCCCGGTGACCAACGGTTCGCAGACACTCAAGGACGCCATCAACGAGGCGCTGCGGGACTGGGTGGCCAACGTGGACAACACCCACTACCTGCTCGGCACCGCCGCCGGCGCCCACCCGTTCCCGGCCATGGTCCGCTACTTCCATGAAGTGATCGGCGAAGAGGCCCGCGCGCAGATGCTGGACCAGGCCGGCCGGCTGCCCGACGCAGTCTGTGCCTGCATCGGCGGCGGCTCCAACGCCATCGGCATCTTCCACGGCTTCCTGGACGATCCGTCTGTGAAGATCTACGGCTTCGAGGCCGGCGGCGACGGCGTCGAAACCGGCCGCCACGCAGCCACCATCACCCTGGGCCGGCCCGGCGTGCTGCACGGCGCCCGGTCCTACCTGATGCAGGACGACGACGGCCAGACCATCGAGTCGCATTCCATCTCCGCAGGCCTGGACTACCCCGGCGTCGGTCCCGAGCACGCGCATCTGGCGGACATCGGCCGGGTCAGCTACGAGCCGATCACCGACGCGGAAGCGATGGACGCCTTCCAGCTGTTGTGCCGCACCGAAGGCATCATCCCCGCGATCGAGTCCGCCCACGCCCTTGCCGGTGCCATCAAGGTGGGGCAGCGGATGGCCGCCGAGGCCGGCCCCGACGGAAATGTTTCCGGGAGGATCGTGCTGGTGAACCTCTCCGGACGCGGCGACAAGGACGTGGCAACCGCCGCCGAATGGTTCAACCTGCTGGACGAGCGTTCAGCCGAAGCCGAGATCGGCAAAGAAGGGGAACAGCTGTGAGCACCGAGGGACCGCAGAGCAAGTCCGCGGCCGCCATTGACCGTGCGGCCGCCGAAGGCCGTGCCGCGCTGATCGGCTACCTGCCCGCCGGATACCCCACCGTCGAAGCCACCATCGCCGCCGGCATCGCCCTGGCGGAAAACGGTGCGGACCTGATCGAAATCGGCATCCCGTATTCCGACCCGGTGATGGACGGCGCCGTGATCCAGGCCGCCACCACCCAGGCCCTCGCGGACGGCTTCCGCGTGGCCCAGGTGTTCGACGTCGTCGCCGGCATCACCGCCGCCACCGACGCAGCTGTACTCGTCATGACCTACTGGAACCCCGTGGTGCGGATGGGCGTGGACGAATTCTCCGGCCGCCTGGCCGAAGCCGGGGGAGCCGGACTGATCACCCCGGACCTGGTTCCGGATGAAGCCTCCGAATGGCTGGAGGCCTCCGACAAGTACGGCCTGGACCGCGTGTTCCTCGTGGCTCCGTCCTCCACCCCGGCCCGGATGAAGAGCACCGTCGCCGCGAGCCGCGGCTTCGTCTACGCCGTGTCGATCATGGGCGTCACCGGTGCCCGGGACAGCGTCAGTGACGCCGCCCAGGACGTGGTCAGCTCCGCCCGTGCCGCCGGCGCGGAGCGGGTCTGCGTCGGGCTGGGAGTCTCGCGCGCCGAACACGTCCGCGAGATCGGCGCCTACGCCGACGGTGTTATCGTGGGGACCGCCCTGGTGGCGGCCCTGCGCGACGGCGGCACGGACGCCGTCGCCGCCCTTACCCGTGACCTGAGTTCCGGAACACCGAAAGCCAGCAAATGAACCTGATCCCGGTGCCTGCGAGCATCCCCAGCCCGTCCGCCGATTTCAGCAGTTTCTCGCTGGGTCCGCTGACCATCCACGCGTACGCGCTGTGCATCCTGGCAGGCATTGTGCTGGCCCTGTGGCTCACCGCCCGGCGCTGGAAGGCCCGCGGCCTGGACGCGGACGCGGTCTGGGACATTTCCATCTGGGCCATCCCGTTCGGCATCATCGGCGGCCGGCTCTACCACGTCATCTCCTCACCCGACGCGTACTTCGGTGCGGACGGTGACCTGTCCCTGATTCCGCAGATCTGGCGCGGCGGCCTGGGAATCTGGGGCGCGGTGGCCCTCGGTGCCGTGGGCGCCTGGATCGGCTGCCGCCGTGCAGGCATCAAGCTCTCCACCTTCGCCGACGCCGGTGCCCCCGGTTTGCTCCTGGCCCAGGCCGTGGGCCGCTGGGGCAACTGGTTCAACCAGGAACTCTTCGGCTCCGAGACGGACCAACCCTGGGGCCTGGAAATCGACGCGGACAACGCGAACTTCCCCGAAGGCGCCGCCCCCGGAACCACCTTCCACCCCACATTCCTCTACGAGTCGCTGTGGAACCTCGCCGGCGTCGCCCTGCTCCTGCTCCTGGACCGCCGGTTCCGGCTCCGCGGCGGGCGCCTGTTCTGGATCTACGCCGCGTACTACACCGCCGGCCGGCTCTGGATCGAGCTGCTGCGCATTGACGACGCCGAAATGATTACGCTGCTCGGCGTCACACAACGCCTCAATGTGTGGACCAGCCTGCTGATCCTGGTTGCCTCCGTGGCGATCTTCATTTACCTGACTTTGAAGGCCCGCAAGGGCGGGGAGGGTTCGCTTTACCTCCCGGGCCACGAACCCGCACCGGAAAGCGGTATTACCACCGCGGATAACAAGAACGAAACACAAGCCGGAAATGCGGAATCTGCATCAACTGAACGCCCGGTGCGTGCTAATCTCGCAGAGACAAAAACCGGGGATTCCGTCCCCGACCGGTCCAAACACAACGGACCCTCTGCCTGACCCTCCGGGTTACCCTCCCGGCGCTGCAGGCAGGGCCACATAGGCGTGGCGCCAGGCAGCTGCAGCACCGGGACACCCCTCCGGAAAGCGGCGGTTAACGGCACCCGAGGATTCCTCGTAAACCGGAAATGTTTTTCCGGTGTTACCGGGCTGAAGTGAGCCGTAAAATCAATCAACGCCGCGGAGCGTCCCCCCGGGGATTTCCGCAGGGGCCAGCACTGTCCCCTCCCAACGCTCTACAAGGGGGAAGGACTCACTTCTTATGACTGATTCCCTGTCTGCATCCACCGACACCGTGGTGTCACCCTTCGTCCGCTTCGCCGCGTTGCCGGAGGACTCCGGCCTGTACCGCGCCGGGAACGAAAAGGACGCCTGCGGCCTGGCCGTCATTGCCACCCTGCGCCGCGAACCCACACACGAAATTGTCCAGGCTGCCCTCGTGGCCCTGCGCAACCTTGAGCACCGCGGAGCCGTGGGTGCCGATGAAGGCACGGGCGACGGTGCCGGCCTCCTCACCCAGGTCCCGGACGAATTCTTCCGCGCCGTAGTGGACTTCGAGCTTCCCGCCGCCGGAGGCTACGCCGTCGGCACCGCGTTCCTGCCCACCGAAGACCGCGAGCAGCAGACCGCCCGCGGCGGCGTCGAAATGATTGCCGCCAGCGAGGGACTGCGTGTGCTGGGCTGGCGCGAGGTCCCCATCGTGGCGGACCTGGTGGGCGCCATGTCCCGTGCCTGCATGCCCTACTTCGTGCAGGTGTTCCTGGCCCCCGAGGAGGGCACCGGCGCCGAGGACCTGGATGCCAGGGCTTTCCGTGTCCGGAAGCGTTCCCAAAACAAGTTCGGCGTCTATTTCCCTTCGCTGTCCTCAAAAACCATGGTCTACAAGGGCATGGTCACCACCGCGCAGCTGGAACCGTTCTTCCCGGACCTGTCCGACCCCCGGTTCAAGACCCGCCTGGGTATTGTCCACTCGCGCTTCTCCACCAACACGTTCCCGTCCTGGCCGCTGGCCCAGCCGTTCCGCGCCATCGCCCACAACGGCGAGATCAACACCGTCAAGGGCAACCGGAACTGGATGCGTGCCCGGCAGTCCCAGATGAAGAACCCGCTGCTGGGGCAGACCCCGGAGGAACTCTTCCCCATCTGCACTCCCGGTGCGTCAGACTCCGCGTCCTTCGACGAAGTGGCCGAACTGCTGATGCTCTCCGGCCGGCCCATCACCCACGCGATCATGATGATGATCCCGGAGGCCTGGGAGAACCACGCCACCATGGACCCGGCCCGCCGGGCGTTCTACCAGTACCACTCCATGCTTATGGAACCGTGGGACGGGCCCGCCGCCGTGTCCTTCACCGACGGCGTCTCCGTGGGGGCGGTGCTGGACCGCAACGGACTGCGTCCGGCCCGCTACTGGGTGACCGATGACGGCCTGGTGGTCCTGGCTTCCGAGGTGGGCGTGGTGGACATCGACCCCGCAAAGGTGGTCCGCAAGGGCCGTGTCTCGCCGGGCAAGATGTTCCTGGTGGACACCGACGAAGGCCGGTTGATCGAGGACGACGAGATCAAGGCCGAGGTTGCCGCCGCTAATCCGTGGGCCGACTGGGTAAAGGAAAACCAGGTCCGCCTGGAGGAGCTGCCCGAGCGCGAGCATGTGCTGCACACCAAGGCATCCATCAACCGCCGCCAGCGCACCTTCGGCTACACACAGGAGGAACTGCGCATCCTGCTGGGCCCGATGGCCCGGACCGGTGCCGAACCGCTGGGCGCCATGGGCTCCGATACCCCCATCGCCGTGCTTTCCAAGCGTCCCCGGCTGCTCTTTGACTACTTTGTGCAGTCCTTTGCCCAGGTGACCAACCCGCCGCTGGACTCCATCCGCGAGGAACTGGTCACCTCCATGCAGGCGTCAATTGGACCCAACGGCAACCTGCTGTCCCTGAAGCAGGTGAAGACCAGCCAGGTTGCCCTGAAATTCCCGGTAATCAACAACGACGAGCTCGCCAAGATCGCCAACCTCACCGACGACGACGGCGACCGGATCGCCTTGAAGGTCCGCGGCCTCTACCGTCCCGAAGGCGGCGAGGGCGAACTGCGCGCCAGGATCAGCGAGATCTGCGAAAAGGTCTCCGGCGCCGTGAACCGCGGGGTGCAGTACATCGTGCTCTCGGACCGGGATTCCAACGCCCAGTGGGCGCCCATCCCGTCGCTGCTGCTGCTCTCCGCCGTGCACAACCACCTGCTCAAGAGCGCCAACCGCACCAAGATCTCCGTGCTGGTGGAGGCCGGCGACGTCCGCGAAGTCCACCACGTGGCGGCGCTGATCGGCTACGGTGCCTCCGCCGTGAACCCGTACCTGGCCATGGAAAGCTGCGAGGAACTCGTCCGCAACGGCGACATCACCGGCGTGACCGGTGAACAGGCGGTGGGCAACCTGATCAAGGGACTCGGCAAGGGTGTCCTGAAGATCATGTCCAAGATGGGCATCTCCACCGTCGCCTCCTACTGCGGCGCGCAGACCTTCGAAGCGCTCGGCCTGGGCCAGGAACTGGTGGACGAGTTCTTCCACGGCACCCAGACCCAGCTGGGCGGCGTCGGCCTGGACGTCATCGCCGCCGAAGCCGCCGCCCGGCACGCCGAGGCGTACCCGAGCGACGGCGTGGAGGAGCCGCACCGCGCGCTGGACAACGGCGGCGAATACCAGTGGCGGCGCGAAGGCCCGCCGCACCTGTTCAACCCCGAGACGGTCTTCCGGCTGCAGCACGCCACCCGCGAACGGCGGTACGACGTGTTCAAGGCCTACACCTCCGGCGTCAATGACCAGTCGAAGAACCTCATGACCCTGCGCGGACTGCTCGACTTCCGCACCGGGGACCGTACCCCCGTGCCGCTGGACGAGGTGGAGCCCGTCTCCAGCATCGTGAAGCGCTTCTCCACCGGTGCCATGAGCTACGGCTCCATTTCCCAGGAAGCCCACGAAACACTGGCCATCGCGATGAACCGCCTGGGCGCCAAGTCCAACACCGGCGAGGGCGGCGAAGACCCGGAGCGGCTGCTGGACCCGGAGCGGAGCTCGGCCATTAAGCAGGTGGCCTCCGGACGGTTCGGAGTCACCAGCCTGTACCTGACCAACGCCCAGGACATCCAGATCAAAATGGCCCAGGGCGCCAAGCCCGGCGAGGGCGGCCAGCTCATGGCGCAGAAGGTCTACCCCTGGGTGGCCCGCACGCGGCACTCCACGCCCGGCGTCGGGCTCATCTCACCGCCGCCGCACCACGATATTTACTCCATCGAGGACCTCGCCCAGCTGATCTACGACCTCAAGCGCTCCAACCCCGGTGCCCGGGTGCACGTGAAGCTGGTCTCCGAAGCCGGGATCGGCACCGTGGCGGCCGGCGTGACCAAGGCAAAGGCCGACGTCGTACTGGTCTCCGGGCACGACGGCGGCACGGGCGCCTCGCCGCTGAACTCGCTCAAGCACGCGGGGGCTCCGTGGGAACTCGGCCTGGCCGAAACCCAGCAGACCCTGATGCTCAACGGACTGCGGGACCGCGTGGTGGTCCAGGTGGACGGCCAGCTCAAGACCGGGCGCGACGTCGTGATGGCCGCACTGCTGGGCGGGGAGGAGTTCGGTTTCGCCACCGCGCCCCTGGTGGTCTCCGGCTGCATCATGATGCGGGTCTGCCACCTGGACACCTGTCCCGTGGGTGTGGCCACGCAGAACCCCGAACTGCGGGCACGCTTCTCCGGCAAGCCGGAGTTCGTGGTCAACTTCTTCGAGTTCATTGCCGAGGAGATCCGCGAGATCCTCGCCGAACTGGGATTCCGCACCCTGGAAGAGGCCATTGGCCGCACCGAACTGCTGGATACCGCCGCGGCCATCGACCACTGGAAGGCCGACGGCCTGGACCTGGAACCGATCCTGCGCGGACCCGAGGTGGACCCCGGGGCGCCGCTGCGGAACATGGTGCCGCAGAACCACGAACTGGACCAGCACTTCGACAATCGCCTCATCGAGATGAGCGCCGACGCGCTGCAGAACCGTGCGCCGGTCCGGATTGCCCTCGACGTGGTCAACACCGACCGCTCCGTGGGCACCATGCTCGGGCATACCGTCACCAAGACCTTCGGGGTGGACACCCTCGCTCCCGACACCATCGACGTCACCCTCACCGGCCAGGCCGGGCAGTCCCTCGGGGCCTTCCTGCCCGCCGGGATCACCCTGCGGCTGTTCGGCGATTCCAACGACTATGTGGGCAAGGGCCTTTCCGGCGGACGGATCATCGTCCGTCCGGACCGCGCGAACGTCTTCGCCGCCGAGCGCAATGTCATTGCGGGCAACGTGATCGGCTACGGCGCCACCAGCGGCGAGATGTTCCTCAGCGGCCAGGTGGGTGAACGCTTCCTGGTCCGCAACTCCGGGGCCACCGCCGTTGTGGAAGGCATCGGCGACCACGGCTGCGAATACATGACCGGCGGGCAGGCCCTGATCCTGGGCCGCACGGGCCGGAACTTCGGCGCCGGTATGTCCGGCGGCACCGCGTTTGTGGTGGACCTGGAACCGGCCAACGTCAACAAGGAGTCCCTGGAACGCGGCGAGCTGCTGCTCGTTGAGCCGGACGCCGAGGATATCGACATTGTCCGCGGACTGCTGGTCCGGCATCTCGAGGAGACCGGCTCGGACCTGGCCCAGAAGATGCTGGAAAGCTTCGAGGACACCGCGTCCCGCATTACCAAGGTGCTGCCGCGGGACTACGCCGCAGTGCTCGGCGCCCGCGCCTCCGCCGCCGAAGCGGGACTCGATCCCGACGGCGCCGAGGCCTGGAACAAGATTTTGGAGGTTACCGGTGGCTGACCCACGCGGATTCTTGAAGGTACGCGAGCGGGAAACGCAGCCGCGGCGGCCGGTGCCGGTGCGCATCATGGACTACAAGGAAGTCTATGAAGCGCAGGAAAAGGGTGTGCTTCAGGCACAGGCCGGCCGCTGCATGGACTGCGGCATCCCGTTCTGCCATCAGGGCTGCCCGCTGGGCAACCTCATTCCGGAGTGGAATGACCTGATGTGGCGGGACAAGGGCGCCGAAGCCATTGAGCGGCTGCACGCCACGAACAACTTCCCCGAGTTCACCGGCCGGCTCTGCCCGGCCCCCTGCGAGGCGTCCTGCGTGCTGGGCATCAACCAGCCGCCGGTCACCATCAAGCAGGTGGAGGTATCCATCATTGACGAAGCCTGGGGTGAAGGCTGGGTGACTCCGCACCCGCCGGAGCGCCTGACCGACCGCACCATCGCCGTCGTCGGCTCCGGCCCCGCCGGGCTGGCCGCCGCCCAGCAGCTCACCCGTGCCGGACACACCGTGGCCGTGTACGAGCGGGATGACCGCATCGGCGGGCTGCTGCGCTACGGCATTCCGGATTTCAAGATGGAAAAGATCCAGGTGGACCGCCGGCTGGAGCAGATGCGCGCCGAGGGCACCCGTTTCCGCACCGGCGTCGAGGTGGGTAAGGACATCAGCTGGGAACAGCTGCGCCGCCGCTACGACGCCGTGGTGATTGCCACCGGCGCCACCGTGCCGCGCGACCTGCCCATCCCCGGACGGGAACTCTCCGGCGTCCATTTCGCGATGGACTACCTGGTGCAGTCCAACCGCGCCGTGGCGGGGGACAGCGTCCGGAACCAGATCACCGCCGAAGGCAAGCACGTGGTGATCCTGGGCGGCGGCGATACCGGTGCGGACTGCCTCGGCACCGCGCACCGCCAGCAGGCCGCCTCGGTGACCACGCTGGCGATCGGCCAGCAGCCGCCCGCCGAGCGGGCCGCACACCAGCCGTGGCCGATGTACCCGACCCTGTTCGAAATGGCCAGCGCGCACGAGGAAGGCGGGGAACGCACGTTCCTGGCCTCCACGGTGGAGTTCGTGGGGGAGAACGGCAAACTCACCGGGGTGAAGGTGGCCGAGACCGAATTCGTGGACGGTAAGCGGCTGCCGAAGGCCGGCACCGAGCGGATCATCCCGGCGGACCTGGTGTTCCTGTCCCTGGGCTTCACCGGACCCGAGCCCGCCGGTCTGGCGGATCAGGTGTCTGCGGAGTTCGACGAGCGCGGCAACGTGGTCCGCGACGGGTACTACATGACCGGCACTCCGGGTGTCTTTGCCGCGGGCGACGCCGGTCGGGGACAGTCGCTGATTGTGTGGGCCATCGCCGAAGGACGGGCAGCGGCCGCCGCCGTCGACCAGTGGCTGATGGGCAGCACCCGGCTGCCCGCGCCGGTGGCACCGACCGACCGGGCCATCACTGTACTTTAGGGCACCAGCCCCAGCAGGCGCCGGACACTGTCCGGCGCCTGCTTTTTTATTTCCCGGAACCCCTTGCGAGCGCGGTACTTAGTGTTACTGTCTACTGGTAGCTAGCGTCGCTGAGTAGCTGGCAGCAGCACCGAAGCAGACACCGAACAGGCAGGTACGGCGGAGTTATGGGCAAGCAGATGACGGAGATGCTGAAGGGCACCCTGGAAGGGATTGTCCTTGCGGTCATCGCCGCCTCGCCGGCCTACGGCTACGACATCACTGCGCGGCTGCGCGAACAGGGTTTCACCGACATCGCCGAGGGCACCGTCTACGCGCTCCTGGTCCGGATCGAGAAACGGGGCCTGGTCGACGTCGAGAAGGTGCCGTCCGAAAAGGGGCCGCCGCGCAAGGTCTACACGCTGAATGCCCAGGGGACGGGGTATCTCCAGGAGTTCTGGGGGTCCTGGAGCTTCCTGGCCACACGGATCGAAGAACTCCGTCATCACGTCGAACACCCGCAGGACCAAGGAGGGGAATGATGGCCGCCAAATGGATTGAGCTCGTCACCGGACCGTTTGAGGACAAGAGGCGCTGGCGCCGGTTCAAACAGCGCAAGGACCAGCTGCCCACCGGATACCGGACCGCGATGGATGGCCTGGAACGCTACTTCATGTACGCGGCACCGATAGCCAAGGGGGACGTCTACATCCAGATGCTCGAAGACCTCGCTGACCTTTTCGAGCGTGCCGCCGTCGACGGCACGCCGATCCGCAGCGTCGTTGGAGAGGATCCGGTGGAATTCGCGGAGGCCTTTATCGCGAACTATGCGGACGGCCAGTGGATCAACAAGGAGCGGAAGCGCCTCGTCGAGACCATCGACCGGTCTGCCAAAGAGATGTGAACACCGGGAAGGAGACCGGATATGAGTACCACCTCCACCCTCGAACCCGCCATCCGGGTACAGGGCATCGAGAAGTCTTTTCGGGACCTGCAGGTGCTGCGCGGCGTCGATTTTGACGTGAGCACCGGCAGCATCTTCGCACTGCTGGGCTCCAACGGAGCCGGAAAAACCACCTTGGTACGGATCCTTTCGACCTTGCTGAAGGCCGACGCAGGGACGGCGGCAGTCGCCGGCTTCGACGTCGCCGCGGCCCCCGCCGACGTGCGCCGGTCCATCAGCCTGACCGGCCAGTTCGCCGCCGTCGATGAAGTGCTTACGGGACCGGAAAACCTGGTCCTCATCGCGAAACTCCGGCACCGGAAGAATCCAGCCGGGATTGCCGACGGGATGCTCGCCCGCTTTGCCCTCACGGAGGCCGGAAACCGCCGGGCGGGAACCTATTCGGGGGGTATGCGCCGCCGCCTCGACATTGCCATGAGCCTGATCGGGGAACCGGACATCATCTTCCTCGACGAGCCGACCGCGGGCCTGGACCCCCAGTCACGCAACGAAGTGTGGCAAACCATCCGTGACCTGGCCGACGGCGGGACGACGGTGCTGCTCACCACGCAGTATCTCGACGAGGCGGAACAGTTGGCGGACCGCATCGGGATCCTGCACGAGGGCACCATCATCCAAAACGGCACCCTGGCCGAACTGCAGCAGCTCCTCCCGCCGGCCACAGCGGAGTACATCACAAAACAACCGTCCCTGGAGGACATCTTCCTCGCCCTGGTGGGCGGTACGGACTCGGATGCCCTTGGCGGCGGCACGGCCGCCCGGGAGAAAAGGCAAAGCTCATGACTGTCCTCAGCGATACCCGGGCCCTGACGGGCCGCTCCCTGCGGCACGTCCTGCGCAGCCCCGACACCATCATCACGACGGCGGTGACTCCGATCGCGCTGATGCTGATGTTTGTCTACGTTTTCGGCGGTGCCATCAGCACCGAGTCGGGGGAGTCCTACATCAACTACACTCTGCCCGGCATCCTGCTGATCACCGTCGCCTCAGGTGTCGCCTACACGGCCTACCGGCTGTTCCTCGACCGGCAGGGCGGCATATTTGAGCGTTTCCAGTCGATGCCGATCGCCCGGTCGGGGGTGCTGTGGGGCCACGTCCTGACCTCGGTGACGGCGAACCTGGTGTCGCTTGCGTTGGTGATTGGTGTGGCACTGATTGCGGGTTTCCGCACGGGCGCCTCGCCGGCCGCCTGGCTCGCCGTCCTCGGCATCCTGGTCCTGTTCACCCTGGCGCTGACCTGGCTGGCAGTGATCGCGGGACTGACGGCCAAGACCGTCGACGGCGCCAGCGCGTTCAGTTACCCGCTGATTTTCCTGCCGTTCATCAGCTCCGCGTTTGTCCCCACCAGTACGATGCCGGCCCCGGTGGCCTGGTTTGCCGAGAACCAGCCCGTGACCTCCATAGTGGACACCCTCCGCGCGCTGCTGGCCCAGGAGCCCGTGGGCAGCGGTTCCTGGGTGGCGCTTCTCTGGCTGGTCGGCATCCTCGGTGTCGGCTACGCCGTCGCAACCACCGTCTACCGGCGTCGGGTGGGTTGATCCAGGTCACGGGAAACCGCCGTGACGAGCGCCGCGTGCCCTGCGCCATGCGCAAACAGCTGAGGGAGACTAGGCTGGAACTATGAGACGCGCAAAGATTGTTGCCACTTTTGGACCAGCGATCGCCAGCTACGAAAATACCGTAGCGGTTCTTCGCGCGGGCGTGAATGTCGCCCGTATGAACATGAGCCACGGCGACCACTCCGTACACAACGCCACGTATGAGAACGTGCGCAAGGCCTCCGCCGAGCTGGGGATGCCCGTGGGCATCTTCGCCGACCTCCAGGGCCCCAAGATCCGGCTCGGCCGGTTCACCGAGGAACCCCACTTCCTGAACGTGGGCGATACCTTCACCATCACCACGGATGACATTCCCGGTACCAAGGACATCTGCTCCACCACGTACAAGGGCCTGCCCGGGGACGTAAACGTGGGCGACTTCCTGCTGATCGACGACGGCAAGGTCAAGCTCCGTGCCGTGGAGGTGACCGCTAACAATGTTGTCACCGAAGTAGTGGTTCCGGGCAAGGTGTCCAACAACAAGGGCATCAACCTGCCCGGTGTTGCCGTGAACGTTCCGGCACTGAGCGAAAAGGATGAGGACGACCTCCGCTGGGCCATGCGCCGCGGCGTGGACATGGTTGCCCTGTCCTTCGTCCGCAACGCCGGGGACATCACCCGCGTGCACGAGATCATGGACGAGGAAGGCCGGCGCGTGCCGGTCATCGCCAAGATCGAAAAGCCGCAGGCCGTGGAGAACCTCGAAGAGATCATCGACGCTTTCGACTCCATCATGGTTGCCCGTGGCGACCTGGGTGTCGAGCTGCCGCTCGAAGAGGTCCCGATCGTGCAGAAGAACGCCGTTGAACTGGCACGCCGCTGGGCCAAGCCCGTCATCGTGGCCACCCAGGTCCTCGAATCCATGATCGACAACCCCCGCCCCACCCGCGCAGAGGCTTCCGACTGCGCCAACGCCGTCCTCGACGGCGCGGACGCGGTGATGCTTTCCGGCGAAACCTCCGTGGGCAAGTACGCCATTGAGACCGTCGAAACCATGGCCCGGATTATCGAGTCCACCGAGCAGCACGGCCTGAACCGGGTTCCTCCGCTGGGCTCGAAGCCGCGGACCCGCGGCGGCGCCATCACCCGTGCCGCAGTGGAGATCTCCGATCAGCTGGACGCCAAGTACATCTGTACCTTCACCCAGTCCGGAGACTCCGCACGCCGCCTGTCCCGTCTGCGCCCGTCCAAGCCGGTGTTCGCTTTCACCCCCGTGGAGGCGACCTACCGCTACATGACCCTGTTCTGGGGCGTGGCACCCATGCTGGTCGAGTTCGCCGAGCACACCGATCAGATGACCGCCCAGGTGGACCGCACCCTGCTGGAAGAGGGCCTGGTGGAAGACAACGACCTGGTGGTCATCGCTGCCGGTTCGCCTCCCGGACAGGCCGGCTCCACCAACAGCATCAAGGTGCACCGCGTAGGCGACATTGCCGACGCCGGCCAGCCTGCTGAAGGCCAGGAGCGGGTCAAGGAAAAGGTCGGCCCGTGGCCGGTCAAGGAAAGCAAGAAGGGCCAGGCCAAGGCCATCTAGGTTCCGGCTTTCCCCGCATTTCCCTGCATCAACAGGAAAGGTCCCGTCCAAGTGGACGGGACCTTTTCCTGTGTTCAGCCAGCCAGCGGAACCTAGTTGACCTGGTTGATGATGGTCTCGGCGACTTCGCGCATGCTCAGCCGGCGGTCCATGGAGGTCTTCTGGATCCAGCGGAAAGCCTCGGGCTCGGTGAGGCCCATCTTGGTGGTCAGCAGCGACTTGGCGCGCTCCACCAGCTTGCGGGTGGCGAACTGTTCCTTCAGGTCGGTGACCTCGGCTTCGAGGGCCTGGATTTCCTCGTGGCGGGAGAGGGCGATTTCGATGGCCGGAATCAGGTCCGCCGGCGTGAAGGGCTTGACCACGTAGGCCATGGCGCCGGCCTCGCGGGCGCGCTCCACCAGTTCCTTCTGGCTGAACGCGGTCAGCAGCACCACGGGGGCAATGCGGGCCTTGACGATCTGCTCGGCGGCGGTGATGCCGTCCATGAGCGGCATCTTGACGTCCATGAGGACCAGATCCGGCTTCAGTTCGTGCGCCAGCTGGACGGCTTTCTCGCCGTTGTCTGCTTCGCCGACGACGTCGTATCCCTCGCCGGTGAGGATCTCGACAATGTCCAGGCGGATCAGTGTCTCGTCCTCGGCGACGAGTACACGGCGGGCCGGGCTGTTGGACGGCGCGGTGTTGGCGGACGCGGCGTTGGTCCACGCGGCAGGCGCGGACTCGGTGGACTCAGACACAGATGGCTCCTCAGATACGGTCTCTCCTGCCGGCAGACCGACAGTTCACACAATCAGCGTATCCGCATGTAGAGTTGTTTTGCGCCCAACACGGTAAGTACTCGTGCTTAGTGACCCAGGGCACGCCCGAATGGCGGAATTGGCAGACGCGCTGCACTCAAAATGCAGTATCGAGAGGTGTGTGGGTTCGAGTCCCACTTCGGGCACCAGTCTAAGCTTCAAAGGCACCCCAGGTCTGCGGACCCGGGGTGCCTTTCTTTGTACCGGCTAGGCGTACCGGTCAAACGAGTCCAGCAGCCGCTTGACGGACCCGCCCAGGTTCCAGTCACCGGCGAGACGTTCCAGTTCGGTGCGTTGCTTGCCGGTAACCGCGTGCAGCTGGGCGCCGGCCTTCTTGGGTGAGGGCAGATCCAGATCCCGGACCACCTTCACCACTGTCGGTGCGGCCGCCAGATAATCCGCGGCCTTGGCCAGCTTGGAACGCACCGGACCCGCGAGCCCGCTGTCCGGGTCCTCCGCCGCTTCCAGCAGGGAATCGAGGGTGCCGTATTCGGCCAGCAGTGAGGACGCCGTCTTCTCGCCGATCCCGGACACCCCCGGCAGGCCATCGGAGGCATCGCCCCGCAGGGTCGCGTAGTCCGCGTACTGCCCGGGCAGCACCTTGTATTTGGCCACCACCGATGCATCGGTCATGACATCCAGGTTCTTCATGCCGCGGGCGGTGTAGATGACGCGGACATCCCGCTCATCGTCAATGACCTGGAACAGGTCCCGGTCACCGGTGACGACGTCGACCGGCATGGAGGCGGTGGACGCGTAGGTGCCGATCACGTCGTCGGCCTCGTGCTCCGCGGCGCCGACGACGGCGATGCCCGCCAGTTCCAGCGTCCGGCGGATCATCGGGATCTGGGCTTCGAGTGGATCGGGCACCGTTTCGACGTCGGGGTTTCCGGTGACTTCTTCGGCAACCCGGTGCGCCTTGTACGTGGGAAGCAGGTCCACCCGCCACTGCGGCCGCCAGTCGTCATCCCAGCACGCGATCAGGTGGGTGGCTTCATAGTCGGCGGTGAGCCGGGCGATCATGTCCAGCAGGCCGCGCACGGCGTTCACCGGCGTGCCGTCGGACCGGCGGATGGTGTCCGGAACGCCGTAGAAGGCACGGAAGTACAGTGACGCGGTGTCGAGGAGCATCAGGCGCTGGGTCATAGGCCGATCCTGCCACGGATGGCACGCCGATGGGCAGCTAAAGCCGGGTCCGGCCCGGTTAGGCTGGAGCCTCAGTGTTTCCCATCAAGGATTTCCCATCTAGGAGTCGAATTCCATTGACCGACCGGTTCCGAGTTGTGCCTGCCAGCTATCTCCTTTTCCGCGCCGGCGACCGGGTGCTGCTGCAGCTTCGGCAGGGAACCGGGTATATGGACGGCTACTGGGCGACGGCGGCCGCCGGCCACGTGGAGACGGGGGAGTCGGCGGTGGAAGCCGCCGTGCGGGAGGCGCGGGAGGAGCTGGGCATCATGGTGGCGCCCGCCGACGTCGTTCCCCTGACGTCCATGCACCGGACGAACGGCGGCGGGAACCCCGTGGATGAGCGGGTGGACTTCTTCTTCCTTTGCAGTGCGTGGCAGGGGGAACCCCGCATCATGGAACCAGGCAAGGCGGCCCGGCTGGAATGGTTCCCGCTGGATGAGCTGCCGGCCGACGTCGTGCCGCATGAAAGGTATATCTTCGACCGGCTGCGGGACGGGATGCCGCCGATTCTCACGTTCGGGTTCGCTGACGCCTTTGTGGGGCGGCAGTGATTACCAGTGCAGGCATTCTGATTTACCGGTGGGGTACGGAAGGCCTCGAGGTGTGGATCGGCCATATGGGCGGGCCATTTTGGGCGCGGAAGGATGAGCATGGGTGGTCCATCCCCAAGGGTGAGTACCTGCCGGAGGAGGAACCACTGGCTGCGGCGCTGCGGGAGTTCGCCGAGGAAATGGGGACGCCGGCTCCGGCCGCCGAGTATGAGCTGCTGGGCAGCTACCGGCAGTCCGCCCAGAAAACCGTCACGGTGTATGCCGCGGAGGCGGACTTTGCTCCGGAGCGGATTGCCAGCAACATGTTCGAACTGGAATGGCCGCGGGGATCGGGCAAGATGCGGGAGTATCCGGAGATCGACCGGGCCGGCTGGTTTCCGGAACCGGTTGCCCGTATCAAGCTGGTGAAGGGACAGGCGCAGGTGCTGGATGCACTGGTGCGGCTGGTCGGGGAGCGGGAGCACTAGGGCCGGGCTGGTCCAGGAGGTCCTGGGTGCCAGCAAGCTGAACCCGGCGCACAGGATCCCGCAGTCCGTGGCTGGTGAGCAAGGTGTGACCTCAGCCGAATCATTGGCACCAATGTGTGGGATGCCGTGTGTGCACCTGACGCCGCGGCAACGTCAAGGGCAGTCTTCCTGCCATGCCCCCGATCAGGCGCGCGGCTATATCCGCGGCTCCACTCCGGCGGCTAACCTCGAACGGTAAGACGAATCCGCATTCAGGCCCAGCCGGGAGGTCGGTCCATGCCCGCACATGCGTCCACGGAACGTTCCCCGCAGCGGGAGCCCGAACGCGCCATAAGCCCGGGCACCTTCCTGTCACCCCGGTTCTGGCTGCTGCCGCTGCTGGTGCTTTTGCTGCTGGGCGGCGCCGGCACCGCCCTCTACATTGGTGGACTTGGCAGCCCGGGCGACCACCTTCGGAACTTTCCGCTGGCAGTGGTGAATGAGGACCGCGGTGCGACGCCGGCCAACGGCGGCAGCCCGCAGAACCTCGGGCAGAACATCACCGGCCAGATGCAGCAGGGCTTCTCCGAGTCGGACGAAATCGACCTCCGGGTCCTGTCCCCGGACGAGGCTGAGGAACAGCTGCGCAATGGACAGATCCATGCCGCCGTCGTTATCCCGGAGTCCTTTTCCGCCGATGCGCTGGGACTGGTGACCGGCGCCCTCAGCGGCGCCGAGGTCACACGCCCATCCATCACCGTCTACACGAATCCACAGGCGGGGCCGCTGGCCAGCAGCCTGGCGACGTCCGCCGTCGACGCGGCGCTTGAACGGGCGAACACCGGGCTGGGGGAGCAGCTGACCTCGGCTGCGGAGGCGGCGCAGGGCGAAGCCCGGGCGGAACAACAACGCGAACTGGCGCCGCTGGGCCTGCCGGAGCAGGCGCAGCAGCAGCTGGCACCCACGGTGGACGGCACCGCTGCCGACCTGCTGCGCGAACCTATCTCTGTCACCACCACCGCCTATGAAACCCCGCCGGAAGGCGCTGCGCTCGGCATGGGAGCGTTCTTCTATTCCGTGCTGCTGATGGTGGTGGGAGTCAGCGGTTCCGTGGCCATCCATTTCCTGGTCGATTCGCGGCTCGGGGTAGCACCGGTGGAAATGGGACCGCGCTTCGCGCTGGGTCCGCGGATGCAGCCGGCGCGCTGGAAAACCTATCTGATCAAGTGGGGCATCGTGGTTCTGGGGGCGCTGCCCACGGCGGGGCTGATGATGTGGGTGGCCTCCGCCGTAGGAATGCCCATCCCGCACGGCGGCTGGTTCTTCCTCACAACGTGGCTGTCCATTGTCACGGTCTCCGCGGTGACCACCGCGCTGATCACCATGTTCGGCAGCATAGGCATGGTCCTCTCACTGATCTACGTGGTGTTTATGGGCCTGCCCGCCGCCAGCGGCGTGGTGCCGCTGGAAGCGCTGCCTGGGTTCTTCAGGTTTATTGCCCCCGGCGAGCCGCTCTACCACATGACCACGGCAAACCGGGCGGTCCTGTACTTCGATGCCCAGGCCGACGCCGGCGTGCAGAGCGGGATTGTCGGCATGCTTATTCTCATCCTGATAGCAGTTGTGGTCGCCATGGTCTTCTCGGTGCTCTACGACCGGAGGTTCGGCCGCCGCCGGGCGGAGCTGGTCCCGGAACCGGTCACGTCCTGATGTTGGACGACAGGGGCAGACCCTAGGTGCGGGGGCGCGGCGCCGGGCGCGCCCGGAGGTGTGCCCGCTCACCCTGGGGTCCGAAAAGGGCGATGAACTCGACCGCCTCGGCGGTGGCATTTCCCATCCAATGCGGCAGCCGGGTGCTGAACTCTGCTGCTTCGCCGGGGACCAGGATGAGTTCCTCGTCGCCGAGGACGAGCCGCAGCTTACCGCTGAGGACGTAGAGCCATTCATAGCCCTCGTGGGTGCGTGGATCCGGGGTGGCGGGCTTATCCGTCGCCGGCAGGATGTATTTGTAGGCACCAACCCCGCTGGCCTTTTCGGTCAGGGGAATGATGAGTGCCCCGTGACGGCGGATGGGACGCATATGTACCCGGGGATCGCCCGTGGCCGGAGCGTCCACCAGCTCGTCGAGGGTCACCCCATAGGTCTGCGCCAGCGGCATGAGCAGCTCCAGTGTTGGACGCCGCTGGCCCGACTCGAGCCGGGAAAGCGTGCTGACGGAGATGCCGGTGGTCTCGGAGAGGTTGGAGAGCGTAACGCGGCGCTGTGACCGCAGGGAGCGCAGCCGCGGTCCTACGCCGGACAGGGGTTTCTCGCTCATGGAAGTAAACCTACGGCACGCAGGCGGCAGCAGGGGTTCCAGCTGCGGATGCACGCATTAGTTGCCGGACCGGCAAAAATGATTGCCCGTCCGAAGGCGTCCAACCCAGACTGGCGGAAGAGCTCCGGGTGACGGTCCCGGGCCGCATGGAAGGACCGGACATGACGAATGGCGAATATGACGTAGTAGTGGTTGGTGGCTCCGCGGCCGGGTTGAGCGGGGCCTTGAATCTCGCCCGTGCCCGCCGGTCAGTAGCGGTGGTTGACTCCGGAGACCCACGCAATGCCCCGGCCGGCGGCGTGCACAATTACATCGGCCGGGAAGGGACCCCGCCGTCGGAACTCACCGCCGTCGGACGCGCCGAGATCACCGGCTACGGCGCCGTCGTGCTGGAGGGAACGGTCAGCACGGTAACCCGCGACGACGACGGAAGGTTCCTGGTATCCCTGGCCGACGGCGGATCCCTGCTGGCCCGCCGGGTGCTGGCCGCTTCGGGGGCACGGGATGTCCTGCCGGACATTCCGGGACTGGCGCGGTACTGGGGGAAGGATGTGCTGCACTGTCCGTACTGCCATGGATGGGAAGTCCAGGACCGGCCGATTGGGATTCTGGCCCGGGACCTGGAGACGGGCGTGCACCAGGCCCTGATGTGGCGGCAGTGGAGTGAGGACATTGTGTTGTTCCTGCATACCTCCGGGGAGCCGGGCGGCGCGCAGGCACAGCAGCTGGCGGCCCGCGGCATCCGGGTAGTTGCCGGTGAAGTCACGGCAGTGGAGGGAGAGTCCCGGCTCACCGGACTGCGCCTGGCCTCGGGCGAGGCAGTGCAGCGGCAGGCACTCGTGATCGCTGCTCCGGTGCATGCCCGCGCCGCTTATCTGGCGGACCTGGGTATCAAACCGGTGGAACAGTTCGTGGGGGAGCAGATCATCGGAACGGCGGTGCCGGCGGCGGATCCGACGGGGGCCACCACCGTTCCCGGGGTCTATGCGGCCGGAAACATGGTGGTCCCCATGATGCAGGTGATCGGTGCAGCAGCCGCGGGACTTGCGGCGGGAGCCGCCATCAACGCCGACCTGATTGCTGAAGAAACGGAACGTGCCGTGGAGGCATCCCTTTCGCGGCGGGCCCAGCCCTAGAGGAGGTAGACGGGCGAGGGCTGCGTGATGAAGTTTCCGGGATGCGTTACCGGGGCGGACAGCATTCCGGCACAGGAATCGATGAGGAAGTAGCCCACCCCGGTCCAGTTCGCGGTCTCGGCTCCGTCCTGGACCCGCGCCTCATACTCGGCGCAGGTGGCGGTGGTCATGTTGCCCAGGATCCACGACCGGCCGTGCAGGACGGTGGTCGGGAGTTCGCCGACGGCGGCAGCAGTCCGGCGGAGCAGGTCTTCGGTGCCGCGGTTGGCGATGGCCGTGCGGTTCAAGAGGGCCTTCATGGAAGGCACCGCACGCATCTGGTGCAGGAACCGGGCCCGCCAGCTCGGCACCGGCAGGGATGCGAGGTGGTCCACCCAGGGCAGGATCAGGCAGGCCAGCAGGTCGTGGAGGCCGGCGTCGTCGCCCAGCTGGTCGGTGAGCACCGCGCGGCGCCGGTGGGTGTCCTCGAGATGGCGGGTGACCAGCGCCTCGAGTAGTTCGTCCCGGCCGCCGAAGTGGTACGCGACGGCGGAATGGTTGGCCGTCCCTGCATGCTCGGCGATGCGCCGGTTGGACACAGCGTCGATGCCGTAGCGGGCAAAAAGCTCCTCGGCGGCATCGAGCAGCGTCTCGCGTGCTTTCGCCCCGTGCTGTCCCATGCGTGTTCCCTTGTGTCGGCATTCCTGCGGCTTCGATTACCTAATTTACGCCACATGGCGTAATTTTGACGAGTTGGCCCCACAGACCCCGCCTCGGCAACCGCGTCGACGCGCACTTCGCACCACCACTCGTGAATTCAGCTACAGGAGCACGTCCTTGACCAGTACTTCCCCGACATCCCCAGGCTCTCCGCCGGATACGGATACGGATCCGACACGAGAAACCGAGGCACCGGAGACGGGCACCACGGATCTTGACGCAGCTGCCGCAAAGCGCGCAAAGGCAGAGAAGATCGGCCGCTACGTGGCCATGTTCCTGATGCCTTTCCTGATGGTTTCCATGCTGGTGGGCGGCTACCTCGCCGCAATGCATGCGCCCACGCCCAACGACCTGCCCATCGCCGTCAGCGGATCCGCTGCTCAGGCGGAACGCTTCGCTGATTCCCTCGAGTCCTCCGACCCCGACGCCGTTGAGGTACGGGTAGTTGATACCGCCGAGGACGCACGCCGGCTGGTCCTGGACCGCGAGGTCTCCGGAGCAGTGGCCGTGGATGGCTCCGCCGCGACCCTCTACACCGCCAGTGCTGCCGGCGCGTCGCAGTCCAGTACCGTGACGGCGCTGCTTGCCCCGCAGGTGCTTAGCCAGGGCCTGACCCTGCAGTCCGAGGACCTTGCCCCGCTGCCCGACCACGACATGGCCGGCCTGGGTGCAATGTTCCTGACCACCGCCCTGATGCTGGCCGGTTACATGCCCCTGAGCCTGGTGCTCTCCAACTCGCCCGAGCTGCTCCGCTTCCGCCGCTTCGTTCCCCTGCTGGCCGGTTGGGCCGCACTGATTGCCGGCCTGGTCTGGGCCGTCACGGGTCCGATGCTCGGCGTCGTCGAGGGACACTCCGCCGCCGTGCTGGGCGTCTCCTGGCTGACCGTGTTCGCCGTCGGCAGCGTCCAGCTGTTCCTCACCCGGATCCTCGGCCCGATGGCCGTTTTGGCCGGCATGCTGTTCCTCATGGTGCTGGGCGTTCCGGCGTCCAACATGAGCATGTCCGTGCACACCATGCCGGGCCTCTACCCGTACCTCCACAGCTTCCTGCCCGCGGCCGCCACCGGCGAATCGCTGCGTTCGTACCTGTACTTCGACGGTAACGGGGCGGGCCCCCACCTGCTCGTACTGGTCATCGGGGCCGTGGCGGCGCTGCTGCTCACCCTCGTCCTCGACGCCGTCAAACGCCGCCGCAAGCCGAATGCGGCTCCGCCGGCGATCAACGTCGCGTCGCTGCACGGCGGCCCCCGCCCGAAGCGCCGCCGCTGGCGCTACGGCACCCTGGCCTTCTTCCCGCTGGCCATGGTGACCATGATGCTGTCCTTCATGCTGGGCGCCATGTACGAGCCCACGCCGCGGGACATGCCGGTCGCCGTCGTCGGCGCCACTGCCGAACAGGCGGAACAGGCCGTGTCCGGCCTGGACGAAAACATGTCCGGGCTGTTCGATCTGCATCCGATGGATAACGCCGACGACGCACGCGGCCAGGTGCAGGACCGGACGGTGGTCGGCGCCTACGTGCTGCCTTCGGCCGAAAACCCCACCGCGACACTCATCACCAACCAGGCAGCGGGCATAAGCCAGCAGCAGGTCCTCACCTCGGTGTTCGGCCAGGTGTCCGCAGGCCAGCAAATGGAAATGGCCTCCGACAACGTGGCCCCGCTGAAGGACTCGGACTCCATGGGCATGGCCACGATGTACCTGGCCATGGGCTGGATCATGGCCGGCTTTATGATCATTGTGGTTGGTTCGACGGCGGCTCCGGCCAGCCGACCGCTGCGTAGGCTGCTCCCGATTGTTGCCGCGTGGGCCGTCGGCATGTCGGCGTTCCTCTGGGTCATCGCCGACGTGTTCGTCGGGGCCATCGACGGGCACTTCCTCCCGCTTTGGGGAGCCGGTGCTGTTGCGATCTTCTGCATGGCCATGTTCACTGCCGTGTTCGAACGGTTCATGGGGATGCTCGCCATCCTTCCGGTGATCGGCATCCTGATGTTCCTTGGCGTGCCGGCCTCCGGCGCGGCAATGTCCATCTACATGGAGCCGGAAATCTTCCGCTTCCTGCACGGAGTGCTGCCCATGCCGGCGGCGGTCGAATCGATCCGCTCGATTCTCTACTTCGGTTCGGACACCCTCTGGTCCCACCTGCTGACCCTTGGCATCTGGGGTGCAGCCTCGCTGGCGGTGGTCACCGTTATTGACCACTTCAAGCCGCCGCGCACCGAGGCGCATCCGGTGGACACCGGGGCAGGTGCCGCTGCACGGCCGGAGCCGGCATTGGTTTCCGCCGGAGCCTGACCGGTACCGAAGCACATCCGCCCGTGGGCCGCTGCACTGCAGCGGCCCACGGGTGGAACGAGAAATCCGCGAAAACTCGCTTGACCGACGGAATGTGAACGGTCACTATGCAGCCAGGGCACGGTGCCCGCGCAGCGATGAGGGTGCGTTGTCCTGGCTGCGGTCCGAATTCCAGGAGGCAGCAGTGTTTCGGAAATCCCTAATGACAGGCCTGGCGGTTTCAGCCCTCGCCCTCTCTGCCTGCGGCGGCGGCGGATCGGGGTCCGACGCCGGCGGAGGCGCGGAGGACGGCATCACCATGGGTTTTGCCCAGGTAGGCGCGGAGAGCGGCTGGCGGACAGCCAACACCAAGGATGTGCAGGACGCGGCGAAAGCCGCCGGCGTCGACCTGAAATTCACCGATGCCCAGCAAAAGCAGGAGAACCAGATCAAGGCGATCCGCTCCTACATCCAGCAGCAGGTGGACGTCATCGCCTTCTCTCCGGTGGTTGAATCCGGCTGGGACACCGTGCTGAAGGAGGCCAAAGACGCTGGCATCCCCGTGATCCTTACGGACCGTGCCATCGATTCCAAAGACACCTCCCTCTACACCGCGTTCCTGGGCTCGGACTTCGTGGAGGAAGGCAAGAAGGCCGGTGAGTGGCTCGTGGAGGACAGTGCGGCCACCGACGGCCCGGTGAACATCGTGGAACTGCAGGGGACCACCGGCGCCGCTCCGGCGCTTGACCGGAAGGAAGGCTTCGAGGCTGCCATCGCCGCGGACCCGGACCTGCAGATCGTGCAGTCCCAGACGGGGGACTTCACCCGCAGCGGCGGCAAGCAGGTGATGGAGGCCTTCCTGAAAAACACTCCGGACATTGACGTGGTCTACGCCCATAACGACGACATGGGCCTGGGCGCCATCGAAGCGATTGAGGCGGCGGGCATGGTGCCCGGCGAGGACATCAAGATCATCACGGTGGATGCGGTCAAAGACGGCATGACCGCCCTGGCGGACGGGAAAATCAACTTCATTGTCGAGTGCAATCCGCTCCTCGGCGAACAGTTGATGGATATCGCCGAGAAGGTGGTGAACGGCGAAGAGGTCCCGGCCCGCGTGGTGACCGAAGAAACGTCCTTCACCCCCGAGCAGGCGAAGGAAGCCCTGCCCACCCGCAAGTACTGACCATGGACCAGAGCTCGCCGGTGGTGGAGATGCACGGCATCACCGTTGCTTTCCCTGGTGTCAAAGCCCTCGACGGCGTGGACTTCCGGCTGTTTCCCGGGGAAGTCCACGCCCTCATGGGGGAAAACGGGGCCGGAAAATCCACCCTGGTCAAAGCGCTTACCGGTGTCCACCGGACCGACGGCGGTTCCGTCACCGTGATGGGCCGTCCCGCCGTGTTCGCGTCCCCGGCGGCAGCCCAGGAAGCGGGGATCAGCACGGTCTACCAGGAGGTCAACCTGTGCCCGAACCTTACGGTGGAGGAGAACATCCTGCTGGGACGCGAACCCCGCAGGTTCGGCCATATCCAGTGGAAGCAGGTCCGGCGCAAGGCCCGCGCTGTGTTGGCGCAGCTGCAGCTGGGACACCTGGATCCCGGGTCCGTGCTATCCACGCACTCGATAGCGGTCCAGCAACTGGTGGCCATTGCCCGCTCCGTCCAGGTGGACGCTAAGGTCCTCGTCCTCGATGAGCCCACCTCCAGCCTGGACGCTGACGAGGTGCAGCAGCTTTTCGGAGTGATCCGGTCGCTCCGGGACCGCGGGGTGGCGGTGCTGTTCGTCTCCCACTTCCTGGAGCAGGTGTACGCCATCTCCGACCGCATGACGGTGCTCCGTAACGGGAAACTCGTGGGGGAATACCGCACCGCGGAACTTCCCCGCATGGGCCTGATCCAGAAAATGATCGGCAAGGACCTGGAAGTCCTCGAGGAGCTGGACCGCGGGGACACCCGGCACACGGCAGGCGCTCCGGGCAGTGCGCCCCTGCTGGAGGCCGAGCACCTGGGACGGAAAGGATCAGTGGAGAACATCACCGTCTCGATCGGTCCGGGACAGATCCTCGGCCTCGCCGGCCTGCTGGGATCCGGGCGGACCGAAACGGCGCGGCTGCTTTTCGGTGCCGACCGTGCAGACCAGGGGGAACTGCGGATCCGGGGTGCGGCGCGGTCCCTGCGGAACCCCCGCACCGCCATCGAGCAGGGCATCGGCTTCTCCTCGGAAAACCGGAAGGAGGAAGGGCTGGTGGGTGACCTCTCCGTGAAGGACAACATGGTCCTCGCGATGCAGGCGCGGAACGGATGGCTGAGACGGGTGCCCCGCCACCTCCAGGACCAGCTGGCCGAAGAGTTCATCCAGACGCTGGACATCCGGCCCGCAAACAAGGAGGCGCTGGTCCGGAACCTCAGCGGCGGCAACCAGCAGAAGGTGCTCCTTGCCCGCTGGCTGATCACCAACCCGGCACTGCTCATCCTGGACGAACCCACCCGCGGCATCGACATCGGCGCCAAGACTCAGATCCAGACGTATATCAGCAGCCTGGCCGACGACGGCATGTCGATCGTCTTCATTTCCGCGGAACTCGAGGAAGTGCTGCGCCTCAGCGATCACCTTGCTGTCCTGAAGGACCGTGAGATGGTGGCGGATCTACCCAACCAGGGAGTCAGCATGGAGGATGTTATGACGATCATTGCCGGGACGGGCGAATGACCGGCGTTCTGAGGCACCGGCTGATGTGGCCCGTCCTCGCGCTGGTCCTGTTGCTGCTGCTCAACCAGGGTTTCCGCAGCGACTTCCTGGTGGTCCGGCTTCAGGATGGACACCTCTATGGCAGCCTGATCGACATCCTGCGCAACGGCGCCCCCACGCTCCTGATCGCCCTCGGCATGACGCTCGTGATCGCTTCCCGCGGCATCGACCTCTCGGTGGGCGCCGTGGCGGCCATTGCCGGCGCTGTGTCCTGCACCTACATCTACAACTCCGACAACCCGGGTTCCTTCGCGACCGCGGCAACCGCCGTGGCCATTGCGGTGGGGGCGGGGCTGGCGCTGGGTGCCTGGAACGGGTTCCTGGTCTCCGCGATCGGCATCCAGCCGATCATTGCCACGCTGGTGCTGATGACTGCGGGCCGAGGTCTGGCCCAGCTCGTGACGGACGGCCAGATCATTTCTGTGTCCAACGAGTCCTTCCACGCCATCGGCGCAGGATACTTCCTCACGCTGCCCATCTCGATCCTGATTGCCGCCCTGGCCTTCGCCGGCGCCGCGCTGCTGACCCGGTGGACCGCACTGGGAACACTCATCGAGTCCGTAGGTATCAACCCCGTGGCAAGCCGGCTGGCCGGCGTCAGCGCCCGCCGGATCCTCTGGATTGTCTACGTGTTCAGCGGCTTCTGCGCCGCCGTCGCCGGTTTGATGATCAGCTCGAACGTCACCGCAGCGGATGCGAACAACGCCGGACTCTTCATCGAGATGGACGCCATCCTCGCCGTCGTCATCGGGGGCACCTCGTTGGCCGGAGGGCGCTACAGCCTCGTGGGCACCCTGATCGGCGCGCTGATCATCCAGACACTCACCACCACCGTCTACACGCTCGGCATTCCGCCCGAGGTGACCCTGGTCTTCAAGGCACTCGTGGTCATCCTGGTGTGCCTGCTTCAATCGCCGAAGGCCCGGACGCTGCTGCGGCAACGCAGGCAACCTGCCCCGGCACGTCCTGCAACCAAGGCGGCCGCCTGATGTCAGTCCTGACCAGCCCGTCCACCCCTGCCACGCGGAAGCGCAGCGGCCTCCTGCAGGGGAAGGCCAAATACGCACCGACCGTTGCAACGATCGTGCTGTTCTTCGTGATGTTTGCCGCGGGATCCGTGATTTATCCGGGCTTCTTCTCCGGGCAGGTGTTCCTGAACCTGCTGATCGACAACACCTTCCTGATCGTGCTCGCCGTCGGGATGACGTTCGTGATCCTGACCGGCGGCATCGACCTGTCCGTGGGGTCCGTCGTCGCACTGTCCATGATGATCGCCGCGGCCCTGCTGCAGGCGGGCTGGAACCCGTTTGCCGTGATCGGTCTAGTGCTGCTGACCGGCGCCGTCTTGGGGCTGTTGATGGGCCTGGTGATCCAGGTCTTCGAAATCCAGCCCTTTATTGTCACCCTTGCCGGCCTGTTTCTGGCCCGCGGTCTCTGCTACGTGATCAGCCTCGACGCGATCACGGTTACCGATCCGTTTTTCACCTCCATGGCGCAGGCCCGCATCCGGCTGCCGGGAAATATGTTCATCTCGCCCGGAGTGCTCATTGCCCTGCTATTCGTGGCCGGTGCGTTTTACGTGCTGCACCAGACGCGCTTTGGCAGGACCGTGTACGCGATCGGCGGGGGAGAGGCCTCGGCACGGCTGATGGGGCTGGCGGTGCCCCGGACCAAGGTGCTCGTCTACACGGTCAGTGGGTTCTGTTCGGCAACCGCGGGCATCCTCTTTTCCTTCTACAGCCTGTCCGGCTACAGCCTTGCCGCCACGGGGATGGAGCTGGACGCGATCGCTGCAGTGGTGGTCGGGGGAACACTCCTGACCGGCGGCTACGGGTACGTCATCGGGTCCCTTGCCGGGGTGCTTGTGCTGGGCATTGTGCAGACGTTCATCTCCTACCAGGGGACCCTGAGTTCCTGGTGGACGCGGATTGTCATTGGCGTCCTGCTGCTGCTGTTCATCCTGCTGCAGAAAATCTTCTCGCGGAAAACCAAGCTGGCGTAGGCGCTGGGAAAGATCCGCGTCGGTCCTCCCGGACTGAACCGGCCTATGGGAAGGTAGTCCGGGGAGGGAACCACCATGCCGCGTCAGCACATCACCACGCACATCGCCATCCTCGGCTGCGTGTGCCTCGGTCTGCTGGCGTACCTCTTTCATCTTGACCAGCCCGTCTCCGTGTATGCCGGGACCACCAGTACCGCCCAGGACTTCGATTCCCCGGGCAGTGTGTCCGTGGTGGTGAACAAACAGCGCCCGCTCGGTGATCCCGGCTATGTGCCCGCGGTGCTGATCGAAACCGGCGGGATTTCCCTTCGCCAGGAAGCCGCTGAAGCATTTGCCCAGATGGCCCGCGACGCCGAAGCCTCCGGCGTCGCCATCACCGCCGTCAGCGGCTTCCGTACTGCCGAATCCCAGGCCCGGCTGCACGATGCCTATACCGGGCGGTACGGCACGGAAGTGGCGGAGTCGATCTCGGCCCTGCCCGGGCAGAGTGAGCACCAGACCGGACTGGCCGTGGATATCGGTGCTTCCGGCGGGGAATGCTCGCTAAAGGCCTGTTTTGAAGGGACCGCACCAGGCGCGTGGGCGGCTGCCAATGCCCAGCGGTACGGCTTCATTATCCGTTATCCGGCCGGCGCCGAGCACATTACCGGCTACGCCTATGAGCCCTGGCACCTGCGGTACGTAGGTCCGGACGCGGCCGGAAAAATCCACGGCGCCGGGATCACGCTCGAGGAGTACGCCGGACTGTATGAGCCACCGGGCGCCGCACCGTCCTCCGCGCCTGGGAAGAATGCAGTGGAGCCCGTGCCGTAGGTTTCCGTTCCGTTGACACCGGCAGAGGCGGTCAATACTCTTTCCATCATGGAAAGTAACTTCACGGAATCAACTGAGGCTGCCGACCGCCTCCGGATGCTCTCGACTGACCGCGGGACACTTGTGTCTTCCGCTGCTGAACCCCGGACACTGCTGGCGGGGGTTGGCGCGCTGGCCGCGTGCTGGGTGGCGTCCGCCGCGGACACCAATCCCGGTGCCAATTACGAAACGCCGACCTGGACCTGGATGCTTGTAGCACTGCTGTTCGTCCTCCTGCACCTGATCCAGCGGAACGCCGGAGTGAAATTCGGCAGCTTGGGTGCCCCGGCCATCGGAGCCATCAGCATGGGGGTGCTGCTCTGCCTGGTTCTGTTTTCCGTGAGTCTGGCCCTGGTGTCGCTGGATCTCGCCTGGGCAGTAACGCTCACCAGCCTTACGGCCTTCCTGCTGGTGACCTGGCTCGCCGGCGTTGCCTACCGGGCCGCAGTCCGCCACCTGCGTGCGGCGTGCCTGCCGCATGCCTAAGCCCCGGTTCGACGAAGTGGTGCATCCACCGACGCGCCTGCGCATCTGCGGGCTGCTGCGTCCGGTGGAGCAGATGGACTTTGCCGTGCTCCGGGACACCCTCGGCATTTCCGACGCCACCCTCTCTAAGCAGCTGAAGGTGCTGGGCGACGCCGGCTACGTGCGCCTTGCCAAGACGACGTCGCCGGCCCGCCGGGACGCCCGCCGGATCACGTGGGTGGCCCTCACCCCGGCCGGTCGCTCGAGCTTCGACGCCCATGTGCTGGCCCTGCAGGAGATTGCGGGCCTGGCGGCCGGCCGACCGGAGTGAGAGCCGGTCACAAACCCGCCCCGGGCGGTGTCCTATGTGCAGCCGGCGTGGAAGCCGGAAGTGACGGACATCAGGGAGTGCGCTCATGGGTACCACAGCAGTCATTCTGGGCGGGGGATACGCAGGGGTTATGGCGGCCAACCGGCTCGCCGGCAGCGGCAGGCCGGGGCTCGACGTCGTCCTGGCCACCCCGGACCAAAGGTTCGTTGAGCGCATCCGGCTGCACGAATACGCGGCCGGAACCCGCCCGGATGCCACAGTCGATTTCGATTCCCTCCTGCATCCGGCCGTTCACCGGGTTACCGGCCGGGCAGTACGGATCCGGCCGGCGGAACGGACCGTGCAGCTGGCCGACGGCCGAACGCTGGCCTACGACTACCTGGTGTACGCCGTGGGCTCTGCCGCCGCGGCGGCACCGGACGGCGCCGTGCGCATGGAACAACTCCAAGGAGCGACGGCGGCACGGGGCCAACTCGCAGCGCTGCCTGCCGGGGCCCGCGTAGCAGTGGTCGGCGGCGGGTTGACCGCCGTGGAGACGGCCGCCGAGACAGCCCGGACCCATGGCCGGCTCCGCGTCAGCCTGCACAGCGCGGAGCCCATCGCGCCGCGGCTGGGCACACAGACCCGCCGGTCCGTGGAGAAGAGCCTGCGCCGGGCCGGAGTGGAACTGCACAGTGGAACGCCGGTCCGTGCGGACGGGGACGTGCGCACCGGCCTGGGCGCCGACGTCGTCCTCTGGTGCGCCGGGTTCGCCGTGCCAGGGCTGGCTGCGGCAAGCGGGCTTCCGGTGAACGACGGCGGGCGCCTGTGCCTTGATTCGACGCTGCGGGTACGCGGCCAGGACCGTATTTACGGAGCCGGCGATGCCGGGGTGATTGACGACCCGTTCTACGACTACCTGCGGATGTGCTGTGCGGCTGCCCTGCCCATGGGGGCCGACGCGGCAGGAAACATCCTCCGGGCCCTGGACGGAACGGCGGGAGTGCGGCACGACAGCGGATTCCGCGGCCTGTGCATTAGTCTGGGCCGCAGTGACGGGGCGGTCCAGTTCCTGTCTGCCGACGATTCTCCGACCCGCTTCCACCTGCACGGCAGGACGGCGGCCGTCCAGAAGGAAATCATCTGCCGGATGACACTGCGCTGGATCCGCGGTGAAGCCAAACGGAGCGGAGCGTACACATGGCCAACAGGTCCGCAGGCGGCGACGACGGCGGCTCCCGCACCGATGACCCGCAGCTGACCGGTGTGCGGCCAGGCCGCGACACCGAATTCCTGAGGCACCGCGGCATGGTCTTCACCATTGCCTACGACGTCCTCGGCACCGTGGCGGATGCCGAGGACGTGGTGCAGGAAACCTATCTGCGCTGGCGGGCGGTGGATGTTCCGGTGGAAAACCCACGGGCCTACCTGGCCCGCACGGCCTCCCGCCAGGCACTGAATTCGCTCCGCGCCGCATCCCGGCGGCGGGAAGACTATCCGGGCGAGTGGCTGCCCGAGCCTCTGCCTACCGGTCCGGCCCGGCTGGCAATGGATCCTGAGGCGGCGGCCCTGACGGCCAGCGAGGTGTCGACGGCCATGCTGGTGCTGCTGCAGACCCTGAGTGGTCCCGAGCGCGCCGCGTTTATCCTGCACGAGGTCTTCGACTTTGGTTACCCGGAAATAGCCGCGTCCCTCGAGATGGGCGAGCCCGCCGTGCGGCAGACGGTTCACCGGGCACGGACCCGCCTTCGGTCCGGAACGCCCAGGAGTGTGCCGGATACCGGGGAGCACCGCGCCGCCGTCGAACGTTTCCTGGCCGCCACCATGACCGGGCAGGTGCAGTCGCTGCTGGACGTGCTGGCTCCGGACGTGGTTCTCGTGTCCGACGGCGGCGGCAAGGTCAGTGCCGCACTGCGGCCGGTCTACGGTCCGGAGAAGGTGGCGCGCCTGATGATCGGGCTGGCGGACAAGTACGGAGCCGGAGCCGTCCCGAAATTCGTCGAGCTCAACGGGCTGCCCGCCGTCGCGTTCCGGGAGGACGGCGCGGTGACCACCGTCTTCCAACTGGAACTGGCCGATGGCCGGGTACAGGCGGTGTACGCGGTTCGCAATCCGGACAAGCTGGTCCGGCTACAGGGGTAAATCCGCGGCATGCGCAGCTAAGGTGGAACGGTGTTGCCGCCACCGGCCGCACTCTGAGGAAAGCAGGATTTCGTGTCTCCCAAAACCATCGTGATCACCGGTGCCAGTGACGGAATCGGTGCGGCCGCTGCAAGACGGCTCACCCAAGACGGGCATCACGTGGTGCTGGTGGGGCGGTCCCCGGAGAAGACCGCCGCCGTCGCCAGGGACACGGGCGGCGAGTACTTCCTGGCCGACTTCGCGGACCTGGGCAGTGTACGTACCCTGGCCTCGGAACTGCTCCAGCGCTACCCGCACATTGATGTCCTGGCCAATAACGCCGGAGCGGTTTTCGGCAACGTCCGCCAGGTCACGGAGGACGGACACGAGATGACGTTCCAGGTGAACTACCTGGCGCCGTTCCTGCTCACCCAGCTACTCACAGACCGGCTCCTTGAGTCCAAGGGCACAGTGATCAACACTTCCAGCATGGCCAACCGCTTGTTCGGCAACGTGGATCTGGACGATCTGGAAAATGAAAACGGGTACAACCCCAGCAAGGCGTATGGGAACGCCAAGCTGGAGCAGATCCTGTTTACGGAGGAGTTTGACCGCCGGTACCGTTCGCATGGTGCAACTTCCACCGCCTTCCACCCGGGAGTGATCGGGTCGAGCTTCTCCAATGCGGAAGGCTCGGCAATGCGGGCGGTCTACCAGTCACCGCTGCTGCGCAGGCTTCTCCCGACGCCGGAAAAGGGCGCCCGGACGCTGGTGTTCCTGGCGGAGGGAACCCCCGGAACGGACTATCCGACCGGCAAGTACTTTGTCCGGAGCAAGGTGGCCAAGCCCAACAAGCAGGCCGGGGACGCGGCGCTGGCCCTTGGGCTGTGGAACCGTTCGGTGGCGATGCTGGCTGAATGACCGGTGGCGGTTGGCCGGATGAGGCGGCGAGGGTACTGCTAGGCTGCTCCCGAATCACTGGGGGAGAGGCTGGCACATGAAGAAGACGGCGGTTGCAGGTCTGCTGGTACTGGGCGGTCTGCTGTCCGGATGCGGCGGCAGCGGGCACAGCGGGCAAAGCGGGCAAGGCGGGGAGGAACAGGCCGGTTGCGTCGGCGGTTACGAGGGCTGGTGGAATTCCACTCCGGTGTCCGGTGATAACGCCGACCTGCCGGAGGAGACGGTGACTGTGGATACAAACACCGGGAAAACCATTGATGCCTTCAACCGCAGCCGGAACGACGCCGGCAAGGCCACCGATGTGTCCGACGTCGGCTACCAGCCCGTCCCCGACGAAAGCTGGCCCGCCGATTCGGTAGTAGTGATCGACACCGCCACAGGCAAGGTCATTGAAACCATAGCGGTGGAGCCGGGAACGCAGGTCTGCCAGTAGGTGCCCCGCCAATAGGCGCAGGGTAACGGGGTGCGTGCGGTGTAGCCGGGCAGCGCGATGAGGGCAGGTAGTAGACCCAGAAAGACGGGTATTTTCAGTGTCCTCGGAGGCACCGTTTAAGCCTGTTTGGAGGCCTGAAATGTCAGTGCCGGATGAAATCTTTGGGCTATGGATCAGGTCGGGAATACCGGACGGACAACCGAAAAACCAGGCAGTGACGACCACCAGCCAGAAGGCATGACGGGTGAATCGGATGCGCCGCGTGCGGCCTGTACGTTGTCGGTTTACCGGGCGGAGCTGGACGGCGAACCATCCGTGGCCGCTGATGCCGGTGCCTCCGAAGCCGGGAATCCAGCAAACGGGTACCTGGACGGTTTCACCGGGACTCTGGCACTGCAGAACCTCGAGTCCTTCGACGATTCCGCCGTCGCGGAAGCCCTGTCCCGGGTGGAGCACCTGATTTCCTGGGGGCAGGCGCTGCAGGTCCGCCTGCTCAATCGGATGGAGGAACTGTTCCGGGATAGCTTCTTCGACGCGTCGGAGCGGGATAAACCCGGGATAGCTTTTAGCCTCGCTGCTTCGGAATGCGCCGCCATTCTGAGGGTTCCGCAGATGACAGGTGAGCGGCTGCTGAGTGAGGCCGGCCAGCTGTGCGGCGCCCATACCGCCACACTTTCCGGCCTGGAAGACGGACGGTTCTCCTACCAGCATGCCCAGGTGGTCCTGGATCAGTGCCAGAACATTCCCGCCTCGAAACTCTCCGGGTTCGAAGCTGACCTGCTGAAGGCTGCTGAAGGCTGCCGAAGGTCAAACGCGGGCACAGTTCTCGGCCAAGGCGCGACGGCTGCGCGAAAAGAAATTCCCGGAGACTGTCAGCAAAAGGCACCTGACCGCCTTCGAGCAGCGCATGGTCACCCTGGACAGGGAGGAGGACGGCATGTCGTGCCTGTCGGCGCATTTACGGGCCGCGGAAGCGCAGCAGATTTACACCGCTCTCAGCACTGCGGCGCGGGGTGAGCAGGCCGGAGGGGATTCACGGACAAGTGATCAGCTGAGGGCCGACATTCTGGCGCAGCTGCTGATGGGCGGCCTCGGCTCCACCCGGGTCAGAAATACGGGCGGAGCGAACCGGGCAGGTGCAGCGGCAGAAGAGTACGGCGACGGCGGTAGTGTTGCAGGACCGGACGAGGGAATCATCCCGCGGGCGGAAATCATGGTGCTGATCAACGCCGAGACTCTCTTCGGAGCCGACGACCAGCCCGCCGAACTCCACGGGTACGGACCGATCAGCGCCGAAGCGGCCCGGAGACTGGCCCGCAACGCCGCCGGCTGGACCGGACTCGCCCAGGACCCGCACACCGGGGAGATCCTCGGGGTTGGGCGGCGGCGAAAAGTACCTGCCGGGCTCCGGCGCTGGCTTCGGGCCCGTGACGGAACCTGCCGGTTCCCCGGGTGCAGGGTCAACACGGCGGTTTCGGACATTGACCACACCATCGACTGGGCGAAGGGTGGCCCCACCGACCACGGAAACCTGGAACACCTCTGCCGCCGGCATCACCGGTTCAAGACACTCGGGTACTGGAAAGCCTGCCAACCCACACCAGGGGTCATGGAGTGGACCTCGCCGACCGGAAGGATCTACCGCACTGAACCTCTCCTGGACCTGGACCTGGCACGTCCGAAACCGGGCTGGGGCATGTCTTGGGAGCGAGAGGATTCCCGACAGAACGACCCCCAAGGCACCGGATCGCGTGCGGAAGCCGCACCGCCGTTCTGATCCCACGCCGACAAAACCGGCATCCAGGCGAACAACTGTGGCGGGACTTGCCGTCAAGAAACGTGCAGCCCAGCTAGCCCCTGTGCAGCGCGAAGAAGAACGGTGCCCCGGGACCACGCAGGTCCATCGCGCCCAGCACAGTCCCGTCGTCGACCCGGCGGAACACATCCAGGACCGGCAGGGCGTCGTAGATCATGGCTGCGCTCAACACTCCGCGGTACTCGGTCATCCGCAGCCGGGCGCCGGGCCGGCGGGTCCGCGCCAGCCGCAAGGCAGGATGAACAGCCGCCTGCAGCCCAGGCTTCCGCAGCAACGGGCCAAAGCGCAGGACGGCAGCAAGCGGCACCAGCGCCGGATTCACGTTGAACACGCCACCTCCGGCTCCGGAGACGACCAGCGGGAAGACCTCCTCCGCGCCGTCGAACCGTTTCCCATACCAGCCCAAGGGTTCCAGGAGCCCGTCCAGCCGGTGCCCGGTGGGCACTTCGCTGCCCCGCCAGGAGCCGAACAGCTCCGGCACCTGGACCGGCGGCAGGGAATCAAAGAACGCCAGGGCAGTCCCGGCATCGGTTCCGAGCTGCAGCTCCTGCAGCCGAAGCTGCGCAGAAGTGGGGTCAGCAGTGGGGTCCAAGGTTCCCTCCCTCATCCGGGTGTGCGTGCAGTCCTGCGACGACGCGAGCTAGGAGGACACGAGCCGCCTGGCAGAATTCTCGTCCAGGATCAGGTCCGTCACCAGTCCTGCACGCAGGGCCCCCAGCAGGCTGGTGGTTTTGGTTTCGCCGGCCACCACACAGATCCGGCGGGGGATCTCCCGCAGCGAGGACAGATCCGGGCCTGTGCTTCGGTAGTTGAGCTTGATCCCGTCCCAGGTGCCGTCGGCACGGTAGAACATGGTGGCGACGTCGCCCACCACACCCTCGGCCACCAGCTCGTTCAGGTCCTCTTCGTCGAGGTAGGCACCGTTGTAGACGTGGCTGGGCACACCCGCCTCCATGGAACCGACCCCGAAAATGGCGGTGTTCATCCGGGCCTGCAGGTCCAGCACCCGTTTCACCGGGCGTTCCCGCCACATTGCTTCCTTGGTTTCGGCGTGGTCGAAGAACGCCGGGACGGGGAACTGGACCACCCGGGCGCCGTAGGCATGCCCAAAACGCTGCAGGATTTCACTGGCGTACGTGATGCCGGAGGTGCGGAAATTTCCCGCGCCGTTCATCTGCACAATGGTGCTGTCATGGGTGTTCTTGACCGGAAGGTGCTGGCTTACGGCCGTCAGCGTGGAACCCCACGCGACGCCGATGATCGCATCGGAGTCGATGAGCGGCCCAATCAGGTGCGCTGCCTGCACCGCGACGCGCTGCAGCGCCTGGGCGGGGGAGACGGTTTCGGCCATGGGAACCACATGCACCTGGATGCCGAAGCGGGAGGCGATTTCCTGTTCCAGCGCGGGAGCCCGGTCCGACGGATTGCGGATCTCGATCCGGACCAGACCCGTACTGCGCGCGTAGGACAACAGGCGGGAGACCGTGGAACGGGAGATCCGCAGTTCCCGCGCAATCGCCTCCATGGTCAGGCTTTGCAGGTAGTACATCTGCGCGGCCCGGAGGGCGTCACGGTCCCGGCTCTCCTTCTCGCCCGCCCCCGCTCCGAAGCCGTCCGCGGACCTGCCACTGACACCAATGTTCATTCGCTGTCCATCGACACCGTTGCGTACTCCATGAATTCATTATCGCAGGCTGCACGTATGTGCATTGGTTCGGTCCGGCGGCCGGCCGGCTTCGACCATTGAGTAGATATGGCAACGCAGCCACAGAAGCGTTTGGAGAGATACGTGGACAATTCCGTGAACCCCAGCAAGGAAACCAGCGCCGCCCGGACCCGTCCGGTGGTACAGCAGTTGAAGGACCGGCCCAAGGCCTCGGTGCTGATCATCGGCGGCGGCATCAACGGCGTCGGCACCTTCCGGGACCTGTCCCTGCAGGGCGTGGACGTAGCCCTCGTGGAGCGCGGGGATTACTGCCAGGGCGCCTCGGGTGCGTCCTCCCACATGATCCACGGCGGCATCCGCTACCTGGAAAACGGCGAGTTCCGCCTCGTGCACGAATCCGTCGTCGAGCGCAACGCGCTGCTCCGCCTGGCTCCGCATTACGTCAAGCCGCTGCAGACCACCATCCCGATCACCACCACCTTCTCGGGCATCACCGCTGCGCCCCTGCGCTTCCTGACGCACAAGCAGGGCAAGCACACCGAGCGCGGCGCCGTGCTGATCAAGGCCGGCCTGCTCATGTACGACTTCTTCTCCCGCGGCGGCCGCGTGGCCCCCAAGCACAACTTCGTCGGCAAGAAGAAGTCCCTGCAGGAACTGCCGAAGCTGCGCCCGGACGTCAAGTACACCGCCACGTACTTTGACGCCTCGGTCCACAACCCCGAGCGCCTCACCCTGGACGTGCTCCGGGACGGCCTCGAAGCCAACCCGCAGTCCCGCGCCAGCAACTACGTCAGCGCCGTCGGCACCACCGAGGGCGGCACCGTGCTGCGCGACGAGGTCACCGGTGAAGAGTTCGTCTTCGACGCCGACGTCGTTATCAACGCCACCGGCGCCTGGGTTGACGAGACCAACGATTCCTTCGGCAAGCGCACCAGCTTCATGGGCGGCACCAAGGGCTCGCACATCGTCCTGGACCACCCGGAACTGCTGGAAGCCTGCTCCGGCCGTGAAATGTTCTTCGAGCACACCGACGGCCGCATCGTCCTGATCTACCCGATGGGCGACCGCGTCCTGGTCGGCACCACGGACATCGACGCCGACATCAACGAAGCGTCCGTCTGCACCGACGAAGAGATCGAGTACTTCTTCGAACTCATCGCCCACGTGTTCCCGACCGTCGACGTGCGCCGCGACCACATTGTCTACACCTTCTCGGGTGTCCGCCCGCTGCCCAAGCACGACGACACGCAGCCCGGCTTCGTGTCCCGCGACTACCGCGTGGAAAAGCGCACGGACAACCGCGGCGGCCGGAACGTCACCAGCCTGTCCCTGGTCGGCGGCAAGTGGACCACTTTCCGCGCCCTGTCAGAGACGCTGGCTACCGAGGCGATGACCGCCCTGGGCATGCCGCGCAAGACGACGACGGCGGAACTGCAGATCGGCGGCGGCAAGGACTTCCCGCGCACCGAGGCTGAAGAGCGCCTGTGGGTCAACCGCACGGCCTCGGACGTGGCCGACCGCGACCGCGTCCGCGTCCTGCTGACCCGTTACGGCACCCGCGCCGTCGACGTCCTGGACTTCCTGTCCCAGGGCGGGGACCAGCTGCTGGCCTCCACCAGCGAACTCAGCACCCGTGAGCTCACCTACATGGTGGAGAACGAGCAGATCACCCAGCTCGCCGACATCCTAATCCGCCGCACCTCACTGGCCTTCCGCGGCCTGGTCACCGAGGCCATGCTGACCGAACTGGCGGACCTGCTGGCTCCGCAGCTGGGCTGGGACGACGCCGAGAAGCGCCGCCAGGTCGAGTTCGCCCACAACCTGCTGGTCACCATGCACGGCATGAAGATCCCGGCGCTGGCTTCCTAGTACCGGAGTAAGACAACGGCAGCAGAGGGCGGACACCGATAAGGTGTCCGCCCTCTGCTGTTCTGACCCTGAGGGAACGGCTGAGCTAGGCGACCGCGGTGGTCGGTGCCCAGACGGCGTCCAGCTTCGCGCCGGCTTCGACCTCGGTGAGCCCGAGAGACAGGGATATTTCGGTCAGCAGCGGCCTGCGGGCATGGCGGAGCATCTCCCGCTCGGCCTGCGAGAGACCGCGGTCGGCGTCACGGAGCATCAGGTTGCGGACGACGGCGGCAATCACCATCGGATCACCGGTGGCAAGCTTCTCGGTGTTGTCCTTGTACCGGCGGGACCACTGGGCATCCTCTTTATCCGCCGGAGCGCGCAGGATGCCGAACAGTGCGTCGAGCCCGGTCCGGTCCAGGACGGGACGCAGGCCGACATGGTCCACCTGGTCAACGGGCACCCACACCATCAGGTGGGAGGACTGGACCTCGAGGACAATGCAGTTTTTCTGCAGGCGCGGATGGGTTTGGAACGAGCTGACAACGGCGGGGCCGTGATGGGGGTGGACCAGGATCTGGCCTTCGGAAAATGGCAACTGCTACCTCCAAGGAAGCGGAAGGGCAGGGGTGCGGCGACTTCTATTATTTTACCGCGTTCGCGCCGGGGCAGAATGGAAGAGTGACTTCTCCGGCCTCCCTGCCCGCAACCGGCCTCCGCCATCCCTTCGACCTGGCGGTCATCGGTGCCGGACTGGTGTTCGCCGAATCGGTTGAAGAGCTGGCCGCGGTACTGGCCGGCGCAGGCGGCGCCGGGACCGCCGTCGTGCAGGCACCCCCGGGAACCGGCAAGACCACGCTGGTCCCTCCGCTCGTCGCCGATGTGCTGGCACGCAGCAGCACGCAGCCCCGGGTGGTGGTCACCCAGCCCCGCCGCGTAGCCGTCCGTTCCGCCGCCCGCCGGCTGGCAGCCTTGGACGGCAGTGCCCTCGGCGGGCGGATCGGTTATACGGTCCGGGGTGAAAGCCGCACCGGTCCGGAAACACTGGTCGAGTTCGTGACGCCGGGAATCCTGCTGCGCCGCCTGCTGGCCGATCCGGGCCTGGAGGACGTGGATGCAGTCATCCTGGACGAGGTCCACGAACGCGGGCTGGAAACCGACCTATTGCTGGGCATGCTCACCGAGGTCCGGCAGCTGCGCGAAGACCTGACCCTGGTCGCCATGTCCGCGACCCTGGACGCACCGCGCTTCGCTGCCCTGATCGGCGCGCCCGACGGCGGTGGACCGGCCCCCGTCATCGGCTGCCCTTCGGCGCTCCACCCGCTGGAGACCGTCTGGGCACCCGCTCCGGTACCCCGGTTCGACGAACGCGGCGTGACCCGCGGGTTCCTCGACCACGTGGCGGACACCGCAGCGGCAGCCCATTCCCGGGCCGCGGCCGGCGATCCAAGTATCGACGCCCTGGTGTTTGTGCCCGGGGCACGGGAAGTGTTGGTTGTTGCGGACCGGCTGCGGTCCCGGGTCCCGTCCGGAACCGAAGTGCTGGAGCTGCACGGACAGATTCCTCCGGCCCAACAGGACCGGGCCGTCTCCGGCCGGGGTCATGGTGAGCCCGCACGGATCATTGTGTCGACGTCGCTGGCCGAGTCCTCCCTGACCGTGCCGGGCGTCCGGCTCGTGGTCGACTCGGGACTGGCCCGCGAGCCGCGCCGGGATGCCGCCCGCGCGATGTCCGGGCTGGTCACTGTGTCCTGTTCCCGTGCCTCCGCACAACAGCGCGCCGGCCGCGCGGCCCGCCTCGGTCCGGGCACGGTGGTGCGTTGCTACGACGACCGGGCCTACGGAGCAGCGCCCGCACACCAGACGCCGGAAATCGCCGTCGCCGACCTCACCGCCGCGGCGCTGGTGCTGGCCTGCTGGGGTTCGCCCGGCGGCGAAGGCCTGCCGCTTCCCGACGCGCCGCCGTCGGCCGCCATGCGCGACGCCGTCACGGTGCTGCAGGGACTCGGCGCCGTGGACGCGCAGGGACTGGCGACCGAACGGGGCAGGATCCTCGCCCGTATCCCCGCGGATCCACGGCTTGCGCGGGCGCTGCTCGACGGCGCAGGTGCGGTGGGCGCCCGGACGGCGGCTGAGGCGGTCGCGCTGCTCTCGGGGGATAACCGTGCACCCGGAGCCGACCTCACCCGCCTGCTCGCCGGAATGCGGGCCGGACGCGAACCGGGGGAGCGGCGCTGGTCCGAAGACGCGCGGCGGCTGGAGCAGCTGGCCCGCCGGGAGAAGGGAACCGCGCCGGCCGTGGCGGGAGTTTCAAACGGCGAAGCCCTCGGATACGTCATTGCCCTGGCGTTCCCGGACCGGGTTGCGCGGCGTGTTCCCGGTTCGGGCCAGGAGCGTTACCTGCTCACCTCCGGAACCCGTGCCGGCCTGCCCGCGGGCAGTTCCCTCACCGGTCAGGAGTGGCTTGCCGTCGCTGACGTCACGCGGGCGGAAGGGCGCGACGCCGCCGGGACCGGTGCCGTGATCCGTTCCGCCGCACCGCTGACACTGGCTACCGCGGAGGCCGCCGCCGAACACCTCGTCACGGACCTGGTGGAGGCCGACTTCGCCGGCGGCCGGGTCACGGCCCGGCGGGACCACCGCCTCGGGGCGGTTCTCCTGGGCTCCACCCCGGTCCGCCCGTCCGCCGAGGAAGGACGCGCCGCCGTCGCCCGTGCCCTGACGGCACGGGGGCTCGGCCTGATTGGCTTCTCCTCCGGGGCGGACGCCCTGCGCCGTCGGCTGGCCCTGCTCCACCGGGAACTGGGGGAGCCGTGGCCGGATGTCAGTGAGGCTGCGCTGCTGGCCCGGATGCAGGACTGGATGGGGCCGGAACTGGATGCGCTGGCCCGCGGAGCGTCCGTCGGCAGCGTCGACCTCCTGGAACCTCTGCGGCGGCTGCTGCCCTGGCCGGACGCTTCGCGGCTGGGTGAGCTTGTGCCGGAGCGGCTGGAGGTGCCCAGCGGTTCACGGATACGCATCGACTACCCGGAGGCGGGGGACGACGGCGGCCGGCCGGTGGTGGCGGTCAAGCTGCAGGAGTGCTTCGGCTGGGCCGAAACACCACGCCTGGTGGAAGGCCGCGTGCCGGTGCTTTTCCATCTGCTGTCCCCGGCGGGTCGGCCCCTGGCCGTCACCGGCGACCTGGCGTCCTTCTGGTCCGGACCCTATGCCCAGGTCCGGGCGGAAATGCGGGGCCGGTACCCCAGGCACCCGTGGCCCGAGGATCCCTGGTCGGCGAAAGCCACCGCCCGGACGAAAGCCCGGATGTAGGTCCGGATGTAGCTGCCCTGCACCAGCGCCGGCAGCGAGGCGCCGTTCCAGGGCCCTCAGCTCCGGGAAGCGATGAAGATTTGCGCGTGCCCGTCGACGGTCGCCGTCGTCGGGTCGCCCAGGTAGAGCATGCTGGCGCCCTGTTCCAGATCGGTGCTGACATCGCCCACCGTCACCCGTGCGTCGCCCAGCGCGGTGAGGACAACGGTGAACCGCTCCAGGGGGATGGCTGCGGCTGTGCCGTCGACCACGGCACGCCGCAGGCCCAGATCCTCACTCCAGAGCGGAATGTTCTCCTGGAACTCGTCCATGCGTTCCACTGGAAGGGGTGCGGGGCCGGTCTGGCCGTCTCCCAGAACCTGCTGCAGCTCCGCAATATCCACATAATCCTTGGTTAGTCCTGCCTTCAGGGCATTGTCCGAGAGGCCCATAACCACCATCGCCTGCCCGGACAGATAAGAGTGGAGGCAACCGGCGGGGGTAACCATTGCCTGCCCGGGATCCAGCTTGATGAGGTTCATGCAGATGGCTATGAGAATGCCGCGGTCGCCCGGGAAAAGCGGCGCAAGCCGGCGGAAGACGGCAGCAACGTCTGCGACGGGACCGACGGCGTCCGCCACGCCGGCCATGGCAGCCTCGGTTTCCCGAAGCGCACGGGCAATCTCGGAAGACTCCATGCGGAGCAGGGCATGCACCGGCGTCTCGTGCCGGAACGTCAATAGGGCGTGAAGCCATGGAAGGTCCGCCCCGTCGGCAATAACCCTCAGTTCTTCCCTGCTGCGCTCTCCGGACAGTACGCGAAGGGGTGTGAGTGCGACCGCCACCTCGAATTTCGCGTAGCGGTCCTTATAGTTCCGGTTCCCGGCGTTCAAGGGGACCCCGCGGGTCTGTTCACGGACAAAGCCCGCCAAGGCCTGGTCCGGCCGGGGGTGCAGCTGGATCGGCTTGGGAACATCAGCGTCCAGAAGATGCATCCGGAAGGGGACAGGCCGCACCGGCAGCGCTTCGGGGTGGGAGAAATGGCCGGGGTGGGCGGAAATGAGCCGATCAAGGGCTCCAGGCAGATCATCGGGATCCCAGGCGATCACGGCACCTGTAGCGGAAGGTGGCTTCTGCCGGTTGTCTTGACCGTGCTGCCGGTCGGGATATGTTGCGGCAGGGTCCGTCGATGCCTTCATCGCAGCTGCCGGGTTACGGGTTTCCCTGACCAATCCGTACACGGAAGTCATGAGCGCGGAACCTCCTTCCGGGTGGCCGGAGGGGTCAATGCAGCAAGGTCGGAACCAGGTACCTTCAACTCAATTCACCGCAGGGCGTGCCCTTTATCGCTTGGCCACCGGAGTGGCTTGGACGCAGAAAACCTCTGTCCGATTTTACCGGGTTTTCGGGTGCGGGAGGAGGCCTACGGGTTCCCGGTTTTCCGTGATCCCGCTGACCTTTCCATATGAATCCCGTCGCACCCCGGAGGATGCGCCGTGCCGCGCCCGCAGTGCAGAGCTACCCCCAGCTAGATGCACTCAATGCAATAATTAACGAAATACTTACGAATCCGCACGGAAGCAGGGGCAGGCACAATGGAAAACGCGGCGCGGTCAGTCCGAAGCAAGCCCCGAGCAGACGGCTGATCCGGTGGATTTCCTGATACTCCTGATCGGACTGCTTTTTGGAACGGTCCTGGCCGCCGGGATCGGCGAACGCATCCGGCTCCCGTACCCCGTACTGATGCTGATTTCCTCGGCGCTCATCGCTTTCCTGCCGATCATTCCCGAAGTGCACATCAACCCGGACCTGATCCTTCCCCTGTTCCTTCCGCCGCTGCTCTTCGCAGCCGCGCAGCGCAGCTCCTGGTCTGTTTTCCGCCTGCGCTGGCGTTCCCTGGTGCTGCTGGCGGTGGCATTGGTGGCAGTCACGGTGGCTGTGGTGGCCGGCGTTTCCTGGGCCCTGGTGCCGGCGCTCGGGCTTCCGGCCGCGATTGCCCTGGGCGCCATGGTCGCACCACCCGATCCGGTGGCAGTGGAGGCAGTCGCCCGGAAGGTCCGGATGCCGCGGCGGCTGATCACCGTGCTGCAGACGGAGGGCCTCTTCAACGACGCCATTGCCATTGTCATCTTCCAGGCCGCCGTCGCCGCGAGCACCAGCGGCGGGCACGTGGGCTGGGATGTGGTGCCCGACTTCCTCCTCGCCTCCGCCGGTGCCGTGGTGCTCGGTCTGGCCATGGCATGGGTCGTGGGCAGCCTGAACCGGTTCGTGCCGAATATGGTGGCCCGGTCGGCCGCCACGCTCGTCGCTCCCTTTGCCGTTTACCTGCTCGCCGAAGAGGTGCACTTCTCCGGAGTGGTCGCCGTCGTTGTTACCGCACTGGAACTTGGCCGACGGGCCCGCCCGCAGGATTCCGAGGAACGCCTCACCCGCACGGCCTTCTGGGACGTCGTGGAGCTGCTGACTACCGGTGCGGCATTCGGCCTGGTGGGAATCGAAATGCGGTACATCATCAAGGCCGAAGGAACCGAACTGCTGAGCTACATCCCCGGAATCCTTGCCGTGTGCGCGTCCGTGCTTGTGGTCAGGTTCCTGTGGATGATGGCGATCTACCGGATGGGCGGTACGGAAAAGAACCATGTGCCGGGCTCCCTGAAAGAAGTCCTGGTCCTCTCCTGGTGCGGTATGCGCGGTTTGGCGACCCTGGCGCTTGCCCTCGCACTGCCGGGCACCACGCTCGCCGGTGACGCCCTGCCCGGACGCAACTTCGTCGTAGCCTGCGCCTGCGCGGTCCTCATAGTGACCCTGGTGCTGCCGGGATTGACGCTCCCGTGGCTGATGCGCGCCCTGAAGCTGCCGGATGACCACAAAGAGACGGACCGGATGGAACGCGAACTCGCGCTCCGGGCCGAACGGGTTGCCGTCGAAACGATGAAGCGGTCGGCCGCCATCCAGCAGCTGCCGCCGGACCGCCGTGCCACCCTGGCCAAGCGGATGGCCTCGCTGCACTCCATGCTCCAGAGCGATGAAGAAGACGACTCGCAGAAGATGCTGGACCGGAAGGCGACCCTGGAGATCATGGACGTGGTCCAGCGCGAAGCCATGGACGCCGCCCGCCGGGAGGTGCTCGAGGCCCGCCGGCAGCGCGGCATGGATCCGGAGGCCGTGGACCGGGTGCTGCGCCGCCTGGATCTCCGCACCGTCACCATGGACCACCCCGAACGGCACTAGACTTCCTCTGCATGAGCAACAGTGTGGAATCCTGGCCGCATCTTGCCGTTGCCTGGCTGGTGCAGTCGGCCGCGGCCGCGGTACTGGCCGTCTCCGTCGTCGTCCTGCAGCTGTGGATTTTCCCGGAGACGGTTCAGGCGACGGTGCTGCTGGCCCTGATCCTGGGCTCAGCGGTGATGCTGCTGCTGTCCGCCCCGCTGTTCTTTGACTGGCTGCGCAACCGGTTCCAGCGACCCTGGGTGGTGCTGGTGCTCACCGCTGCCGCCACCATCGCCGGTGGATGCGCGATGGTGGTGCTGTTCGTGCTGGGGTTTGGACTCCTGGTCACCGGGTTCTAGCCTGCAGCCGGTCCGCGGTTCAGCGCTTGGCGAATTTCGGGTCGAACACGCCGGACAAACGGACAGGTGGATCCCGGCCGCCGTCGGCCACCGCATAGGATTGCAGGCCGGGCCCGCTGAAGTGCCGACCGTCCCCGCGCCGCCCGAAACTGCTGCGGCGCCCGCGCACCATGAATAGGACTTCCACTCCTTGAGTATCGACTCCTCCGCACAACCCGTTCCTACGGCCGGAACCTCCCGGCGCTCCAAGAAGGTGCCGGCTCCGGCCACATTGGATCCCCGCACCAAAACCGTCATCGGCATCCTGCTCGTTTCCTCGTTCGTCGTCATCCTGAACGAAACGATTATGAGCGTCGCCCTGCCAAGGCTTATGGCGGATCTGAACATTACTGCCGGAACCGCCCAGTGGCTCACCACCGGTTTCATGCTGACCATGGCCGTGGTCATCCCCGCCACGGGCTTCCTGCTCCAGCGCTTTTCCATGCGCGGCCTGTTCCTGACCGCCATGTCGCTGTTCAGCGCCGGAACCCTGCTCGCGGCGCTTGCCCCGGGGTTCGGCACCCTGCTGGGCGGCCGGATCATCCAGGCCAGCGGCACCGCCATCATGCTGCCGCTGCTGATGACCACCGTCCTGAACGCCGTTCCGGCCCACCGCCGCGGCCAGATGATGGGCACCATTTCCATCGTCATCGCGGTGGCGCCGGCCATCGGCCCCACGGTTTCCGGCATCATCCTCAACGCCCTGGACTGGCGCTGGATGTTCTGGCTCGTCCTGCCCATTGCCCTGCTGTCCCTGGGCCTGGGCGGGCTGAAGATCCGGAACCTCACCGAGACCAAGCGCGTGCCGTTCGACGTGCTCTCCATCGTGCTGTCCACCTTCGCCTTCGGCGGCCTGATCTTCGGCCTGAGCAGCATCGGTGAGGCAGCCCAGGGCAAGGAACTGATGCCGCTGTGGATCCCGCTGACCGCCGGCGTCCTGGCCATGGCCGGTTTCGTACTGCGCCAGCTGGTGCTCCAGCGCACCGACCGTGCCCTGATGGACCTGCGCACGTTCACCAGCAAGCCCTTTGTTGTGGCCATCGTTATGGTTCTGGTGTCCATGATGGCGCTCTTCGGCTGCCTGATTGTCCTGCCCCTCTACCTGCAGAACGTCCTGGGACTGGACACGCTCTCCACCGGGCTGCTGCTGCTTCCCGGCGGTGCCGTGATGGCCATCCTTTCGCCGATCGTCGGCAACCTCTTTGACCGTTTCGGACCCCGTCCGCTCGTGATCCCCGGGGCACTGGTGCTCAGCGGCGCCCTGTGGGGGATGACCCTGCTGACCGATGAAACCCCCGTCGGCCTGGTCATCCTGCTGCACTGCCTGCTCAATGCCGGGCTGGGGTTCATCTTCACCCCGCTGTTCACCTCGGCCCTGGGCTCGCTGGATAAGTCGCTCTACTCCCACGGCAGCGCGATCATCAACACGCTCCAGCAGCTTGCCGGCGCTGCGGGCACCGCCGTCTTCGTCACGCTGATGACCACGGGTACGACGGCGGCCCTGGCCGACGGCGCGTCAGCGGTCTCCGCTGCCGCTTCGGGCGTCCACACGGCGTTCTTCTGGGGAGCCGTTGTTTCACTGGTGGCTGTCGCGGCGGCGTTCTTCGTCCGCCGTCCCACCAACGAGCTGCCCGAAGGCGTGGCCATCCACTAGGACCGTCTCAGGAGGTCAGCGACAGGGACATCAGCACCTCGTCACGGTCGCCGCCGGGAAGCCGTAGCGCATCCCGGCGGCGGCCCACCTCCTGCCAGCCGCTGGAACGGTAAAAGTCTTCCAGGCCCACGCCGCCGCGTGCTTCAAGATGCAGCTGTTCCAGGCCAAAGTCCTCCGCCGCTGCCCGGGCGGCTTCCGACATCAGCGCGCGCCCGATCCCGGCTCCGCGGAACGGAAGTGCGGTCTGCAGCCGGGAGATCCGCGCCCAGTGTGCGGTCAAAGCCCCGGCATTACCCGCCAGGAGCAGCCATCCGGCCAGCCTGCGCTCAACTGTGGCAACCAGGAGGCGGTTCTCGGGTTCCCCGAGAGACCTGACCAGTGAGTCCACGGCCGAAAGGACCTGCTCTTCCGGCACCGGAAGGAACGGGAAGCCTACGGCACCACCGGCATTGGCCACTTCGTACCAGCACCTGCGGAGCTGTACCTGCAGCCGGCTGTCGACCATTTCCGGTGTGGTCAGCCAGGCCAGGCGAAAGTCCGTCATGGGGAAGATCATCGCAGAAGGAAGATCCCCGCCACGGCTCAACCCGCCGGGGGAGACGTGCCCCCATTGACCGACGGTGTGACGGGGGTCATACTAACTGAACGATTAGTTAGTCCTTCCGTCAGGAGTCTCCATGACCGTCACCCAATCCGCGCGCCCGGCCTTCGACCCCACCGCGGTGGCCGACGTCGACGCCGACCTCTACCTCCTCGATGAACTCCTGGACGACGAGGCCCGTGACGTGCGGGATCGTGTCCGGGCGTTCGTCGACAACGATCTGCTGCCGGTCATCAACGACTACTGGGAGCGGGCCGAGGTTCCGTACGAGTTGGTGCCCAAGCTGGCGGCACTGAACATTGCCGGCGGCACGATCAAGGGGTACGGCTGCCCGGGCATGAGCCGCATGGCCGCCTCCACCGCGGCTGCCGAACTTGCCCGGGGCGACGGTTCCATCAACACGTTCTTCGGTGTGCACTCCGGCCTGGCCATGGGCAGCATCGACATGCTGGGCAGCGAGGAGCAGAAACAGCGCTGGCTGCCGGCCATGGCGAGGTTCGAGAAAATCGGTGCGTTCGCCCTCACGGAGCCCAGCCACGGATCCGATTCGGTGTCCCTCGAAACCAGCGCCCGCCGCGACGGTGATTCGTACGTGCTCAACGGCAACAAGCGGTGGATCGGCAACGCCAGCTTCGCCGACATCGTGATCATCTATGCCCGCGACGAAGCCGACGGCGCAGTCAAGGCCTTCGTGATGGAAAAGGACGCCGACGGCAACCACCCCGCCGGCTACCGGGCTGACGTGATCACGGGCAAGATCGGCAAGCGGGCGGTCCTGCAGCCGGACATCGTCATCGAGGACCTCCGCATTCCCGCCGAAAACCGCCTCGCCAACTGCAACTCATTCAAGGACGTCAACAAGGTGCTGGCCGCGACCCGCGGGGGAGTCGCCTGGGAAGCGCTCGGACATGCGGTGGCCGCGTACGAGATTGCCGTGGCCTATGCCAAGGACCGGATGCAGTTCGGCCGGCCCATTGCCGGGTTCCAGCTGGTGCAGAACAAGCTGGCGAACATGCTTGCGCAGGTCACCGCGATCAAGCTGACCTGCTTCCGCCTCAACGAGCTCGGCGACCAGGGGAAGATGACCGGACCCATGGCGTCGATGGCCAAGATGTTCGCCGCCCGGCAGGGCCGCTGGGTCTGCTCGGAGGCCCGCGACATTATGGGCGGCAACGGCCTGCTCCTGGAAAACCACGTGGCCCGGCACCTGACCGACATGGAGGTGGTGTTCACCTATGAGGGCACCGACTCCATGCAGTCCTTGATCCTGGGCCGCCACATCACGGGCCTGTCCGCGTTCGCCTAGCAGTGGCTTGAAGTGGCAGTAACGGACAGGTGCAGGGGCTAGCGGACCCGCAGCCCCAGCACCTGGCCGGTATTGCCGGCTTCGGGGTCCAGCACCTCGGGCCACTGGGCGGCCATCATAAACAGCAGGCCGCCGTCCTCGCCGCCGGTGGCACAGGAGAAGCAGCCGCGGTCCAGCTGGACCGTATCGAGTACGGTTCCCCCTTCCCGGACGTGGACGCAGCGTTCGCCGGGGACCTCGGCGAACCAGATCCCGCCCGCGCCGTCCCAGCAGATGCCGTCCGGCGCGCTGCCGGAGACCCCCGCCCACTCCCCGTCGGGCGTGAGGCTGCCGTCGCCGCTGATAGCAAAGGACGCCAGGCGGCCGGCGTTGGACTCGGCGACCACCAGTGTGCCGCCGTCGTCGGAAACGAGCATGCCGTTGGGGAATGCCAGGCCGTCCGCCACCTGGTCCACGGAGCCGTCCGGCCGGATGAGCGCAATGATGCCGCTGGCCTGCGCGGCACTGGAATAGTCATAGCCAATGCCGTTGACGTAGATGTTGCCGGAGGGATGCACGGCAATTTCGTTCCACGGATAGTCCGAGATCCCCGCCAGGTCCGTGTGCGGGACCAGCCCGGCATTGGGTACCTCCAGCAGGACGGTGCCGTCCGTTCCGGAGACCACAACCATCCGTCCGTCCGGCAGCCAGTCGAAACTGATGGGGAACGACGGCACGGCCGATACCCGCCGGACGTTGCCGCCAGAGTCCAGCGCCGAGATAGTTCCCGCCGTCCAGTCCGCGAACCAGAGTTCACCGGCATGCCAGCGGGCCGATTCACCCATGCCGATTCCACTCACCAGTGTTGTCAGTTCCGCCATGCTGTACCTCGATCCAGAGGGTCCGGCTTCCAGTATGCCGCCGGCCCCCGGCTTACAACAGGTGTGTCAGGACGACTGCGCCGGCACGGCGCCCAGCATCCGCAAAGCAAGCCGGCTGTGGTGCAGGCCGATGCCGGCAGCGGTCAGCCGGCCGTCGCCGCGGTACCAGCGCGCTACATCCACGCAGAGGGAAAGCAGGGCCAGGACCGCAAGTCCGGTGTCCTCGACGTCGAACCGGCCTTCCTGCCGTCCGCGGTCGACGACGGCCCGGAACTCCGCGTCGACAGCCCGGCGGATCTTCAGCACCTCGGCGCGGTGGTCCTCCGTAAGGGCGGCCAGCTCGAAGTTCACCACGCTGGACTTAGTACGGTTGGCCGCCTGCCACTGAACGAAGTCGCGGACCATGGTTTCAATCTGCTGCACGGGATCGCTGCTTGATGCGGCACCGGAGCGGACCAGGGCCAGGGTGCGCTCGTGCCCGTGCAGCGAAATGCTGAACAGCAGCTCTTCCTTGGAGCGGTGGTGCACATAGACGGCGCCCGGGGTGACCCCGGCCGCCGTCGCAATGTCCCGGGTGGTGGTGCCGTGGAACCCCTTGGCTGCGAAGGCTTCCGTGGCGGAATCCAACAGGCGCTGGCCCGTGCCGGTTGCAGGCACCTGTACCTCCGATGGTGGGCAGAATGAGCGTTCAGCAACCAGAGTAACAGTGGGGTGCCGCGCTCCGGTCAGGCCAGGCGGGACCGCACGATTTCGCTCACTGCCTTGCCGTCAAAACGGCCTGCCACCTTGGCGGTTACCGGCTTCATGACCTGTCCCATCTGCCGCATCGTGGGTTCTTCGCCATCGGCCCGCAGGTCAGCGATGGCCTCGTCCACAATGGTTTCGACGTCGGCCCGGGTCAGGGGAGCGGGCAGGTAGGCTTCGATGATCTCGGCCTCGGCGACCTCGGCGGCGGCGCGGTCAGCTTCGCCGGCCTCCGTATAGATCTTTGCGGTGTCACGCCGTTTGGCGGCTTCTTTCTGCAGCAGGGAGACGACCTGTACGTCGTCGAGCTCCACCGGCGTCTTGCCCGACTTCTCCCGGGTGGTGATTTCGCCCAGCACATTGCGCACGGTAGTCAGCGCCGTCCGGTTGCCCGCTTTCATGTGGGTCTTCATGTCCGACTGCAGCTGTTCCTTCAAAGTGCCCATGGTCCTCGTCCTTACGGTGATGTGGTGCTTTCCCTCCCCATCGTCCCCTATGTGGGCAGGACGGGCTCCACGGGGCGCCCGGACACGGCGAGCAGCAGGTCCAATGCATCGGCTTCGACCGTCGTGCCGGTACCCCACGCAGTCCCGGTGCGGCGGTCGACCAGCCGCAGCCCCGCCGCCCGCTCACGCCCTCCGCCAAAAGCGCCCGGGGTGCGGAGCTGGTAGGCAAGGGCCCGGAGCACAGCGGGTTCCGGATAGCTTCCGCTGAGGCCGAGGGGCCGGCGGATGTCCTCGCCGTGCACGATTGCCTCGACGAGCCGGGTGGCCAGGTTGGCCGGCGGCGTCCGGGTCAGTTCCGACACGTCCCTCAGTGCGCGCAGGGTGTCCTGCGGGTCCTGACGCTTTTCCCGGAGGACCCCGCGGTGGTTCATGCGGTCGAAATCAAGACGTGCGCCAACCATGCCGCGGACGAACCCGATCTTGCCGGTGCGTGCCGTATCCACAAGGTGGGCGAGGACGTCGTGGACGCTCCACCCGGGACAGAGCGAGGGTACCTCCCACTGTTCGGCAGGCAGCGGGGCCAGGTCCGCGGCGAGGCGCCGCCGCTCGGCACGTACAACGTCCCAAACTGCTGCTGAAGACTTCCGCATTCCGGCTCCTTTTGTTGCTAAGCATTCGGTACCCAAGGGAACTAAGGGGGATTCGCCGGCGTCAATGGCGTTGCGCGGCGGCTATCACAGTGTAGGGAATTACAGCGTCCGGAATCACAGCCCAAAAGGGCCCTAGTTGTCTTGAGGCAATCAAAACAACTGTTAGGCTTTTTGTTATGCAGGAAGCGGCGGATACAGCACAAACCCTGGCCGGAGACATCCGGTCAGCGGGGCTGAAGTCCACGTCACAGCGGGTTGCCGTCCTGGCAGCACTGCAGCAGGCGCCGCACTCCAGCGCCGACAGCCTCCTGGCTTCCGTTCGATCGGAACTGCCGGGCATTTCCGCCCAGGCCGTCTACGGCATCCTGTCCGCCTTCACCGAGGCTGGACTGGCCCGCCGCGTTGAGCCCCCGGGTTCGCCGGCACTGTACGAGTCGAGGGTGGGGGACAACCACCACCATCTGGTCTGCATCCGCTGTGGAGCGATCAAGGACGTCGACTGCGTGATCGGCCAGGCACCGTGCCTGACCCCATCAGACGATTCCGGCTTTACCATCCTGGCCGCGGAAGTAACCTTCAGCGGCATCTGCAGCACCTGCGCACAGCAGGCGGATTCCTCCGCCCGCTAGGAGCGCACCACCGCCCACACCCCAGGCGGGCACCATTCAACGGCGACATACCAAACCGGGCTCAACGCTGCCCAAAACCATGCCGCCGTGGCCCGAGTCTCACCGCTAGCGTCAACTGAGGAGACACCATGACCACCTTGATCAACCGAACCGCCGCCGCCCCCACGCACAACGTGTCCACCGGCCGTACCCCGGCTGTACAGTCCGCAGCTGCTGCTCCGGCAGCCCTGCCCCGTCCCCGCGGCAGCTACACCACCCGCTACGACCACCCGCAGGGAACCCTGCGCGCCGAGGGAACCTACGTCTCCACGGGCCGCCGCGCCGTCACCCGTCCCCGCACCCTGGGCAGCTACGTCGACACCTCCAGCTACACCAACCGCCGCACCGAGGGCAGCTACACCTTCTGCAGCTAGGCGACGCCGCACCACAGCTAGGCCGGCCGGCTGCAGCCAGCCGGTAGGATGAGTGGTCGTTGTCCCGCGGGGCGAGGAAAACCAACCCCTTTGAGAGGACACCATGAGCCTGATCCGGCTGCAGGACGTCAACACTTCCTTCGAGAACAAGCAGGTCCTGCGTGAAGCCTTCCTGCGGCTCGAACCCAAGGACCGGATCGGCCTGATCGGCCGGAACGGCTCCGGTAAGTCCACCATCCTGAAACTCGTCCTGGACCAGGTGCAGCCCGATTCCGGCACGGTGACGGTGGAACCGGGTGTGAAGATCGGCTACTTCTCCCAGTTCTCGGAACTGGATGGACAGGCCAGCATCGCGGACGTCCTGGACTCCGTCTTCACGGAGATCAAGGACGTCGAGGCCGAGCTGGCCGGCATTGACGAAACCATTGCCTCCGGTCCGGCCGACAAGGAAATGGACCGGCTGATCCGGCGCCAGTCGGAACTGTTCGAGACCATGGACCGCCTGGACGGCTGGGACTACCCGCGCCGCATCGATTCGGTGCTCACCACGCTCGGTTTCACCGACGCACACCGCGTCTGCCCCATCGACGCCCTGTCCGGCGGCTGGCGGAACCGCGCCGCCCTGGCAAAAATCCTGCTCGAACAGCCTGACGTCCTCCTGCTCGATGAACCGACCAACTACCTGGACGTTGCCGGCGTCGAATGGCTAGAGGGATGGTTCCGCGACTTCCGGGGTGCGGCGATCATCGTTTCGCACGACCGGAAGTTCCTGGACGCCGTCGTTACCCGCATCGTGGAAGTGGAGAACTTCCACCTGCACGAGTACCCGGGCAACTTCGCCGAGTACGTGGTGCAGAAGCAGTTCCGGCTGAAGAACCTCCAGGCGCAGTTTGTCCACGAGGCGGAGCTGCTGGCGTTTGAAGCCGAAGGCATTGCGGACCGGCGCGAGGCAGCCAAGGCCGGTGGACGGCTGAGCACCCAGCTGGCCCGGATCAAGAAATCCCGTGCGCCGCGTCCGGTGGACGAGATCATCACCGGCATCTATGACGGACTGCATGTGAAGGACGTCCTGGGCCGGGTCCGCGGCGTGTCCAAGTCCTACGGGGACAAGGTGCTCTTCGAGGACCTGAGCTTCGAAGTCAACAAAGGCGACCGCATCGCCGTCACGGGCACGAACGGCAGCGGCAAGACCACACTGCTGCGCGTGCTTACCGGCGAGGAAAAGCCGGACTCCGGCGATGTCACCTGGCCCAAGGGGCCAGCCATGGTTTCCTACAACCAAATGCTGGCCGAGCTCGACGACGCCGATACCGTCACCCATGCGGTGAACTCGCTGCCGGGATCCCTGGCGTTCAGCGCCACGAAAAAATCCGTGAACCGGTTCCTGACCATGTTCCAGTTCTCCGAAGCGGACCTGACCTCCAAGATCGGTAATCTCTCCGGCGGGCAGCGTGCCCGGGTGGCCATGGCCCAGTGCCTGCTTTCCGGTGCGCCGGTCCTGCTGCTGGACGAGCCCACGAACCACCTGGACATGTCCAGCACGCAGGTCATGGAACGCGCCCTGCTGCATTTCCCCGGAGCCGTCATTGTGGTCAGCCATGACCGGTTCTTCACCGAAAAGATCGCCACCCGGTGGCTGGTGTTCGGCGCCGAGGGGGCACAGCCGGGGCAGGTCGACATCCGCGAGGCCTAAGGCGCCAACGCGGATTCGGCGCGGCACCTGTTGGGGCGCCTGGTCCGCCGGTACTGTCGGGGGGTGTTTGACGGACCCAGCCTCGTATTCTCCGCAGCCGGCCTTGCAGTCTTCCTTGCCGCCGTGCTGCCCAAGGTGCTGCGCAACGTGCCGGTTTCCATGCCCATGGTGTTCCTTGGGGCGGGGATCCTCGCGTTCAGCCTCCTGAAGGACCTGCCCGACCCGGATCCGGTGCGCTATGGAGAATTCACCACGCACCTGACCGAGGTGTGCGTGATCATTTCGCTGATGGGTGCGGGCCTGGCCCTGGACCGTCCGTTGGGGTGGCGGCGGTGGTCCACCACCTGGCGGATGCTGGGCATTGCCATGCCGCTGAGCCTGCTGGGCCTGACCCTGCTGAATCTCTGGGTCCTCGGCGTCGGGCTCGCGGCGGCCATCCTGCTGGCAGCCGCCCTGGCCCCGACCGATCCGGTCCTCGCCTCCGAGGTCCAGGTAGGCGAACCGGCCGACGACGAGGAGGAGGACTCCGAAGGCGAAGCCGAGGACGAGGTGCGCTTTGGCCTGACCTCCGAAGCCGGACTGAACGACGGCCTGGCTTTCCCCTTCGTCTACCTCGCCATCGGCATGAGCCTGGTCGGGACCGCACCGTCGGATTGGTTCCCGCACTGGATTGCCGTGGATGTCTTCTGGCGGATCGGGATGGGCGTCCTCCTCGGATTCCTTACCGGCAAGGTCCTGAGCCGGCTCTTCTTCTCCGCACCGTTGGAAAGCATCCGCCTGTCCAACCATTCCGAGGGCTTTGTGGCCCTGGCGGCCACCTTCCTTGCCTATGGAGTCACGGAAATGCTGGACGGCTACGGTTTTGTGGCTGTCTTTGTCTGTGCAGTCACCATCCGCACCGCGGAACGGACGCATGGTTACCACCGGGTGCTGCACAGTTACGTTGAGCAGCTGGAGCGCCTGCTGACCGTCGTCCTACTCCTGCTGCTCGGCGGGGCCATTGCCCGCGGACTGCTGTCCGGCGTCGGCTGGCGCGAAGTCGTGGTCGCCGCCGCATTCCTGCTCGTTGTCCGACCCCTCGCCGGATGGCTGGGGCTGCTGGGCGGCAAGCCGGGCCCCCGCGAACGGATGGCCATTGCCTTCTTCGGCGTCCGCGGGATCGGCTCCCTGTACTACCTGGGCTACGCACTGGGCAAGGGACACTTCGACGGAGCGGAACAGCTTTGGGGACTGCTCGGCCTGGTGGTGGCGTCGTCGATCGTGCTGCACGGAATTACGGCGGCGCCGCTGATCAACCGGCTGGACCGGATCCGGAAGAAGACAGCCGTGGAACGCTTCGGCGAAGAACGGCCGGACACAGCGGTCTAGCCCTTTCCGCCCGGCGGGGGCGCTGTTACGTTGACGCCATGGATGCGCACGTCCACGGCAGCCGTAATCCCTGGCCTGCCGGACCACGGGTAACCCCGCCCGTGCTCATGGCCCAGACCTGGTCCGCGGCTGTCTTCCTGCACTGGCGCATTGATCCGTCCCTGGCTGCCCCGTATATGCCGCCAGGTGTCGAGCCCGACGTGTTCCACGGCTCCACCTGGGTGGGACTCATTGGCTTCCGGGCGCCGGAGACCGGGATTGCCGGGGTCCCGGTTCCCTTTTTCGGTTCCTTCACCGAGGTCAACGTGCGCCTGTATTCACGCGGCCGCGACGGAAGCCGCGGGGTGCTGTTCCTGAGCCTGGACGCCTCCCGGCTCGTCCCGGTACTGGCCGCCCGCGCACTGCATATCCCGTACGTCTGGTCCCTCTGCCGCCCCACGCGGTCCGGCTGGGCCCTTGGGTACGACGTCGAGCGGTTCGGCCGGCAGGCCCGCTCGTCCTTCGCCGTGGTTCCGGATGAGGCCCGGCAGGCTGACGATGACCTGTCCATCCTGCTGACCGCGCGGTTCGGACTGCACGCCGTCCTGGCGGGCAGGACAGTGTTTATTCCCATCTCGCACCGGCCGTGGCCGCTGCATCCGGCCCGGCTGACCCACCTCCACGACGAGCTGGTGCCGGCCGCCGGGCTTCCCGTGGAAGGTCCGCCGGACACAGTGCATTATTCGGCGGGGGTGCGGACCCTGTTTGGCAGGCCCCGGCGCGTTGCCTGAGCCAGCTCCCGGCACAGGCCCCGTTCGCCCTGCTTCATCAGCAGCGCATGGGCGGCGGTAAACGCCGGCCGGGCCACCGGGGTCAGTATCCGCATCCAGCGCAGGGTGGGGCGGACCTTCCAGTCGATGTCCATCCGGGTCTGCTCGGCCGGCATGCCGGCTTCCGGGGCCGCGACCGGGAACAACCGGATCCGGCCGGTGCCCACCAAGTCTCCGCCGGCGTCGAACTCAATGATCTTGGGCTGGACAGCGGTGGTGGGCTTAATGGTGATGGACAGCCGGTAACCCAGGGAGGCGCGGAACTGCAGGCGGACGGTGGTGGCCAGCAGCTGTGCTGTTGGATCTGCGGACGCGGTGTCCGTAGCCAGGTCCTGGAGTGTGCAGCCGGGCCACCACCGCGGCCAGCTCATATCCGGGCTGGCGACGATCTCCCAGACCGACTCCGGGGGCGCGTTCAGCAGCCAGCTGGAAGGAAGCACATAGAGACCGGGCATCCCTTCAGCATGCCATCAGTGCCCCCGGGGTCGAAAAAGAGGGGGCGGTTAGCGCTGGTAGGGGCGGGGGAGCTCAAACCCCCGCTCGGCCAGCACCGCGCGCAGCCTCGTGGGGTAGTCGGTGATGATGCCGTCCACCCCCAGGTCGATCAGGCGGTGCATGTCCGCCACCTCATTGACCGTCCAGGGGATGACGGTCAGGCCGCGGTTATGGGCGCTCTGTACAAGTTCCGCGGTGACGGTGGTGAAGATCGGCGAGATGACGTCGTAGCCCTGGGCAGCCGCGGCCCAGGCAACGTCACCGCCGAAGTCATCAATGTCGATACCTCCCAGTTGCGGGGCGGCGCCCGGTTGGCCGACGCCGAGGTCCTGCGCGGTGCTGGCGAGGGCTACGAGTGTCAGCTCCGGGGCGATCCGGTCCACCAGATTCAGGGTGGACCAGTCGAAGGACTGGATGGTGGTGCGGCGTTCCCGGCCGGAGTCGCGCACCACGTCCACTACCGCTTCGGTGAGGGCCACGCTGCGCGGTCCGCCGGGCAGGCCCTCTTCCACCTTCGTTTCGACATTGAAGTGGATCCGGCGGGCACGGTACTCGCGGGCGAGGTCATAGACGTCGCTCAACTCGGCGATCCGGTTGCCCTCCGCCACGTCCTGCTCCGGGTAGCCCGGCAGCTGGGCGTAGCCGCAGTCCAGGGTCTGCACCTGCGCCAGGGTCAGGTCCGCTACGCGGTCACCCACATACGGGAATTCCGCATCGCCGGCGGTTGCCGGGGCAGTGTCGGCGCACTTTGTGGCCAGGATGAGGTCGTCATGCCAAACAATCACCCGTTCGTCCTCGGTGAGGACCGCATCGAGTTCCAGGGTGGTCACGCCGAGTTCCAGCGAGTGGGCGAAGGCGGCAAGGGATTCCTCCGTCACTTCGCCACGTCCGCCGCGGTGGGCCTGGAGGTCGAAGTCGCGGTCCGTTCCGGAACGCATCACAGACACCATGACGTCGAAGATGCGGGTGTTTTCGTACACGCCGGTCAGCATTTCCGAGCCCGGACCCATCGCGGTCAGTGGCACGTCGTCGCCTGTGTGGCCGCCGGTGGTCCAGTCGATCTGGAACTGCTGGTCGGAATTGGCGACGTCGAACGGGCCTTCCTGCACCGGGCTGTCCGGATTGGAATCATCGCCCAGCGGTTCGATGGACATGCCGCCGGTCTCGTGGTCGCCCACCGTGATCAGCAGGGTGTTTCCGTCCTGCTCGGCGTACTCCTTCGCCAGGGCCACGGACCGGTCGAATTCGATACCGGACTCAATGGTCAAGGCGCCGTTATTGACGTGGCTCATCGCATCGGTTCCTTCTTCCTCCACCATGAGGAAGAAGCCGTTGTCCTCCTGGTTGTTGTCCAGGACATCGATGGCCTTGCGGGTCATCTCGGTCAGCGGCACGGCGGGGTCGTAGGCGTCATCAATGTCGTCGCCGTACTGGAACATTTCCTCGTTGGCGAAAAGCCCGAGCAGCATATCGCCCTCCGCTGCCTCCAGCCCGGGCAGGTCCCAGACGTATTCGTACCCCTGTTCCTGTGCCTCTTCCACGAGGTTGCCCTCGGTGCCGGCGCTCTCCTCGGATTCATCCTCTGCTGGGTTATCGGGGTACCTGCCCGGGTTGCCCGCCGGGTACCAGTAGTCCTCTCCGCCGCCGAGGATCACTTCGGGGTGGGAACTGCGCAGGAACTGGGCTGCGATGGCGCTCTGCTCGTTCCGGTCCAGTACGTGGGATCCGAAGGCTGCGGGGGTCGCGTCGGTGACCTGGCTGGTGGTGACCAGGCCGGAGGATTTCCCGAGCCGTTCCGCGACTTCCAGGGCCGTGGACACAGGCTGCTGCGCAAGGTCCACCCCAATGGCGCCGTTGTAGGTCTTTACTCCTGTGGCCATGGAGGTGGCGGCAGCCGCGGAATCGGTAATGAAGGTCTCTGGATCCGCTGAGTTGGTGTGCACCCGGCCTACTTCGGGCAACGAGTCCATAGCCAGTTCTCCGGTCAGGCCCACCGAGGCCAGCCGGATGGCGTCCCGCTGGGCCGTGCCCATGCCGTCACCCACCATGAGGATGACGTTCACGGCGTCGCCGTCGCCGTCGTCGTCGCCACCATCATCCGGGGGTGTCGGTGTCGGTGTCGGTGTGGGCGTCTGGGTCCCGGTCGGTGTGGGTGTGCCTGTGGGGGAGTTGGTGGGGGAAGCGGTGGGTGTGGGTGGTGAAGTCGTAGGCCCGGGGGAGGCGGTGGGATGTCCGGTCCCGCCGCCTGTCCCCGGAAGCCCGGTTCCGATGCCGCATCCTGCCAGGACACAGGCACTCAGTAGCGCCGTCGATACTGCCTTAACCGTCTTTTTCATGTGGATTCCCTGCGAGTGACTAGCCGTGGCCCCCCTGACGCGTGTCAGACTCTGCGCGTGCGCGGGGACAGTCAACCGCAGGAATCGATAAAGACCCCGGACCGCTGTGGTTACTCGAAGGGCGTCGGATCACCTGTGCCGCGACGGACGATCTCCGGGGTATCCCCGGAGAAATCGATGACGGTGGTGGGGTCCGGGCCGCAGAAGCCGGAATCGATCACGGCGTCCACCTGATGGTCCAGCCGCTCCTTGATCTCCCAGCCCTGAGTCATCGGGTCCTCGTCGCCGGGTAGCAGCAGCGTGCTGGAGAGCAGCGGTTCGCCGAGGCCCTCCAGGATCGACTGGACCACGATGTTGTCCGGGATGCGTACGCCGACCGTCCGCTTCTTGGGGTGGAGCAGCCACTTGGGGACTTCCTTGACCGCCGGAAGGATGAAGGTGTAACTGCCGGGAGTTGCGGCCTTGATGCTGCGGAACACGGAGTTATCCAGCTGTACGAACTGGCCGAGCTGGGCGAAGTTGTGGCACACCAAGGTGAAGTGGTGTTTGTCGTCCAGCTGACGGATCTGCCGGATGCGTTCCAGCCCTTCACGGTTCCCCAGCTGCACGCCCAGTGCGTAGCAGGAGTCAGTGGGGTAGGCGATCAAGCCGCCGGATTCGAGCAGGTTCACAATCTGGCCGATGGCCCTCGGCTGCGGGTTTTCCGGGTGTACGTCAAAGTATCTGGCCATCCCCACAGCCTACCGTTGGCGCTCGCTGACCGGGACTGACGGGGACAGGTCGGCGAGCGCCTAAGCCAACCCAGGCCGACTCCTAAGCCGCCCAGATGACGTCGGCGATGATTCTTTCAACCATGGTCCCTTCGTCAGCTGAGGAACCGGCCTCATAGGGTGCCCCAACCATTGGCGGCGCCGTGGAACGGTAGGTGTGTCCCGTAGGCGTGGAGGTCTCGACGGTATGCCCCGCTCTTCCCGCTGCTCCTGCTGTTCCCGCTCTACCCGCTGCTCCTGCTGCCCCGGGCGGCTTTACGACGGTGGCCGACCAACCCGGTGCTTCCTTGGCCTGGTTGCAGGCCTCGCACAGCCCCTGCCCGTTCATCACGCTGGTGGGACCACCCTGACTGTGCCGGCGGATGTGGTCGAAGTTGCGAATAGGGGCACCACACCACGGCATCCGGCAGGTTTGGTCCCGGGCGGCGATGAATCGGGCGACGGATGGAGGGAACAACCGTGCCCGGGAGTCCATTGCGGCCAGCTCGCCGGATTCGGGAGCAGTGTAGAGCCGCCGGACCCACGTCTGGGCTCGTTTGCCTGCACCTGGATCGTTCGTCAGTTCGGAATTGTTGGTGCTGCCGCCTCGGGAATTCCTGCGCCGGACCAGGTCCCTTGCCCACTGTGCCGGAACGGGACCATATCCGGGGACCAGTGCCGGTTCGGAGTCGGCGGCCAGCAGGGCCAGGTCGGTCATAACGAGCTGGACCTCGACGTTCATCTCGTCCGCGTTTACCTTGCCCGTGATCCGTTGGACGAGGGTGTCCGCCATGATCTGTCCCCGTGTACGGCCGTCTCCGGCAGTCGTCAGCCGGTCTGCCTCCCGCGACAGGGCAGCGTATACCCCTACGCCCTGGCTTACCGGGAGAAGCCCGGTCAGGTAGGTCATGGTGTCCGGGGCTGGACGGCAGGAGACGAAACGTTCGGACGCAGCCTTGGCCGCCCGGTTCACAGCGGCCTGTGGATCCAGCCGGTAGGCCGCAGCCCTGGCGCGGGAAATAATCTGCCGGTCTCCCAGGGTTTCCAGCACCTCCAGGTCTCCAGCCACTTCCCGATCCACCCGCTGCCGGTCTTCCACACTCAGGCAGGCGGTCTCGCGCACAAGCAGCGTCGCCCGCCATTCGCTGATCTTCCCGTTGCTTAGGGCATGGAGGGTGCACGGCATCTCCTGCACCAACGCATGGGCGAACCCCAGCAGGCGCCCACCGCGGTTGGCTGACTCCCTCCGGGCCAAGGCTATCTGTGAGGCCACACCCCAGCCCTGCTTGTTCGCCGGCAGTCCACCCTGGGCCTGCTTCCTCCGCTGCGAGGCATCAAATGCGGCAGCTGCCCGGGCCTGCGCGGCCGACGCCGCAGCCTTCAACTCCTCGAGGGCACGAATCCGGTCGATGAGTTCCGTGTCAGCCCGCTGGGCCGGTTCGGCGCCGTTCTGGTCTGCAAGTACCTCAACCCAGGTGTTCACCAGGGCGCTGCTGATCCCGGAAGGGGCCGCGCCGGATTCGCTTTCATGCTGACGGCGTCCATGGGGGCGAGGCCCATGGGGATCAGGTTCATGCGCGGGATATTCGAACATGTGTTCGAGTTTATCGGCTGCCAACAGGCAGAGGAAGACGATATCTACCCGAAGTACTACCTGTTTTTAGGTGGGAAGGGTGCATGGCTGTAGCCGACGGTATGGGCACGGAAACCAGAGAATCCATCCAACCTCGCGGCGCTCGCGGACACCAAGCCGCACCCGGCCGAGCCCTGCGGACACCAGCCCCAACCTCGCGGCGCTCCCCGGTTCAGCCCTGCGGTCACCAGCCCCACCCTCGCGGCGCCCGCTGACCCAACCCCACCCTGGCGGCGCTCGCGGACACCAGCCCCACCAGGTCCAGCCCTGCGGTCAGTCCCCAAGTGACCGCCGGATCCAACGCACCGAGTGTGCGGCGATCTTCAGCCTCGTACCGGAATACGGCACCCCGCCGCGCAGCCGCCAGTGCACGGCAACCCAGACACCCAACGCCCGTTCAACCAGCCACAGGGGAGCCCACAGGGCCGATGTCGGCCCGAACACCTGACGTCCGCCGTCGCGCCTGCGTCCGTATTCCGCTGTACCCATAGCGGCAGCAGCGAGCGCAATCAGGCGCCGCGGCCTCCGCGCGCCCCACACCAGGGCGGGCAGCAGGGACAACTCGGCAGCCAACCGCAGCGGCTGGGCCATATCGTCGTAGGCCTGGCGCACCCGCTGACGGAGAAAGTGGCGCGTAGAGGCGGGGATCCGGGCAATGAACAGGTCATTAGCGCGCACCTCGCGCCCACCGGCAGCCCGGACAGTCCGCAGGAGCTCAAGGTTTTCGAATAATGCATCCCCGCTGTAACCGCCCGTCCGCCGCAGCACCGCAGTCCGCACCGCCAGCGTCCCCGGGTAGTCCGCACCGAACGCACGGTTCAGTAAGGTCCGGCCGGTGTCCCAGCGGGCGTGCCACGGCATGGGGGAGGGGAAGTAGTTCTGTGGGCGGACGACGTCGGCGTCCCCCAACAGGGTGTGGATCCGTTCCAGCTGCGGCAGCGTGTACCGGACGTCGTCGTCCGCGATGATGAGGATCTCAGTCTCAGCCATGTCGACGCCGGTGAGGACGCCGCTGACTTTGCCGTTCCGGCACTCGGGGTGTTGGGGCCGGCAATGGCGCACGGCAGCTGGGAAGGCCTGCGCATGTGCTGCGTACCGTTCCTCGTCGGAGCCGTCCACCACCAGGACCCGCAGATGTGCGCACAGCTGTTCCAGGTACTTCGCGAGCTCTTCGAGGCCGGCGTCGTCGGTCCACTTCAGCGGCAGCAGGTACCCGGGCTGCGGATGGCGGAATTCCATGCGCGAAACGTATCCAGCACCCCCAGTCCTAAGCAAGCTTAGTAAAGCCCGCGTGTCCCCATGCCGCGGCCTTCCGCCGCGACGTACAGTGGATGGATGTTCGTCCTCATCGGATTCAAGACCGTCCTCCGTACTCTCTTTTCGCGTCCGGCCACCTGTCAGTACTGCGGTGCCTATGCCCAGCAGCAGGTAGAGGAGCGGGCCAACCGGCTGACGCTGTTCTTCATCCCCGTGCTCACAACCAGCCGCCGCTACGCCTTCACCTGCTCCAACTGCGGCCAAAGCACCGGAATTTCCCGGTCGCAGAAGGCGGCCCTTCAGCGGGCCTGATGCACCGCTGACCTGCTTGGAAAGCGGTCCAGGAACCCCCTCCGGACCCGTCCGAGACTCTCCCGAAGAGCCCGGTGTCCCCGGCGCGCCGGAAAAGTCAATAGAATGAAAGAAGCACAACAGCTGCCGGCCCTGTTCTGGCCGCACCACAGACTTCCGGAATGCCGCCGTACGGCTGCCGTTCCACCTTTGTAATTGATCCCCAACGAAAGAACCATCATCCGTGAATAGAACACCTGCCGTCCTGAAAGCCCCCCGGGAACTAGCCAAGGGAACCATGCGTGTCATGAACCTCGGCGGCCTTGGCGAAATCGGCAGGAACATGACCGTTTTCGAATTCGACGGCAAACTGCTGATCGTTGACTGCGGCGTGCTCTTCCCCGAAGAAGAACACCCGGGCGTAAACCTGATCCTGCCTGACTTCACCGCCATCCGCGACCGTCTGCAGGACGTCGTCGCCGTCGTCCTGACGCACGGCCACGAAGACCACATCGGCGGCGTGCCCTACCTGCTGCGCGAGCGCTCCGACATCCCCATCGTCGGCTCCAAGCTGACCCTGGCCTTCATCGAAGCCAAGCTCAAGGAACACCGGATCAAGCCCAAGCTGATCCAGGTCAAGGAAGGCGACCGCCGCACCATCGGCGGCTTCGACCTTGAGTTCCTTGCCGTGAACCACTCCATCCCGGACGGCCTGGCCATCGCCATCCGCACGGCCGCCGGCATGGCGCTGCACACCGGCGACTTCAAGATGGACCAGTTCCCGCTGGACCGCCGCATCACCGACCTCACCGGCTTCGCCCGGCTCGGCGTGGAAGGCGTGGACCTGTTCCTCACCGACTCCACCAACGCCGAGGTTCCCGGCTTCATGGCCTCGGAAAAGGAACTGGCCCCGGCCATCGACACGGTGTTCCGCACCGCGCCGCGCCGCATCATCGTTTCCAGCTTCGCCAGCCACATCCACCGCATCCAGCAGGTCATCGACGCGGCATCGCGCTACAACCGCAAGGTCTCCTTCGTGGGCCGCTCGATGATCCGCAACATGACCATCGCCGAGGAACTGGGCTACCTGAACATCCCCAAGGGCATCCTGGTGGACTTCAAGTCGCTGCAGCGCACCGATGACCACAAGGTGGTGCTGATCTGCACCGGTTCGCAGGGCGAGCCCATGGCTGCCCTGTCCCGCATGGCCAACAAGGACCACCAGATCCGCATCCACGAGGGTGACACGGTGTTGATGGCCAGCTCGCTGATCCCGGGTAATGAGAATGCCATTTACGGCATCATCAACAACCTGACCAAGATCGGCGCCAACGTGGTGCACAAGGGCAATGCCAAGGTGCACGTCTCCGGCCACGCCAGCGCCGGCGAACTCGCCTACTGCTACAACATCGTCAAGCCGCGCAACGTGATGCCGGTGCACGGCGAATGGCGCCACCTCAAGGCCAACGGAGCCATCGCAGAGGCGACCGGAATGGATCCCCGCGACGTGGTCATCGCGGAGAACGGCATGACCGTCGACCTGCGCCGCGGCCGTGCCACGATCTCCGGCAAGCACCAGGTGGACCTGGTCTTCGTGGATGGCGACAGCGTCGGCCACACCACCGAGGAAACCCTGAAGGAACGCATGCAGCTGGCCGAGGAAGGCGCCGTAACGGTGCTGGCCCTGGTCGATGCCGACACCGGCACCATCGCCGAGCCGGCTGAGTTCTTCACCAAGGGCTTCACCGTCAAGTCCGAGGACCTGCGCAAGGCGGAGGAAGCGGTGGAGAAGGCCCTGGCCAACGCCGCCACCGGCCGCGGACCGAAGGGCGAGGAGCTCGAAGACGTGATTGAGCGCGCCGTCGCCAACTGGATGCGCCGCTTCTACAACCGCACCCCGGCCATCACGGCCATTGTTGTCGACGCCTAAAGCGCCGTCGCTGCGGTACTAGCCAGCCAGCGGTACAGGTAGCCAGCAGCAGTACAGCTAGTACCGCAGTACAGCTACACAGGAGGGGCCGCCGTCGTTTGTTCGACGGCGGCCCCTCCTTTGTTCGTCCCGGCAGGAGCTTGCGGCCCCTCAGCCGACCCCACAGCCGATCCCTCAGCCGACCCCTCAGCCGACCCCGCAGCCGCTGCCGCCGCACTGGTTTGCCCTTCGCGCCTTTTTCCCTGCGCGGCCCCGCCGTATGGTCGGAAGGAATGCCGCACGGATGCGAGGAGCCCGTCATGGACGCAGAAGACCTGCCCGAGGGAGTGCACGTGCTGCGGCGGATCCTGTTCGAGGGATTCGCCCGGGGGAACACAGACCTAGTGGACGAGTTGTGCTCCCCGGACCTGATTGAGCATCAGTTTGGACTCGAGGGCCGCGGAGCCGAGGCGATAGCCCACGTGAAGAAGGCCATCACGCAGGTCCACGAAGCCATGCCGGACCTGCACTACGACCTCGAGGACTGGGCCACCCGGGGCAACACGGCCTGGGTCCGCTTCTACGGGCGGGGCACCAACACGGGACCGTTTTTCGGCCCGCCGAGCGGTAAGGCGGTTGAGCTGACCGTAGTGGATATTGCCACGGTGGTTGACGGGCGGATCACCGAGCACTGGGGTGTGCCGGACCGGTTCTCACTGCTGCAGCAGACAGGCGTGCTGGCCCGGCTCCGCCCCGGGGCCGCCCCCGTGGACAACCCCCTGGCCGCCCCCGGAGGGAACCCCGGAGACCTACCCGGGGTAAGCCCAAAGGGTGCCGGTTTGGTGTGATTTTGTTCTCGGCTGCAGTGCGGGCCGGACCCGCCGCAGGCCTCGTCATGGAGACCCGCGGCACGTGCAGATCCCTGCAACGACGCGGAATTTCCAGGACCGCTGGGCCATGCATAGATCCGGGCTTATACCCGCGGCGCTCTTTACGGTCAAGACCCTTCACAGGCAGTGTCGCTAAATTAATCGGATGCGTCCCCCCAAACCCTCATTCTTCGAGCGACTCTCCGTGCCCGGACGGTTGGTCGCGTTCTTCCTCGTCAGCCTGCTCGCCGGCGTGCTTGCCGCCAGCACCCTGATCCCCATGGCCGCAGTGGCTGCCACGGGAACCGACATGGCCGTGGGCGTACTGGACCAGCTGCCCGATGAGCTGGAAACCGGTCCCCTGGACGAGGGCTCGAAGATCTACAGCGCCGACGGCGTGTTGCTGGCTACGTTCTACTCGCAGAACCGGGTACCGGTGAAGCTGGACGAAATGTCGCAGAGCATGCAGGATGCCATTGTCTCCATCGAGGACGCCCGCTTCTTCGAGCACAACGGCATCGACTTCACGGGTGTGGCCCGCGCCGTTGCCTCCAACGCCGCCGGTTCGGATACGCAGGGCGCCTCCACCCTGACCATGCAGTACGTGAACAACGTGCTGATCAGCCGGGATATGGCCGACGGCAAGGGCGGCAGCGACCTGACCATCAGCGGCACCAAGGACCTGGGGGACAAGCTCCGCGAAGCCAAGCTCGCCGTCGCCGTGGAAAAGGAGTACACCAAGGAAGAGATCCTTGAGGGCTACCTGAATATTGTCCTCTTCGGCGGACAGACCTACGGCGTGGAGGCCGCGGCACACAGCTTCTTCGGCGTGACCGCCGCAGACCTGACTCCGGCACAGTCAGCCATGCTGGCCGGCATGGTGCAGTCGCCCAGCCACTACAACCCCTTCACCAACCCCGAAGGCACGAAGGACCGCAGGGACACCGTCCTCGCGGCCATGCTGAAGAACGGCAAGCTCACCCAGGCCGAATACGACCAGGCCGTGGCCTCCGGGCTGGACCTGAACCCGCAGAACGTAACGTCGGGGTGCACGGGAGCCGAGATGGCCCAGTACTTCTGCAGCTACGTGGAGCAGACGGTATTGCAGTCCGAGGCCTTCGGCGCCGACGTCGAAGAACGCGCCAAGCTCCTGGCCCGGGGCGGCCTGACCATCCGGACCACGCTCGACTCGCGGCTGCAGTCGCAGGCCCAGAAACAAATCGAAGCCCAGGTTCCGGTGGGAGACGCATCCGGGGCAGGTTCCGCAATCGTTTCCGTGGAACCGGGCACCGGCAAGATCCTGGCCATGGCCCAAAACACGGAGTACACCCCGGAACTGGGCAAGGGCAAAACCCAACTGAACTTCAACGTCGACGCGGACATGGGCGGCACCCCCTACGGCTTCCAGCCCGGGTCCACCATGAAGCCGTTCACGACGGCGGCCTGGCTGGCCTCAGGCCGCGGCCTCAACGACACCATCGACGCCACCCGGACGTCCTACCCCGCCGGCTTCAAATGGAAAGCCAGCTGCCTCGGCGCCAACGCCGAATTCGACGAGTGGAAATTCAAGAACGCCTCCGAGGGCTTTGAGAAGAAAATGACCGTGGCGGAGGGCCTCACCCAGTCCGTCAACACCGCCACCGTTGCACAGGCCGCGCAGCTGGACCTGTGCGACATCCGGGACACGGCCACCGATATGGGCGTCCACCGGGCAGTGGACGGGGAACCGCTGGAAGTCACCAGCCCCTCCTTCGTGCTCGGCGGCCAGGAAGTCGCTCCGCTGACCATGGCCTCCGCCTACGCCACCTTCGCCAGCGGCGGCACGTACTGCGAGCCGACGGCACTGACGGAGGTCACGGATGGCCGGGGCAACGCCTATGACGTTCCCGGTGGGGAATGCACCCAGGCCATCGACGCAGACGTGGCCGCTGCCGTGACGCAGCCGCTGCAGAAGCTGGTGGAGGGTTCACCCGGCAGCATCCATCCCATCGGTGTGCCGGCTGCGGCGAAGACCGGCACCACGGACATGTCCGAGCAGACCTGGACGGTGGGCTACACCACCGGCATCTCCACGGCCTCGTGGGTGGGCAACTGGAACTCCTACTCCTCGCTGAACAATCAGTCGATTAACGGTGTCACCCGCTCCTACGTGGACGGCTCCGCCATCGCTGGTGCGCAGTGGACCGACTACATGGCCGCCGTCGCCAAGCTCTACGACGCGAAGGCGTTCCCCGCCGTTCCGAACCGCATGCTCTAGCGCCATGGTCGCCACAGTCTCCACGTTCCCGGACAGGGCGGGTACCGGCGGGACTAGCGTCAGCGGGGATTTACGACGCTAAGCGTGCTGATGGCAGACTGGGAGAGACCAGGACGCAGCGCGAAGGGAAGAATCCGATGACACCCGATTGGGTCCAGCACGTGGTGTGGTGGCAGGTCTACCCGCTGGGGTTCGCCGGAGCGGAAAAGGCTGCGCTTCCCGACCCGCTTCCAGACCCACTCCCCGGCACACCCATGGATCGCCACGGATTGACCCGGCTGCTGCCGTGGCTCGATTACCTCGTGGAAATGGGTGCCTCCGGCCTCGCGCTCGGACCGGTGTTTGCCTCTGAAACCCACGGCTATGACACCACGGACTATTACCGGATCGATCCGCGGCTCGGGGACGACGCCGACTTCGACGAACTCATTGCGCAGGCCCACGCCCGCGGCATCCGGGTCCTCCTGGACGGCGTCTTCAACCACACCGGCCGCTTCTTTGCGCCGTTCCGGCAGGCGCTGGAACAGGGACCGGACGCGCCGACGGCGGACTGGTTTCGATTCTCCTGGCCGGATACCTGGACTCCCGGGACCGAACCCGAGTACGCGGATTTCGAGGGCCACCACCACCTCGTTGCGCTGAACCATAACGCACCCGCCGTGGTGGACTTCGTGGCTGACGTGATTAAGCACTGGCTGCGCCGCGGAGCCGACGGGTGGCGCCTTGATGCCGCCTACGCAGTGCCGTCGTCGTTCTGGGCCGCCGTGCTGGACAACGTCCGCTCCGAGTTCCCCGATGCGTACTTCGTGGGGGAGTACATCCACGGCGACTATCCGGCGGACGTGGTTGCCGGGCACCTGGACTCGGTCACCCAGTATGAGTTGTGGAAGGCGGTCTGGAGCTCGCTCGCGGAGGCGAATTTCTTTGAGCTGTCGGCTGCGCTCGAGCGGCACAACACCTTCCTGGACACCTTCGTGCCGCTGACGTTCATCGGCAACCATGACGTCACCCGCATCGCCAGTCGGCTGGGGGACTCGGGCCGGCTTGCCCATGCGCTGGTGCTGCTGTTCACCCTGCCGGGCACCCCGGTGGTCTATTACGGCGACGAGCAGGGCTACCGGGGGATCAAGGAGGACCGTGCCGGGGGAGACGACGACATCCGGCCGTCCTTCCCCGCGTCGCCGGAGGATCTCTCGGCGGTCGGGCAGCCGCTGTACGCCCTGCATCAGGAGCTGATCGGGCTGCGGCGGCGGCACCATTGGGTGCATGCGGCCCGCACCCGGGTGCATTCGCTGAGTAATGAGCAGCTGGTCTATGAGGTGTACGACGGCGGCCACTCACTGTTCACGGCGATGAACCTTGCTGACACATCGGTCACCGTGCAGGTGCCGGCCGCCGCCCGGGACGTCCTGTCCGGCGCGGGCGGGCTGGACGTCCAGGGCGGGCGGCTGACGCTGCCGGCGTTGGGCTGGGCCGTTCTTGGCCCAGCCGCCGCTGCCGGTTAGTACAGCTTGATGGTGCCGCCGTCGGCCATGAGGGTCTGGCCGGTCAGGTACTGCGAATCCTCGCTGGCCAGGAAGACCACGATGGGGGCAATGTCTGTTTCGGGATCGCCCAGGCGGCCCAGCGGGACGCCGTCAACGACTTCCTGGTAAGCCTCCGGGAAGGCCTTGCTCCACTGCACGATGCCCGGCGTAAGGGCGACCGGCGAGACCACGTTCACGCGGATGCCGTCCGCAGCCCACTCGTTGGCGGCGGTGCGGGAGATGGCCCGGATGGCTTCCTTCGCCGCGGCGTAGGCGACCTGGTTCGGCAGGCCCTTGATGCCGGCACCTGAACCGAAGTTGATGATGCTGCCGCGGGTCTTCTTCAGTTCCGGATACGCCGCGCGCATCAGGTGGAAGGTTGCCATGGTGCCCGTGTTGAAGGACAGGTCCCAGATCTCCGGCGTGGTTTCCATGATGGGTGCCTGCTTGGAGGCATGCGCGTTGTTGACCAGGATGTCCAGGCCGCCGAAGCGCTCCACGGTTTCGGCCACGATGGCTTCGGCGTTCTCCGGCTTCGAGATGTCCTTGGCGATGAAAATGACCCCGCCCTTGCCCTCGAGGTCGGCCAGGAGCTTGTCGCCCTGCGCCTGGTCGATATCCACCACGGCGACGTTGGCGCCTTCTGCGAGGAACCGCCGGACAATGCCCTGGCCGATTCCGCCGGCCCCGCCGGTGATGATGGCGGTCTTATTGCTGAGTTTCATTTTCTTCCTTCCGTGAAACCGGGCGGATTGGGGCGCCCGGAGCTTTGTTGAGGCCCTGTTCGACGCCGGCAATGAAGTTCGCGACGAAGAAGTCGAGGGACCGGCGTGAGGTGGTGCGGCTGATGCCCTGGTCCTGGAACCGGGCGGCCTGCGGGTGGGCCGCCACGCCGTCGGCCCCCCAGAGGGCATGACCCGGTGTTCCGTCGGCCGCAGCCCCCTCCGGTTCCGGAACCCCGTGATTCGCTGCCGCGGTGATGGATGCCGTACCGATCACCGCCGCGGAGATTCCCAGCAGGCAGTCGAAGCCCTGCTCCTGGTCCAGCCCGGCGGCCTTCAGCCGGGACAGCACGAGCTCCACCTCTGCGGGGGTTGCCATGTTCACGAGGCGGCGCGGCGTGAGGACGATGCGCAGCAGCCAGGGATGTGCGGAAAAGGCACGCCACTGGGCATCGGCGAAGTGCTGCAATGTCTCCTGCCAGCCGAGGTCGTGGTCCGGCAGGAGGGCGTGGTCGGCAGTGGCTGCGTCAGCCATCAGCAGCAGCAGGTCCCGCCGGTCGGAGACATGGCGGTAGAGGGCCATTGCGGAAACACCGAATTCTCCAGCCACCCGCCGCATGGAGACGGCGTCGAGGCCGTCGGTGTCCGCGATGCGGACCGCGGCGGCGGCGATGGCGGACGGGTGAAGCGGAGTATTCCGGGTCATGACGGTCCCTTCGGACGGATAGGCAGTTTACAGTGTATACCCGTCGGTTCCGCTGCAGGGGACGGGATGCCGGGACCCGCAGGCATGGGCATTCCGTAAGGGTTTACCGCCGGGACGTGAGGAAAGCGTGAGGATGGCATTCGGGGCCTCGGCGAGGGCATCTAATCGAATGCGGCACAAGGTGTGCCCGTGCTGCCGGACGGCGGTACGAAAGATCCAGCTGGGGGCAATTCCTGTGCTCGACGTAATTTTTGTGGTTGGCTTCGTGGCGCTCTTCGCCGCGTTTGTCCTGATGGCCGGGGCGGTGGAAAAGCTTTGATCTTCTTCAACGTCCTTGCGCTCTGCCTCGGCGTAGCCGCGGTGTTCTATCTCCTCGCAGCTCTTGCCCGGCCGGAGCGGTTCTGATGGGCGGGTGGGTAACGGCGGCCCAGGTCATCAGCCTGGTCGTCCTGCTGGCCCTGGTGTACCGCCCGCTTGGCGACTACATGGCCCGGTTGTACTCCTCGGAGAAGCACCTCAGCGTGGAACGCGGCTTCTACCGCCTGATCGGGGTGGACGGTTCCTCCGCCCAGGCCTGGCAAAGCTACCTGCGCGGCGTCCTGGTGTTCTCCGGGGCCAGCATGTTCCTGCTCTACCTGCTGCAGCGGATCCAGCACCTGCTGCCCGGCTCGCTCGGCCTCCCCGCCGTGCCGGAAGCCCTGTCCTTCAACACTGCGGCATCCTTCGTCGCCAACACCAACTGGCAGTCCTATTCGCCCGAAGTGACCATGGGTTACGCGGTGCAGATGGCCGGACTGGCAGTGCAGAACTTCCTTTCGGCAGCCGTTGGCCTGGCCGTGGCCGTGGCCCTGGTCCGCGGGCTGGCCGGCCGTAACTCCTCCACCATCGGCAACTTCTGGGTCGACCTGACCCGCGGTGTCCTGCGGCTGCTGCTGCCGGGTGCCTTCGTGGCTGCTTTGGTGCTGCTGATCGGCGGTGTGATCCAGAATTTCAACGGCTTCACCTCCGTCACCACCCTGATCGGCGGAACCTCCACGGTTCCCGGCGGTCCGGTGGCCTCCCAGGAAGCCATCAAGCTGCTGGGCACCAACGGCGGCGGCTTCTTCAACGCCAACTCCGCCCACCCGTTCGAAAACCCCAGCGGGTGGACCAACCTGGTGGAAATCTTCCTGATGCTGGTTATCCCGTTCAGCCTGCCCCGGACCTTCGGCACCATGGTGGGGGACCGCCGGCAGGGCTACGCCATCCTGGCCGCCATGGCCGGTATCTTCACCGTTTCACTCGCGGCCATGACCGCCTTCGAGTTCGGTGCCGCAGACGGGACCGCAGGTTCAATGGAGGGCAAGGAGCAGCGGTACGGCATTGCCGCCTCGACGCTCTTCGGCTCCACCAGCACGCTGACGTCCACCGGTGCGGTGAACGCCATGCATGACAGCTTCAGTCCGCTGGGCGGCATGATGGCAATGCTGAACATGATGCTCGGCGAAGTGGCGCCCGGCGGTGTCGGTTCGGGCCTCTACGGCATGCTGATCCTTGCAATCATCACCGCCTTCGTGGCCGGGCTCCTGGTGGGACGCACCCCGGAATACCTCGGCAAAAAGATCGGGCCCAAGGAAATCAAGCTCGCCAGCCTCTACATCCTCACCATGCCGACCCTGGTCCTGGTGGGGACCGCGCTGAGCTTCGCGGTCCCGGGCATCCGGGCCGACATCGAGGGCACCTCCATCCTGAACACCGGACTCCACGGCTTCAGCGAGGTCCTGTACGCCTTCACCTCCGCGGCGAACAACAACGGGTCCGCCTTCGCCGGACTCACGGCCAACACCCCGTGGCTGAACACCGCACTGGGCGTGGCGATGCTCGTGGGACGCTTCCTGCCGATGGTCTTCGTGATCGCCCTGGCCGGAGCATTCGCCGAGCAGGGCAAGGTCCCGGCCTCGGCCGGCACCCTGCCGACCCACCGGCTCCAGTCAGTGACGCTGCTGTGCGGCGTCACAGTCATCGTGACTGCCCTCACCTTCTTTCCCGTACTCGCGCTGGGTCCCCTGGCGGAAGGACTGCAATAACCATGTCCACACTTACCAAACCCCTGGAACCCAGCGAGGCACCGGCTTCAGCTCCGGCCCCGGCCGCCCGCGGTATCACTGCGGGCTCGCTGGCCGCCGCCCTGCCCGGAGCCTTCCGGAAAATGGATCCGCGGCTGATGGTCCGCACCCCGGTGATGTTCATTGTCGAAGTGGGTGCCGTCCTGATCACCGCGATCGCCATCGCGGAACCCTTCCTCGGCGGTCCCCAGGACTCGGGCGGCACCCCCGTCCCGGGCGCCTTTTCCTGGCTGATTGCGGGCTGGCTCTGGGCCACCGTCATTTTCGCCAACCTCGCCGAATCGGTGGCCGAGGGCCGCGGTAAGGCGCAGGCAGCCAGCCTGCGCAACAGCCGCGCCACCACCACCGCCTACCGGGTGGACGGCTATGACGCAGACCGGGATTCCGCCGCCCTCACAGCGACCGTGAGCGAAGTACCCTCGGCCGAACTGGCACTGGACGACGTCGTGGTGGTTGAGGCCGGACAGATCATTCCCGGTGACGGCGACATCATCGACGGCATTGCGTCGGTCGACGAATCAGCGATCACCGGCGAATCCGCCCCGGTGGTCCGCGAATCCGGCGGCGACCGGTCGGCCGTCACCGGCGGCACCCGTGTCCTTTCGGACCGGATCGTCGTCCGGATCACCAGCAAACCGGGTGAAACCTTCGTGGACCGGATGATCCGGCTCGTTGAAGGCGCCGCCCGGCAGAAGACCCCCAACGAGATCGCGCTGAACATCCTGCTGGCCACCCTCTCGCTGATCTTCGTGGTGGTGGTGCTGACCCTGAACCCGCTGGCCAGCTACTCGTCCGCCACCGTGAGCATCCCCGTCCTGGTGGCACTGCTGGTCTGCCTGATCCCGACGACCATCGGTGCGTTGCTGTCCGCTATCGGCATCGCCGGCATGGACCGGTTGGTCCAGCGCAACGTGCTGGCCATGTCCGGCCGTGCCGTCGAGGCCGCCGGCGACGTCACCACGCTGCTGCTGGATAAGACGGGCACCATCACGTACGGCAACCGCCAGGCCGCCGGATTCATCCCGATCAACGGCACGGAAAGCACTGACCTGATTGATGCTGCCGTCCTGTCCTCCTTCGGGGACCCCACTCCGGAGGGCAAGTCCATCGTGGACCTGGCCGCTTCGGAGGGCTGCCGCCCGGAGCCCCCGGCCGGCTCGGTCAGCGTGCCCTTTACGGCGCAGACCCGGATGAGCGGTATGGACTTCCCGGACGGGGCGAAGATCCGCAAGGGAGCTTCAGCAGCCATCCTGGACTGGACCGCCGAAGCCGGCGGCATCGACGTCGACGTCCTGATCGCCGTCGAGGAACAGGTGAAGAAAATCTCCACCGGCGGCGGCACCCCGCTGCTGGTGGCGGTCCGCGACGCCGACGGCGGCACCCGGGTCCTGGGGGTCATCCACCTCAAGGACGTGGTCAAGGAGGGGCTGAAGGAGCGCTTCACGCAGCTGCGCGCCATGGGCATCCGTACTGTCATGATCACCGGCGACAACCCCTACACCGCCAAGGCCATCGCGGCCGAAGCAGGCGTGGACGACTTCCTGGCCGAAGCCACGCCGGAGGACAAGATGGCCCTGATCCGCCGCGAACAGGCCGGCGGACATCTGGTGGCCATGACCGGCGACGGAACGAACGATGCCCCGGCGCTGGCCCAGGCCGACGTCGGCGTGGCCATGAACACGGGAACCTCCGCGGCCAAGGAAGCCGGCAACATGGTGGACCTGGATTCGGATCCCACCAAGCTGATCGACATTGTCGGCATCGGCAAGCAGCTGCTCATCACCCGCGGTGCGCTGACCACGTTCTCGATTGCCAATGACATCGCCAAGTACTTCGCGATCATCCCGGCCATGTTCGTGGGCGTCTTCCCGGGCCTGGCGGCACTGAACCTGATGCAGCTGCATTCGCCGGCGTCGGCCATCCTCTCTGCGGTGATCTTCAACGCGTTGATCATCGTGGTGCTGATTCCGCTGGCCCTGCGCGGCGTGAAGTACCGTGCCGCCGGCTCGTCGTCGGTGCTCAGCCGGAACCTGCTGATCTACGGCGTGGGCGGTGTGATTGCACCGTTCATCGGCATCAAGCTCATCGACCTGCTGATCAGCCTTATTCCGGGGTTCTGACATGGCGGCCACTATCCGGATCCTCAACCTCATCGAACGCAGCATCCCCAGCACTAGGAGCAGGAAATGAACCCCGTCCGCAGCAGCATGCGCCAACTTGGTGTCTCGATCCGGGCCCTGGCGGTGCTCACGCTCCTCCTGGGCGTGGTGTATCCGCTGGCAGTGGCCGGAATCGGCCAGGCAGCACTGCACGGCCGTGCCAACGGCTCCATGGTCAGCAGCGGCGGAACCGAGGTCGGCTCCAAGCTCATCGGGCAGTCCTTCACGGACGCCGACGGCGCGCCCCTGCCGCAGTGGTTCCAGTCCCGCCCGTCCGCGGCCGGTGACGGCTACGACGGCGGAGCATCCAGCGGTTCCAACCTGGGTCCGTTGAATGAGGACCTGGCCGCCGCCATAGCGGAGCGCCGGGCAGCCGTGGGTGAGCTGGAAGGCGTGGCTCCGGAGGATGTTCCGGCCGACGCCGTGACCACCTCGGGGTCGGGACTGGACCCGCACATCAGCCCGGAATATGCCCGGCTGCAGGTGAACCGGGTGGCCACCGAACGCGGCCTGGACCCGGCGCAGGTTTCTGCCCTGGTCGACGACGCCACGCAGGCGCCGTCGGCGGGAATCCTGGGGAACAGCACCGTCAACGTGTTGCTTTTGAACATTTCGCTGGCCGAGCTGGACACTTAGTCCATGACGCGAGGACAACTGAGGGTATTCCTGGGAGCGGCGCCCGGTGTAGGCAAGACCTACGCCATGCTCGAAGAGGGACGCCGCCTCCGGGATGAAGGATCCGACGTCGTCGTCGCACTGGTGGAAACCCACGGGCGAGCCGGGACGGCCGCCATGGCCGATGGCCTGGAGACCGTCCCGCGCACCACCCTGCAGCACCGCGGGCTGGAACTCCAGGAACTTGATCTGAACGCGGTGCTGGCCCGGGCGCCCGAATACGCGCTGGTGGACGAGCTCGCCCATACCAACGTGCCGGGACTCAAACACGAAAAACGGTGGCAGGACGTGCAGGCCCTGCTCGACGCCGGGATCAACGTCCTGTCCACCGTGAACATCCAGCACATCGACTCACTCAATGACGTGATCGAGCAGATCACAGGCACCCTGCAGGCCGAAACCGTGCCGGACGCCGTCCTGCGCGGGGCCGAACAGGTGGAGCTGGTGGACCTCACGCCGCAGTCCCTGCGCGGACGCCTGGCCGACGGGGTGATCTACCCCGCCGAACGGGTGGACGCCGCCCTGTCCAACTACTTCCGGCTGGGCAACCTGACCGCCCTGCGCGAACTCGCGCTGCTCTGGCTCGCCGACGAGGTGGACTCGGCCCTGAACCGCTACCGCGCCGAGCATGGCATCAGCAGTAAGTGGGAGGCCCGGGAGCGCGTGGTCGTGGCGCTCACCGGCGGTCCCGAGGGCCGGACGCTGCTGCGCCGCGGAGCGCGGATCGCCGCCCGGTCCGCGGGCGGCAAGCTCCTGGCCGTCCATGTGTCCGGAGCCGACGGGCTGCGCGGACCCGAGCCGGGGGAACTGGCCGCGCAGCGGATCCTGGTGGAGAAACTCGGCGGCACCTTCCATCAGGTGGTGGGCAACGACGTGCCGCAGGCACTGGTGGAGTTTGCCCGCGGAGTGAATGCCACCCAGCTGGTGGTGGGAGTCAGCCGACGCCCCCGGATCGCCGCCCTGTTCTCGGGCCAGGGCATCGGTGCCACCGTCATCCGGGAGTCCGGGGACATCGACGTGCATATGGTCTCGCACTCCGCTGCCGCCCGGACCCTGGTACTCCCGCATTTCGGCAGCGCACTCTCGGTGCGCCGGCGGGTGCTGGGTTTTGCCTTCGCCCTGGTGGGCGGTCCGCTGCTCACTGCGGCGCTGGTTTCGGCCCGCAGCGCGGAAACCATCACCGGCGACGTGCTGAGCTACCAGCTGCTGGTCATCCTGGTGGCACTGGTCGGCGGCATCTGGCCGGCATTGTTCGCGGCCCTGCTCTCCGGCCTGACCCTGGACTTCTTCTTCATCCAGCCGCTCTACACGGTGACGGTGGCCACGCCGTCGCACATGCTGGCGCTGAGCCTCTACGTGGTCAACGCGATGCTTGTCAGTTACGTTGTTGATGCCGCCGCCCGGCGCGCCCGCACCGCCCGCCGGTCGGCGTCGGAATCCGAACTGCTGGCATCGGTGGCCGGCAGCGTGCTCCGCGGCGAAGATGCCCTGGCCGCCCTGGTGGGGCGGACGCGCGAGGCCTTCAACGTCAGTGCCGCCCGCATGCGGTGCGACGGCAAGGACCTGTATTCCGAAGGCGAGTGGCCTGCGGAGGTCTCTCCCGAAGACCCGGCCTTCACCCGCCTGCCCGTGGGGGAGCAGTGTTTCCTGGAACTGTGGGGGCGGGAACTGGCTGCCTCCGACCGGCGCCTGCTGGCCGTCATCACCGCCCAGCTGGAGGCAGCCCTGGAGCACCGGGACCTGACCGAAACCGCCAGGGGACTCGGTTCCCTGGCCGAGGCGGACAAGGTCCGCACGGCCCTGCTGGCCGCCGTCGGGCATGACCTCCGCCGGCCGCTGACCGCCGCAACCGCCGCCGTCACCGGGCTGCGGGCAACGGACGTCACATGGTCCGAAAAGGACCGCAGCGAACTGCTGGCCACGGCCGAGGAATCGCTGGCTTCCCTTTCCGGCCTGGTCACCAGCCTGCTGGATGTCAGCAGGCTCCAGGCCGGTGTCGTGGGGGTGAGCCTCGAGCCGCTGAACGTTGCCGATGCTGTCCTGCCCGCACTGGAGGAACTGGAACTTGGACCGGCGGAAGTGGAACTGGAAATTCCCACGTCGCCCCGGGTGGTTCTGGCTGATCCGGTGCTGCTGCAGCGCGTACTGGTCAACCTGCTGGCCAACGCGGTGCGCTTCAGCCCGCCCGGAACGAAATCCGTCTTGAGCGTCAGCGAGTTTGCCGGACGGGTGGAGATCCGCGTCATAGACTCGGGACCCGGCGTTCCGGAGCAGCGGCGGGGAGAGATTTTCGTCCCCTTCCAGCGGCTGGGGGATACCGACAACTCAACCGGGCTGGGTCTGGGCCTGGCCTTGGCCAAGGGATTCACGGAAGGAATGGGCGGAACACTGGATACCGAAGACACACCCGGCGGCGGACTGACCATGGTCCTCTCGCTGCCGGCCGCCAACCGCCGTGTTCCCGCGGGCGGACAGCGGTCCCCGGCGGTGGCCGGATGAAGATCCTGATCGCCGACGACGACGTGCAGATCCTGCGTGCGCTGCGGATCACCCTGAGCGCCTACGGGTATGAGGTGGTGACGGCGGAGAGCGGCAGCGCAGCCATCCGCAAGGCCGTGGACACCCATCCGGACCTGCTGGTCCTGGACCTGGGTATGCCCGGGCTGAGCGGGATGGATGTCATTGAGGCCGTCCGCGGCTGGAGCGCGGTTCCCATCCTGGTGGTGTCGGGCCGGATCGATCCGGCGGACAAGGTGCGCGCACTCGATCTTGGCGCGGACGACTACGTCACCAAGCCCTTCTCGACGGAGGAACTGCTGGCCCGGATCAGGGCGCTGTCCCGCCGCTCACCGGCGGCAGCGGGGCCAAGCGAAATCACCTTCGGCCCGGTGCGCGTGGACCTTGCCGGGCACCGCATTGCGCGGGTCGACGACGGCTCTGATATCCGCTTGACCCCGACGGAATGGCGGTTCCTGTCCGAGCTGCTGGCCCATCCGGGGATGCTGGTGACCCAGCAGACGCTGCTGACCAACGTCTGGGGGCCAGGCACGACCGACTCCGGGTATCTGCGCCTCTACATCGGGCAGCTTCGGCGCAAACTGGAGAGCGACCCGGCCGCACCGGTGCACCTGCTCACCGAGCACGGCATGGGGTACCGGTTTGTGCCGTGACGTGCCTGACGTGCCTGATGTGCCGGACGTGCCGTGATGTGCCTGGTGCCAGAACCGCAGGCCGGTCCGGCTTAAAGCAGTGAGCGCCCGGCCCCGGTAGGGGACGGACGCTCACTGTGGGATGCGTTGGGGCTAGGAAGCCTTACGCAACACGGTAGAACACGGGGCCGGAGCCGACGTTCGCGGACTGAACGACGGTCTCGCTGCCGTTCCAGCCGCTGTGGATGGCCTGGCCGTTGCCGATGTAGATGGCAATGTGGGCCAGGCCCATGCCGCCGTCGGCGTAGTAGGCGATGTCACCGGGCTCCGGGGTGGAGACCTGGGTGCCGTATGCTGCCAGCTGTGCCGGACCGAGGTCACCCACGGAGTGGCCGGCTGCGCGCAGGGCAACCTCAACCAGTACGGTGCAGTCCTGGGCTGCGCCCAGCTGCGACTGCGCCGAGGCGAGCATGATGGCGTTGGTGCCACTGGCTGCCGGGGTAATCGAAGCGGACTGCGTGCTGATAACGCCGGTGTTGGCAGCGGATGCTGCCGGTGCGGCTGCGGCCGGTGCGTAGGCTGCAGCGGGGGCGGCAGCGGCAACGGGGGCAGCAGCGGCGGCCGGAGCGGCTTCGCCGGCCAGGGTTACAACGTCGCCCGGGTAGATAACGGACGCCAGGGAGAGGCCGTTCAGGGAAAGAACGGTATCCAGGCCTACGCCGTAAGCGGCGGAGATCTGGCCCAGCGTGTCACCGGAGACCACGGTGTGGGTGGCGGCAGCGGCGGCCGGAGCTGCAACCGGAGCTGCTGCAACCGGAGCTGCGGCAACCGGGGCTGCTGCAACCGGTGCGGCCTGCACCGGGGTGTAGGTGTCGTTGGCGACAACGCCGGCGGAAGCCGGTGCGGCCATGCCCAGCATGATGCCGGAGCCGGCGACAACTACAGCAGCGGTGCTGCCGAAGGTGCGGCCGCGGCCTGCAACGGCCTGTGCGATGGTGGTCCGTGCGCTGGTGTTCTCGGCGCGGTGACGGCCCTGAGTCTTGTTGAAAGTCATTTGAATAACCTCTCCCGATACCTGCGAGGTGAGCTGTCGGATTCGGATGGGAGTCACCCGGCCGCCGGATCATCCGGTCGGCTTAACCCCAAGGGTTCACAAGGAACCCGTAAATGGTTCCCCCGCCCCTGCCGTGGTGGTGCGTTCTGTGGACCCCGGACCAGCGGCAGAGCTAGGTAACAAGCCCGGGGGAGCCGCATCAGAAAGCGGCATGGGAATAACCGTACAAGATAGTTACGGTTGGATAACCATTGTGTGATCAGCTTCTCGCGGGGGTGTGTGCGGGGCCGCGGTGTGCTAGCACTTTTTCGCCTCGCAGGCCACTCCGGGCACTGTTTCACCGTGGGTCACGGGGCTTTCCGGACCGGCCTCGTCTGGGCCGGATCCGATTTTCCGTGGGGGGCGGAAGCGCGTAAGGTTGTTAGGCAGCCTTCCAATCTTGGAGGCGGGGTTCCGAGCAACAGGAGTACGCAGTGGCTGGCAGCGGTCAGAAGTTATGGTCCAAGGGATTTGTCCTGGCGATCATCACCAACCTCTTTATTTCGATGGTCTTTTATCTGCTGATGACCACCATGGCGCTCTACACAGTGAAGGAATTCTCCGCCTCTGACGGAGCCGCCGGATTCGCGTCCGGATCCTTCGTCCTCGGCGCCCTGGTGGCTCGGGTGTTTGCCGGCAAGTTCCTGGACTTCGTCGGCCGCCGCCGCCTGCTGGTGGCCAGCCTCGCGGTGTTCGTCGTGGCGTCGCTGCTGTACGTCCCGGCCTCGAACCTGGCCCTGCTGCTGACGGTCCGGATCCTGCACGGTGCCGCGTTTGGTGCGGCCAGCACGAGCCTGTCCGCCTCCGTCATGGGACTTATTCCCGCGAACCGGCGCGGGGAAGGCACCGGTTATTTCGGGATCTCGACTACCTTGGCAACCGCCGTGGGGCCGTTCCTGGCCGTGATGCTGGTGGACTCCGTGAGCTACCGCGCCCTGTTCCTGTTCGCCGCCGGCTGCGCCGCCGTCGCACTGGTCCTGTCCCTGGTGCTCCGCCTGCCCGAGCGCACGCCCACACCCGAGGAGCAAAAGACCAAGTGGCGGATGCACCTGACGGACATCATTGACCCGGCCGCGCTGGCCATTGCCTCGGTCATGTTCATTGCCGGTGCCGCCTACGCGGGCATCCTTTCCTTCCTCAACTCCTATGCGCAGAGCGAGGGGCTGGTGCTGGGTGCCAGCCTGTTCTTCGTGGTTTACGCCGTCGTTGTGCTGGTCTCCCGTCTGTTTGTGGGACGCCTCCAGGACCGGCACGGCGACAACGCCGTGGTGTACCCGACCCTCGTGTCCTTCGCCGCCGGGATGGCTCTGCTCGCCTATGCACCCAACGACACGGTGCTGGCCCTGGCCGGTGTGTTTGTGGGCTTCGGCTTCGGCGCTCTGATGCCGTGTGCCCAGGCCATCGCCGTCACGATGGCAGCGCCGACCCGGATCGGCCTGGCAACGTCCACCTTCTTCATCCTGATGGACGCCGGTGTCGGGCTCGGCCCGCTCCTGCTGGGGTTGCTCCTGCCGCTGACCGGATTCCACGGCATGTACTGGGTGCTGGCCGCCGTCCTACTGGCTTCCACCGGGCTCTATCACCTGGTGCACGGCCGGAAAAACTACCGGCCCGGTGCAGCGGTGGAACCGGCCGCAGGCGTTCCCGCGGCCTGACACGGTAGCCTCTTTCCCACACGTCACCGTTGAGGGAAAGCAGACCCATGGCACGCGAGGAAACCACCCTGACCGTCCCCGGCCCGGAGGGAGAGCGGCAGGTGCGCATCTCCAGCCCCGGCCGGGTGATTTGGCCGGAACCGGGAATCACCAAACTGGATCTGGCCCGCTACCTCGCCGAAGTCGGTGAGGCTTTCATCCGCGCCAACGGCGGCCGCCCGGTCTCACTGGAGCGCTTCCCCGAAGGCGTCGGCGGGGAGGTCTTCTTTTCCAAGAACCCTCCGCGCGGCATGCCGGACTGGATGCGCTCAGTCACCGTGAAATATCCCAGCGCCCGGTCCCATCCGCAGGTGGTGCTGGATGAGCCAGCCGCGGCGGTGTGGGCGGCCCAGATGAACACGGTGGTGTTCCATCCGTGGCCGTCCCGGGCCGAAGACACCGACAACCCTGACCAGCTGCGCATCGACCTGGATCCGCAGCCGGGAACGGATTTTGACGATGCCGTCCGGCCGGCCCAGGAGCTGCGGTCCATTCTGGCGGAGGCAGGACTGGACGCCTTCATCAAAACATCGGGGAACCGGGGCATCCACCTCTTTGCGCCGATCCGGCCGGAGTACGAGTTCCTGGATGTCCGGCATGCGGTGATTGCCGCGGCCCGGGAAGTGGAACGCCGGATGCCGGACAAGGTCACCACTGCCTGGTGGAAGGAGGAACGCGGCACCCGGGTGTTCGTGGACTTCAACCAGGCCAACCGGGACCGCACCATGGCCGGCGCGTACAGCCCGCGGGCGTTGCCGGATGCACCCGTTTCCTGTCCCATCACCTGGGAGGAACTGGAACGGGTGCACCCGGCCGACTTCACCATTGCCACCGTCCCGGAACGGCTGCGCACTGTGGGGGACCCGTGGGCGGACATGTCCGCCGCGCCGGGATCCATCGACGTCCTGCTCGGCTGGTGGGAACGGGACCTGGCCAGCGGCCTCGGCGAGCTGCCCTTCCCGCCGGACTACCCGAAAATGCCGGGGGAGCCGCCCCGCGTCCAGCCCAGCCGGGCCCGCCGCAAGGACTAGGCCGGGTTGCGGCGGTGCGGCGGTTACAGCTGTGTCAGGCCTTCTGCACCGTGATCGACCACTCCGCCGGACCGCGCTTGGAGAAATCCGTGACCGGGTAGCCGCTCTCCGCTGCCCAGCGCGGAATGGCATCCGTCGCCTGGGTGCAGTCGAAGTGGATCACGAGTTCATCGCCGGTGGTGAGCGTGGTCATGGCCTGCTTGGCCTCCACGAGCGGGAAGGGGCAGACGGAACCGTTGGTTTCCAGGGTGACCTGTGCCATGTGGTGTGTTTCCTTTTCTATCTTTTGTGGGGGGAAGGGGAGGGGATTAGACGCCGGCGGGGATGCGCGGCGCGGCGGCCGCCGGACGGCGGTTCATGATGGTCAGCTTCGCCGCGACGCCGGTGCCGAGGATCATGAAGATCAGCGCCGTCCAGCCCTGGAAGGTGAACTGGGCGGTCTGCACCATGGCGTTGCCGATGGTGCAGCCGCCGGCCAGTGCAGCGCCGATACCCATCAGGGCGCCGCCGCCCAGGCTCTTCACTGCCGTGGCGGCGTCGGGCACCCGGACCCGGAATTCGCCGCTGCCCTTGGCGGCGATGAAGGACCCGAGCAGGATGCCGATCACCAGGTACACGCCCCAGTCCACGAGCTCCGCATCGCCGGTCACCAGGTAGCTGACCAGCTTCGAGGACGGCGTGGTGATGCCCAGGCCGTCTTCACGCCCGGTGGCCCAGCTCAGCGGCCAGGCAATGATGGCAATCAGGCCGATGACGACGGCGGTCGCGAAGGCATTCCACGGCTTTTCGAACAGGAGGTGCGCCAGGCCGGTTTTCGACGCCGGAAGGGACGCCATGGCGAACTTCGGCTTGGCCAGGTGGTGGCGGACGGCCAGGGCAACGGCAGCCACGAGGACCGCCACCAGCAGCCAGGGCGAAACCCCCAGCACCGAATAGAAGTTGCTCTGCTCCACGGTGACGGACCGCATTGCGGTGTTGAAGCCGGCCAGCGGACCGGTCTTCATGATTGCCGCGAACAATGCGTAGGAAATCAGGGCGAGCCAGCTGCCGACCAGGCCTTCGCCGGCCCGGTAGTAGGTTCCGGTGGCGCAGCCGCCGGCCAGGATAATGGCGAAGCCGAAAATGAAGCCGCCCACGATGGTGGCAAGCCACGGGAACGCGTTGGCTTCAAGGGAAATAACCCCGGCCGCGTCCAGGGCGAAGACCCCTACGCTCTGCACAGCCACGACTACCAGGAACGCGGTCAGCCAGCGGGTATTGCGTGTAACCCAGACATCCCTGAAGGCGCCGGTGACGCAGAAGCGGCCCCGCTGCATAACGAACCCCAGCGCCAGCCCGACCAGCAGGCCTGAAATAAGCATTGATACTGCTCCTCAAGAGAAAAGAAAAGATGCCGCGGCAACGTGCCGCAGTTGAGCAACGCTAGCCGGGGCGGTTTCCGGCCCCCAAGGAATGTGGCCCCGCATGTCCGCGGGTTAAGCCGAATGACGGCCGGTTGGACGCCGGGCCGTTCCCGTCCCATGGCCCCCGGGCGTCACCCGGTGGCAGGATGGGAGGGCAGCGGACAACCGGCAGCCAGGACGCGATGTCGACTATTTCAGTGGTGATCCCCGCCCATAACGACGCCGTGATGCTCGCCGCCTGCCTCCGGGCACTGTCAGTGCAGACCCGGGTTCCCGATGAAGTACTCGTAGTGGACAACGCCAGCACCGACGAGACCGCGTCCGTCTGCCGTGTGGCGGGTGTCCGGCGGGTATACGAGCCCGAGGTGGGAGTTGCCGCCGCCACGTTCCGCGGTCTCGACGAGGCCGGTGGGAACTGGTTGGCCCGGCTGGACGCCGATTCGGTGCCGCCGCCGGACTGGCTGGAGCGGCTGGAAACGGACCTGGAGTCCTGTGGTGAGGACACGGCCGTCACCGGGCCGGGGGAGTTCTACGGCTCCGGGCCCGTCATCAAGTGGATAGCGGAGACGCTCTACATCGGCGGCTACCGGTGGTCCATGACCCTGCTGATGGGGCACCCGCCGCTGTTCGGTTCCAATTTCGGTCTCCACCGCAGCATGTGGAAGCGCCTCAGCGGCCGGGTGCACCGCGGGGATCCACGTGTCCATGACGACCTGGACCTCAGCTACCAGCTCCGCCCCGGAATGGGTGTCTGCTGGGATCCCGAGCTGCGGGTGGGGGTATCCGCACGGCCCTTTAACACCTGGCGTGGGCTGGGACGCAGGGTGGCCATGGCGTACACCACGTTCAGGATCGACTTTGCGCAGGAGCCGCCGTGCCGGCGCCGAAGGGAACGGAAACGCAGCTTCAGGCAGCGGAACCGTACAGGCGCAGGAGATCACGCGTGAACTGGTACGGGGATTCCTCGCTGGGGCTGTGTCCGCTGCCGTAGGCGGCAAAGACCGCCCCGATGCTGTCCGCGAATTCGCGGTGCAGGCGCAGCGGCCAGACGTCATGCTCACCCACGGCAACGAACTTGGGCACGGTGGCCTGTCCCAGTGCAGCGCGCAGGTCCGGCGCATGACGCATCAGCCCCACCATGTCGCGGACCGCGTCCTTCCGTGTGAGGGTGAACCGGTGGGAAACGAATCCCATCCGCCCGGGCGGGGCCCCGATGAAATTGCGCTGCACGCCCCAGACGATCAGGTCGGCACTGATCCGGTCGCCCACCAGAGGTGCGGCCCAGCCAATCCGGCGCACGCCGCGGAAACTCTGCCCGCCCCGCGGTGGGCAGCCCAGGAGCGTGATGCTGCGGAACAGTTCCGGCCGCTCCAGCAGGGCAAGCTGGGCGACGACGCCGGCAAATGAGTAGCCGACCACATGGGCCGGGCCGTACGCGGACAGTACCGAGACCAGATCGGCCGTGAACAGATCGTAGTCATACCTGCGCCGCGGCGGCCGGAGGTTTTCGGGCCCGGCGCCGGCGGATTCGTACTGGCCGGCGAGGTCGAAGCTGAAGGCGAAATACCCTGCCGCCGCGAGTTCCGGCAGCATCAGCGAAAAATCCTCCTTCGATCCCATGGCTCCCGGCACAAGCACCACCGCAGGGTTGCCGGGGTCTCCCATGCCCACGGCAGCGAGGGGACCGCTGGGCGCCTGGAACCACTTCCGGACGGACCCGGCAGGGAGTGTGGACCAGTCGACGTCGCCCAGTTCCGCATCGCGGGCGGCGGCGGGGTCCACGGCGGAGTCCGCTGCCGGCACCGGTCCGGCAGGCAGCCTGCCGGGAGACCCCCTGCCCGCAAACCTGCCGCGCATCACCATGGCTCAAAAGATAGCCGTCAAAACGGGCGGCGTCTGCTGTTCCCGCCGCTCCGGGTGCCCGGACGGGCCAAGTCACTCCATGGTGCAGCGGTGCGTCCTATGCCCGGGCGCAGCCGCGGTAGAATTTCCCTGCCTGCCCCGAATCCCCCCAAAACTCAGGAGCCGACGTTGCCCGCAAAGCGTTCCCCTAACAAATTCGTGTACCGAGGAATCGTATTTACGGGCCTCACTGCACGGGCCCTCTTCCGCGTTCCCGTGATTCCCTCCGGCCTCGGGAACCTCCCGGCGGACGAAGAGATCCGCGGCCTCAACCGCACCGTGGTTCCCGGCAAGGGCGCAGTGGTTGCCATCACGCACTTCGGCTACCTGGACTTCGCGTTCGCCGAGCTCCTGATGTGGCGCAGGCTGAAGGTCCACATGCGCTTCCTGGTGACGAAGAAGGCCACTAAGAAAACCTTCGTGAAGGCCGTCTGCGACTGGTGCGAGCACATCGTCGTGGACCGTGCCGATGGAGCAGCCGCCTACAAGGAGTCAGTGGAGAAACTGCGTGGGGGCGATTACCTGGCTGTCCTGCCCGAGGCAGGCGTCAGCCGGAGCTTCACCGTCCGGCAGTTGAAGACCGGCGCGGTGCGCATGGCGGCAGAGGCTGGCGTGCCGATCATCCCGGTATCTGTCTGGGGCGGCCACCGCATGCTCACCCGCGGGCACGGCCTGAGCGTCAAGGCCGCCTGGAAAAACCCGGTGCGTGTGCACGTAGGGGAAATGATCCGGGTGGACGCAGATGCGGACGTGGTGGAAGAGACCCGGCGCCTGCAGGAGGAACTGCAGGAGGGAATCGACTACTGCATCGACACCTACCCGGTCACCCCGGAGCCGGGTGCCTGGTGGATGCCGCGCAGCCGCGGCGGCACTGCCATGACCGTTGAAGAGCAGCAGGTCCTGGACGCCGCTGACCGCGAAAAGTACAAAATCACGGGCTAGCCTTGCCCAACCCCGAGCAAGCACGAAAAGCCAACGGCAGCCGCAGGTGCGGCTGCCGTTGGCATGTCACGGACCCGGGTTAGAGAATCGGGTTGCCGCCGGTCACGGCAATCCGGGCTCCGGAAATGTAGCTGCCGTCATCCGAGGCCAGCAGTACGTAGGCCGGTGCCAGTTCGGCGGGCTGGCCCGGCCGGCCCAGCGGGGTGTCGGTGCCGAACGAAGCCACCTTGTCCGCAGGCATGGTGGCCGGGATCAGCGGTGTCCAGATGGGTCCGGGAGCAACGCTGTTGACCCGGATACCACGCTCGCCCAGCAGCTGGGACAGGCTGGCGGAGAAGTTCGCGATGGCGGACTTCGTTGCCGAGTACGGCGCAAGGGTGGGAACCGGCATGTCCGAGTTCACCGATGAGGTGCCGATGATCGAGGAACCGGACGCCATGTGCGGCAGTGCGGCCTTCACCAGGAAGAACATTGCGTTGATGTTCACCTTGAAGGTGTACTCCCACTCCTCGTCCGGGATCTCCTCGATCGTTTCGCGGTCCATCTGGAATGCGGCGTTGTGGATCAGGATGTCCACCTTGCCGAACTCTTCGACGGCGGTGCTGATGACCTTCCGGCACTGCCCGGCGGTGTCCAGGTCGCCCCGGACCAGGACGGCTTTGCGGCCGGCATCTTCCACCAGGCGTGCCGTGTCACGCGCGTCCCCGTCCTCACTCAGGTAGGAGATTACGACGTCGGCGCCTTCCCTCGCGTAGGCAATGGCTACGGCGCGCCCGATGCCGCTGTCACCGCCGGTGATTACCGCGGTCTTGCCCTGGAGCTTGCCACTGCCGCGGTAGGTCTCTTCGCCGCAGTCGGGAACCGGTGTCATGGCTGCCTGGGTTCCGGGGACTTCCTGCTGCTGTTCCGGCTGGGTCATTGGATTCCTTTGCTTGTCATGGTGGGGGACACGGGATACCTGCCGGTGCGTTGCCGGCTCCGGGCGGGTGCCTAGGCCAGCGAATCCAGGGCCTCGGCGACCGGCGTCGGACCGTTGTTGAATTCAATGGTCTTGCGGATGGTGTTGGGACGCCCGAGTACTTCGGCGGCCACATGGGCAACGTCCTCGCGCGAAACGGATCCGCCTTCCACACCGTCGCCGGTTTCAATCCGGCCCGTGCCGGGATCAAGGGTCAGGGCACTGGGACCGAGGATCGTCCAGTCCAGGCCGCTGGCACGGAGGTGCTCATCGGCGTCGGCCTTGGCCTCGGCGTAGGCAAAGAAGCCGTCGTCTTCGGGGACACCATGATCCTTACCGGCACCGAAGTAGGAGACCATCACGTAGCGGCCCGCGCCGGCTGCTTCGGCGGCGTCCATGGAGCGGATGGCGGCGTCACGGTCCACGGCAAAGGTGCGCTCGGGTGTGCCGCCTCCCGCCCCGGCGCTCCAGACGACGGCGTCGTGGCCGCGGAGCAGTTCGGTGATCTGTTCGGTGGAGAGGTTTTCGACGTCGGCGACGACCGCTTCTGCACCGGTCTGTTCAACTTCGGCTGCGTGGTCGGGGTTGCGGAAGAGCGAGGTGACGCTGTGGCCGTTGCCGGTCAGCCGGCGTGCCAGGTGCTGCGCGACTTTTCCGTGTCCTCCGATGATGGCGATGCGGGACATACGACACTCCTTACGTTGATGACTGTCCTTCCACCATAAGCATGCTGTCGAATGTTTGCCCTGTTCCGGCCTACTCGTCCGCCGACGGCTTAGCGGTTGCAGGCCAATAGCGGCCCGGACTATGGCGGCGGCATCCGGGGCGTGCTTATGATCGCGCTGGGCGCGCAAAACCCTCCTGGGAAGGAACACTGTGGCAGCATCTACGGTTCAGCCGGACCTCGTGGTGGAGACAACGGACGGCCCGGTGCGGGGGATAGTTGTGGACGGGGTACGGGCCTGGCGCGGCATCCCCTACGCTGCCCCACCCACCGGCGCGCTGAGGCTTCGGCTGCCGCAGCCAGTGCATCCCTGGACGGACGAGCGGGATGCCAGCCGATACGGTCCGGTTCCTCCGCAGGAAGGCGCTCTCCCATCCGTTGGTGCGGGGCGGAAAGCGCCCATGGACGAGGACTGCCTGACCATCAACGTCACTGCGCCGCTGGAGAAGGCCCCGCCGCGGCCCGTCCTGGTGTATTTCTACGGCGGCGGCTTCACCACCGGGGCCGCTTCCTCCTCCGCCTATAACGGCCGGGGCCTCGTGGAGCGCGGGGACGTGGTCTACGTCTGCATGAACTACCGGCTGGGTGCCCTGGGCTTCATGGATTTCCGCCGGTACTCCACCCCGGAACGGCCTTTCGATGTCAATACCGGGTTGGCGGACCAGGTGGCCGCCCTGCGGTGGGTCCAGCGTAATATCGCCCGTTTCGGCGGGGACCCGGGCAACGTCACCGTGTTCGGTGAGTCAGCCGGAGCCATGTCGATCACTGCGCTGATGTGTGTTCCCGCTGCGGAGGGTCTGTTCCACAAGGCCTTCGTGCAAAGCTCGGCACCGGCCACCGCCTATGGTCCGGAGCTGCCGGAGAAATGGGCCGCCACCCTGATGGAGCTGCTGGGCGTTCCGGAAGCCGGGGCGGGGGAGGCACTGTCCACCCTGCCGCCGCGGCGCCTGGTGGAGGCCGTCAACCGGCTGACGCGGAAAATCGCCCCTGAGACCGAGCCGGGCGCCCGGGCAGTAGCTCCGGTGGTCGACGGCGATTTCCTGCCGCAGCACCCCATCGATGCCTTCCGGGCCGGCAGGGCCCACCGGATTCCGCTGGTCATCGGCACCACCCACCGCGAGGGTGCCCTGTTCGACCGGATGCTGGATATCCTCCCCACTACCCAGGAGCGGATCGACCGGATGTTTTCCCGCACCGAACCCGGGCTGAAGGACCAGGTCCTTGCCGCCTACCCCGGCTACCCGTCCAAACGCGCTGCCGTCGACGTTGGCGGCGACGTGGTCTTCTGGCTGCCCAGTGTCCAGGTTGCAGAGGCGCACTCCGCCTATGCACCCACATGGTCCTACCGGTTCGACTACGCTGCCCGGTCCGCGAACCTGCTGGGGCTTGGCGCCACCCACGGCATGGACATCCCGGCGGCATTCGGAAACTTCGAAACCAGCCTGGGCAGGTTCCAGACCCTGCTGGGCGGGAAGCGTACGGCGGTTTCACTTGGACACCGTTTCAGCGGGGCGCTGCTGCGCTTCGCCCGTACGGGATCGCCGGGCCTGTGGCCGGCCTACGATACCGGGACCCGGACCACCAAGATCTTCGACAGCACCGACCGGGTGGTCCAGGATCCGCACCGGATCCGGCGGCAGGCGTGGAACGGGTACCGCGGTTACCGCTGAAGCCGAGGCATGCCGCCTCAGACCGGCAGGTCCCGCAGCAGTCCGCCCAGGCGCAGGAGTTCCAACGGCGCGTGCTGGGCTAGGGAGAGTCCCACTATTTCCCCGGCTTCCCCCACGGCGTCGATGATCCGCAGCAGGTCCGGAACCCGTACACCGCGCGTTCCGTTGCCCGTCGCCCCGGTGAAGTCCCGGCGGTCCAGCACATCCAGGTCCACGTGCACGGCCAGTTTGCTGGCACCGGTCAGGGCCAGCCAGTCCAGGATCCGGCGGGTATCCTCCGGGGTGTCGGTAATGCCCACACTGGCAATGCCCAGCCGCCGCTTGGTCGCGATGCCCGGGTCCTGCCAGTCCTGCAGGCCCACGTGGAGGATGTTCGCGGGCGGCACCACGGCAGGCAGTGCGGCCAGGAACTCCGCGTCCCCCTCGCCGGCAAGGGTGGCCAGCGACATGGACCGGAACCCTGTGTAGCTGTCCCCGGGAAGACCGGTGTCCGGATGCGCGTCCACCCACAACACCGCCAGATCCGCACCGTACCGGGCCGCGAGATAGCTGAACGGCGCCACGCTTACAGAACATTCCCCGCCGAAGGTGACTACGGATTCGGGATCCGCCTCCTGCACCAGGCGGACACCCGCCCGAAGCTGGCGCAGCACCGCGTCCCGGGCGTATATGCCGTTCACCGTCTCCACGGACTCGGTGTCGGTGCTGACCGGAACATAGGCGGTGGGCCCGTCGTGTCCGGGGGAGAGCAGCTCGAGCAGGGCCGGACCGAGATGGTAGGAGAGCTGGGTCTGGTGTGGCTGCCCGGCAGGCAGGGAACCCACGGTGCCGGCGCCGGCAGCACCCTGCCACTGCGGAAAGACCAGCCGGAGGGCTCCGGGGCCGGAGGGATGCATGGAGGTCATGATCGTCCTTTGGTGCGGCGGGGATGCCACCTTACCGCCCGGCCGCCGGGCCAAAACAGGGGCGGGCACAAAATAGAATGGAGGAATGACTGCAACCCTCGTCGCCCGGGACCTCTCCGGCGGCCATGCGCACCGCACCCTCTTTGAACATTTGTCGCTGACCGTCGCGCCCGGCGACGTCGTGGGCGTGGTGGGAGCCAACGGTGCCGGAAAATCGACACTGCTGCGGCTGCTTGCCGGAGCTGCGGAGCCGCAGGCCGGAACGGTCAGCACTTCCCCGGCCGATGCCTTTGTGGGCTGGCTGCCGCAGGAACACGAACGGCTGGCCGGCGAGACGGTGGGCGGATACCTGGCCCGGCGCACCGGTTCCGCGGCAGCCACGGAGGCTATGGAAGCAGCGGCGGAAGCCCTGGGCTCCGGACTTCCCGGAGCGGATGACACCTATGCTGCCGCACTGGACCGGTGGCTTGCCTCCGGTGCGGCCGACCTCGAGGACCGGGCTCCAGCCGTGCTGGCGGACCTCGGACTGCAGCTTGGCATGGATATGGAGATGGTGGGGCTCTCCGGCGGGCAGGCGGCCCGGGTGGCGCTGGCCGCCCTGCTGCTGAGCCGCTTCGATATTGTGCTGCTCGACGAACCCACCAATGACCTCGACCTGGACGGCCTGGCTCGCCTGGAACAGTTTGTCCGCGGGCTGCGCGGCGGCGTTGTGCTGGTGTCCCACGACCGCGAATTCCTCGCCCGCTGCGTGACCACCGTGGTGGAACTGGACCTGGCGCAGAACAGCGTGGCGGTTTACGACGGCGGATACGAGGCGTATCTGGAGGAACGCGCCGTCGCCCGCCGGCATGCCCGGGAGGCTTACGACGAGTTCGCGGACAAGAAGGCGGATCTGGTCTCCCGTGCCCGGACCACCCGGGAATGGAGTTCGCAGGGCGTGCGCAACGCCATGAAGAAGAATCCTGACAACGACAAGATCCGGCGCAAGGCCAGCACCGAGTCTTCGGAAAAGCAGGCGCGGAAAGTCCGCCAGATGGAATCACGCATCGCCCGCCTGGACGAGGTGGAGGAACCACGCAAGGAGTGGCAGCTGCAGCTGAGCATCGGATCCGCACCCCGGTCCAGTTCAGTGGTGTCCACCCTGAACGACGCCGTCCTCACCAAGGGCGGTTTTACGCTGGGACCCGTGTCGGTCCAGGTGAACGCCGGGGAACGGATCGGCATCACCGGCCCCAACGGCGCCGGCAAGTCCACGCTGCTGCGGCTGCTGCTCGGGCGTGAGGTGCCCGACGCCGGCACCGCCTCCCTGGGCGCCTCTGTGGCCGTGGGGGAAATCGACCAGGGCCGCGGCCAGCTCCCGGCCCATTTGCCGCTGGGGGACGCCTTTGAGGCGGCCGTTCCGGACCTCTCGTCCGCGGAGGTCCGCACCCTGCTGGCCAAGTTCGGGCTCAAGGCCGACCAGGTTGGAAGCCGTGTCGATGCGCTGTCTCCCGGGGAGCGTACCCGCGCTTCGCTGGCACTGCTGAAGGCCCGGGGAGTGAACCTCCTGGTCCTCGACGAGCCCACCAACCACTTGGACCTGCCCGCCATCGAGCAGCTTGAGGAGGCGTTGGAAAGCTACGAAGGAGCCCTGCTGCTGGTATCGCATGACCGGCGCCTGCTGGAAAACGTACGGCTCGACACCCGGTGGAAAGTGGCCGGCGGGAGGGTCGAGGCGGGGTAGGGTACGCCTGCTTCCCGGACAAAGGCCGGCTCCGACACACCTGTTTCGCGCCGGATGTGATACAAAAGTACCCAGTACCGCATCCTTGGGAGGTGCGGAACGCAGGTCTCGGACGATTTCACGGAAGAAGTGTCCTCATGGCTCCATGGATTGGAAACCTCGGCTGCAGCGCAGCCTCTGCACACGGCGGCCGCCGTGGCCGCGGAGCAACACCGGTGCCGCATGCGCGCACCGCTTTCCGCCTGTTCGGGCGCATCGGAACCGCCAAGTGAAGGCGCTGAGGTCCGCGGACCTGCCGGTCCTGATCCTGGTCTGGATGCTGTGTGTGGGAACCGATTGGTCAACCGGCACAAAGATTGCCCTCAACGTCGCCGCAGTTGCCGGCCTGTGCCTCCGGGAAGCGGTTCTGCACCGCCGGCTGACCAGTGGCGCCGGCCGTGCCGTTCACGGACGCCGCAGCGCAGGGTCACGCCGCCGGCTTGTCGCCGCCGCGTAAGGTACAACTCCCGCAACACAGCGGCTGGCTCGAAACTTGAAGCCGGGCCGCCGGCAACCGGCCCCGCATCTGGTGGGGGCCTTGGGGCGCGCCTATCGTAGGTAGTCGCGGGGGAGTCCTTCCCCGGCCGAAAAGAGTTCATCGTGGCTATCGACGTTGCGTCACTCGTGGTTGAAACCGGCAATGGTCTTGTGCAGGGAATCATTGATTCGGGGGTCCGGACCTGGCGCGGCATTCCCTATGCGGCCCCGCCGGTCGGCGGACTTCGTCTCCGGGCACCCCGGCCCCCCGGCAGTTGGACCGGTATCCGCGACGCCGGTTCCTTTGGTGCGGTCCCGCCGCAGTCCAAGGCACCAAGCCTCACCGGAACCCGGCGCAGGGTTGCCATGGATGAGGATTGCCTGACCCTCAACGTCTCTGCCCCGCTGGAACCCCCGGACGGGTTGCTGCCGGTCCTGGTCTACCTCTACGGCGGGGCGTTCAGCTCGGGATCCTCCGCCGAGCCGACATACCGGGGCACCAATCTCGTCCGCGACGGCGGAGTCATCTATGTTTCGCTGAACTACCGCATCGGCGCCCTGGGCTTTATGGACTTCCGGGCGTACTCCACGCCCGGGCGTCCGTTCGACGTCAATATGGGCCTGCGGGACCAGGTGGCCGCTCTGGAATGGGTGCAGCAGAACATCGAAGCCTTTGGGGGAGACCCGCACAACGTCACCCTGTTCGGCGAATCCGCCGGCGGTCTCGCTGTCACGTCGCTGATGTGCGTCCCGTCTGCACGGCACCTGTTCCACCAGGCCTATGCGCAGAGTCCGGCGCCGTCCGCCGCCTATTCTCCTGCCCTGCACGCGGCGTGGGCAGCGGACCTGCTGGAGATTCTCGGTGTTCCGCCCGCCGATGCTGCGGAAGCATTGACCACCATGCCCGCGGCGAAGCTGGTCAATGCGACCCGGAAACTGACCACGAAGATCGGTCCGGTTAAACAGCCAGGATCACTCAGTGTCTCGCCGGTGATCGACGGCGGCTTCCTGCCCCGGCATCCCGTCGATGCCTTCCTTGCCGGGGAGTCCAACCCGGTTCCCCTGGTGCTGGGCACCATGGCCCGGGAGGGTGCCCTCTTCGCGAAGATCTCCAATATCCTGCCGTCCTCCGTTGTCCGGATCGAGAAGATGTTCGCCGGTACCGACCCGCAGGCCAGGGACCGCGTGGTGGCCGCGTATCCGGGATATCCGTCCCGGCAACGGTCCGTGGACATCAGCGGCGACCTGGTGTTCTGGTATCCGAGCCAGATGGTTGCCGAAGGACACTCGCTGGTCGCTCCCACCTGGATGTACCGCTACGACTATGCGACGCCGATGATGAACCTCCTGGGGTTCGGTGCCACCCACTCCTTCGACGTGCCCGTGATGTTCGGGGATACCGAAACCCGGACTGCCCGGGCGCTGACCCTGCTGGGCGGTGCCGGTGAAATCAAGGCACTGTCCCGCCGGTACCAGGGGTCGCTGCTGAGCCTTGCCTGGCATTCCCACCCCGGGAGCGACTGGCCGGCATACGACGGACTCCACCGGCATACCCGCGTCTTCGACAAACTGGACCGGATCGTTTCCGATCCGTTCCCGGAACGCAGGCTTGCCTGGTCCGGCTACCGGGGCTACATCTGATCCTTCCCGGCACGGGTGCCGCCAGCGGCAGCTGCGTGAGAGCCTTAAGCCGGCTTTTGATTTTCCCGCACCCCCAGGCAAGGAGAGTTGGACAGCATGAGCGAACATTACGACGTCGTGGTCCTCGGAGCCGGACCGGGCGGATATGTGGCAGCCATCCGCGCGGCCCAGCTGGGTTTGAAGACAGCAATAGTGGAGGAGAAGTACTGGGGCGGGGTCTGCCTCAACGTGGGCTGCATTCCCTCCAAAGCACTGCTGCGCAATGCGGAGCTGGCCCAGATTTTCACCAACCAGGCAAAGACGTTCGGAATGACCGGCGAGGTCAGCTTCGATTTCGGGGCTGCCTTTGACCGCAGCCGCCAGGTGGCTGACGGCCGGGTCAAGGGCGTCCACTTCCTGATGAAGAAAAACAAGATCACCGAATACGACGGCCACGGCGTCTTCGCCGACGACCACACGCTCGAGGTGGACCTGTCCAGGGGCGGCAGCGAGACCCTCACCTTCGACAACGCGATCATCGCCACCGGTACCTATGTACGCCTCCTGCCCGGCGTCGAGCTGAGCCGGAACGTGGTGACGTATGAGGCCCAGATCATGGACCGGGACCTGCCGAAGAAGATCGTGATTGTCGGTGCCGGTGCCATCGGCATGGAGTTCGGCTACGTGCACCGCAGCTACGGTGTGGACGTGACCATCATCGAGTTCCTGGACCGGGCACTGCCGAACGAGGACGCGGACGTCTCGAAGGAAATCACCAAGCAGTACAAGAAGCTCGGTATTCCCATCCTCACCTCCACAAAGGTGGAAACGGTCAAGGACAACGGGTCTTCCGTCACCGTGACCTACACGGACAAGGACGGCCGGCAGGGCAGCATCGAGGCCGACCGGGTGATGATGTCCATCGGCTTTGCCCCGCGCACCGAGGGCTACGGCCTGGAGAAGACCGGGGTGCAGCTGACCGAACGCGGTGCCATCGGCATTGACGACTACATGCGCACCAATGTCCCGCACATTTACGCCATCGGCGACATTACTGCCAAGCTGCAGCTCGCCCACGTTGCTGAAGCCATGGGGGTGGTGGCGGCTGAAACCATCGGCAAGGCGGAAACCCTGCCGCTGGGTGACTACCGCATGATGCCGCGGGCCACCTTCTGCCAGCCTCAGGTGGCAAGCTTCGGCCTCACCGAACAGCAGGCCCGCGACGAAGGGCACGACGTGGTGGTCAGTACCTTCCCGTTCACTGCCAACGGCAAGGCGCACGGCCTGGGCGAACCGGTGGGCTTCGTGAAGCTCGTAGCTGACAAGGAGCATCTGGAGCTGCTGGGCGGTCATCTCATTGGACCGGACGTCTCCGAGCTGCTGCCTGAACTGACGCTGGCGCAGAAATGGGACCTGACTGCCCACGAGCTAGCACGCAACGTGCATACCCACCCCACGCTGAGTGAGGCGCTGCAGGAAGCCTTCCATGGACTGACCGGCCACATGATTAACTTCTAGCGTTATCCAAGGGGGTCCACGAGCGGAGGGCACTGCGATGAAGCCAGGCAGAATTATCCTGATCGTCATCGGCTCCCTGCTGGTCCTTGCCGGGCTCTGTGCCGCCGCAGGTGCAGCCGCTCTCGGTCTCCTCGCGGCCGCCCAGCGCGGAGGCTACCTCTCGGTTCCGGAAGAGACCTACAGCGTCGGCTCCTACGCAATGACCAGCGAAAGCATCGAGGTCAGCCCCGGCGTCACCGCGGAGGACAACGTGGCCTCGGTGCAGCTGCGCGGAACCAATCCCAATGGAGAGTTGTTCCTCGGGATCGGGCCGGAGGCCGACGTCGAACGGTATCTCGCCGGAGTGGCCCATACGGAGCTCGAGGACGTGAGGTTCGACCCGTTTGCCGCGGACTACCGGGAGCTGCCCGGGACAGCCACACCGGCGCCTCCGGGCGAGCAGGACTTCTGGGCGGCATCCTCCGCCGGAACCGGGACCCGGGAGATTGAGTGGCCCCTGCAGCAGGGCGAGTGGACCGTCGTCGTGATGAACGCCGACGCCGCGCCGCAGGTCACGGCCGAGCTGCAGGCAGGCGTCCGGTCGGACCTCGTAGGGCCGTTCGCCTGGTCGCTGCTGATTGCCGCGGCAGTCCTGGTGCTTGGCGGAACCGCACTGATCCTCGCGGGCATCCTCACCGGGCGGAACCAGCCGGGAGGACCGGCCGGCGGTTATGCCGGGCCCGAGGGCGGGCACGGCCCCTATGGTTACGCGAAGCCTCCTCGTCCAGCTCCCGCCCCGGCCTCGGTTCCCGTGCCCTATCCGGCGAAGCTCTACGGCGAGCTGGACCCAGGGCTGTCCCGCTGGTTGTGGCTGGTGAAGTGGCTGCTGGCGGTACCGCATTACTTCCTGCTCGTTTTTCTGTGGACCGCGTTCTGCGTGGCGACGGTCATAGCCGGCTTCGCCGTGCTGTTCACCGCCCGTTATCCGCGGGCCCTGTTCGACTTCAACGTGGGGGTGATCCGCTGGAGCTGGCGGGTGGGGTTCTATGCCACCCAGGTGCTCGGTACGGACCGGTATCCGCCGTTCACCTTGGAGCGCACGGACTATCCGGCGGACTTCGACGTCGCATACCCCGAACGGCTCTCCCGCGGGCTGGTGCTGGTGAAGTGGTGGCTGCTGGTCATCCCGCACGCGCTGATCGTGGGCGCCTTCACCGGCGGCGGCTACGTCGTCGTGCGGCAGGCGGGACCGTTCGGCGGCTGGGAGCGGAGTGTCGGCGGCGGGTGGGATGACCCGGTGTACGGGACCGGCTGGACCGACTGGACGGAAGGGCCGCAGTCCGTCGGGGGATGGACGGCGGGCATTTCCCTGATCGGCCTTTTGGTCCTCGTGGCCGCCGCGGTGCTGCTGTTCACGGGGCGCTACCCGCGTCCGCTCTTCGACTTCATCATGGGCCTGAGGCGCTGGGCCTACCGGGTGCTGGCGTATACGGCGCTGATGCGGGACGAATACCCGCCGTTCCGGCTGGACCAGGGGCCGGTGGATGCCCGCGACCTGCAGGCCGGCGACTGGACGGGGGGTCCGGCTAACCGCGGGCACCCCCGCAGCGAAGCCGGGTAGGGCATACTGGCCGCATGACGAGGTTGGAGGGGCCGCTTGCCGACCCGCAGTCAGGTCTCTGGATTGCCGGACGGCTGGCCCAGGCGGGAACCGTCTCGGGCACGGTGCCGGAGGGGTTCGAGGCATATGCGCGCATCTTCCATCCGATCCACGCGCAGCTGATGGGCTGGCAGCAGGACGGTCCCGCGACGGTCGATTCCCGCACCATGCGCTGGCAGGAACTCGCCGAGGTCCGCGGAGCGGTTCCACACCCGCTGATGCAATGGGCGTCCATCCTGGCCGGTTACCGCAATCCGGTTTCGAACGAGCCGGGGTGGCAGTATGAGGACCCGCTGGTGGGGTCAATGCCTTCCGGGACCCTGGCCGAGGTGGTCCGTATCCTCGGCGCACACACACCGGCGCCGGAGAGGTGCACCGCGGGCCTGTGGGACGGCTACGGCTGGGTCACGGGCAGCGTGCAGGCCGCCTTCATCGACGCCGGCGGCACCGCTGCCCGGCTCCAGCTGCCCCTGCGCGGCTACCTGTTGTTCCAGGCGGACCTCTCCGTCTTTGCCGGCAGGGGGTGGCAGGAGCGGAACGGCTGGGATCCACTCCAGAGCCCGAACCTGCTGTGGCCGGCCGACGCGGCCTGGTTCCTCGCGACGGAAATCGACCTGGATTCAACGCTGGTAGGCGGCCCGGCCGCGCTTATCGCGGACCTGGTGGAATCCAGGACCATCGAGGCGCTGCAGGTCCCGGCGGACGGCGATGTCACAGCCCTCGGCGACACCGTCAATGAGGCACCCGACTGAGCCCAGGCCCGGAGGGAGCGGCATCACGCCAGGGTCAGGGACCTAACAGGGGTCTGTGAGCAAGGCATCCGCAGAACGGACGGATTGCCCGAAAGGCTGTGGATAAGCTGAAGATATGCCCCTTGAGAACATCAATTTCCATACCCGCAAATGGGTCCGGCCGGAAGACCTGAACGCCAACGGAACCCTGTTCGGCGGCAGCCTGCTGCGCTGGATCGACGAAGAAGCCACCGTGTACGCCATCCTGCAGATGGGTAACGGACGGGTGGTCACCAAATTCATGTCGGAGATCAACTTCGTCAGTTCCGCGGTGCAGGGCGACCTGATTGAAATGGGGCTCACCGCCACCAAGTTCGGCCGAACCTCCCTCACCATGCAGGCCGAGGTACGCAACATGATCACCCGCCGCAGCATCCTGACAATCGACAAGATCGTGTTCGTCAACCTGGATGAGAACGGCAAACCCGTCCCGCACGGCTACACCAGCATCAGCTACGACCGGGACCGGCTGCCTTCCCACCACATCCCTCCGGTGCCTTTCGGCGCCGAGCCTTTCGCGGGCTGATCCGGCCGCAGCGCCTGCCCGCCCCCCCCGGGACCTTTTCCGGTCCGGGGGAGGGATTCAAGGCATACTTATTCTTATGAGTCAGAACTTCCCCCTGCCGCAGGGGCACGCGGCGGAGGGGGAGCCACTGCGCATAGCAATCCTGGCCCATCTCCACCATCCGATTTCCAGCCCGTTCCTGGGCGGGCTCGAAATGCATACGTCGTTGATGGCGGATGAGTTCGCCTCGCGTGGCCACGACGTGACGCTTTTCGGCAAGGCAGGCTCCGAGTCCCGCGGCCGGGTAGTGGATGTTCTTGGGCGGTCCTTCGAATTTCAGCGCGGGCTGGCCCCGGAACAGATGCGCCGCCAGCAGCAGACGCTGGACGACGCTCTCGGCAGGGCCGTCGCCGCTGTGCGGACGGGGGACTTCGACATCGTGGTGAACAATTCGTTAAGCCTGCTGCCCTATCTCGAGCTGGCGGACCTTCCTCTGCTGACCATCCTCCACACCCCGCCGCTGCCCTGGATTATCGACGCCGTCGAGGACGGGCGTGCGCCGCTTTCACCCCTGCACCGCTTCGTCAGCGTCTCAGCGCGCAACGCAACCGGCTGGTCCGCTCATCTGCCGAACCTCCAGGTCATCCACAACGGCATCCGACTGGCCGACTGGCCCGCCGGCACGCCCCGGCGCCCGGGCACCGCAGTCTGGGCCGGGCGCGTTACTCCCGAGAAGGGCCTGCACATCGCCATCGACGCCGCACGGATGGCCGGCATGGAACTGCACTTCGCCGGTCCGGTCAGCGATGAAAAGTACTTTGAGCGCAGCGTCGCCCCGCACCTGGGCCGGGGAGTCCATCACGTTGGCCACCTTGACCACCGGAACCTTGCTGGCTTCCTGGGCTCCGGCGAGGTTTTCATTGCCTCGCCGGTCTGGTCCGAGCCGTTCGGACTCACCGCCCTGGAGGCGATGGCATGCGGCACCCCGGTCGCTGCCCTGCCATTGGGGGCCATGCCGGAGATCATCGACGCCGACGGCGGCCGGCTGGCCGAGGGCCTTGGCCCGGACGCCCTGGCTGCGGCCATCACCGAGGCGCGGCGCATTGACCGGGACGGCGTGCGCAGATCCGCGGCCCGCTTCAGCGCCGCCGCCATGGTTGGTGCCTACGAGGACCAGATCCGTTCCCTGCTGGACCCGGATGGCCTGCCGTCGCAGCCAGCCATGCCCGACGCCGCCCTCATACCGTAGGAATCCGCCAGTGCCCGCCTCCCGCTTGCCCCGCGTCGCCTACTACGCCCACCACCATGGCACGGGCCATCTGCGCCATGCCGCCAACATCGCCCGCCTCGGCGCAGTGGACCTGCTCGTCACCGGCACCGTTCCACCCGGGGGCGTTCCCCGGCTCCCCGGCGGGGCGCGGTTCGCTGCGCTGCCGCCCGACGTCGGCCAGCGTGGCCCGTATCCCGCGGGACCCGGGGAGTTCCTGCACTACGCGCCGCCTGGCCCAGCCCTGCAGGCACGGTTTGCGCAGCTGCACCGGCTCTGGGAAGAGTTCGCCCCGGACGTGGTGGTGGTGGACGTGTCGGTGGAGACAGCCGTTTTTGCCCGGCTGGCCGGCTACCCCGTGATCCACCGCAGGATGCACGGGGACCGGACGGACCTGCCGCACCGGCTGGCCTACGATTCCGTTCACGGGTTGCTCGCCTATTTCCCCGAGTCGATCGAAGACCCGGCGCACCTGCAGGCCTACGGCGCCAAGAGTTCCTACCTTGGCATGCTGGCGCCGGACACTGCTCCGGCCGCGGGCAGCTTCCCGGTCCGTGCGCGGACCGTGGCGGTGCAGACCTCACTCGGCGGCACCGGGGTGGAGCTGGGGGACGTCCTTGAGGCCGCCCGCAGCACCCCCGGATGGCAGTGGGAAGTGATGGGCCACACCGCCGGGGTACCCCAGCGGCTTCCCTCGAACGTCGAGCTGATGGGCGTCGTGGCGGACCCGGGTCCACGGCTGGCCGCCGCGGACGTGGTGGTGACATCCGCCGGGCATAACGCCGTGGCCGCCGCGGCGGCCGCCCGGCGCCCGGTCCTGCTGATCCCTGAGACCCGGCCGTTCCGGGAACAGGCGGTCTTCGCCGAGTCGCTGGCGGCGGCGGGTGCTGCCTCCGCACCGGGCTTCACCGCCGTGGAGAACTGGGAAGCAACACTGGAGGACCTGCGCAGTACGGATCCGGAACTGCTGGCACGGACACTGCTGGTTTCCTCGGACCGGTTCCGGGACTGCTTCCTTGCTGCCGTGGACTCTGCGGTGTCGGGCGGGGAAGCGCCGGGCGGTGAAGCGCCGATGCAGGCGTCTCCCGGCAGCGCGGATTTCAGTACGGCTCGTTGACCCGGGCCGCAGCCAGCTCCGCTGGTCCGGGCACGCGGAGCAGGTGCAGGTCTTCACCGTCGCGGTCCCAGTCCACGTAGCCCGCGCTGGCAAAGGCCTCAAGCCAGCCGGTCATCGGCCAGCCGCCCCATTTACGCCGGAACGCCACCGCGTTGACCACGATGGATTCCAGATGCTGCAGCGGCGGACGGTGCACGCCGTGGTGCTGGTGGAACATGGTGGCTGCGGAGAATGCCAGCGGAACGGCCTTGCGCCGGGCGGTAAAGGCGAAGTCCGTGTCCTCGCCCCCGTAGCCGGCAAAGGATTCGTCGAAGCCGCCGATCCGCCCGTACGTATCCCGGTGCACGGCAAACCCCAGCGACCAGAACAAGGCATACTCCTCCGAGGCGATTGCCGCTTCCCCCGGCGCCGGTGCCAGGGCGGCACGGGCGTGGTGCGGCACCGAATCCCGGTACAGGACGCTGTCGCCGCCGCCGGACGTCCAGTCCTGCACACCGGCGTCGGCCGTGAGGTACCGGGGTGCGGCCATCACCAGTCCGCCGGTCCGGTCCAGGTCGGCCAGCAGCTGGTCGAACATGTCCGCGGCGGGAATGCAGTCCACGTCAAGGAAGACCAGCGTGCCGGACCGGGCGGCGGCGGCAGCTTCATTGCGGGCGGCGCCCAGGGGGAGCGGTGCGCCGGCGCCGCCGGACACATGGACCACCCGCAGCGGCACGTCGCTGGCAGGAGGAACGGCCGCGGGCTGGTCCATGTAGCAGACCACGATTTCAGCCGGCAGGCGGGTGGAGCGGCAGATTCCACGGACCGCATTGGCCAGGTGGATATCCCGGCCCGAACTGATGATGAGTACCGAGAATGCCGGATCGGAGCCGGTGTGCTGCGGCTGCATTGTTCCCTTCCGCCTGAGGCGCCCTTCGCGGAGGCACCAAAATACTAAGTATACTGAAGACAGTTTTCGGGCTGATCAGGAGGATGCGTGGGTACGGCGGAGGCTTCAATTATCAGGGTGGCCTCCGTGCCGCACAGCCAGGTCTATATCCGGCACACAGGGGCCGTCCCCGGTGAACCGCAGACCGTGGCGCGGCTCGCCGACCCCGACCCCCTCAACCCCGGCCAGTCCACGGAGGCAAAATGGTGGCCCCCGGTCATGCTGGATGCCGACTGGATCCGGAAGAACGCGGACAGTTTCGACCTGATGCATATCCATTTCGGCTTCGACGCCATTTCGCCGGAGGACCTGCGGGCCGTCACGGCGGAGTTGAAGGCCCAGGGAAAGCCGCTGGTCTACACGGTGCACGATCTGCGCAACCCGCACCACCTCACTCCGGTTGCACACGACGCGCAGCTGGATGTCCTCATTCCCGCCGCTGTTGGACTCATTACCCTCACCCCCGGTGCCGCCGACGCCGTCTCGCGCCGGTGGGGCCGCCGGCCGCAGGTGCTGCCGCACCCCCACGTCGTTCCGCTTGACGAGCTGGAACGGCGCCAATCCCTGCGGCTTGCAGCGGGTCCCCGCGAAGAGTTCCGCGTGGGGATCCACCTGAAGAGCCTGCGCCCGAACATGATGGACGGAGCGGTCCTGCCGGACCTGCTCGACGCCGTGGAGCAGCTTCCCGGGGCCGTGCTGCAGGTCAACGGGCACCCGGACATCCTCACGCCCAGCGGGGACAAATACCGTCCGGAGCTGCACCGCTGGCTGACGGACGCGGCGGCGGCCGGACGGCTGGAGCTGGAGGTCCGGGACTACTTCGATGAACCGCAGCTGTGGGACTACCTCTCCAGCCTGGATGTCTCCGTCCTGCCGTACCGCTTCGGCACCCACTCGGGCTGGCTGGAGGCATGCACCGACCTCGGCACGAACGTGCTGGCTCCATCCTGCGGCTTTTACGCCCAGCAGCGCGCCGCAGTCACCGAATTTATCCACGACGAGGACGGACTGGACGCCCAGTCCCTGGCCACTGCGCTCAAGCAGGTGCACGCTTCCCGGCACTGGCCGGGAATGAGCCGGGAGGAGCGGACCGCCGAGCGCCGGCAGGTAGCTGCGGCCCACGAAGAGCTCTACCGTTCCCTGCTCTCCGCCTAGCCCGGCGCTTCTCCTCCGGGGGCCGGTCCGGCCTTCCGCAGTGCCTGTTCCACGGCGTGCAGCCGGTCCGGGGTCAGCGGGCTGCCGGGAAACCGTGCCAGCCGCCGCAGGGGCAGGCTTCCCATCAGCGCCAGCGCCGCGGCCAGGCCGCCCGCCCCGGATGTTTCTTCCGTGCCGCCCTCCGTGCCGCCGCCGGCCAGCCCACCCAGGAGTTCCCTGCCCAGCGGATGCGCCAGCCATTCCGTCACGGTGGAATCCAGGGTCAGCCGAGCCGTGGTAGCAGTGCCGGTGCCGGGCAGATCGACGGTTCCGCTCAGCCGGATGTCCCGTGAGGAGGAGCCGACGTCGATCCGGCAGGTTCCGGCGTCGGTCATCCAGCGGTGCCCTGCCGGGTCGAACCTCGCCAGCGCCCCCAACGGCACGGCCAGGGACACCGTGGCCGACGCTCCGGGCTCCAGGAACACCTTGCGGAATCCCCGCAGCTCGCGCGGTGGCCGGACGGCGGGTCCGTCCGGTCCGCCCGAGTACACCTGCAGGACTTCGGCTCCGGCCCGGGTGCCGGTGTTCGTCAGGGTCGCGGCTACGGACAGGGCCGGCCCCGTCCCGGTGTCCGCCACGTGCAGGTCCAGGTTGCTGTACTCGAAGCTGGTGTAGGACAGTCCGTGGCCGAAGGGGAAGGCCGGTTCGATGGCCCGCGCGTCGTACCACCGGTAGCCCACCAGCACGCCTTCCCCGTAGCGGACCGTGCCGGCCTCGCCGGGGTAGTTTCCGAACGCCGGTGTGTCTTCAATCCGCTGCGGAAAGGTCTCGGCGAGCTTGCCGGACGGGTTCACCCCGCCCAGCAGGACGTCCGCGAGGGCTTCGCCGCCGGCCTGTCCCGGCAGCCAGGCTTCCAGTACGGCTGGAACCTGCGAGGCCCAGCCGGTCTCGACTGCGCCTCCGTTGAACAGGACCACAACGGTCCAGGGGTTCGCTGCCGTTACTGCCCGAAGCGCCGCCAGCTGGTTGGCCGGGAGGGACAGATCGGGGCGGTCGAAGCCTTCGGACTCCTCAGCTTCGGTCAGGCCAAGGAAGAACACCACCGCGTCTGCCGTCGAGGCTGCGGTCTCCGCTTCGGCCACGAGCTGCGGATCGGGTGTGCCGTCCAGCCGGTACGCGGCGGCGAAGACGGCCGCGGCGGTCCGCTCCACGAGGGCATCGAGCGGCACGCTGACCCGGGTGGGGGTGACCTGGGAGGAGCCGGAGCCCTGATACCGGGGAGTGCGGGCAAGTTCGCCCACCACGGCCAAACGGAGCCCTGGGGAGAACGGAAGGATTCCGCCGTCGTTCTTCAGCAGCACCATGGACTCCGCAGCTGCCCCGCGCGCCAGTTCATGGTGCTCCGCCGCGTCCGCTGTTCCGCCCCGCGGAGAAGAAGTGCGGTCAGCCAGCTGCAGCAGCCTCGCAAGGGAAGCATCAATCATCTCCCCATTGACGGTGCCTGCCTCGAGGCCCGCCTTCAGTTCGGCCGGCCCCAGGCCGGAACTTGCGGGCATTTCCAGGTCCAGTCCGGCGTCGAGCGCGGCCGCTCGGTCGGTGACGGCACCCCAGTCGGACACGACCAGGCCGTCGAACCCCCAGTCACTGCGCAGCACGGTCTCCAGGAGCCAGGCATTTTCGGCGGCGTGGATGCCGTTGACCTTGTTGTAGGCAGCCATCAGGGTCCATGGATGCGCGGTGCGGACCACTGTTTCGAAGGCCGGCAGGTAAATCTCGTGCAGGGTGCGTTCATCCACGGACACATCGATGCGCATCCGGTCCGCTTCCTGGTTGTTCGCAGCGAAGTGCTTGGGGCAGGCCGCTACGCCTTCGGCCTGGAGGGCGCGGACCCAGGCCGCCCCCAACGTGCCGGCCAGCAACGGGTCTTCTGAGAAGTATTCGAAGTTGCGGCCGCACAGGGGAGTGCGCTTGATGTTCAGCCCGGGTCCCAGGACGACGTCGACGTGCGCGGCGGCGGCTTCCTTCGCGGTCGCCGTGCCGAGGCGGGCCAGGAGTTCCGGGTCCCAGGAACAGGCCGTCAGGCATTCCGCCGGGAAGCAGGTGGCCGGCAGGGCGTCGCCGATTCCCGGTTCGGTGTCGCTGCGGGGCCGCCGGATCCCGTGCGGCCCGTCCGCGAGGACCAGGGAACGCAGCCCCGCTGCCGGGGCAGCGGCCGTGGTCCAGAAGGACGCCCCGGAGAGTAGGACGGGTTTATCGGCCGGCGGGATGGCGGATACCCGCTCCCGCTGCACGGAACCGGGCGGCTGGTGAGGCATGGACGTTGGCATGTGGCGGAGTCTAGGGGTCCGGCTGCACCTCCCGGAAGAGCACCGGTGCTTGAACCGCTGCCTGTGCCATGCCCCAGTGACGTCCCCCAGTGCCGTCCCCCAGTGCCCGGCCCTGTCCGCGGAACACGCCCTGCCGCTAGTGTTTCGGTAACGAAGCGCAGCGCAGACGCCGGGCCTCCCGTGGACGGAGCAGACGAATGATCAGCCAGCTGGACCGTTACCGGCAGATCGCCGAAATCCTCTACCGCAACGGCTTGGGCTTCCTGGTGTCCGCCCTCGGCCTTGAGGGCAGGCTGCCGTTCCGCCGCCAGCAGGGTCCGGAGCCTGCCGGGCGTCCCCGTACCCGTCCCCAGTATCTGCGCACTGCCCTCGAGGAGCTCGGACCCACCTATGTGAAGATTGGCCAGCTGCTCTCCACCCGCCCGGACCTGCTTCCTCCGGACTACCAGCGGGAACTGGCGAAGCTGCAGGACGACGCCGAGGCGGTGCCCTGGGCGCAGATCTCGGACGAGCTGCGGCAGGAACTGGGCGGAGACCCGCTGGAAGTTTTCCGGTCCTTCGACACGACCGTGATGGCGAGTGCTTCGATCGGGCAGGTCTACGCCGCCACCCTGAAAGGCGGCACCGAGGTGGTGGTCAAGGTACGCCGGCCCGGCATCGCCGCCCAAGTGGACCAGGACCTGGAAATCCTGCAGAACCTTGCCAACGCGGCCTCTAAACGCTGGGAAGCAGCCCGGGACTACGACCTCACCGGACTGATGGATGAATTCGCCGCCACCCTGCGCTCCGAGCTGGACTACCTCCAGGAAGGACGCAACGCGGACCGCTTCCAGGCCAACTTCGAAGACGACGCGGCGATTACCATCCCCGGCGTGTACTGGGACTACACCACGTCCCGTGTCCTGACGATGGACCGGCTGGGGGGAATGAAGGTCACCGATATCCCCGCGCTCGACGCCGCCGGGATCGACCGCCCGGCACTCGCGGTGGCCGCGGCGCGCGTTGAAATGAAGATGGTTTTCGATGACGGGTTTTTCCATGCCGATCCGCACCCCGGGAACCTGTTCGTGGAGCCCGGCGGGCGTGTGGGGCTGATCGACTTCGGCATGGTGGGGGAGGTTGACGAGAAACTGCGCAGCCAGCTCTCCGCGCTGTTCATTGGCATTGTCCGGAAGGACCCGGAGCGGATCACCAATGCGCTGGTGCGGATGAACGCTTCCGGGCGGAGGGTGGACCGGGTGAAGCTCAGGATGGACCTGGGGCCGCTGATCCGGCTGTATTCGGGCAAGGACCTGGGCACCGCGCCGGTGGGAACCATCATCAGCACCGGACTGGGCATCCTGCGCGCGCACCACATCCAGCTTCCGCGGGAGATGGCGCTGCTGCTGAGGATGCTGATCATGACCGAAGGCATGGGCGAGGTATTGGATCCCAACTTCCGGCTGGGACCGACACTGGGCCCGTACGCACGGCGGATGGCGTTGCAGCAGCTCAATCCGGTGAAGTATGCCCGCAGAATCGGCCGGGCGGGTACGGAGGTCCTGGAGCTGGGTGCGGAGCTGCCGGAGCAGGTGCGCCGCCTGATCAACACCCTGGATTTCGAGGGTGTGGAGGTCCATATCCGGGCCGAGGAGCTGTTGCCGCTGGTTCAACGGTTTGAGCGGGTGGGAAACCGGCTGGTGGCGGCCATCTTCGCGTCCGCATTTATCCGGGGAGTGGGGGAGCTGACCCTGGGCGATTCCTCCCGCTGGAAATCGTGGCAGGCGCCGTTGATGAGTGCCGGGCTGGCGTCAACCGGCGCCTTGGGCGGATACATTGCCTGGACATCGCGCCGGGCCCGCCTGCGTGGCATGTGAAGCGGAGACAGGTCCGGGGCGGGAAAGTTCCCGCCCCGGACCCGGAGATGACGCGTACTGCCGGTGCCTACACTGCTAGGCCTGTGCCGGCCGTACGGGAGCGACGGTCTTGGCCAGGCCAAGGCCCAGTTCCGCCGTCGGAGTGTGCGCGGTTTCCTTGGCGGTGAGGGCGGAAATCGCGGCGATGGCGCAGATGGCACCGGTGAACATGCTGGTCACCACCCAGCCCCCGGGTTCCAGCCCGCCGATTGCGGCAACAATGGACGGCGCAAAACCGGCCATCAGGAAGCCGAGCTGCGTGCCGATGGCCAGGCCGGAGAACCGGACCTTGGCGCTGAACATCTCTCCGTAGAAGGACGGCCAGACGGCGTTCGCCGCCGCGTAGCCGCAGGAGAAGACGGCCACGGAGAGGGCGAACTGCAGCAGCGTGTTACCGGATTCCATGGACAGCAGGTAGAACGGCATGATCACCGCGCTTGAAACCGCACCGTAGATGAAGACCGGACGGCGTCCGATCCGGTCGGCCAGCCGGCCGAACAGGGGCTGCGTGAACAGTGCAAAGACGTTGCCGGCGACCACGAGCCACAGCGTAATGTTGGCATCCACGTTGCCCACCTCGGTGCCGTACTTGATGGCGAGGGTTCCGTACACGGTGGAGACGGCCGCGATGAAGGCGCAGCAGATGACGCGCAGCACGTCGCGCCAGTGGTCCTTGAGCAGGACACCCACCGGCAGCTTGGCGATTTCGTTGCGTTCCTTCGCCTCCGTAAAGGTGGGGGTTTCATGCAGCGAACGGCGGATGAAGTACGTGACGATGACAACCACGGCACTGAGCCAGAACGGGATGCGCCAGCCGATGCCGTACTTGATATCGTCCGGCAGGGCCACAACGGGAATGAAGACCAGGGCGGCAAGGATCTGCCCGCCCTGCGTTCCGGTCAGTGTCCAGGAGGTGAAGAACGAGCGGCGGTTGTCCGGTGCGTGTTCCAGGGTCATGGAACTGGCACCGGCCTGCTCGCCGGCGGCGGAGAGTCCCTGCATCAGGCGGCAGAAGACCAGCAGGACCGGGGCCCACCAGCCGATCGTGTTGAAGTCCGGCAGGCAGCCGATCAGGAAGGTGGACCCGCCCATCAGCAGGAGGGTGAACATGAGGACCTTTTGGCGGCCCACCCGGTCACCGAAATGTCCGAGGATGACGGCGCCAACGGGCCGGGCAATGTAGGCGAACCCGAAGGTGGCGAGCGACATAACGCTGGCCTGGGTGTCGGCATCCGGGAAAAACACGCGGGGGAAAATCAGCGCGGCGGCGGAACCGAAAATGAAGAAGTCGTAGTACTCGACGGCACTGCCCATAAAGCTGGCAGTGGCGGCCTTGCGCGGGGTCTTGCCCGTTGCTGGTCCAGCGGTGGCGGATGCGTCCATTGCATCTCTCCTGACGTGGGCGTTGCGGGTGGGGGGTCTGTCTGGGCTGTGGAGCCGGTCCACGGGGTTATTCCGGGGCGGCGGTATGTGCTGGACCCGGCGTGGAGGTGGGGGTTCTGCTGCACGCCGGCCAGGCTGTGTGCGGAATACGAACGCGTGTGCATTGTCCGTACACTTGAAGTAATGTAGCCCACAGCAAAAGGTCCGGCAAGCTGTGACGCAAGTCCGCAGCAGTGTTCGAAGATCCGGTCCCGCACCCTGCAAGCACCGGAAGGAACCGCCCCATGAGTGGCACCGAGGAATCGTTCATTGTTGGATTGATCGGGGAAGGAATCACGGCGTCTCTCACCCCTCCTATGCATGAGCGGGAAGCCGACCACCAGGGACTGCGGTACATCTACCGGCCGATCGACCTCACACTGCTGGGCCGCCCGGGCTCCGATGTTGGAGCGCTGCTGCGCTGGGGACGGGACCTGGGCTTCAACGCCTTCAACGTTACCCACCCCTGCAAGCAATTGGTCCTTTCCGAACTGGATGAGGTGTCCGACGACGCCGCCCGGCTGGGGGCGGTCAATACGGTCCTGATCCGGGACGGCAGGTTCATCGGACACAACACCGATTTTTCCGGCTTCGGCGGTGCGCTGGCCGGTGGGCTTCCGGACGCCGCGCTGGGCTCGGTGGTGCAGCTGGGCGTGGGCGGCGCGGGTGCTGCCGTGGCGTATGCCCTGCTCAAGGCGGGTACGGCCAAGCTGACCCTGCTGGACCTGGACCCGCTGCGCGCAGCCGAACGCGCTGCGGCCCTGTCTGCACTTTTCCCGGAACAACTGATCACCGCCGGTACGCCCGCGGACCTGCCCGCAGCCCTTCCGGACGCTGACGGGCTGGTGCATGCCACCCCCGTCGGAATGCACTCCCACCCCGGCCTCGCCGTGGACCTCGACCTGCTCAGCCCTTCCCAGTGGGTGGCCGACGTCGTATACCGTCCGGTCGAAACGGAGCTGATCCGTGGCGCCCGCGCCCTGGGCTGCCCGGTGCTCGACGGCGGACGCATGGCCGTGGGCCAGGCCGTAGACGCCTTTGAACTGATTACCGGCATCCGGCCCGACGCCGGACGGATGCTTGCGCACTTCCACGAACTGATCGAACAGGGCCGCTGAGGCCGGGACCGGAGCGCCATGCGTACCTCAATTGCCACTGTCTGCCTGAGCGGCACGCTCGAAGAGAAGATGCGCGCCTGCGCGGATGCGGGTTTTGACGGCATCGAAATCTTCGAGCCGGATCTTCTGGTGTCGCCGTCCAGCCCGGAGCAGATCCGCAGCCTCGCTGCCGGACTGGGCCTGACCCTTGACCTGTACCAGCCGTTCCGTGACTTCGAGGGCGTCGAGGATCCCCAGCTGGAGGCCAATCTCGCCCGCGCCCGGGCGAAGTTCGAGCTGATGAACCGGCTGGGCATCGACACCATGCTCCTGTGCAGCAACGTCGCCACGGCGACGCTTGATGACGACGCCGTGGTGGCCGCCCAGCTGCGCCGGCTGGGGGAGCTGGCGGCGGGCTACGGGGTGAAGGTTGCCTATGAGGCCCTTGCCTGGGGAAAGTACGTCAACGACTTCGAGCATGCCCAGCGCATCGTGGACCTGGCCGACCATCCGCAGATCGGTACCTGCCTGGACAGTTTCCACATCCTTTCCCGCGGCTGGGATCCCGCAGCGATCGAGAAGATCCCCGCAGAGAAGATCTTCTTCGTCCAGCTGGCGGATGCGCCGGAGCTTTCCCTGGACGTCCTGTCCTGGAGCCGGCACTACCGCGTCTTTCCCGGCGAGGGTGCTTTCGACCTGGTCCGGTTCATGGCCCACCTGGTCCGCAGCGGCTACGACGGACCGGTTTCGCTGGAGATCTTCAACGACGTGTTCCGGCAGACGGCCGAGGACCGGACGGCCGTGGATGCCATGCGTTCCCTGATCTGGCTGGAGGAGCGGACATCGTCGTACCTCGGCGAGCACGACGGCGGGACGCGCTACCCGATGTCCCTGGCCACGCTCCCCGGCGTTGCCGAGCCCACCGGGTTCAACTTCGCCGAGGTGAAAGCCGAAAGCCCGGATACGGTCTCTGCGATCCTGCATCAGCTCGGCTTCACCTTCGCCGGACGGCACCGGACCAAACCCGTGCAGCTGTGGACCTCCGGCTCCGCGCGGGTCATCATCAACGGCCAGCAGGCCGGCGGCATGGAGCCGGGTATTTCCGCGCTGGGCCTGGATGTGCAGGACCCGCAGGCCGCAGCCTCACGGGCGGTGCAGCTGCGCGCCCGTCCGGTGAGCCGGCGCAGCCAGGCGGACGAACAGGTGCTGCAGGCAGTGTTCGCCCCCGACTCCACGGAAATCTTCCTCTGCGAAGCCACGGCCGACGGCACGGCTGCCTGGGCGGATGAGTTCGGCCCGGCAGCCCCGGCCGGCCACGGGGAAAGCTCCGGGCCCGCGGCGCAGCCCCTGGTTTCGGCCATCGACCACATCAACCTGTCCCAGCCGTGGCAGCACTTCGACGAGGCGGTGCTCTTCTATGAGTCCACCCTGTCCCTCACACCGATCGCCTCGCAGGAGGTCCCCAGCCCCATGGGCCTGGTCCGCAGCCAGGTGATGCGAAGCGCCGACGGCGGGGTACGCCTGGCATTGAACATCGCTCCGTTGATTGTGGAATCGGAACCCGGCGGCGCGGAGTACCCCCAGCATGTTGCTTTCACCTCCACCGACCTGGTCGCCACGGCCCGCCAGGCCGTCGAGCGGGGGCTGAGGTTCCTGCCGGTGCCGGCCAATTACTACGAGGACCTGGCTGCCCGTTTCCGTCTCGATCCGGACTTCCTGGCCGAACTGCAGGACTTGAACCTGCTCTATGACCGCGACGGCGACGGCGAATTCCTGCACTTCTACACGGGGACGGTAGGTAACGTGTTCTTCGAAGTCGTGGAGCGCCGAGGCGGCTACGAAGGCTACGGTGCGCCCAATGCACCCGTCCGGCTGGCCTCCCAGTACCTGGCTTCCCGGGGGGAAGCGAAACCGAAGGTGCGCTAAGTGGAGGAGGCCGCCGGGTACTACGTCAAATCAGTCGAGAAGGCCTTCGCCGTGCTGGGCGCCTTCACGCTGAACGTGCCCGAGCATACGGTCAGCTCGGCGGCCGCTGCCGCCGGGATCAGCCGGGCCGCCTCGCGCCGGTTTCTCCTCACGCTCCGGGACCTCGGCTATCTCGGCTTCGACGGGACCACGTTCCGGCTGGCACCGCGCACCCTGGACATCGGCTCGTCGTTCCTGGCGCACCTTTCGCTGCCGCACGCAGCCGAGCCGCACCTGAAACAACTTTCCACGGACCTGGGCGAGACGACGTCGCTGTGCATCCTGGACGGAGCCGACGTCGTTTACGTTTCGCGGATCACCTCTGCCCGGCTGGTGCGCGTGGCGGTGAACGTGGGGACGCGTTTCCCAGCCTGGGCCACTTCCATGGGCAGGGTGCTCCTGGCGTCCCTGCCAGAGCCGGAACAGGAGGCCTATTTCAGCACGGTGGTACTCCAGCCCTACACCGCGCACACCGTTCGTACCGTGGAGGAACTGCGGTCGGCGGTGCGCGACGCCGGCGAGCAGGGCTGGTCACGGGTGGCCGATGAGCTGGAGGACGGCCTGCGGGGCGTGGCCGTTCCCGTCCGCAGCGGCGACGGCACCGTGGTGGCGGCTGCAAATGTATCGCTGCAGCTGCACAGCTCGGAACGTGTCCAGGAGACGGTGGTCCCGCCGCTGCGGGCCGCCGCAGACCGGATAGGCCGCGACCTAGGCTAGCTAGTCGCTGTACTCGCTGGCTTTGTAGATGCTCAGCCCGAGCATGCCGGCAATCTGAGCTACGGCCCGCTGCGCCTTGACGCTGTTACCCACGGGATCCAGCGGTGGCGCAAATCCGGCAATGGCCAGTTTTCCAGGCATCACCGCCAGGATGCCGCCGCCCACACCGCTCTTGGCCGGCAGCCCCACGCGGTAGGCCCAGTCGCCGGATGCTGTGTACATCCCCTCCATCGTGATCTCTGCGAGCATCGCGGGGATGTGTCCGGGCTGGACCACCCGGTCGCCGCTGAGGGGATTCACGCCCCGGTTCGCGATGGTTGCTCCCATCGCGGCCAGGTCCCGGGCGGTGACCAGGGTGGAACACTGCCGGGTATACACGTCACAGGCTTCCATCGGATCCGAGTACATGGTGCCGCCCGAGTACAGCAGCCAGGCAATGGCCCGGTTGTGGAAATTGGTCGACTGCTCGGATTCGTTCACCTCGTCGCTCAGATGGATCCGCCGGCCGGCAAAAGCACTCTGGACCTGCAGGATCGCCTCCCACCTGTCCTCGGCACTGTCGCCTGGGATCAGCGACACGGTGGACATCGCCCCTGCGTTGACCAGGGGCGAGACCGGGGTGTTGCCGTGGAGCGCAACCGAGATGACTGAGTTGAACGGCTCCCCGGTGGGATCCGCACCCACCTTTTCCTGGAAGGCCGCCAGCCCCACCTTTTCCATGGCCCAGGCCATCGAGAACACCTTGGAGATGGACTCCAGGGCGAACTCGAAACCCGTGTCCCCGGCTTCGAACAGGCGCCCATCCGCCGTCATGGCGCATACACCGAACAGGTCGGGATTCACCGACGCGAGATACGGGATATAGTCCGCGTTCCTGCCGCCGGAGTCAGTCCGGTGGTCCGCGTACGCCGTCTGGACGGCCGCGTCGATTGCCGAAGGATCCAATTTCATACTGCTGAGCTCCCGCCCCTGGATCCTTTGCCGGGTTTGCCGGCCGAAGAGGCCGCCGGGCGGGCGCCCTGGACCGCTGCAGGTTCCGCGGGCCCGCCGCCGTCGTCGTGCGAATACGTCACCGGGAAACCGGAGGATTCCGCTTCCCGGGTCAGCTGCTCGGTGGAAATGCCGGACTCGGTGACCGTCCCTGGATGCGTATGTTCAATCTGCCAGGTGAATGGAACGAACTCGCTGCCCGGGTCCCGCCAATGCGGCTTGCGGAACGCATAGATAAGGAACGGCAGGATCACCATGACCACAGCTCCACCCACGAGGATGCCGACATACACTGCCGGGGAGCCGACCTGAATCTGGTCGGGCGGGATGAAGCTGAAGGCAAATGCCATCAGCGAACCGAGGAATCCGACACCGCCGATGATCCACATCCCGACGTCGCCGCCCGGCACCCGGTAGGGCCGCGGCCGGTTCGGCTGGCTGTAGCGCAGGTAGATCGCGGCAGCGAACATCAGCATGTACATGATGAGGTACAGGATCACCGTCAGCTGGCTCAGGATCTGGTAGGCGGCCTGGACCGAGGGCAGCACTACGTAGGTCAGGCCCAGTGCGGTGACCATGAAGGCCTGGAAGAACAGGATGTGGGTGCCCATTCCGTTCTTGTTGGTGTGCTGCCAGAAGCGGGGCAGGTAGCCTGCCTTCGCCACGGCAAGCATGCCGGTGGACGGACCTGCCACCCAGGTCACCACACCCGCGAGCACACCGATCAGCAGCATAAAAGCCACTACCGGGCCTGCCCAGCCGATGCCCGCCCATTCGAACATGTCGTTGTAGGAGGTCAACAGGCTCTGGGTGAGGTTGATGTCGGCCTGGGGCACCACGAACGCGATGGCCAGTGTTCCCAGCACAAAGATCAGGACGGTCCCGGCCGCCGCGGTCAGCACGGCAATCGGGTAGTCGCGGGTGGGGTTCTTGACCTCTTTCACGTGGATGGCGTTCATTTCCATGCCGGCGTAGAACAGGAAAATCGATGCGGCAAGCACCACGTTCGAGAAGTTGCCGAAGTCAGGAAGCAGTTCGCCCCAGCCCATCTGGATCTGCGGGGTATTCCCCGCAAAGAAATAGGCAAAACCGAGCACGATCAAAATCACCGCCGGGATGATGGTGCCGATGATGCCGCCCCACTGGCTCACCCGCGAGAAGGCCTTCGCGCCGCGGAAGGCGATAAACGTGGCCAGCCAGTACACCACCAGGACCACCGCGAGGACGAACAGCTTATTTCCGGCGAGCTGGGCGTCCAGATTCTGGTTTTCCCCGGTATACGCCAGCGACACCGCGCCGAACGTCAGCACCGTGGGGAACCAGATGGTGACCTCGATGAACAGCATGAACATGGCCAGGAAGGCCCAGCGTGGGCCGAATGCCTCACCGACCCAGCGGAACACCCCTCCTGTTTCCGGCCACCCCGTAGCCAGTTCGGCGGCCACGATGGAAACCGGAATCAGGAACAGGACGGCTGCAAGGACGTAGTAGAAGATGGAACTCAGCCCGTACTCGGCCTCCGATGGAAGCCCCCGGAGGCTGACCACAGCCACGATATTCATTACTGCCAGGGCGCCGATGGTGATCTGTGCCTTTTGCTTTGATGTGGCCCTTGACCGGTCAGTTCCTGACGAACCGGAATTTGCTGCTCTCGAATCGCTCATTCCACCCACCTCCTCTTAGTGATGGAACCCGGGCTTCCTTAGTGATGGAAGCCGGGTTGCTCCGTTTCGCGGGGCATCGGGGAGCTCAGCCGTTCCAGATACGCCGTTTCCCGGCGGATATCCGCCAGCAGTTTTTCGGCCAGGTCCAGGCTCAGCCCGTTGCGGACGACGATCCGTTCCACGGTGAGGTTCGAGAGGTCATCCGGCAGGGGATAGGCAGGCACCAGCCAGCCCCTCGTGCGGAGCCGTTCCGCCAGGTCATACAGGTTCCACTTGTCCGTATGGCCTTCCTTCAGCCGCCACGCGAAAACCGGGATGTCCGACCCGTCATTCCACAGTTCAAAGGGACCCATCCCTGCGATCGCACTGGAAAGGTGGAGCGCCACGTCCTGGCAGGCCTGCTGGATCCTGGCATAGCCGTCCCGGCCCAGGCGGAGGAACAAGTAGAACTGGAGGACAACCTGCGCGCCGGGACGGGAGAAGTTCAGTGCGAAGGTGGGCATGTCCCCGCCGAGATAGCTGACGTAGAAGATGAGGTCTTCCGGCAGCCACTGCCGTTCCCGCCAGACCACCCAGCCGAGACCCGGATAGACCAGGCCGTACTTATGCCCGGAGGTGCTGATGGAGTGCACCCGTTCCAGCCGGAAATCCCATTCCAGGTCCTGCTGGATGAACGGGGCGATCATGGCGCCGGAGGCCCCGTCCACGTGGATGGGAATGTCCAGGCCGGTGGAGGACTGGATCTCGTCGAGCTTGGCGGCGATGTCCTTCACCGGCTCGTACATGCCGGTATAGGTCACTCCCATGATGGCAACGACGCCGATGGTGTTTTCGTCAACGTAGTTTTCCAGCCCGAAGCCGTCCAGGCACTTGTGCTCCTCGCTGATGGGCACCAGCCGCGGCTCGACGTCGAAGTAGTTGCAGAACTTCTCCCAGCACACCTGTACGGCTGAACTCATCACGAGGTTCGGCTTGTCCGTGGGTTTTCCCTCGCTGCGGCGCCGGTGCTGCCAGAGCCGCTTAAACGCCAGTCCGCCCAGCATGCAGGCTTCGGAGGAACCGACGGTCGAGGTGCCGATGGTTTCCCGGGGGGACGGCGCATGCCACACGTCGGCCAGAATCTGCCAGCAGTTCTGCTCGATCTGTGCAGTCTGGGGGTATTCGTCCTTATCGATCATGTTCTTGTCGAACGTTTCGCTGTAGAGCCGGTTCGCGTGGTCGTCCATCCAGGTGCTGACAAAGGTTGCCAGGTTCAGCCGGGCGTTGCCATCCAGCATGGTTTCGTCGTGGACAATCTGGTACGCCGTTTCCGGCAGCATTTCGCCCTCATTCAACCGATACTTTGGGGCGGCCGTTTCCTCGCCCGGCCGGGCAAAAAGGGGGTTTACGGAAAGGGAATCGAAATTATTCTGCGCCATTTTTGGAAGCCTCTCATCGGCGGTGTGCCATCCGGCATCAGGCCGTAGTGAACGGCGGTCGGAATCCTCATCGGGCTGCGCGCAGGAAAAACTATACGCGCGGCCAAAATCCATGACTAGGCTTGAGGCTCCGATCGACGGGACCGGTGACAAAACAGCGGGAAAGCCTGCCCGCGGCCCGGGTTCCACCGGTCTTCCATTGAGGAACGCGGGGCAGCGGACGTACCCTTGCGGCACCGTTTGTTCCGCCACGCGCCCCGGCCGCTCCAATCAGGTCGAGCCACCACTACGGCCGCCACCAAGCCGCCGGACCGGGCAATAGACAAGGAGATATCCATGGCTTCCCTTGCACGACGCGAGCGTTTTGAACTGCCGGACCAGGTCCGGAAATTCTTCGAAGGGGACTGGGAGGTTCCGGCCTTCCCTGTCGAGGAATACCAGGACGGACCCAACATGGTCATCCGGGCAGAACTGCCCAACATCAACCCCGAGCAGGACCTGGACGTCACGGTCAGCGACGGTGTCCTGCACATCAAGGGGGAGCGGAAGGAACAAACGGAGCACAAGGGACGGCATGGATACCGTTCCGAGTTCCGCTACGGGTCATTCACCCGTGAGATAGCGCTGCCTGCCGGTGCCAGCCAGGACTCCGTCACCGCAACCTACAACGACGGCGTCCTGGAGATCCGCGTGCCCGTCCCCGAGGTGGGACCGACGTCAACCAAGGTTCCCATCTCGCGGGGCTAGGGCCGCCTTCGGCTCCACGGGCACCAGGGACCGGCATGGTTGTCTCTCCCGCTGAACGCGGGAGCACGAGGAGATTCCCGGACTGGCTGATGGTTGCCACCCTGGGATGCGGCGGGATTGTGGTCTCGCTCGAAAAGACGTCGGTGGTTCCGCTGCTTCCGGAATATCCCCGGATTTTCGGTGTCACCACTGATGACGTGTCCTGGCTGGTGACTGTCACGCTGCTCTCCGCAGCGGTGGCCACACCCATTATTTCCCGCCTGGCGGACATGTACGGGAAACGCCGGATGCTCCTGGTGGCCATGGTCCTGATGGTTGCCGGCGCCTTCACGGCCTCGATCGGGGGAACGTTCACCTGGGCGCTGGTTGGCCGTGGCCTGCAGGGTTCAGCCGGCGCCGTGATTCCGGTGGGAATCAGCATCCTCCGGGACGCCCTGCCGCAGCAGAAGATCGCCGGAGCGGTTGCGTTGATGAGCGCCAGCTTCGGGATCGGCAGCGCCCTGGGCCTTCCCCTTGCAGGGCTGGTCTACGAACGGCTGGGGTGGCAGGCCACGTTCTGGGTGGTGGGGGTTGTCGGCGTTGTGTTGATAGCCGCCGTCGTCGTGTTTGTCCCGGAATCGAACGTCCGTGCCCCTGCACGGTTTGACTACGCCGGGGCCGTGCTGCTGTCCGCAGGGATGACGGCGGTGCTGCTGGCCATTACCAAGGGCGGAGTCTGGGGCTGGACCAGTTATCCGGTCCTCGGCCTGTTTGCCGCCGCGGCCGTTGCCTTTGCTCTGTGGTTCCCCGCAGAGCTGCGTAACGGCCAGCCCCTGGTGGACCTGAGGACCTCCGCCCGCCGCCCGGTGCTGCTGACCAATATCGGAGCCGTCCTGGTCGGGTTTTCGATGTACGCCAACATGCTGGTCACCACGCAGCAGCTGCAGCTGTCGGGCGAGACCGGCTACGGCTTCGGCCTGAGCGTGCTCACGGCCGGATTAACCATGATCCCGTCAGGGCTGGCGATGGTGGCGGCTGCTCCGGTTTCCGCCCGGATCACCAATATGTTCGGGGCCAGGGCAACCCTGGCGACGGGCTGCGCCGTGATGGCTGCCGGCTACCTGGCACGGTTCCTCTTCGTCGGTTCGGTAACCGAAGTTATTGTCGGAGCGGTGATCGTCTCGACCGGCACGGCAATCTCCATGGCGGCCATGCCGACCATCATCATGAGCAACGTTCCGCTGACGGACACGGCGGCGGCGAACGGCCTCAATACCCTGCTGCGCTCCGTCGGCACCTCCACCTGCAGCGCCGTTGTGGCAACAATCCTCGCCTCGCTGACGGTGACGGTCTCCGGGACCACCTTTCCCGGCCTGGATGCCTTTCGGACCATTTTCGTGCTGGCCGGCTTCGCCGCCCTGGCTGCCACCGGCGTAGCCTGCCTGATCCCGCCCTCCCGCAGGCACGAGGCCACCCATCCGGACCTCTACGCCGTTCCCGGCGGGCGGCAGCTGCAGAGGGCGGAAGAAAAGCGGGAGATCATGGTCAGCGGACGGCTGATCGCAGCAACCGACGGCAGGCCTGTGGACCGGGGGACCGTCACCGTTGTCGACAGTGACGGACGGCCGGTGGACTGGGACCGGGCCGACGACGACGGCCGGTACGCTGTCCTGCTTCCGCGAGACGGACGCTACGTTATGGTCGCCAGCCACGTCCGCTGGCAGCCGGTTTCCGAAGCGGTTACCTTCCCCCGTGCTTCCGTAACCCATGACATCCACTTTCGCCGGCCCCTGCTTCTCACCGGCCGCGTCCGGCACGCCGGCAGGGCCGTGGCCAACGCACTCGTGATCCTGGTCCGGCCGGGAGGGGCAACCTCCGCATCCGCCCGGTCGGACAGCGGAGGCAACTACGAGCTGGCACTGCCCGGACCCGGCATCTATATCCTCAGTGTCCTCGAGCCGGACGGACAAACCACGCACAGCCGCCGGGTGGTTCTGCCCGTGCCGGACGCCGTGGTCGACGTCGATCTCGGGGGCCGGGAGCCGCGCACCGGGATAAGGATCTGACCTCTCCCGCCGCGGGCGAGATTAAGGGCACATCCGCCGCTTTGGTCCGCGCCTGCCCCAGCGCATACGATCAATCTGGCGTAACGCGGGCGTCGGCAGTTTTACGTGCCGAGGTATGACCCGCTGCGCGGATTCTTTTCCTCGTCTTTAGATAGGGTATTTGGTGGACCTCACCCTCATGGTCGCGCTGGTGATCGCGCTAGCACTATTCTTCGACTTCACCAACGGTTTTCATGACACCGCCAACGCGATGGCTACCCCCATCGCCACCGGTGCCATCAAACCAAAAACCGCCGTCGCACTGGCGGCCGTGCTTAACCTGGTGGGTGCTTTCCTCTCCACGGAGGTAGCCAAAACCATTTCCGGCGGACTCATCAAGGAAGGTGAGGGCGGGATCCAGATCACCCCGGTCATGATCTTCGCCGGCCTGATGGGTGCAGTTATCTGGAACCTGATCACCTGGCTGCGGGGACTGCCGAGCAGTTCCTCCCACGCCCTGTTCGGCGGCCTTATCGGTGCCGCCATCGTCGGTGCCGGATTCGGTTCGGTGGATTACTCCGTGCTGATGTCCAAGGTGGTCCTGCCCGCGCTGATCGCGCCGTGCATCGCCCTGTTCGTGGCCTACCTCGCCACCAAGCTGGCGTACCGGATCACCCGCCGGCACGATCCCGATTCAGGCAGCAAACTGCCCCGCAAGCGCGGCGGCTTCCGCTACGCCCAGATCTTCTCCTCCTCCCTGGTGGCTCTGGCGCACGGCACGAACGACGCCCAGAAGACCATGGGTGTGATCACCCTTGTCCTGGTTGCCGGCGGCCTGCAGACCTCCGGAACCGGCCCCGCGTTCTGGGTGGTCGCTTCCTGTGCCATTGCCATTGCCGCCGGAACCTACGCCGGTGGCTGGCGCATAATCCGCACCATGGGAACGGGCCTGACCGAGGTCAAGCCGGCACAGGGCTTCGCTGCCGAAACTAGTACGGCCGCTGCCATCCTGGCGTCATCCCACCTGGGCTTCGCACTGTCCACCACACAGGTGGCCTCCGGCTCCGTGATCGGTTCGGGCCTGGGCCGCAAGGGCGCCGAGGTCCGTTGGGGCACGGCCGGTAAGGTCGGCGCCGGCTGGCTCCTCACGCTTCCTGCCGCCGCCGCTATGGGCGCCATCGCGGCCCTCATCGCGTCCATCGGCACTGCAGGTGTGGTTGCAATCAGCATCATCGGCACCCTCACCATTCTCGGCATGTTCCTGTGGTCCCGCCGCAGCCCGGTGAACCACGACAACGCGGTCAGCGACATTGAAAACGCCGGCGAAGTTGTCCGCATCAAGAAGCGCCGCGGCAAGAACACCCGCAAGGGCAAGAACAGCAACTCCGGCAAGAACAACAAGAACGGCAAGAACGGCAACTCCGGCAAGGGCGGCAGCAGCTACGCCGCCAAGGTCAAGGAAGGTTCCAAATGAACATCCACTGGATGGACTACCTGACGGTCTTCGGTGTCACACTGCTCGCCGCACTGACCGTGGTCTGCATCTATTCGTTCGGGGTTCGGCTGTACGCGGTCTCGCTCGATGCGGATACCGCTTCCACCCCGCGCAACCGAGTCGCCCTGGCCAAAGCCGGCGCATACACCTGCTTCGCACTGAGCGCGGTAGCGGTACTGTTCGGCATCTACCTGATCGTTCCGGCGCTGCACGGCTAATAGTTCAGCTCCGGCAAAAAAGGCCCGCAGGATCATTTGATCCTGCGGGCCTTTGACGTTGGTGGAGCCTAGTTCTGCGACGCGGCTTCAGGAGCGTAGAACGGGTAGTCCGTGTAGCCTTCGGGCCCGAACGAGTAGAACGTCGCGGCGTCCGGCGTGTTCAGCGGCAGGTCTTCCTGCCAGCGGCGCACCAGGTCCGGGTTGGCGATGGCCGGCCGGCCAACGACGACGCCGTCTCCAAGTCCGTCGTCCATGATGGCCAGGGCTTCCTCACGGGTGGTGAGGGGACCGAAGCCGGTGTTCAGCAGCACCTTGCCGCCGAAGCGGGTGCGCAGGGCCTGGACCAGATCGCCGGCCGGATCGCGGTGCAGGATGCTCAGGTACGCGAGGCCCAGGGGAGCCACGGCATCGAGGAGGGCGCCGTAGGTGGCAAGCACGTCCTCCGCATCCATTTCGAGGCAGTCCTGGACGTTGTGCTCGGGCGAGATGCGCAGGCCAACGCGGTCGGCACCGATCTCGGCGGCCACAGCGGTAATCGTTTCAATGACGAACCTGGCGCGGTTCTCCGGGCTGCCGCCGTAGTTGTCCGTGCGCTGGTTCGTCGCCGGGGAGAGGAACTCGTGCAGGAGGTAGCCGTTGGCACCGTGCAGTTCCACGCCGTCGAACCCGGCGTCGACAGCTGCCCGGGAGGCGCGCACAAAGTCCGCGGTGGCCGAAGCCAGTTCCGCGGTTTCCAGTGCGCGGGGCACCGTGTAGGTCTGCTTGCCGTCGTAGGTATGCGACATACCGTCCACCGCGATGGCGCTCGGTGCCACCAGGTCCTGGCCGCCGTTGATGTTCGGGTGCGTCACCCGGCCCGCGTGCATGACCTGTGCAACGATCCGTCCGCCGGCGTCGTGCACGGCGTCGGTGACCTTCCGCCAGCCTTCCAACTGCTCGGGATCGACCAGGCCGGGCTGGCCGGGGAAGCCCTGGCCCTGGCGGCAGGGGTAGGTGCCCTCGCTGACAATGAGGCCCAGGGACGCGCGCTGGCTGTAGTGCTCAACCATCATCGGCCCGGGAATTCCGTCGCGTCCGGCGCGCTGGCGGGTCAGGGGAGCCATCACAAGGCGGTTGGACAGCTCAAAGCTGCCGGCGGTCATCGGGGAAAACAGGTTCACTAAGTAACTCTTCCTCTAGTTCGCCGCTGTCCAGGCCCGCAGGAGCGGGGAAACAGCGGCAGTGTGGTTCTGTAGGCGGCAACCCGGAGCCCACCTAACCTATTCCGCCGGAGGCACCGACTGTGGCGCAGCCCATACCTCTGGGACCGGAGGCTGGCTACCATGGCCGCATGGTCCGGACTGTCTATTACGCCTCGGTTTCCCTTGATGGGTTCACGGCCGATGAGGCCGCCGGCGGGCACAGCGGATTCCCGGTGGCCGAATCACCGGCGAATGCGGGCGCCGTCGTGATGGGTGCCGGCACCTATGCGCGGCTGCGGCGCCAGGCAGCGGACCGCGGCGCGTGGGACTGCCCGCCCGGTCCGGTCTGGGTGTACACGCACCACGAATTCCCCGGCATACCCGGCGCCGACATCATGTTCGTGCGCGGACCCGTGGCCGAATTCGCGGCGGACATCTCCAGCTCGGCCAGCGGCGGGGACATTTGGCTGCGGGGTGCGGACCTTGCCGGACAGTACCTGCACCAGGGCCTGCTGGACGAGCTGCGCCTGGTGGTGCATCCCGTCCTGCTGGGCAGCGGCCGCCCCCTGCTGCCCCTGGCAGCGGCCCGGCCGGCGCTGCTGCTGAGCGCGGCCCCGTCCGCCGACGGCAGCGTACGGCTCTGCTACGGATTCGGCCGGGACTAGCGGGAGTCCCGGATCATGTTCGTGATCCGGGCCGTGGACAGCCTGCGGCCCTGGTCATCAGTCATCACCACTTCGTGGGTGGTGAGTGTGTTGCCCAGGTGCACGGCTGTGGCCGTCCCGGTCACGAGGCCCGAGGAAGCCGAACGGTGGTGCGTGGCGCCGATTTCAATCCCGACGGCGTGCCGGCCGGGACCGGCGTGCATTCCGGCGCCGAAGGAGCCGAGGGTCTCGGCGAGGACCAGGTGCGCCCCGCCGTGCAGGATGCCGGCCACCTGCTCGTTGCCTTCCACCGGCATGGTGGCCACCAGCCGGTCCGCCGACATCTCCAGGAAACGGATGCCCATCTTCGCCACCAGCCGGCCCACGCCGTGCGCGGACAGCCAGGCGTGCATCTCCTCCGGGACACCGGCGTCGATAAGTTCCTGCTTATAGGGTCCGGCATCCGCCTCGTGGCCGCCGGAGCCCGGCGTGAAAATCTCGCTCATGGCAACTAGGCTTGCATCTGTGAGTGAATCTACCAAACTGGCCGCGGCCCCCCTTAAGAGCGAGACAGATGACAGCACGGAAAGCGCCGGGAAGGGTATTACCCCCGAAGGGGAGGCGGCCCCTGCAGGGACAGCCGCAGCGTCCCTGGGAACCGTGAATGCCGGGGGACACAACCGCCTGCTGGTCATTGACGGCCACTCCATGGCATTCCGGGCCTTCTATGCCCTGCCGGCCGAAAACTTCTCCACCGATACGGGCCAGCACACCAACGCGGTGTACGGATTCACTTCCATGCTGATCAACCTCATCAAAGAGGAAAAGCCCACGCACGTTGCCGTGGCCTTCGACCTGGACACGCCTACCTTCCGCTCCGAGGAATACACCGAGTACAAGGGCGGCCGGAACAAGACCCCGGAGGAATTCCACGGCCAGGTGGACCTCATCATCAAGGTCATGGAAGCCATGCGCATCCCCACCCTGTCCATGGACGGCTACGAAGCCGACGACATCCTGGCCACACTGGCCGAGAAGGCCTCCGCCCGGAACTGGGACGTCATGGTGGTGTCCGGCGACCGCGACGCCTTCCAGCTGGTGGATGACCACGTCACCGTGTTCTATCCCAAGAAGGGTGTCTCCGACCTGCCGCGCATGGACGCCGCGGCTGTCGAGGCCAAGTACCTGGTTCCCCCGGACAAGTATTCCGACCTCGCCGCCCTGGTGGGCGAGAGCGCCGATAACCTGCCCGGCGTTCCCGGCGTCGGCCCCAAGACGGCCGCGAAGTGGATCAAGCTGTACGGCGGCCTTGAGGGCATCCTCGAAAACCTGGACTCCATCAAGGGCAAGGTCGGCGATTCCCTGCGCGAGAACATCGAGGACGTCAAACGGAACCGCCGCTTGAACCGGCTGCTGCGCGATCTCGACCTGCCGGTTGACCTGGACGCCATGGCGGCGCAGCGGCCCGACCGGGAAGCGATCGAAGAACTCTTCGACGCCCTGCAGTTCAACGCGCTGCGCAAGCGCCTCTTCGACGTCTACGGAGAAGAGGAAGGGGAAAGCGCCGCCCACGCCGAAGTTGCAGCGCCGCCCCACAGCGTGATCACCGGCGCCAAGGACCTCGACGCCTGGTTCCGTGGCACCAACCAGGCACGCACAGCGGTGCAGCTGGTCACCGAGGGCGCAGCCGGAGCGCGCGACGTCGTCGGCCTGGCACTGGTGACTGATGCCGCGGCAGCCTATGTACCGCTGACCGAGCTCGACGCCGAGGCGGAGCAGGTCCTTGCCGCGTGGCTGTCGGATCGGGACGCGCCCAAGGTCGTGCATGACTTCAAGGAGGCCTACAAGTCCCTCGCCGCCCGCGGGCTGCACCTGGCCGGGGAAGTGGACGACACCGCCATCTCCGGCTACCTCATCCAGCCGGACCGCCGCAGCTACGAACTGGCGGACCTGGCCCAGTACCACCTGCGGATGAACATCGTTCCCGCCGCGGCCGCCAGCAACCAGCTCGAGCTTTCCCTCGGCGATGAAGACGCAGCCACGCCCGCAGTGTCCAAGGCCTTCGCGGCCCTGCGCCTCAGCGAGCATTTCGCGGGCCAGCTCGTGGAGCGGGGTGCCAACCAGCTGCTCGGTGGGCTGGAGCTGCCGCTGTCGGAAGTCCTGGCGGAGATGGAGCTTGCCGGGATTGCCGTGTCCATGGAGAAGCTGGACCGGCTGCTGGACGATTTCAGCGCCACCATCACCCACGCCAGCGACGAGGCGTTCCGGATCATCGGCAAGGAGATCAACCTTGGGTCCCCTAAGCAGCTGCAGGTGGTCCTCTTTGACGAGCTCGGCCTCCCGAAGACCAAAAAGATCAAGACCGGCTACTCCACCGACGCCGATGCGCTGACGGACCTGATCGTCAAGACCGGGCACCCGTTCCTGGAGCAGCTGCTGGCCTTCCGTGACGCGTCGAAACTGCGCTCCACCGTGGAAGGGCTGCGGAAGTCAGTGGCCGACGACGGACGCATCCACACCACGTACGCGCAGACCGTCGCCGCCACCGGCCGCCTGTCCTCGATCAATCCCAACCTGCAGAACATCCCGATCCGCTCCGAAGAGGGCCGGCGCATCCGCGAAGTGTTTGTGGTGGGCGAGGGCTACGACTCGCTGCTGACCGCCGACTACTCGCAGATTGAAATGCGGATCATGGCGCACCTTTCCGGCGACGAGGGCCTGATCTCCGCCTTCAAAGCGGGCGAGGACCTACACCGCTTTGTTGGTTCACACGTGTTTAATGTCGCTCCCGAAGACGTCACCAGCGCCATGCGCTCCAAGGTGAAGGCCATGTCCTACGGCCTGGTCTACGGACTGAGTTCGTTCGGCCTCTCCAAGCAGCTGGCCATCCCGGTGGACGAGGCCCGCACCCTGATCCGCGACTACTTCGAACGGTTCGGCGCCGTGCGGGACTACCTGCAGGGCGTCGTCGAGCAGGCCCGCAAGGACGGCTTCACCTCCACCATCGAGGGCCGCCGGCGCTACCTGCCGGACCTGTCCAGCGACAACCGGCAGCTGCGTGAAATGGCCGAACGCGCCGCGCTCAACGCACCCATCCAGGGCTCCGCTGCGGACATCATCAAGAAGGCCATGCTTGGGGTGGACGCGGAGCTGAAGGCACAGGGCCTCAAATCCCGGATGCTGCTGCAGGTCCATGATGAACTGGTCCTCGAAATCGCGGCCGGCGAGCGGGACGCGGTGGAGAAGCTCGTGCGGGAGCAGATGGGCGCAGCGGCCGATTTGTCGGTTCCTCTGGACGTCTCCGTCGGCGAGGGCATTAGCTGGCACGAGGCCGGGCACTAGCACCACGGCGTTCAGCAGGAAAACAAGGGGGAAGCATGGGTACGGACAGCACTGCCGCGGACGGCCTGCGGATGGATTCGTTTGCGCCCGGGCTGGACCCGGCTGATCCCGCGGCCGCGGATTCCCGGACCCGCAACTGGTTCGAGGCAGTCAAGCTGGGCTTCCACGAGGAACGTGCCGATCCCGGGCATCTGCCGGGGATGGTGGACGCGTACCGGCGGGACGGGCGCACCCTGACCGCGGTCTATGACGACGAGGCACCGGAGTACGCTTCGGATCCGGCCATGCCCGTGGCTACCTATGCGTCCATGGCCAACCGGCTTAATGTCGGCGGCCGGGCGCTGCTGCCCGCGCACCTGATCACCATGGTCACCGTCCGGCCCACGCACCGCCGGCGCGGAATCCTTCGCCGGATGATCACTTCGGACCTGGCAGCTGCCAAGCAGGGAGGGTTCGCGCTGGCTGCCCTGACCGCATCCGAAGCGACCATCTACGGGCGGTTCGGCTTCGGCGCCGCCAGCTCCACCGCCGCCGTCGAGCTGGACACCCGCGGCGGCCTGGAGTTCACCGCACCGCCGCGGGGAACGGTTGCCGTTGCCGACAGCGGCAAACTTCTGGCGCTGGCCCCGGAAATCTTCTCCACCCACCTGGACCGGACCCTCGGGGCCCTGGGCCGGCAGCACGGGTACGCGTTGCGGGCCTCCGGCACCTGGAGCGAGGAAAGCAGCGAACCAGACAAAGCGCTGCGCGGGGTGATCCGGTACAACGCCGACGGTGTGCCGGACGGCTACGCCGCGTACAAGTCGCTGGGCTGGCGCACGGACCCACACACCATGCGCATCACCGACCTGGTGGCGGCGAGCGACGAGGCCTACCGCGAGCTATGGCGTTACCTTGGATCCATTGACCTGGTGGAGCGGTTGACCTTCGGGGTGGCTCCGGTGGAGGATCCGCTGCCGTGGATGCTTGCGGACCGGCGGCGGTACAAGGTCACCTCCGTGGAGGACGTGCTGTGGCTTCGGGTCCTGGATCCGAAGGCGGCGCTGGAAGCCCGGGGCTACGCGGGGGATGGCGCGGTGGTGCTCGACGTCGTGGATCCCCTCGGGTTCGCGGGCGGTGCCTGGCTGCTGGAGGTCCGCGGCGGCGCCGGACGTGTGCGTCCGCTGGGAGCGGCGGAGGACACCGGCCATCGGCGGGTGGAGCTGGACGCCGCGGCACTCGGCTCCCTCTATCTGGGGGCGGTCACGGGGCGGACGCTGGCGGCCGCCGGGGGAGTGCGGGCCTCCGAAGACGCACTGACGGTCCTCGACGAACTCTTTGCCGCCGGGCCTGCACCGTACTGCAGCACACATTTCTGACCGCGGCAGCGCCGTCCGGGTATTTTCCGCACGCCGGGCAGCCGTTCCCTTTGACCTGCGTTGGCGCGTCCGGCTAGACTGATCGGGCGCGTAATAGCGCAAGTTATTACCAATCCTGTCCATCTCCGGGCAAACAAGCTGTTCGTCGCAGGCATCTACATGCCTTCGTCAATGACTTGGGCAAGTATCTTGCCTGCGGATAAACCCGCCGGTTAGTGGAAACCAGTCCGGAATACAAAACAACTTCCACATCGGAGTCCCAACTACATGACCATCACCACCAACGAGAAGTCCGGTACCCCGCAGGTCGCCATCAACGACATCGGTACTGCCGAGGACTTCCTCGCCGCGATTGACGCAACGATCAAGTACTTCAATGACGGCGATCTCGTCGAAGGTACCGTTGTCAAGGTTGACCGCGACGAGGTCCTGCTCGACATCGGTTACAAGACCGAGGGTGTCATCCCTTCCCGCGAGCTTTCCATCAAGCACGACGTTGATCCCGGAGACGTTGTCTCCGTTGGCGATCAGGTCGAAGCCCTGGTGCTCACCAAGGAAGACAAAGAAGGCCGTCTGATCCTCTCCAAGAAGCGCGCACAGTACGAGCGTGCCTGGGGCGACATCGAGAAGGTCAAGGAAGAAGACGGCGTCGTTACCGGTACCGTCATCGAGGTTGTCAAGGGTGGTCTTATCCTCGACATCGGGCTGCGCGGCTTCCTGCCGGCATCCCTCGTGGAGATGCGTCGCGTCCGCGACCTGGCTCCGTACATCGGTCAGCAGATCGAAGCCAAGATCATCGAGCTGGACAAGAACCGCAACAACGTTGTTCTGTCCCGCCGTGCCTGGCTCGAGCAGACCCAGTCCGAGGTTCGTTCCACGTTCCTCAACAAGCTGGAAAAGGGCCAGGTTCGTCCGGGCGTTGTTTCCTCCATCGTCAACTTCGGTGCATTCGTGGACCTTGGCGGCGTAGACGGCCTCGTCCACGTTTCCGAGCTGTCCTGGAAGCACATCGACCACCCCTCCGAGGTTGTCGAAGTTGGCCAGGAAGTCACCGTTGAGGTTCTGGAAGTTGACCTCGACCGCGAGCGTGTCTCCCTGTCGCTGAAGGCTACGCAGGAAGATCCGTGGCAGACCTTCGCCCGCACCCACGCCCTCGGCCAGGTTGTTCCGGGTAAGGTCACCAAGCTCGTTCCGTTCGGTGCGTTCGTACGCGTCGAAGACGGCATCGAAGGCCTGGTCCACATCTCCGAGCTGGCAGTCCGCCACGTGGAGCTCGCCGAGCAGGTTGTCTCCGTTGGAGACGAACTGTTCGTCAAGGTCATCGACATCGATCTTGAGCGCCGCCGCATCTCGCTGTCCCTGAAGCAGGCCAACGAGGGCGTCGATCCCGAGGGCACCGAATTCGATCCCGCTCTGTACGGCATGGCCGCAGAGTACGACGAAGCCGGCAACTACAAGTACCCGGAGGGCTTCGACCCCGAGTCCAACGAGTGGCTCGAAGGCTACGAGACCCAGCGCGCCGCTTGGGAGCAGCAGTACGCTGACGCCCAGGCCCGTTGGGAAGCCCACAAGAAGCAGGTTGCACAGCACGCTTCCGAGGACATCGCAGCTGCTTCGGATACGTCCGAGTCCGCTTCGACGAGCTACTCCTCCGAGCCGGCCGTTGCCGAGACGGGTGCCGGCACGCTGGCTTCCGACGAAGCACTGGCTGCACTGCGCGAAAAGCTCACGGGAAACTAATTCCCGCCGGCTCCTGAGCCCGGTTCTCCGGCTCAGGTAACCGCCAAAAAAGCGGACCTCCACTTCGGTGGGGGTCCGCTTTTTGCTGTGCAGTGTCTGGCAGACGCTGTGCCTTGTCCCGCAGGCGCTGTGTCCTGCTAGGCGGAGTCCCGGACCACCAGCGAGGTGGGCAGCCGGTAGACGCGTGCTGCCGGCCGGCCCTCAATCAGCTCCACCAGCAGCTCAGCCATCTTCTCGCCCAGGGCAGAGATGGGATGGTGGATGGTGGTCAGGGCCGGGCTGACGGTGGTCGCATAGTAATCGTCATCAAAGCCGACGACGGCGATGTCCTCCGGGATGCGCAGGCCCCGTTCCTTGATGACGGAGTACGCACCGGCTGCCATCTGGTCGTTGGCAGCGAAAATCCCATCGATGGGTTTGCCGCGGTCCAGCAGGCGCCGCATGGCAGCCGCCCCCGAAGCCACGGTGAAGTCGCCGACTTCCACCAGGGCGTCGTTGAGGCCTCCCGACGCCAGGGCTGCCCGCCAGCCGGCCAGCCGGTCGACCCCCGGGGGCATGTCCTGCGGTCCGGCGATGGTCGCAATATGGCGGCGGCCGCCTTCCACGAGACGCGCCGTGGCCGCCGTCGCGCCCTCCTCGTTGTCGACCTCCACGAAATAGCTGTCTTCCGCATCCACCAGCGGCCGTCCGGCGAACACGACCGGCAGGGAACGTGCCAGACGTGCCCAGGAATGGTCTCCACTGTGGTGGGACACCACAAGCACGCCGTCCACGTTGCCGCCCATCAGATAGCGGCGTGTCTTATCCGGGTCCGACTCGGAGGACGTGACGATGTTGAGCACGTATTCGGTGGTGTTCAGGTACCGGGCCACTCCTTCCACGACTGTGGCGAAGAACGGATCCGCGAAGACCTTTGACGTGGACTCCGGGACCAGCAGGGTCACCGTATGGGTTCTCCTGCTGGCCAGGGTCCGGGCGGCCCGGTTAGGCACATAGTTGAGGGCGCGGACGGCTTCCTCGACGGACTCGGCGAGGTGCGGAGCGACGGACTGGGCTCCGTTGACCACGCGGGAGACCGTGGCACGGGACACTCCCGCCAAGGCCGCCACCATTTCCAGAGTGGGGGCCGACCTCCCCGCGTCAGCGCTCATTCTTGTCTCCCTGTGCTGCGTTCGGTTCCAGACGGCGGAAAATGCCGGCCGGAACCCAGTTTACGGCCAGTCAGACAACCGGCACGGTCGATGCTGTTTCAAGCGGCTGGATACCCGTACGCTTGGCGGCGGCAATCACCCGGCTGTACGCATGGCCGCTGTCCTTGACGGTACGTTCCTGGGTGTCATAGTCGACCCGGACAATGCCGAAACGCCTGCTGTATCCCCAGGACCACTCAAAGTTGTCCATCAGCGACCACACGAAGTAGCCGCGGACGTCAGCACCGGCGTCGATGGCCTGCCCCACCGCGTTGATGTGGTCCAGGATGAACCCGGTGCGTTCGGCGTCCGGCACGCTGCCGTCCGCGCTGACGACGTCGTCGTAAGCCGCCCCGTTTTCGGTGATGTACAGCGGCGGCAGCGCCGGGTACTCCTCACCCAGACGGAGCAGGAGCGTGCGCAGCCCGTCGGGGTTGACCTCCCAGTCCATGGCAGTACGGGGCAGGCCCCGGCTCGGGAACGTGATGTGCTCGGCGCCGATCCACGGGGACACAGCCTTCCGGCCGGACCCGCCCGAGTGGCCGTCGGATCCCGAGGTGTCCGGATGGCCGCTGATGAGGTCATCGTGATAGTGGTTCACGCCGAGGAAGTCGATGGGGGCGGAGATGATGTCCAGGTCTCCCGGCTCGATGACCTCGGCCAGGCCGAAGGGCTCAAGGTCCTTCAGCGAATCCTCCGGATAGGCACCGCGGAGGATGGGGTCCAGGAAAATCCGGTTCTGCAGCGAATCAAAGAGCCGGGCCGCTTCCAGGTCCACCGGATCGGAGGGATTACGGGGGATCGAGTTGCTCAGGTTCAAGGTGATGCCCAGCTGCTGGGCGCCCCGGCTGCGGAGTTCGGCCACGGCGAGGCCGTGGGCAAGGTGCTGGTGGTGTACCGCAGCGATGGCCGCGCGTGGTTCCTGCCGGCCTGGAGCATGGACCCCGGAGCCGTAGCCCAGCAGCGAAGAGCAGAAGGGCTCATTGAACGTGGTCCAGTGCTGGACCCGGTCGCCCAGGGCGGAGTAGACATCATTCGCATATTCGGCGAAACGGTAGGCAGTGTCGCGGTTGGCCCAGCCGCCCTTTTCTTCCAGGGCCTGCGGAAGGTCCCAGTGGTAAAGGGTGAGCCAGGGCAGGATTCCCGCGCCCAGCAGTTCGTCCACCAGCCGGGAGTAGAAATCCAGCCCCTTGGCATTGGTGCCGCGGTCGCCCGGGCGAACCCGTGCCCAGCTGGTGGAGAACCGGTAGGAGTCCAGCCCCAGGTCCTTCATCAGGGCGACGTCGGCGGGCATCCGGTGGTAATGGTCCACTGCCGTTGCCGGGGTATCCGCGTTTCGAACGTTGCCGGGGACGCGGGCAAAGGCATCCCAGACAGAATCTTCCTTGCCGTCCTCCAGTGCCGCGCCTTCAACCTGGGCTGCCGCAGTGGCGGATCCCCAGATAAAGCCAGCCGGGAAATTGGTCCACTCCGGGGTGTTGATCGTCATTAGCCCTTCACTGCTCCCTGCATAATTCCGGATATAAGTTGTTTGCCTGCCACTGCGAAAAGGATGAGCAGGGGAATGGTTGCCAGTACGGCACCGGTCAGCACCACGGAGTAGTCCGTGTACCGGTTGGACTGCAGCTGGCTGAGTGCCGTCTGGAGGGTGGGGTTGCCGGCGTCCAGCACCAGCAGCGGCCACAGGAAGTCCGTCCAGGCGGACATGAATGTAAAGAGGCCGAGGATCGCCATGGCTGGCCTCGCCGCCGGCAGTGCCACATGCCAGAAGGTCTTGATCATGTTGGCCCCGTCCATCCGGGCCGATTCGATCAGCTCGTCCGGGATGACGTCCACGAGGTATTGGCGCATGAAGAACACACCGAAGGCCGTAACGAGCGTCGGGACGATCACCGCGCCGATTTCACCGGTCCACCCGAAGGTCCGCATGAGCATAAACAGCGGAATGATTCCGAGCTGGGTGGGGATCGCCATGGTCGCCACCACGGCAATCATCAGCCCGTTGTTCCCGCGGAACCGGAGCTTCGCGAATGCGTAGCCGGCCAACGTGGAGAACGTCACCACTGAAACGGTGATGATGGTGGAAATCAGCACGCTGTTCCACAGGGCGGTCCAGAACGGAATGGAGTCGATCACTTCGGCCACGTTGGTCCAGAAGTTTCCGCCCGGGAGCAGCGGCGGCCATTTCAGGCTCAGCGCCGCATTGCTCCGGCTGCCGACGACGGCGGACCACCACAACGGATACGAGGAACCGATGAAGAACGCGAGCAGCAGCCCGTAGGTCAGGTATCCAGGGCGGAGGCCGTTTCCGAAAATGCGGTGCCGCAGCGCCGGTCCGCGGCGTGGTTCCCGGGACGCGGTCCCGGTGGCGGCCACGCCGGGTGCCCCGGCGGCGGCGTTTTTCTGCTGGGCGATGCTCACTGGTGCTTCCCTTCAGCTGCCGGCCGGCGGCGGGACCGCCTGGCCTCGGATGACGCGATCCGCCGGGACAGCAGCAGATTGAGGATTCCGAAAAGAATGATGATCAGGAACAGCAGCCAGGCGATAGCCGACGCTGCACCGAAGTCCTGCCGCTGGAACGCCATTTCCCACAGGTAAAGGACGGTGGTCTGGAATTCCCGCTCCGGTCCGCCGGCGTACGTCGGGTCGAAGAGGCGCGGCTCCGTGAAGATCTGCAGGCCGCCGATGGTGGAGGTGATGACCACGAAGATCATGGTCGGGCGGATACTCGGGAGGGTGATGCTGAAGAACCGGCGGATGGCTCCGGCACCGTCGATTGCGGCGGATTCGTAAATGTCGCGCGGGACTGCCTGCATGGCTGCCAGGAGGATCAGGGCGTTGTAGCCCGTCCACCGCCAGTTGACCATGGAGGCCACGGCAATATGGCTCGGAAGGGTTTCCGTCCGCCACATGATCGGATCAATACCGAAGTTGCCCAGCACGCTGTTGATGAGCCCGTGCTGCTCGTTGAACATGTTCGTGAAGATCAGGGCTACGGCCACGGGTGTGACCACGTAGGGGAGCAGGATGCTCATGCGCCAAAACGTCTTGGCGCGGATGTTCTGGTCCAGGACAGCGGCGATCACGAGTGCGCCGACCAGCTGCGGAATTGCGGAGAGCAGGAAGATGCTTATCGTGTTGAACAGCGAATTCCAGAAGAAGCGGTCCCGGAGGACCTCGGCGAAGTTTCCCAGGCCGACAAAGTCGCCCTGCCCTTTCAGGAGGTGCCAGTCGTGCAGCGAAACCCAGAACGTGTAGACCAGGGGAAACAGGCCCACGAGGGCGAAGAGCAGGAAAAACGGCGAAATGTACAAGTAGGGGGAGGCTTTGACGTCCCAGACGTTGAGCCGCTGCCGAAAGGTAAGTTTGGTCTTTTGCTCAGGCGGCGCTGCAGCAGCGGGAGGCTTGACGGTTACGGTCATATCGATTCTCACAGTCCATCCGGGGGGCCCCCGGAATCCCGGGGGCCCCGCGTTCCGATAGGTGCTAGTCCTTGACGACCAGCTCGTTCAGGAGTTGAACTGCTTCCTTCCAGGCACCTTCGCCGTCGACCTTGCCCGCATCAAGCTGGGTCAGGGCTACGCCGAAGACCTTTTCCTGGATGACCGAATCGTCCGGGCCCTTGAACTGGGCAACCACGCCTTCGGCCCGGTTAGCCAGGATGGCTCCGGTGGGAGCGTTATTGAACATGGGATTCGGCGTGGCTTCCTCGGCCAGCTGCTCCTGCGCTTCGATGGTGCTCGGGAAGTTGTTCGCTGCCGCGGACTGCTTCACCTGCTGCTCCGGAGCAGTGAGCCAAGCTGCCAGCGCCGCTGCTTCTTCCTTGTGCTCGGAGGTTTCAGGAACGGCAAGGAACGCGCCGCCCCAGTTGGAGGCGCCACCGGGGAAGACGTCGGCAAAGTCCCAGCCCGAATCCTCGCCGCCGCCGGCCGACTCCAGCTGTTCCTGGATGGTGCCCAGCATCCAGCCCGGGCAGACGAAGGTGGCGAAGGAGCCGTCGGTGAAGGCCTTGCCGGTGCCCCAGTCCCACTTGGTTTCGTTGGCCGAAAGGCCGGCCTGGGTACCGGCGGCAAGCTGCAGGAACTGCTCCTTCATCGCGTCGTTGCCCTCGATGTTCAGTTCACCGTCTTTGGTGTAGTAGCCCTCCTCCATCTGGTTCACCATGGAGTTCCAGACAAAGCCGGACTGGTCGTACCAGGCCTGGCCGGTCTTCTCGTTGTACTGCTTACCAAGCTCGAAGTAGGTGTCCCACGTGGCGTCGTCTCCGCCGAAGAGTTCCGCTACGGACTCGCGGTCACTGGGCATGCCGGCGGCTTCGAAAAGCTTGCCGTTGTAGCACAGGCCCTGCGGGCCGATGTCGGTTCCGTAGCCGATGACGCGGCCTTCTGAGTCGGTGCCCTGCTTGTACTTCCAGTCCACCCAGTTGTCCTTGATGTCCTCGGCGCCGTACTCCTTGAGGTCCACGAACTCCTCGGAGACGTCCATGACCGCGCCGAGCCAGCCTTCCTCGAGGGCGACCACGTCGCTGACGCCGGAACCGGCAGCCAGCTTGGTGAAGAGATCGGTCTGCGCATTGGCACCGCGGTCGATATTGTTCGCCTTGATGTCGATGCCGGGGTTGGCTTCCTCGTATTCGGCATAGAGATCGTCATAGCCGAACGTTCCGAAAGTGGTGACGGTCAGTTCGAGGGGATTGTCTTCGCTTGCGGCTTCGCTGTCGCCGCCGCCGCAGCCTACGGCCAGCATGGCCACAACTGCGGCACCTGCAATCGCCGCCGCGGGATGTCGGAAATTCTTCACGGTCACTCCTTTGTGTGTGGGTAAAGCGGTAATAGTCCCGGTTGGTAGACCGTGCCGACTGCTTTGATGGCTAGATCCGACATAAGCGGGAGATGGGGAACAGCGGACTTCCAGCGAGAGGGAGCCGAGACTGAGAGAGCGCTCTCTCGACGTCGACTTCAGGCTAGGTGTGATGTGCGCCACTGTCAAGAGAGCGCTCTCTGGAGATTCCCGCACGCCCGGCCGGACGTGCCCTGCCGGTGGTACCTTAGCGCCTCGTGCTCACGGTCACCGTGAATTTCGGGTTGCGGGCCACCTCGCGTGTCGGGCCGACAAGCCGGGTCAAGGCGGGCTTGTACATGAGGTGGCTGTTCCAGACCGTCCAGAGTTCCCCGCCGGGCTCAAGGACGCGCCCGGCATCGGCGAAAAGCTTCAAGGCGATGCCTGCGTAGACGGCGGCGCCGATGTGGAAGGGCGGGTTGAGGACAATGAGCTGTTCGGAACTGTCGGGGAGTGGGCCCAGCGCATCGGCCCGGGTGACGACGGCGCGGTCCGCCACACCGTTGGCCTCCAGGGTGCGGGCGGCGGAGGCTGCGGCTGCCGCCGACTGGTCCGTCGCCAGCACCCGGAGTCCCGGGCGGGTCAGGGCAAGGTACGCAGCTATCGCTCCGGTGCCGCAGCCCAGATCCACGGCATGGTCCACAGCGCGGGCGGAGGCCAGATGGGGCAGCAGGAACCGCGTGCCGGGATCCAGTGCCGCGCCGCCGAAGGCGGCACCGTACGCCTGGAGCTCGAGCGGCCGGGCCAGGCCGACGTCGTGCCGCTGGGACACCGGGAACCGGTCTGCGGGACGCCGGTCCCGGGGCAGCGGTGCGGAGGCTGTCAGCACCCGCGACTTCTGCCGGCCCAGCCCTGCCGTGACCGTTCCGAAGTAGCGCGCCAGGACATCGTTCATGGCAGTGGTCATGTGCTTGACCCGCCCGCCGGCGTACACCGCGACGTCCGGAGCGGCATGCCCGGCGATCAGGGCGGCGATCGCCTCCAATGCGGCCAATGACCGGGGGAGCCGCAGCAGCACTACCCGGGCGCCGTCGACCAGCGGAGCGGCCAGGGGATGATGGGTGTAAACCCCCGGCAGTCCCAGGTCCGCGGCGTTGGCATCCAGTGCCTGCTCGCCGCTCAGCGGATCCTGGTGGACCCGGAGTCCACGAAGCCCGTGGCGGGCTGCGGCGCCGAGCGTCAGCGCGCCGTAGGAATCACCGATGACAGCGACGCCGGGCTGCCCGGGGTTCGTCGCCAGTGCTGCCGCCGAGAGGTCCGCTGCGGCGGTGTCGAGCAGGAGGAGGTCCGCAGCGTCCCACGCCTGCAGATTGGGGGCCTCCACATCGGGCCGGCGGCGGAGGCGGGCAACATCGAATTTGGTCCCGCCCGGTGCTGGGTCAGTCACGGTCAATCCATTCTGTTCCTAGGGGGACCGGATCGGAGGCTCCGGCGGTCAGTGATGCGAGCCGGGCGTGGAAGGCATCCAGCGCGTCGGGGATGTCCGGCAGGGCCACCCGGATGGATGCTCCGGCGGCCGAATAATCCGTGCCCAGCACGCTGACGCCCGCAGTCCGGAGCTCGTTTTCCAGGCGGCCCGCCGCGGAGTGTCCCGCGGGAATGCCGTACAGCCGCATCCGGCGGCGGAGGAGCAGGGGAGCACCGGAGAGGGCGGAGGAGACAGACTCGGAGTAGGCGCGCACCAGTCCGCCGGCGCCGAGCAGGATGCCGCCGAAGTAACGCACGGTCACCGCGGTGATGTCGCTGAGATCGGTGGCCCCGGAAAAGGTTTCGCGCTTGGTCAGCGCTTCCAGCATCGGGATGCCGGCCGTGCCGGAGGGTTCGCCGTCGTCGTTCGAGCGCTGGATTTCCCGTCCCGGTCCCAGCACGAACGCGCTGCAGTGGTGCCGGGCGTCGTGGAATTCGCGGCGCAGGTCCGCCACCAGGGAGCGCGCCTCTTCTTCGGTCTCAGTGCGCCGGAGCACCGTGATGAAGCGTGAGCGCTTGATGTCGAGTTCGGAGCGGTGCTCGGCAGCGATGGTGGTGTAGCGCCCCGCCGCCGCGTCAATATCGCTCACCTGTCCATTCTAGTGGCCGCCGCCGCCGTCCTTTGCGGCAGCGGTAGGCTGGGGGCATGCTCAAGGTTGGACTCACCGGCGGGATCGCTGCCGGAAAATCCCTGGTGGCCCGGACGCTCCAGGAGTGCGGTGCCGTGCTGGTGGATGCGGATGCGCTGGCCCGTGAAGTGGTGGAGCCGGGAACACCCGGTCTTGCCGCCGTCGTCGACGCGTTCGGCCCGGGCATTCTGTCCGCGGATGGATCCCTGGACCGGCCGGCGCTGGCCGCCGTCGTCTTCGCCGACGCCGGACGCCGGGAGGTGCTGAACGGCATCGTCCATCCTCTGGTCCGCGCCCGTGCCGCCGAACTGGCAGCCGAGGTGCCGTCCGACGGGATCCTGGTCCAGGACATTCCCCTGCTGGTGGAGACCGGACAGGCGGAGAACTTCGATTTTGTCCTCGTGGTCGAGGCCCCCGAGGAGGCCCGGCTCGAACGCATGGTCCGCAACCGGGGAATGGAACCGGACGCCGCACGGGCCCGGATCGCCGCGCAGGCCTCACCGGAACAGCGGGCCGAGGCGGCCGACGTCGTACTGCACAACACCGGCACTCCGCGGGAACTGGCCGCCGCCGTACGGGAACTCTGGGAGACCCGGCTGGTGCCGATGAACGAGGCCCGGACGCAGGCTGCGCAGTAGAACCCGGACAGCAGCCTTATTCCGCGTTCAGCCCCTAGCAAAGCGGACCGTGGCTGTCCGTGGAGCGGAGTAGTTTTATAGGCATGAGTCTTGCGCAGGACATCAAGAGAGTAGTGGCACCGTTTGAGGTCATTAGTGACTACAAGCCCGCCGGTGACCAGCCCACCGCCATCAAGGAACTGGCCGAGCGGATCAACGCCGGCGAGAAGGACATAGTCCTCCTCGGTGCCACCGGTACCGGTAAGAGCGCGACGGCGGCCTGGCTCGTCGAGCAGGTGCAGCGGCCCACGCTGGTGATGGTGCAGAACAAGACCCTGGCCGCGCAGCTGGCCAATGAGTTCCGCGAGCTGCTGCCCAACAACGCGGTGGAGTACTTCGTCTCCTACTACGACTACTACCAGCCGGAAGCGTACGTCCCGCAGACAGACACCTTCATTGAGAAGGACTCCTCGATCAATGAGGAAGTTGAGCGCCTGCGCCACTCGGCCACGAACGCGCTGCTGACGCGCCGGGACGTGATCGTGGTGGCAACGGTGTCCTGCATCTACGGGCTGGGCACCCCGGAAGAGTACATCGAGGCGATGGTGACCCTGCGCCGCGGGCAGCAGATGAACCGTGACGACCTGCTGCGCCGGTTCGTAGCCATGCAGTACGTCCGCAATGACATGGACTTCCACCGCGGAACCTTCCGCGTGCGCGGCGACACCGTCGAGATCATCCCGATGTACGAGGAAAACGCCATCCGTGTCGAGTTCTTCGGCGACGAGATCGAGAACATCTACACGCTGCATCCGCTGACCGGGGACGTCATCCACGAAGAGAACGAAATGTACGTTTTCCCGGCGTCGCACTACGTGGCCGGCGAGGACCGGATGCACCGGGCCATCCGGCAGATCGAGGATGAGCTGCAGGTGCGGCTGAAGGAGCTGGAATCGCAGAACAAGCTGGTGGAAGCCCAGCGGCTGCGGATGCGCACCACCTATGACCTGGAAATGATGCAGCAGATGGGCTTCTGCAACGGCATCGAGAACTACTCGCGGCATATCGACGGCCGTGGGCCGGGCACTGCCCCGCACTGCCTGCTGGACTACTTCCCGGACGACTTCCTGCTGGTGGTGGACGAATCCCACGTCACCATCCCGCAGATCGGCGCCATGTACGAAGGCGACATGTCCCGTAAGCGGACCCTGGTGGACCACGGTTTCCGGCTGCCCTCCGCCATGGACAACCGGCCGCTGAAGTGGGACGAGTTCCTGGAACGGATCGGCCAGACCGTGTACATGTCCGCCACCCCGGGCAAATACGAGCTGTCCAAGTCGGACGGCTACGTGGAACAGATCATCCGCCCCACCGGCCTGGTGGACCCGCAGGTGGTCGTGAAGCCCAGCAAGGGCCAGATCGATGACCTGCTGGGGGAGATCCGCACCCGCACCGAGCGGGACGAGCGCGTCCTGGTGACCACGCTGACCAAGCGCATGGCCGAGGACCTGACCGGCTACCTCCTGGAGCACGGGGTCAAGGTGGAATACCTGCACTCCGACGTCGACACCCTGCGCCGCGTGGAACTGCTCCGCGAACTGCGGATGGGCACCTTCGACGTGCTGGTCGGCATTAACCTGCTCCGTGAGGGCCTGGACCTTCCCGAGGTGTCGCTGGTGAGCATCCTCGACGCCGACAAGGAGGGCTTCCTGCGGTCCTCCACCTCGCTGATCCAGACCATCGGCCGTGCGGCCCGAAACGTGTCCGGCGAGGTGCACATGTACGCGGACCGGATTACCGACTCGATGGCCAAGGCCATTGACGAGACCAACCGCCGGCGGGAGATCCAGGTCGCGTACAACAAGAAGCACGGCGTGGACCCGCAGCCGCTGCGCAAGAAGATCGCGGACATCACCGACCAGCTGGCCCGCGAGGACGCCGACACCAAGGCCCTCCTGGCAGAGGCGGCCAAGCAGAAGACGAAGGGCAAGGGCAAGGGGGTCCGGAAGGACGGCCTTGCCGCTGCTCCTGCGGAAGACCTCACCACGCTGATTGCGTCCATGACCGAGCAGATGCACGCCGCTGCCGCGGAGCTGCAGTTCGAATTGGCTGCCCGCCTCCGCGACGAGGTGGGGGACCTGAAGAAGGAACTCCGGCAGATGCAGTCCGCCGGGCACGCCTAGGCACGTCCGGGCACGGGAAATGTCGGTGGCCGGCGCTACGGTGGGACCATGCAGTTCACCTCCCCGCCGGTCCCGCCGGCAGCACCGGCGCTTGAGGCGCTTCCGGCAGAGAGTGCCACCTCCTGGTGGGACATCGTTGCTGCCCTCGGCCCCCTGGCCGTCCTGCTGGCCGGTGCCCTGACCTTCTTCGTGGGGTGGAAGACGCTGGAGCAGCGCCGGAAGGCCGACCAGCGGTCGGAATGGTGGACCAGGGCGCAGTGGGCCATCGAGGCTTCCCTGTCCGACGACCCCCGGCGGCAGGAAACCGGCCTGGGTGTGCTGGACCTGCTGGCCCAGAGCGACCTCGCCGGGGCCGAGGAAGCGGCCATCATCAGCATTGCGTGGGCGCGGCCGCTGACGGCGATAGTGGACTCGAACGGCGATATGAGCCAGAATGAAACCATCACGAGCGCACCCGGAATGGAGGAGGCCGACGATGACAACAGCAGCACTGCCGCTGGCACGCGGAGGTAAGACCCCCGCCGACAAGGCTGAACGCGACGACCGTGACCGCGAACGGGTGCAGATCCGCGCCGCACGGCTCCGGCTCACCACCGACCGCAAGCTCGGCAAGCCGACCCCGGAATGGGTGCGGAAACTCGCTGACCGTCCGCTGTAGCGGCCGCAAAGACATCGAGGCAGGTCCCCGGCAAACGCCGGGGACCTGCCTTTTTTACTGCTGCGTGTCCTGGCCGCGGACCATATCAAGCAGGCGCCCAAAAATGGCCTCGCCGTCGTCGGCAATACCGTCGTGGTGGAAGTCGGCGCTTTCCCAGACCTGCAGTCCACGGACGGCTTCCGCGGTCTCCAGCGACAGGTCCCGGTCAACATAAATATCGTCCGTGTAAACGGCGGCAGCCACGGGCACGGTGTTGCGTGCCAGCTGCCCTGCGTCGTACAGCGGTCCCCAGTCGGCTTTCCGCGCCAGCAGCTCGGCGGTGTCCCGCAGCGGAACCAGCGCCGGGTCCTCGTCGAAGTACCAGGGGTAAACCATTTCACCGGTGTACAGCGGCTCGGGTGCCGTGGGTTCAAACGCGGGGAAGGACTGCAGCACGCGTTCGGCGGCCCAGTTGGTGGCCTGCCCCTGGGCGTAAATGGACTCGTGCAGCACCGCGTACAGCGGATTTGCGGCCCGGCTGACCAGCCCGTGCACCGATTCCAGGAAGGTGTCGGAAAGCCGTTCCCCATCCGGGGTGGGGACAAAGGCTTCCTGCAGCAGGTAATGCAGCCCGTCCACCCGGGTGTTGCCGCCCAGATAGGAGCCGGCCATCTGGAAGCGCCGGACGCTCAGGCGTTCCCCGGAGGGAAGGTATTCCGGTACGGATTCCAGGTGCCGGGCAATCCGGGTGGTGAGCTCCCGGTCCTCCGGGTAGCGGGAGAAGTACTCGGCGTTGCGGGCGGCCACCCGGCGGAAGGTGGCCTCGTACACCCGGTCGGCGGGACCGGCCAGCGGTGCCAGCCCGCCGGTCACCAGGCATTCGCGCAGTCCCTCTGGGGCGAAGGACAAGTAGGTCAGCGTACAGAATCCACCGTAGCTTTGCCCGTAGGTGCTCCACGGTCCGGATCCGAGGGCCTCCCGGATGAGCTCGGCGTCCGCCACGATCGAGTCCGCCCGGAAATGGGCGAGATATGCGGCCTGCGCAGCGGCGTCCCCGCGCAGCGGAAGGGTCTGGCGGTCTGCGGGGGTGGAGAGGCCGGTACCGCGCTGGTCCAGCATGAGGACGCGGAAGTGCTTGGCTGCGGCCTTGGTCCAGCCGCCGAACTGCAGCAGCCGGTTTCCCTTACCGCCCGGTCCGCCCTGCAGGTACAGCAGCCACGGCAGGTCCTCGACCTCACCGGCAGGCAGCTCTGCGTCGCTGTATTCGCGGGCAAAAACGGTGATGCTTCCGCCATCGGGCACGGCATGGTCCAGGGGGACCGTGAAGCGGTGGTCCGTGACCAGCATGCCGCGGACGTCATAGGGCGCCGAAGCGGTGTGCGGGACACTCATGCGGACGCCTCCGTTCCCGCTGTGTTGGCGGTTTCTGCTGCGCCGCCAAAGGAGGCGAGCGCCCCGCCGGTAAGCCGGAAGGTGGTCCAGTCATCCTGCGGCAGGGCGCCGAGGGACTTGTAGAAGCGGATGGACGGCTCGTTCCAGTTCAGTACGCACCACTCCACCCGGGCGTAGCCGCGCTCGACGGCGGTTTCCGCCAAAGTCCGCAGCAGCGCCTTGCCGATGCCCCTTGCCCGTGCCTCGGGACGGACGTAGAGGTCTTCCAGGTAGATGCCGTGCACACCCTCCCAGGTGGAGTAGTTCAGGAACCAGAGGGCAAACCCCTGAACCGTTCCACGCTCCTCGGCCACATGGGCGAAGATAGCCGGGTGCTCCCCGAAAAGGTTCGCCTCCAGGGCCTCCACGGTGTTCTTTACCGCGTGCGGCTCCTTCTCGTAGATGGCCAGGTCATGGATCAGCTCGAGGATGACGGGAACGTCTTCCCGGCGTGCGGGACGGATCTGCATGGGCTCCACCCTAATCCAGCCGGCCTGCGGTGATCACCTTGATGACGGGGCTCCCCGCCTCGTCAGACGCGGCCAGGTCCACCTCCGCGGTGATGCCCCAGTCCAGGTGGTTGGCCGGGTCCTTGAAGATCTGCCGGACTTCCCATTTTCCGGGCAGTTCCTTGATGATCAGCAGGTTGGGTCCGCGGCCGTCGGGGCCGTCGTCAATGTCTTCGTGCTCTTCGAAGTAGGCGTCCAGGACCTCCGCCCAGCGGTCGGCGTCCCAGCCGGCGTCGCCGTCGAGCTCCCCAAGGGCACGGTCATCCTCATCGGCGAAGAGCTTCACCCGCGAGAACATCTCGTTGCGGACCATGACCCGGAAGGCCCGCACATTGGTGGTCAACCGGTCGGGCACCGGCGGGAGAACCGGTTCGTTCGAGGCATCGGGGTTGACGCCGTTGGTGAGCTCTTCCCATTCGTCCAGCAGCGAGGAGTCGGTCTGGCGGACCAGTTCGCCGAGCCATTCGATGATGTCCTGGAGGTCCTCGCGCAGCCGCTCCGGCGGAACGGTGTGCAGCAGCGCCTTATAGGTGTCCGACAGGTAGCGCAGCAGCACGCCTTCGGAGCGGGCCAGTGAGTAGAACTGCACGTACTCGCCGAAGCTCATGGCCCGCTCGTACATGTCGCGCACAATCGACTTGGGGCTGAGTTCGAATTCGCCGAGCCACGGGGCACCGGAGCGGTAGACCTCGAAGGACTGCTCCAGCAGCTCCGCCAGCGGCTGCGGGTAGGTGACCTCCTCCAGCAGGGCCATCCGCTCGTCGTACTCGATGCCCTGCGACTTCATGGCGGCGATGGCTTCGCCCCGTGCCTTCTTCTCCTGGGCGGAGAGGACCTGGCGCGGTTTCTCCATGATCGCCTCGATCACCGACACCACGTCCAGGGCGTAGGACGGGCTGTCCGGATCCAGGATCTCCAGGGAGGCCATGGCAAAAGGAGACAGCGGCTGGTTCAGCGCAAAGTTCGGCTGCAGGTGCACTTTCAGGCGGACGGTGCGGCCGTCGGCGTCGGGCTCCGGCAGTACCTCGACAATGCCGGCGGTCTTCAGCTCCCGGTAGATACTGAGGGCCTTCTTCATCAGGGCCAGCTGCGAGGCGCGGCTCTCATGGTTGTTGGTCAACAGCTTCTTGGCCGCGGTAAACGGATCGCCCGGGCGCTCCAGCAGGTTCAGCAGCATGGAGTGGGTGATGTTGAAGCTGGAGGTCAGCGGCTCCGGGGTGCCGTCCACCAGCTTCTCGAAGCTGGGCTTGCCCCAGGAGACAAAACCGGCCTGCGGCTTCTTCTTCACCACCTGGCGCAGCTTCTTCTGGTCGTCGCCGAACTTCGCGTGCGCCTTGGCCATGGCCTTGACGTTTTCGATCACGTGTTCCGGTGCCTGCACGACGACGGTCCCGGCCGTGTCGTACCCGGCCCGCCCCGCGCGTCCGGCGATCTGATGGAACTCCCGGACCTTCAGGGGCCGGGTGCGGGTGCCGTCGTACTTGGACAGGGCCGTGATCAGCACGGTGCGGATGGGCACGTTGATGCCCACGCCCAGGGTGTCGGTGCCGCAGATGACCTTCAGCAGCCCGGCCTGGGCCAGCTGTTCCACCAGGCGCCGGTACTTGGGCAGCATGCCGGCGTGGTGCACGCCGATGCCGTGCCGGACCAGCCGGTTCAGGGTCTTGCCGAAGCCGGGGGCAAACCGGAAGCCGGCGATCAGCTCTGCGATCCGGTCCTTTTCCTCCCGCGTGCAGACGTTGATGCTCATCAGTGCCTGCGCCCGGTCAATGGCTTCGATCTGGCTGAAGTGCACCACGTAGACGGGCACCTGCTTGGTCTCCAGGAGTTCCTCGAGGGATTCCTGCACCGGGGTTTCCACGTAGTAATAGTGCAGCGGGATGGGACGCTGCACGGAGGAGACGGTGACGGTGTCCCGGTTGGTGAGTTCGCTGAGCTCGTTCGCGATCCGGGTCATGTCACCCAGGGTGGCGGACATCAGCAGGAACTGTGCCTGCGGCAGCTCCAGGAGCGGGACCTGCCAGGCCCAGCCGCGCTGCGGATCGGAGTAGAAGTGGAACTCGTCCATGATGACGGTGCCCAGGTCCGCGTCCGCTCCCTCGCGCAGGGCGATGTTGGCCAGGATCTCCGCGGTGCAGCAGATGATCGGGGCGTCCTTGTTCACCGAGGAGTCGCCGGTGACCATGCCGACGTTCTCGGCGCCGAAGATCTCGCACAGGGCGAAGAACTTTTCCGAGACCAAGGCCTTGATCGGGGCGGTGTAGTAGCTGCGCTCGTCGTGCGCCATGGCATGGAAATGCGCTGCGATGGCCACCATCGACTTACCGGAGCCGGTGGGAGTGGCGAGGATGACGTTGTTGCCCGTCACCAGCTCCATCACTGCCTCGTCCTGCGCCGGGTACAGCGACATGCCCCGGCTCTCGACCCATTCCAGGAAGGACGTGTAGGTCTCATCGGGATCGACGGTGCGGGTGCTGGACGGGCCGGAGGCAAGCTGTTCAAGAAGTTTCATGTCCATACCAGACTATCGGCCCGCGCCGTTGCCGTTTTCCGCAGGGTGCTTCCACCTCCCCGGTAGGCTCGGGGCATGAAATGGGACCCGGATAAGTACACGCAGTTCTCCTCCCACCGCGACCGCCCGTTCTTCGACCTCACCGCCCGGGTGGCGGCGGAATCTCCGGCGCGGGTGGTGGACCTCGGCTGCGGCACGGGTGTCCTGACCGCGGCGCTCGCCGCCCGCTGGCCGCAGGCAGAGGTTCTCGGCCTTGACTCCTCCCAGGAGATGATCGACGGCGCGCTCGCCATGGAGGGTGCCCCGGCGAACCTGGGCTTCGTGCAGGGCAGGATCGAGGACTGGGAACCGGCGCCCGGCACGGACGTGGTGGTGTCCAACGCCGCACTGCAGTGGGTGCCGGGTCACCAGGATCTCCTGCGGAGATGGGCTGCACAGCTCGACGACGGCGCCTGGCTGGCCGTGCAGGTCCCGGGCAACTTCTCCGCACCCTCCCATGTGCTGATGCGGGAGCTGGCGGCGAGGGCCGCGTGGGCACCGAAGCTGGACGGGGTGCTGCGCCATGCCGACGCCGTGGACGAGCCGGCGGACTATCTGGCTTTGATGACAGCAGCCGGGTTCGAGGCGGATGTCTGGGAAACCAGCTACTCCCAGGTCCTGGCCGGCGACAACGCGGTCCTGGAATGGGTCCGGGGAACGGCACTGCGTCCGGTCATCGATGCCCTGTCCGCCGGGGACTTCGCCGCCTTCGAAGCCGACTACGCGGAACTGCTGCGCGCGGCCTACCCGCAGCACGCCTGGGGAACCGTGTTCCCGTTCCGGCGCCTGTTTATGGTGGGCCGGAAGGCCGGCTGAGGTCCGGGCCTCCGGTCCGCCGGGGGTTTGGCCTGCGGCGGACCGCGGACATCAGCGGTGTGCCAAGGCTGTCGATCTGCCTGTTGGCGTGCAGCTGGGTGCCGGCCCCGCCGCGCTGGACGTGCCTCGCGAAGTAGAGGGCGGCACCCAGTCCGGTCAGCAGGAAGCCCGTGGCCAGGGCTGCCGGGTCGAGGGACGGCAGCTGGGCGGCGGCAGCCACGGCAGCCAGGACCGGGACTGCCGGACCCAGTGGGAGCCGGGCACCTTCTCCGGGCCATTTCCGGTGTCCTAGTACTGCCGCCGCAACGCTGACCACCACCATGGCGATGATCGCCGCAACATTGGCGACGGAAACCACGAAGGTGGTGTCGTTCAGGACCACCAGCAGCACCGTGATGATCCCGAGCAGCAGGACGCTCACGTACGGATGCCCGCGGCGCGTATGGCGCCCAAGCACCGGCGGCACATCGCCGCGGGCAACCATGCGGAGCATGATCTCCGACGCGCCCAGGACGTTTGCATTGGCGCCGGAGAGCGTCGACAGGCACGCCGCGAAGGCCACCAGCAGCCCACCCCAGGCACCCATCACAATCTCGGCTGCCTGCGAGACACCGGTGGAAGTGAACCTGGTGATGCCGCTGGCGGTCATGGCCAGCACCGTACCCAGATACACAAGCCCGGAGACCAGGATGGTCAGCATGATGGCGCGCGGCACCGTCCTGCGGGGGTCTTTGACCGATCCGGCCATATTCGTAATGACGTTGAAGCCGGTATAGGCCGTGAACAGAAGGGCGGCGGCGGAAAACACGCCGCCTGCCCCCTCGGGCAGCGGACGCTCCAGCTGGGGGAGCCGAAGCTGGAGCAGGCCCCAGACGGAAAACAGCACCAGCAGGGCCAGCTTGATGCCGACAATCCAGGTTTCCGCCCTGGCCACCACCGCCGTCGGCCCCAGGTTCAGCGCGGTCACCAGGACGGTGGCGGCGAGCGCCAGCAGCAGTGTCCCGGCCGCGGGCAGGAAGTACTCGGAGAGATAGTCGCCAAAGGAAACGGTCAGGTAGGCAATGATGGTGGCGCCGTTGAGATAAAACGCCCACATCACGATGAACCGCCAGAACGGGCCGAGGATGGTCCCGACCGGCGCATACCCGGATTCACCCTCCCCGGCGCGGGTGGAGACCACAATGAAGGACAGAGCGCACAGGCACATGACGGCGCCGGCAAGGATGTAGCTGGCCACGGCACCCGGACCGGCCAGGTTGACGGCGGTTCCGGAGAGGGTGAAGACGCCTCCTCCCACCGTGGTGCCGACTCCGAAGGCCACGCAGGCCACGAGCCCGATCTGCGTTGGCTCCGGGTACTGCGGCTTTGGTGACGGTGATGGTCTGGCCACGGCTACCCGCTCTCATCCGGTCCGGCAGGCCCCCTTTGGAGCGTAGGGCCGTACCCGGCACCGGTCAATGAAACCGGCGGGCCGGTGCTACCAGCCGCGCTCTTTCCATTCCCGCAGGTGCGGCCGCTCGGCACCGAGGGTGGTGCCGGCGCCGTGGCCGGGGTGCACCACGGTGTCATCCGGCAGATAATCGAACACACGTTCGAATACGTCGCGGTAGAGCTGCGCAAAGCGTTCCGGGTCCTTCTGCGTGTTGCCCAGGCCGCCGGGGAAGAGTGAATCGCCCGTAAACAGGTGGGCCGGACTGTGCGGATCCCGGTAGAGGATGGCAATGGAGCCCGGTGTATGCCCGCGCAGGGCGATAGCCTCCAGCTCGAAATCGGGGAATGTGCCCTTATCGCCGTGATCCAGCGCCACGAGGGTGGGAACCTCAATGTCGGGGATATCCGCAGTGCCGGCGGCGGTCCGTGCCCCGGTGGCGGCCACCGTTTCGGCGAGCGCCCGCACATGGTCCCAGTGGCTGTGCGTGGTGATGACCAGCTCCAGCTTCGCCGGAACCGCTGCATCCTGCGCTCCTTCGGCCAGCAGCCGTTCGATGGCGGGGAAGTCTGCGGCGGCGTCGATCAGTACCTGCGCGCCGGATGCCTTCCCGGTGAGCAGGTACACGTTGTTGTCCATTTCGCTGACGGACACGCTGCGGATAGTGATGTTCTCCAGATCCTCCATCGGGCCAGTCTAGCGAGGCGGCTCCAGGGCGGGTCTATTGTCTGCGCCCGCGGACGGGCGTACCTTGCAAGGATGCTCCTGAGGCTGGTCCGGGAAAACCTGGCAACCTATAAAGTCCCCGTGGCCGCCGTCGTCCTCCTGCAGCTGCTGCAGACCGTCGCCACGCTCTACCTGCCCACCCTGAACGCCGACATCATTGACCGCGGCGTCGTGACGGGGGACACCGGCGTGATTATGGAGGTGGGCGGGTGGATGCTCGCCGTCACGGCAGCCCAGGTCCTGTGTGCCGTGACGGCCACCTATCTCGCGTCGCGGGTGGCCATGAGCGTTGGACGCAACATCCGTGCGGCACTGTTCACCAACGTCGAAACCTTCTCCTCCCGGGAAGTCGGGTTGTTCGGGCCTCCCTCGCTGATCACCCGGACCACCAATGACGTGCAGCAGGTGCAGATGACCCTGCTGATGACGTTCACCATGATGGTTTCGGCACCGATCATGGGAGTGGGCGGGGTACTGCTGGCGTTGAACCAGGACATTCCACTCTCCGGGATCCTGCTGCTCATCCTGCCGGTCCTGTTCCTGGTCATCGGGCTGGTGCTGCGGCGGCTGATTCCCCTGTTCCGGCGGGCGCAGCGGCAGATCGACCGGGTCAACTCGGTACTGCGGGAACAGATCATGGGGATCAGCGTGATCCGGGCCTTCATCCGGGAGCGGTCCGAGGAGGCCCGGTTCGACGGCGCGAATAAGGACCTCACCTCCACGCAGCTGCGGGTCAGCCAGCTGCTGGCGCTGCTGTTTCCCGCCGCCATGCTGGTGGCCAACCTCGCCACGGTCGCAGTGATGTGGTTCGGCGCCTCCCGGATCGATGCCGGCCAGATGCAGATCGGCGCACTGACCGCGTTCATCGCCTACATCATGCAGATCCTGATGGCCGTCATGATGTCCATGTTCATGATCATGATGCTGCCCCGGGCTGCGGTCTGCGCCGAACGGATCTTCGAGGTGCTGGATACCCGCACCAGTGTCTCCGACGCGCCTGATGCCCGGGCGCTCGCGTACGACGGCGGCCGGCTCACCTTCTCCGACGTCGGCTACAGCTACCCGGGCGCCGAGGACCCGGTGCTCTTCAACGTCAGCTTCGAGGCGCTGCCGGGGGAAACCACGGCCATTATCGGTTCCACCGGGGCAGGGAAGACCACACTGCTCAACCTGGTCCCGCGGCTGCTCGACGCCACGTCCGGCAGCATCGCCGTGGATGGACAGGACATTGCCGGTGTCACCCTCTCCTCGCTGCGCCGCGGCATCGGACTGGTGCCGCAGCGGGCGTACCTCTTCAGCGGCACTATTGCCTCGAACCTGCGCTTCGGCCGTCCGGAGGCGACGGACGCCGAACTCTGGGCGGCCCTGGAAACCGCGCAGGCGGCAGACTTCGTCCGGGCTGCGGAGGGGGGACTGGCACACCAGGTGGAACAGGGCGGGAGTAACTTCTCCGGGGGACAGCGCCAGCGCCTGGCCATTGCCCGGGCCCTCGTGGTCCGCCCCTCCATCTACCTCTTCGACGACAGCTTCTCCGCCCTGGACTTCGCCACCGACGCCCGGCTGCGCGCAGCACTTCGACCGCAGACCCGGGGCGCCACGGTGATAGTCGTGGCGCAGCGGGTGAACACCATTACCGACGCCGCCCGGATCATCGTGCTGGAAGAGGGGCGCATCGTTGGGCAGGGAACCCATAACGAGCTGATGTCCGCCTCGGATACCTACCGGGAGATCGTCGCCTCACAGCTGACCGCGGAGGAAGTCGCATGAGTACCCCGGGGCTACGGGGCAGACCCGGTGCGGCTGCGGCGGCGAAACCGGAAAACTTCGCCGGCAGTGTCCGCCGGATCCTGCGGCTGATGGCACCGGACCGGTTACGGGTGGCGGCAGTGCTGGTGGCCGCCGTCGTTTCCGTGGCGCTCGCCGTCAGTGCGCCCCGCATCCTCGGGGAAGCCACCAACGTCATCTTCGACGGGTTCATCGGGCAGACGCTGCCGGCCGGAATGTCGAAGGACGCCCAGGTACAGGCCCTGCGGAACTCGGGGGAGCGGGAACTGGCGGACATGCTTGCCGCCATGGACGTCATCCCCGGCCAGGGACTGGACTTCGCCCGGCTCGGCGCAATCCTGCTGGGCGTACTGGCGATCTACCTGGCGGCCTTCGCCTTCGGCTGGTTCCAGGCACGCGTGACCGCACGCATTGTGCAGAACGCCATGTACCGGCTGCGCCGCGACGTGGACGGCAAACTGTTCCGCCTGCCCATGTCCCACTTCCAGCAGCAGTCACGCGGGGACGTCCTGAGCCGCGTCACCAACGACATCGACAACCTGGCCCAGACCCTCTCGCAGAGCCTGACCCAGATCCTCACCTCGGTCCTGACCATCATCGGCGTGCTGGCCATGATGGTGTCCATTTCACCGTTACTGGCATTGATCGCCGTGGTCACCGTGCCCGTCTCCGCCCTCGTGACGGTACTCATTGCCCGGCGCTCGCAGGCGGAGTTCAAGACCCAGTGGAAGTCCACCGGCGAGGTGAACGGCTACATCGAGGAAATGTTCACCGGACAGGACGTGGTGAAGGCCTTCGGCCAGCAGGAGCGGGTGATTGAAGGCTTCGCTCCCGCCAACAACCGGTTGTACCGCTCCGCCTTCCGTGCCCAGTTTGTCTCCGGCATCATCATGCCGGCGATGATGTTCATTTCGAACCTGAACTACGTCGCGGTGGCCGTGGTGGGCGGCCTGCAGGTGGCCAGTGGGCAGCTGTCCATCGGCGGTGTGCAGGCCTTTGTCCAGTACAGCCGCCAGTTCAGCCAGCCGCTGGGCCAGCTGGGCGGGCTGATCAACATGCTCCAGTCCGGCGTCGCCTCCGCCGAACGCGTCTTCGCCCTCCTGGACGCCAAGGAACAAGCACCGGACCCGGACCGTCCCGAACATCTTCCGGCCGTGCGGGGACGGGTCGCCTTCGAGGACGTCTCCTTCGATTACAGCCCCGACGCCCCGCTGATCCGTCATCTGTCCTTCACGGCCGAGCCGGGGCAGACGGTGGCCATTGTTGGGCCCACGGGCGCAGGCAAGACCACCCTCGTCAACCTCCTGATGCGTTTCTACGAGGTCGACGCCGGCCGCATCACCATCGACGGCGTCGACATTGCCCGGCTCAACCGCGAGGAACTGCGCAGCCATATCGGCATGGTGCTCCAGGACGCCTGGCTGTTCGAGGGGACGGTCCGGGAGAACCTGGCCTACGGCGCGCCGGACGCCACGGAGGAGCAAATCGTCCAGGCTGCACAGGCCACCCATGTGGACCACTTTGTCCGGTCCCTGCCCGAGGGCTACGACACCGTGCTCGGCTACGACGGCGGCGCGCTGAGCCAGGGCCAGCGGCAGCTGCTGACCATTGCCCGGGCCTGGCTTTCGGACCCTTCCATCCTGGTCCTGGACGAGGCCACCAGCTCCGTGGATACCCGGACGGAAATCGCCATCCGCCTCGCCATGAATGCGCTCCGGCAGGACCGCACGAGTTTCGTCATCGCCCACCGGCTCTCCACCATCCGCGACGCCGACCTGATCCTGGTGGTCCGGGACGGGCAGATCGTTGAGCAGGGAATGCACGAAGCGCTGTTGGCGGCCGAAGGCTTCTACGCCGGGCTGTACCGCTCCCAGTTCGCGGGCCCTGATGCTGAACCTGACAGGGAACGGGAAGCGGATTCGGGAGCCGCGGAGGCGGACCCGGCTGCACCTGCCGACCCGGCCGGGCATTAGCATTGCAGCATGACGCCTGACACACACCCAGGAACCGAAGCAACCTCCGCAGGCAACGACGCGGGCGTACTGGCTGAGGTCCGGATAGACGCCTCCAGCTCGGTTCCGCCTTACGAACAGCTGCGCCTGCAGATCCTGGACGGCGTGAATGACGGCAGCCTCGCCGTCGGCACGCGGCTGCCTCCGGTCCGTACGCTGGCCGGACACCTCGGCCTGGCAGTGAACACAGTGGCCAAGGCCTACCGTGAACTGGAGCAGGCGCAGGTGGTCACCACCCGGTCCCGCGCCGGCACGGTTGTCGCGGCGGGCGGCGACAGCGGCCGCAGCCGGGTGGCCGCAGCTGCCGCAGTGTATGCCAGATCAGTCCGGGCCAACGGCGTCTCCGAGGACGAGGCCGTGTCCTTCCTGCGGGCGGCGCTGCACTAGCTTCGTGACCCTGGCGGCGGCGAAAGTGTCGCTGATTCTGTAGACAATCGGGGATCCGAGGTGTAAGCCAACGGCCATCGTCGAGAGGTGATGCGCCATGGATTCGACTCCGAAACGGTCCACCCGCGTACAGACTGCGGTTCTGGCTGTCCTGGTCTTGTTTAGCAGCGGAGGAGCCAGCTGCGGCGGGATCTCGAATTTAGGTGCCGTGAGAAACACCTCGGACGATGCCTTACAGGCGATACATGCTGCCGCTGGTCCCGCAGAATTGAGAACTGCCAGTCAGCGGCTTGACGATCTCCTTCGGGAGATCGAGCAGTCCGGACTTAGCGCCGAAGAGCGTGCAGTGGTTGAGGCCGCAACGCAGCGTTCCGCCGTTTTGAATGCACTTGCCAGACAAATCGCGGTACCGGAGGGGTGGACCTCCACGTTCCGCGAGGAGACACTGCAGATTATGCGGGCCTCCTGGCGGCGGGAGATAACGCCCCCCGAGTATTTGGTAAAACACATGGACGACGCCACAGAGACTGTTCTGAGGGATACCGTGTGTTCGGTTTTTGCCGAGGTCATGAACAGTGATGCAGCTGACCGTGCGAAGGCACAGGAATTGCTCGCAGCATCACCCTATGGCGCGGCCACCGAGGAAGGCGTGCGGGAACAGTTGACGGCAGCCGTCGAATTTGCCGGTTCCTCGCTTGCATGGGCGAACCACTTTGCGGATGTCGGCCGTCTTCCACGCCGCATCCTGACGGCGGCGGAGGACAAGGTGGGCCGTTTGGAGAAGCTCATCGATGCCACGGCTTGGCGCAATGGAGGGGCCATCTACTACTACGTGCGCTACTGCGTAAACCGCTAGTACGAATGCGCAACGCGCCGGACCGGCTGGCGCTTCGCCCGCGGCGAAACCCGGGGGGTCGAATACTTTTTCGAATGGGCGTTTGAACTACAGTGGAAAACGTGCCTAAATCGACTCTTCCGACGGCGGACACCACGTTCGTGCCGCATAAAGCCAATGACCTATCCCGCCTGGTAGTGAAAGGCGCGCGCGAGCACAACCTCCGCAACGTCGACCTGGACCTGCCGCGGGACGCCATGATCGTGTTCACCGGCCTGTCCGGCTCGGGTAAATCCTCCCTCGCATTCGACACGATCTTCGCCGAAGGCCAGCGGCGGTACGTCGAGTCGCTGTCCGCCTACGCCCGCATGTTCCTGGGCCAGGTGGATAAGCCCGACGTCGACTTCATCGAGGGCCTCTCGCCCGCGGTCTCGATCGACCAGAAGTCCACCAGCAAGAACCCCCGGTCCACGGTGGGCACCATCACCGAGATCCACGACTACATGCGCCTGCTCTGGGCCCGTGTGGGCCGTCCCTTCTGCCCGGTCTGCGGCGAGCCTGTCAGCAGGCAGACACCTCAGCAGATCGTGGACCAGCTCCTCGAACTGGAAGAGGGCACCCGCTTCCAGATCCTTGCCCCGGTGGTCCGCGGCCGGAAGGGCGAGTTCGTCGACCTGTTCAAGGAGCTCGCCGCCAAGGGCTACTCCCGTGCCCGGGTGGACGGTAAGCAGATCCAGCTCTCCGATCCGCCGAAGCTGGGCAAGCAGTACAAGCACAACATTGAAGTGGTTGTGGACCGCCTGGTGGCCAAGGACGGCATCCGGCAGCGCCTCACGGACTCCGTGGAAACCGGCCTCGGCCTGGCCGACGGCCGCGTGGTCGTCGACTTCGTGGACCTGCCCGAAGACAGCAGCGAGCGTACCCGCACCTTCTCCGAGAATCTGGCCTGCCCGAACGAGCACCCGCTGGCCATCGACGAAATCGAGCCGCGGTCCTTCTCCTTCAACAACCCGTTCGGTGCCTGCCCGGTCTGCACCGGCATCGGCTCCCGGCTGGAGGTGGATGAGGACCTGATCGTTCCGGACCCCTCCAAGTCCCTGGCCGAAGGCGCCATCGCCCCCTGGTCGCTGGGCACCGCCACCACCGAATACTGGAACCGGCTGCTCGAGGGCCTGTCCAAGGACATGGGCTTCTCCATGGATACGCCGTGGAAGAAGCTGACCCCCAAGGTCCGGGAGGCCGTGCTCAACGGCAAGGACCATAAGGTGGTGGTCCAGTACCGCAACCGCTTCGGCCGCGAACGCAAATACAGCACCGGCTTCGAAGGCGTCATCCAGTACATCCACCGCAAGCACGGGGAAACCGAATCGGACCACGCCCGCGACCGGTACGAAGAGTACATGCGGGAAATTGCCTGCCCCGAATGTGGGGGAGCGCGGCTGAACCCCGCGTCCCTGTCCGTGCTGATCAACGGCCGCAACATCGCCGAGATCAGCGCCCTGCCGCTGCGCGAAGCCGCGGACTTCCTCAACACCCTGGTCCTCACCGGACGCGAAGCGCAGATCGCCAACCAGGTGCTCAAGGAGATCCAGGCCCGCCTGACCTTCCTGCTCGACGTCGGCCTGGAATACCTGAGCCTGAACCGCCCGGCCGCCACACTGTCCGGCGGAGAGGCCCAGCGCATCCGCCTGGCCACGCAGATCGGTTCGGGACTCGTGGGCGTGCTCTACGTCCTGGATGAGCCGTCGATCGGCCTGCACCAGAAGGACAACCGGCGCCTGATCGACACCCTGATCCGGCTGCGCAGCCTGGGCAATACCCTGATCGTCGTCGAACACGATGAGGACACCATCCAGGAAGCGGACTGGATTGTCGACGTCGGCCCCGGCGCCGGTGAGCGCGGCGGCGAGGTGGTGCACTCCGGCCCGTTGGCCGAGCTGCTCACCAACGAACGCTCCATCACCGGTGCGTACCTCTCCGGCCGGAAGAAGATCGAGATCCCGGCGAAGCGGCGCAAGGTGGACAAGTCACGCCAGCTGAAGATCGTGGGCGCCCGGGAAAACAACCTGCAGAACCTGAACGTGGACGTCCCGCTGGGCGTCTTCACCGCCGTCACCGGCGTCAGCGGGTCGGGCAAGTCCACGCTGATCAACGACATCCTCTACAAGACGATGGCGAACAAGCTCAACGGCGCCAAGCACGTGGCCGGCCGGCACACCCGCGTGGAGGGCCTGGAGCAGCTGGACAAGGTCATCCACGTGGACCAGAGCCCCATCGGACGTACCCCACGGTCCAACCCCGCCACCTACACCGGCGTCTGGGACCACATCCGCAAGCTCTTCGCCGAGACCAACGAGGCGAAGGTGCGGGGCTACCTGCCGGGCCGTTTCTCCTTCAACGTCAAGGGCGGCCGCTGCGAAGCCTGCCACGGCGACGGCACGCTGAAGATCGAGATGAACTTCCTCCCCGACGTGTATGTGCCCTGCGAGGTCTGCCACGGCGCCCGGTTCAACCGGGAAACCATGGAAGTGCACTACAAGGGCAAGAACATTGCCGAAGTGCTGGACATGCCGATCGAGGAAGCCGCGGAGTTCTTCGCCGCCTTCGGTCCCATTTCCCGGCACCTGAACACCCTGGTGGACGTGGGCCTGGGCTACGTCCGGCTGGGCCAGCCGGCCACCACGCTCTCCGGCGGCGAAGCACAGCGCGTGAAGCTCGCCAGCGAGCTGCAGAAGCGGTCCAACGGCCGCAGTATCTACGTCCTGGACGAGCCCACCACGGGCCTGCACTTCGAGGATGTCCGCAAGCTGCTGGAAGTCCTGCAGGGCCTGGTGGACAAGGGCAACACAGTGATCACCATCGAGCACAACCTCGACGTGATCAAGAGCGCCGACTGGATCATCGACCTCGGCCCCGACGGTGGTACCGGCGGCGGCAAGGTGGTCGCTTCGGGCACCCCGGAGAAGGTCGCCAAGGTCGAGGGGAGCCACACCGCAACGTTCCTCGCGGAGATCCTGAACCCGTAGAAACAGGTGAAGGCCGGTGTCTGCCCCTCCGGGGTCGGGCGCCGGCCTTCGTGTATTCCGGATCCGGGCATATTTGCCGCCCCGGCATCAGAACATATTCTTGGGCGCGTATATCTTTTTCCCTAAGCCTGCTCCGGTATGCCAAACTAAGGCCCGTGACTTCTCCCCGGACCTTGGTGCTTTTCGATCTCGATGGAACGCTGGTTGATCCGGCGGGTGCCATCACCGGCGGTATCAGTTCCGCGCTGGCCGCCTGCGGCCTGCCGGTGCCCCCGGAGGCGGATCTGCAGCGCATGGTGGGCCCTTCGCTGGTGACCTCCCTGCGGGACATCGCACGCGTGCCCGGCGACCGTCTTGAAGCCGTCATCCGGCACTACCGGCAGGGCTACCGGGAGTCCGGGATGGCACAGAGCCGGCCCTATCCCGGCATCCAGCGGGCAGTGGAACTGCTGCGCAGGGACATGACCGTCGCTGTCGCGACCCAGAAACCAGAGCACCTCGCCGTGGAGCTGCTGGAAGTTCAGGGCATGGGCAACCTTTTCGGCTCCGTGCACGGCTCACCGGCCGATGAGCAGGCGGCAGCCGCCCTGGACGGGAAGCGGAGCATCATCCGGGCGGCCCTCGACCGGCATGCGGATTCCTACGACCGTGCCGTGATGATCGGGGACCGGCGGCACGATGTCGAGGGTGCGGCGGCCAACGGTCTCGGATGCATTGGCGTCTCCTGGGGCTTCGCCGCCGAGGGTGAGCTGCAGGCGGCGGGGGCAGCCGCCGTCGTCGACACCGCGGAGGAACTCGTGGACGCAGTGCTGGGCTACGCACGGAACGGAGCGGCCCTGAATGGTTCTGTATAACCTGACCCGTGCAAGCACCCGCGGCCTTGTCGCCGGACTGTGCCGTCCCACCGTGACCGGACTCGAACACGTCCCGGTCCGCGGCCCGTTCATCGTGGCCTGCAACCACCTGTCCTTCCTGGACAGTGTCCTGGTCCAGGCGCTGCTGCCGCGGCGCGTGGGGTTCTTCGCCAAGGCGGAATACTTCACCGGCACCGGCCTGAAGGGGCTGGCCATGAAGAGTTTCTTCGAGGGCGTGGGATCCATTCCGGTGCAGCGCGACCAGCAGGCGGCCAGCGTCGCCGCCCTCAAGACCCTGCTGGACATCCTGGAGGACGGCGGCGGGGTCGGCATCTACCCGGAAGGCACCCGCTCACGCGACGGGCTGCTGTACCGCGGCCGGACCGGCGTCGGCTGGCTTGCCCTCACTTCCGGGGCGCCGGTGGTGCCGGTCGGGCTGATCGGCACGGAGAAGCTGCAGCCGGCCGGACGGAAAACGGTAAAGCCCGGACATTTCACCCTTAAAGTCGGGCAGCCGCTGTATTTCCAGAAGACCGGCCCGGAGCACGCCCTACCCGCCCGCAGGCAGGCCACCGACCGAGTTATGGATGCCATTGCGGAACTGAGCGGCCAGGAGCGGGCCGACAGCTACAACCGCAGCCGCCCCGAGGGGTAGGCGCAAGGCTGCGTTGCGCTGTGAGGATCCTAGGCCTGCCCGGGCTACTGCGTCATGCGCACCCGGGAGGTCCAGGAGTCACCGTCCCAGTAGCGGAAGGGCGCCACTCCTTCTGGATCAGGGTAAAAGCCGGGTGATTTCGTTGTTGGTTTGCTCGCTGTATTCGAGGCCCGGTCTTCCGGGGGTGCATCCGCACCGTCGTCGCTCAGGCTGATCACTCCGGTCTGAATCAGCGGCGCGTTATTTTGAGCAAGCTTCGCGGCTGATTTTTCGGCTCGAAGGCGCTGCGCGTCAGCGGCTTTTTCTTCACGCCGGCGTTCTGCCTCAGCGGCTTTTTGGTCGCGAAGGCGCTGTGCCTCGGCAGCTTTTTGGTCGCGAAGGCGCTGTGCCTCGGCAGCTTTTTCCGCTGCAGCATTAACCTTTTGCCTTTCGGCATCAAGTTTTTCCTGATTGATTTCAGCGATCGCTTCACGGATTCCCGGCACCTGGGAATTCTCAGCCAGGATCTTCTCCAGATCTGCGACAGCCCGCCCATAGGCCTTCTCTGCCAGACTGATATTGGAACGGTGCACCAAGGCTTTGAACCGAATATTTTCGGAGTACTTCTTACTCGCCGTCAGTGCTTTCAAACACTCCTTTGCTGCGACCAGCTGACCGAGTTCGAGGTGAGCCTGGGATCTCAAGATGGCCAGCAGGGCGGTGACTTCGGAATCTACGGGCACGCGGTCCGTCAGACGCAGAATCTCATCCCAGTCCTGCCGGTCAGAATAGAGCTCGGTGAGGCTGAGCAATGCAGGGTAGGTCGGATCCAACTGTTCGACATACTGGATTGCTTCAGTATCCCTCTGCAACGCCTGCAGAGCTTCAGCCAGGACCAACGTCAACGCGGCGTTCGTCAACGGCAGGCTCACAACCACCCCGCCGGCGATCTCCAAGTCGTAAATGAATCCGGACAGGTATTTGAGGACGAACGGGTTGGATTCAATCGGTGCCGGGCCGTGGATCGCGCTCCGCAGCTGCGCCGCGCAGGCCTCGTCATTACCGGCTCGAAACTGCTGGAGTCCCAGTACTGCTGCGGCGGCATGTCCGTACACGGGATGCTGCATCACTTGGGGATCAAGGCCGGGCGCCTGCTGGGAGATTGCGTAGGCATAAAGTGCCTTCTCTTCCTTCGGAGCCAGCAAGCCGGGTTTAGGCGCAGGCGCAGGCCGGGTCGCGGGAGCCGGCGCAGGGTTGCGGCGAGGGGCGGTCCGGGCGGCAGGCCTTTTTGGCGACGCAGATGTTCCAGCCACCTTTGTCCGCCCTGCATAGGCACTGACACCCGCGTTGGAAACCCGCACGGTGACCCCCGGCATCAGTCTGATCGACGTGCTCTTCTTAAATCCCACTACACACCTTCCATTAGCGACAGGCTGAGCCTGAACTCACTGGCTTCCGATTCTTCCTTGAATTCCAAAGTGGTTACGCCCACCAGCCGTTTGACCGCTTCTTTGACTTCGGCAGGGGAAGCATAGAAGAACTCACGTCTGAGGTTGACTTTATTAACCCGCCGGGACTCGAATTCCCGATGGAGCTGGGCCTCCAGAGCCGCCGCGTCCTCACTGAAAAAAAGGACATGGATATCGTAGAGGAACGGTACGCCGGCGCCACTGAGTTCTCGAATGCGTTCCGTGGGCTCGAGCCTCCGGGTCATTCCGATTTTCACTATGCGGTCCCCAAAGGCGCCAAGATTGGAGATGACGTAGACATAACCCGTGCGCACGTTGGCTTGACGGTTTTCAATGTCACGAAGCTTGGCCTCCGCTTCCTCGACGAATTGTTGCATGGCGGCGACGGCGTCGGGTTCACCGCTGTCGACCGCGATGGCCAGGGCTGCAAGGTACTTGTCACGCTCCTGCTCCATCTTGTCGCGAGCCTTCTGCAGCTCCTTCTCCACCTTTTCCTGCTCCCGCGCTTCCTCCCTTAGGGCACGCTGCGTTTCACGTTCAGCGGCTACCTTCGCGTGGTAATCAGCAGTCAGCTTCAACTCATCCAGTCGCAGCCGGTGATAGTCGTCGGTGATCGCAATCGCCATGCTTTTCCCGAGTTTTTCAATGGACGTTTTGGCACGTTCAAGCCGTGACGTATTAGCTTCAAGCGAGTGAGCACGGACGGTACGTACGCAGTTGTCTGCTTCGGCGTTGTAGGCCCTCAACATCAGCTTGCACTGTTCCCTTACCATCTGTGCACCCTTTTTGATGTCCCCGTTGACCGCCCAATTTGTAGCCCCGGTGACCGCCCGTTCTTTCACAACTTCTTTGATGGAAACCCTCAGCTGGGACAAGCGGTCCTTGTACTGGACAGCGTCCTCAAGCGGATGGGCGAAGTCGTAGATACCCAGGTCCTGCAGCAGGTTGATCTCACGTGTTTCAACTATCCGCGACTCAAGCTCCGCCAAGACGGCTTCCCGCTCACGAATTTGGTGGTTCAGGTCCTGAAGGTGCGCGAGCCCCGCGGCATCCGCCTCAGGAACGGAAGCCCGCGGATTCCCCACCCCCGAACCAGCAACGGACGTTTTCTCATCCGCTGAGCCGTCATTAAGGACCGCCCCGTGGTGCCTGAGCAGATCCGGGAGACCTCCAGCCCACCCTTGCGATACCGAGCGGACCTTCCACTCTCCGTTACGCCGGTAGATTTCACCCGCAACGGCAACGCGCTCGGTGGATAAACCCTCACATGGGATGCTGAACAGGTTTCCAGAGTCTGCAGACAGTGTGAGCTCCAGGGAAGACAGGCCACCCAATCGAGACTCTTCAGAATCCAAGGCACCCGCCACCGCAATGGTATGGATTTCCTCGGGAAGGCGGTCAAGAAAAATCTCCGCTTTGTGCGCATGCCCGGTTGCGGTATCGCTTCTCCCAAGATATCGGGCAACACCGCCCAAATAATCTGGCTGGTTATAAAAGACAATGTCCGCGTTGGTAGCTACCCGCCCGTCGGCATCCAGAAGGAGGATGAACAGGTCTACCTCCTGGGTGCCGGACTGCGCCGTCCAATGAAGCTCCATCCGGAGTCCGCGGTGAACAGGCGACGCGATGAGGGCATTTGCCCCTTTGGGCAGCGAAACATGGGGCATAGAAGGACCATATAACGGACTTCCGACAAAAAATGCTGGGGCAGCGTACCCCGTTTCAGCGGCACGCGAAAACCCGCGCCTCCGTCCGGGGCGGGGTAAAGGCGAACGTAGGATGGAGAAGTGGCAGATCCAGCAACCTACCGGCCGAAAACAGGGGAGATCCCCACGGCTCCCGGCGTGTACCGCTTCCGGGACGAACACGGCCGGGTCATCTATGTGGGCAAGGCAAAGAACCTCCGCTCCCGCCTGAACTCCTATTTCGCCAACCCGCGCGGGCTGCTGCCCAAAACCCGGGCCATGGTGCACACCGCCGCCGGTGTCGAATGGACCGTGGTCGGGACCGAACTCGAAGCCCTGCAGCTGGAGTACACCTGGATCAAGGAATTCAACCCCCGGTTCAACATCATGTTCCGGGACGACAAGTCCTACCCGTATCTCGCCGTGACCATGGGGGAGAAGTACCCCCGTGCGCAGGTTATGCGTGGGGACCGGCGCAAGGACACCCGCTACTTCGGACCGTTCTATCCGGCCAAGGCCATCCGCGAAACCCTGGACACCCTGCTCCGCGTTTTCCCCGTCCGCACCTGCAGCAGCGGCGTGTTCAAACGTGCTGAACGCACCGGCCGGCCCTGCCTCCTGGGCTACATCGACAAGTGCTCCGCGCCCTGCGTGGGACGCATCAGCCCTGAGGGACACCGCGAGCTGGCCGCCGAACTGTGCGACTTCATGGCAGGGGAGGGCAAGCGCTTCATCTCCGGGCTGGAGAAGGAGATGCAGGCCGCCGTCGCCGAGCTGGACTACGAAACCGCTGCCCGGCTCCGGGACGACATCTCCGCCCTGCGGAAGGTGTTTGAACGCAACAACGTGGTGCTCAGCGAAGACACGGACGCGGACATTTTCGCCCTGGAGGAAGACGAACTGGAAGCTTCCGCGCAGGTGTTCCACGTGCGGGGCGGCCGGATCCGCGGCCAGCGCGGCTGGGTCGTGGAAAAGGTCGAAGACAACGACACCTCGGACCTCGTGGAACACCTGATCCAGCAGGTCTACGGCGAGGTCAACTCGGCCGACCGGATTCCCCGCCAGGTCCTGGTGCCGGTGCTGCCGCCGGACGCCGAGGAATTGGCCGAATGGCTGAGTGGACTGCGCGGCAGCCGGGTGGACATCCGCGTACCGATGCGCGGGGACAAAAAAGCCCTGATGGAGACCGTGGCCCGCAACGCCGCGGACGCCCTGCGGCTGCACAAGAGCCGCCGCGCCGGTGACATCACCACCCGGTCCGCGGCGCTGCAGGAACTCCAGGAAGCACTGGACCTGCCCTCACCGCCGCTGCGCATTGAGTGCTATGACATTTCCCATGTGCAGGGCACCAACGTGGTCGCCTCCATGGTCGTGGCCGAGGACGGGCTGCCGAAGAAGTCGGATTACCGCAAGTTCTCCATCACGGGCGACGCCGCCCGCGACGACACGTCCTCGATGTACAACGTCATTTCACGGCGCTTCCGCAACTACCTCGCCGAAAACGCCGACCCGGCCGCCGATCCCGACGCTCCGGTGGACCTGCCGGACGAGCGCGGCGGGGACGGCGATATCCAGCCCTTGACGGATACCCTGACGCCGGCGCCCAAGGCCAAGTTCGCCTACCCGCCGAACCTCGTCGTGGTCGACGGTGGCCAGCCGCAGGTCGCGGCGGCGTCGAAGGCCCTTGCAGACCTGGGCATCACCGACGTGCAGGTCGTCGGACTCGCCAAGCGGCTGGAGGAGGTCTGGGTCCCGGACAGCGATTTCCCGGTGATTCTCCCGCGTGCCTCCGAGGCACTGTTCCTGCTCCAGCGGGTCCGGGACGAGGCCCACCGCTTTGCCATCACATTCCACCGGCAGAAACGGGGCAAATCCATGACCGCGTCACTGCTGGACGATGTGCCCGGACTGGGCCCGTCCAAGCGGCAGGCCCTGCTCAAACACTTCGGTTCGGTGAAGAAACTGCGTGCCGCCACCGAGGCGGAACTCCAGGAGGTTCCGGGCATCGGACCGGCCATGGCCGCTAACCTGCGCAGCAGGCTGGCCGATAAGGATATGGCAGGGGTTCCGGCGGTCAATATGACCACCGGCGAAATCCTGGAAACTTAGTTACGCTTGGAAACCGGCGTGTCGGCGGGAAACCGCCGCGAATTTCCAGGCAGCAAGGGCAATCAGGATGGGATCACAGCAATGACGCACGAGGATGGCTTGGCCGTAGTCAAACCGGAAGAGTCCGAACTACTCGTAGTGACCGGGATGTCCGGTGCGGGCCGCAGCACCGCGGCCAATGCGCTGGAGGACCACGGCTGGTACGTCGTCGAGAACCTTCCACCGCTGATGCTGGGCACCCTGACGGAGCTGGTCTCCCGCATGCCGCAGTCCATTCCCAAGCTTGCCGTGGTGATCGATGTCCGGAGCAAGGAACTGTTCCAGGACATCCGCGAAGCCCTGCGGAACCTGCGCACCGCAGGCGTCACCTACCGGCTGCTGTTCCTGGACGCCGATGATTCCACGCTGGTCCGCCGCTTCGAGCAGGGCCGCCGCCCGCATCCGCTGCAGGGGGACGGCAGCATCCTGGACGGTATCGCCGCCGAGCGTGAGGTCCTGAAGGAACTCCGGGAGTCCTCCGACGTCGTGGTGGACACCTCCAAACTGAATGTCCACGCCCTGGCCACCACCGTCACGGAGCTGTTCACCGAATCCGGCCCCATCGTACTGCGCCTGAACGTTATGAGTTTCGGGTTCAAGTACGGGCTGCCCGTGGACGCGAACTACGTTGCCGATGTCCGGTTCATCCCCAATCCGCACTGGGTCCCGCAGCTGCGCCCGCACACCGGCCTGGACGAGGATGTCCGCGACTACGTCCTCCAGGCGAAGGGCACCGCAGAGTTCCTGGACCGCTACGTGGAGGCGCTGGAGCCCGTCATTGACGGCTACCGCCGGGAAAACAAGCACTACGCCACGATTGCCGTCGGCTGCACCGGCGGCAAGCACCGTTCCGTGGCGGTCACTGAGGAGCTCGCCAAGCGCCTCGACCAGCTTCCCCACGTGACGGTCAGCTCGCACCACAGGGATCTGGGGCGCGAGTAATGTCCTTCCTCACCGGACCGCTGCCCCTGATTCCCGAGGGCAAGGGCGGACGGGAGAGCGGGGGTAAGGCAGGAGCGATCGTCGCGCTGGGCGGCGGACACGGCCTGTCCGCGTCCCTCTCTGCCCTCCGCCTGCTCACCTCCGATCTCACCGCCGTCGTGACCGTTGCCGACGACGGCGGCTCCTCCGGCCGCCTGCGGCGGGAACTGGGCGTCCTTCCGCCCGGAGACCTCCGGATGGCCCTGGCCGCGCTCTGCGACGACACCGACTGGGGGCGCACCTGGCGCGACGTTATGCAGCACCGGTTCCGCTCCCAGCCCGGCGTCGAAGGGTCCCTGGACGACCATGCCCTGGGCAACCTGCTGATCGTGACGCTCTGGGAGCTGCTGGGTGATCCGGTGGCCGGACTCCAATGGGCGGGTGCCCTGCTGGGCGCCCGGGGCCAGGTGCTGCCGATGTCCACGCTTCCACTGACCATCGAAGGCGACGTCCTGCGCCGCACGGCTGCCGGCAGCGTGCTGGAAACCGTGAGCGGCCAGGCCAGCCTCGCCGCTGCAGGGGCCCGCAGCAACGTCTCCGACGTCCGGCTGCTCCCCGTTGACGCGCCGGCCTGCCCGGCTGCCCTGGAAGCCATCAACCGGGCAGACTGGGTGGTCCTGGGGCCCGGGTCCTGGTACACGTCCGTGCTGCCGCACCTGATGCTCCCGCAGCTGCGGGACGCCCTGTGCGCCACGTCCGCCAAGCGCTGCCTGACCATGAACCTCAGCAACGAAACAACGGAAACTTCGGGGATGAGTGCGGTGGACCACCTGGCGGTGATCCGCCGCTACGCACCGGAGTTCAAGGTGGACGCAGTACTGGTGGATCCGTCAGTGGTGGCGGACAAGGCAGCCTTCGGGGACGCGGTCGCCGAAATGGGCGGCCGCCCGGTCTTCGGTAAGGTGGGGGCAGCGTCGGGGCGTCCGATCCATGATCCGCTCCGCCTCGCAACCGCCTTCCACGACATATTTGGGGAGAATTAGGAGTGTTTTTGTGGCGTTAACCGCAGCAGTAAAAGAGGAACTTTCACGTCTGGACGTGAAGAAATCCTCAGTCCGCAAGGCCGAGGTGTCGGCGATGCTGCGTTTTGCCGGCGGCCTGCACATCATTTCCGGACGCATAGTCATCGAAGCCGAGGTGGACCTCGCGTCGACGGCGCGCCGGCTCCGTGCGGCCATTGCCGAGGTCTACGGCCACGCCAGCGACATCATTGTGGTGTCCGGCGGTGGATTGCGCCGCGGCAACCGGTACGTGGTGCGAGTGGTCAAGGACGGCGAGTCCCTTGCCCGGCAGACGGGCCTGCTGGATGCCCGCGGCCGTCCCGTGCGCGGCCTGCCCTCCGTGGTGGTTAACGGTTCGGCGGCCGACGCCGAGGCGGTCTGGCGTGGTGCCTTCCTCGCCCATGGCTCCCTCACGGAGCCCGGGCGTTCCTCCTCCCTGGAAGTCACCTGCCCCGGGCCGGAGGCAGCCCTGGCACTGGTGGGCTCCGCCCGCCGGATCGGCATCGCGGCCAAGGCCCGTGAGGTCCGCGGCGTGGACCGCGTGGTTATCCGCGACGGCGACACCATCGCAGCCCTGCTCACCCGGATGGGCGCCCATGATGCGCTGATGGTCTGGGAAGAGCGCCGGATGCGCAAGGAAGTCCGCGCCACCGCCAACCGGCTGGCCAATTTCGACGACGCGAACCTTCGGCGCTCCGCACAGGCGGCCGTTGCCGCCGGTGCCCGCGTGGACCGCGCCCTGGAGATCCTCGGCGAGGACGTTCCGGAGCACCTCCGCTACGCCGGTGAGCTGCGGGTTGCCCATAAGCAGGCCAGCTTGGACGAGTTGGGCCACCTGGCCGACCCGCCCATGACCAAGGATGCAATCGCCGGCCGGATCCGCCGGCTGCTCGCCATGGCGGACAAGCGGGCTGCGGAGCTCGGCATTCCTGGTACCGAGTCCAGCGTGACTCCAGAGATGCTGGATGAATAGCGCAATGTTGGATCAATAGCGTAATTGCATAGGATGGACTAAGCCTGCTGCCTTTTGGCGGCACGATGAGTTTCCGGATGGAAATTCCGTCCGGAACATTGATCCGACACCAACGGAGGATTTTCGTGAACGAATACACACTGCCGGAACTGCCGTACGATTACGCGGCCCTTGAGCCGCACATTTCCGCACGCATCATGGAGCTGCACCACGACAAGCACCACGCTACGTACGTGGCCGGCGCCAACACCGCCCTGGCCCAGATGGCCGAGGCACGCGAAAAGGGTGAGTTCGGCACCATCGGCAAGCTCTCCAAGGACCTGGCCTTCCACCTGGGCGGCCACACCAACCACAGCATCTTCTGGAACAACATGTCCCCGGACGGCGGCGACAAGCCCGAAGGCGAACTGGCGGCGGCAATCGATGAGTTCTTCGGTTCCTTCGACGGTTTCCGTGGCCAGTTCACCGCTGTTGCGAACTCCATCCAGGGCTCCGGCTGGTCCATCCTGGCCTACGAGCCGCTGGGCAAGAACCTCGTCATCGAGCAGCTCTACGATCAGCAGGGCAACGTTCCCGTGGGCACCATCCCGCTGCTGATGCTCGACATGTGGGAGCACTCCTACTACCTGGACTACGCCAACGTGAAGGGCGACTACGTCAAGGCGTGGTGGAACATCGTGAACTGGGCCGACGTCGCCGCCCGTTTCGATGCTGCCCGCACCGGCGCCAAGGGCCTCATCGTCCCCGCTTAGTCACACGGCAGCCCGCCGAATTGTGCGGGCACCCGGTCCCTACGGAGACCGTGACGCGTAAGATAAATTCCGTAGGTCCGGTCCCGTCCGGTGCTTTCCGGCACCGGCGGGACGGGGCCACGGTCCCGCGGCTGGAAGGTATTCCCGAGCGGAAGTGTCAGGCCGCAGTTAGTCCGGTGGCTTCTAACCCTGAGGTCACACAGCTCTCGATTGAACCCCTAGCTCAAGGAGACAGAACAGTGACTACTCGTGTTGGAATCAACGGATTCGGACGTATCGGCCGCAACTACTTCCGGGCGGCCCTGGAGCAGAACGCCGACCTCGACATCGTCGCCGTCAATGACCTCACCAGTCCCGAAACCCTCGCCCACCTCCTCAAATACGATTCCGTGACCGGCCGCCTGGGCGCCGACGTCGAAGTACGCGAGGGCAACATTATTGTTGGCGGCAAGACCATCCGGGTCCTCGCCGAGCGGGACCCCTCGAACCTTCCCTGGGCCGACCTTGGCGTGGACATCGTGATTGAGTCCACCGGATTCTTCACCAAGGCCGAAGACGCCAAAAAGCACATCGATGCCGGTGCCAAGAAGGTCCTGATCTCCGCGCCGGGCAAGGGCGCGGACCTCACCGTGGTGATGGGTGTCAACGACGGCGACTACGACCCCGCGTCGCACAACATCATCTCCAACGCCTCCTGCACCACCAACTGCCTGGGCCCGCTGGCCATGGTCCTGCACGAGGCGTTCGGCATTGAACGCGGCCTGATGACCACCGTTCACGCGTACACCGCGGACCAGAACCTGCAGGACGGCCCGCACCGCGACCTCCGCCGTGCCCGCGCAGCGGCCCTCAACATCGTGCCGACCACCACCGGGGCTGCCAAGGCCATCGGCCTGGTCCTGCCGGCCCTCGACGGCAAGCTGGACGGCTTCGCGCTGCGTGTTCCGGTGCCCACCGGTTCGGTCACCGACCTCACCGTGACGGTTTCCAAGGAAGCCACGGTGGAACAGATCAACGAGGTCTACAAGACCGCGGGCAGCGGACCGCTGGCAGGCATCCTGCGCTACACCGACGAGCCGATTGTCTCCTCCGACATCGTCACCGACCCAGCCTCGTGCATCTTCGACTCCGGCCTGACCCGCGTTATGGGGAACCAGGTGAAGGTCGTGGGCTGGTACGACAACGAGTGGGGCTACTCCTGCCGCCTGGTTGACCTCACCAAACTCGTCGCCTCCAAGCTTTAACCGACCGCACCCGAAGGTAGAAATGACTGTCAAAACTCTCCCCGACCTGATCAGTGACGGCGTCGACGGCAGATACGTCCTGGTCCGCTCGGACTTGAACGTACCGCTGGATGACGGCCGGGTTACCGATGACGGACGCATCAGGGCATCGATCCCCACCCTGCAGACCCTCGTGGAGCACGGGGCAAAGGTCATTGTGATGGCCCACCTCGGACGCCCCAAGGGCGCGCCGGACGAGAAGTACTCGCTGCGTCCCGCCGTCGACCGCCTTGACGAACTCTCCGCCTTCCCGGTGGAGTTCGCCTCCGATGTGGTGGGGGACAGTGCCCGCGAACTGGCCGGTTCGCTGGCCGCCGGGTCCGTCCTGGTGCTGCAGAACATCCGCTTCGACGCCCGCGAAACCTCCAAGGACGACGGCGAACGCCAGGCGCTGGCAGGGGAGCTGGCAGCCCTGACCGGTGACAACGGTGCCTACGTTGACGATGCTTTCGGTGCCGTGCACCGCAGGCACGCCAGCGTGTACGACATCGCCGAGGTACTGCCGGCCTATGAGGGCGGCCTGGTCCACACCGAGGTTGAGGTGCTCAAGCGCCTCACCGAGAACCCGGAGAAGCCCTATGTGGTGGTACTGGGCGGTTCCAAGGTGTCCGACAAGCTGGCCGTGATCGAGAACCTGATGGACCGCGCGGACTATCTGCTGGTGGGCGGCGGCATGGTCTTTACGTTCCTGGCTGCCCAGGGCCACAACGTCGGTGCCTCCCTGCTCGAGACGGACCAGATCGAAAACGTGAAGGGGTACCTGTCCCGGGCAAAGGAGGTCGGCTGCGAATTCGTCCTGCCCACCGACATTGTGGTGGCGGATAAGTTCGCAGCGGACGCGGATGTGGAGACCGTTCCGGCCGACGCGATGGAGAACGGCCGGTTCGGCGCCTCCGGGCTCGGCCTGGACATCGGTCCCGATTCCGCGGCTGCGTTCGCCGAGCGGATCCGCGGCGGCAGGACCATCTTCTGGAACGGCCCCATGGGCGTGTTTGAGTTCGAAGCCTTTGCCAACGGCACCCGTGCCGTTGCCCAGGCCTTGAAGGAGTCCAGCGGCTTCAGTGTGGTCGGCGGCGGCGATTCCGCTGCAGCCGTCCGGAAGCTCGGCTTCTCGGAAGCCGACTTCGGCCACATTTCCACGGGTGGCGGCGCGAGCCTCGAATACCTGGAAGGCAAAGCCCTCCCGGGCCTGACCGTCCTCGACAAGTAGTAACCCCGTGCGGGTCCGCTGCCCAGCGGGCCCGCACGTGTCTGTCCCATTCCTCCCGGCCGGCACGGCCGGTGCACACTAGCAAGAAACCGGAGCAACCATGACCACCTCCACGAACGGCAAGTTCGACCGCACACCCCTGATCGCCGGCAACTGGAAAATGAACATGGACCATGTCCAGGGCATCACCCTCCTGCAGAAGCTGGCGTGGACGCTCAGCGATGCCCGCCATGACTACGGCCGGGTGGAGGTGGTGGTTTTCCCGCCGTTCACCGATCTGCGCAGCACGCAGACGCTGGTGGCGGGGGACAAGCTGAAGGTGGAATACGGGGCGCAGGATCTTTCCCCGAAGGATTCCGGTGCCTACACGGGTGATATCTCGGGCCAGTTCCTCTCGAAGCTCGGCTGCAGCTACGTCCTGGTGGGCCACAGCGAACGCCGGTCCGTGCACGGTGAGAGCGATGAACTGCTGAATGAAAAGCTCAAGGCCGCCTACCGTAACAACCTGGTCCCCATCCTCTGCGTCGGCGAGGGCCTTGAAGTACGGCAGGCCGGGGACCACGTGCCGCACACCCTGGAGCAGGTCCGCGGGGGCCTTGCAGGCCTGGACGCCGAACAGGTTTCCAGCCTCGTCATCGCCTACGAACCCGTCTGGGCCATCGGCACCGGCGAAGTTGCCGGCCCCGAAGATGCGCAGGAAATGTGCGCGGCGATCCGTGCCGAGATAGCTGATCTTTACGATGACTCCGTGGCAGCCAAGACGCGCCTGCTGTACGGCGGCTCCGTCAAGGCGGCGAATGCTGCCAGCATTCTGGGTGAACGGGACGTAGACGGCGTGCTCGTGGGCGGCGCCAGTTTGGATGTGGGCGAATTTGCTAATATTGTCAGGTTCGAACAACACCTGGTGACTGACTGACCTGCAGCTGAAGCGCGCCGCAGCGGCGTCTCCAGTCCATGAGTCACCCGAAAGGCCGTAAGTGGAAATTCTGAAGATCGTCCTGCTGGTCCTCCTTGCCATCACGAGCCTGCTGCTGACGCTGCTGATCCTGCTCCACAAGGGCCGCGGCGGCGGTATGTCGGACATGTTCGGCGGCGGCATGACCAGCAGCCTGGGCTCCTCGGGTGTTGCCGAAAAGAACCTGAACCGCTTCACCGTGGCGCTGGCCATTTCCTGGGGTGTCGTCATCGTGGCGCTTGGACTGATCCAGCGCTTCGCCGGCGAAGCGTAGCCCCTCAGGAGCCACCGAAAACTCCTTAAAAGGAAAGACCCCCGGATTTTCCGGGGGTCTTTCCTTTTGACCGGGTTTAGCGGGGTTTAGCCGCTGACCGGGCCGGGACTACGCGTCTTCGGCCTCGGTGTCTTCGGAGGCGAAGAGCCGCTGGGACAGCTGTGAGGCTGCGGCCTGATCAATCAGCCACCGGGTCTTGGTCCTGCCGCGTGCGCCCGCTGCCGGAACCTGGATCTCGCCGGCCCCGGCCAGCGCCAGGCCGACGGCGCCTGCCTTGTCTTTGCCAGCAACGCCCAGCCAGACTTCAGCGGCCGTGGTAATGCTTTCCAGCGTCAAGGAGATCCGCTCCGGGGGAGGCTTGGGAGCATCCCGGACCGCGACGGTGGTCTGCCCGGTGGTGCGGACGCCCGGGGTTTCCGGGAACAGCGATGCGATGTGCGCGTCCGGTCCCACGCCCAGCAGGAGCACGTCAAAGCGGGGGAGCCGCGGGTCTACGGACTCGAATCCGCGGGCAAGGTGCTCGTCGGCAGCGGCCTCGGCCAGCCGCGTGGCATAGTCCGCGGCTGCGTCCTCGACGGAAGCGACGTCGTCGGCTGTCGCGCACGCATGGATCCGTGCGGCCGGAACGCCGAGCGGTTCGAGCATGGCCTTCCGTGCCTGCACGGAGTTCAGCTCCGGGTGGCCGGCGGGAAGGAACCGTTCATCCCCCCACCAGAAGTTCACGCGCGTCCAGTCAACGGCAGTGCGCGCGGGGTTGGCCGTCACGGCTTCCAGCGTCGCGATGCCCACCGTTCCACCGGTCAGCACCACGGTGGCCTCCCCGCGCCGGCTCTGGACATCCACGAGCTTGGTGATCAGGCGGGCAGCCGTCGCCGCGACGAGTGCCTGCGGATCCGGATGGATGCTGACGCCGTTGGGGGAGTGCGTCATGCGTGCGCCCCTTCCTGGGACAGGCATGCCGCCAGTCCCTCAGTAAGTACTTCTCCGAAAACCTCGTCCGGATCCAACCGGCGGAGTTCCTCGGCCAGGCAGTCACGCAGGGTCCGCCGCGGGAGGGAAATCTGCTGCTTCGGCTGCCCGGGCTGCCGCAGATGGGCGGTGACCTGGTCAGGCCGGGACAGTTCGACCTCTCCGTCCCGGCGCCTAAACACTACCCGGTGGATGCCCGTTCCCGCTTCCCCTTCGATGATTTCCAGGGGTACGTCCAGAGCTTTTTTCAGCCAGGCCGCCAGCAGGAAGGTACTGGCCGAATCCGAGGCGCCTTCAACGACGACGGACTCGACCTGGGCTGCGGCTCCACCGTCCAGCACTGCAGCCAGCTGCACCCGCCAGTTGGTCAGCCGGGTCCAGCTCAGGTCCGTGTCGCCGGCCGCATAGGAGTCGGCCAGCCCGAGCAGGGCCTTTTTAGGGTCATCTTCGGTTGCGGCGTCGGTGATCCGCCGGTGTGCAATTGCGCCCAGCGGTGTCTTCGCCGGATCCTCCGGAACCCCATGCGGCCACCAGGCAACGATCGGAGCGTCGGGCAGCAGCAGGGCGGACACCAGGGACTCGCTTTCGCCGGCCAGTTCTCCGTGCCCGGACAGGACAATCACCTCGGAGGCACCGGCGTCGCCGCCCACCCGGATCTGTGCGTCAAGGCGCGTCTCATCGTCCGGGCTGCCCTCGGCCAGCACGATGATCCGGCAGGGATGTTCGCGGCTGGCTTCGTTGGCGGCGGCAATGGCCTCTTCCACAAAGTCCGGCTGGGTATCCACGACGAGGGTGAGCACACGCCCGAGGGTCACGACCCCACCCATTTCGCGCATGGCAACAATTTCCTTGGACACCTTGGAGGTGGTGGTGCCCGGCAGGTCTACTATCACGGCCTTCTCCATGTCCTTCCATCTTGGGCGAGGAGCTCATTCGCCGAGTCAGGTCCCCAGCTTCCGGGGGCGTACGGTTCCGGCTGGGAGTCGAGCGATGCCCAGTATTCCTCGAACGGATCCACGATCTTCCAGGACAGCTCCACTTCCTGGTGGCGTGGGAAGAGCGGCGGCTCACCCAGCAGTACGTCGAGGATGAGCCGTTCATAGGCTTCGGGACTGGACTCGGTGAAGGAATGTCCGTAACCGAAGTCCATGGACACGTCCCGCACTTCCATCTGGGTGCCGGGCACCTTGGAGCCGAAGCGGATGGTGGCTCCTTCGTCGGGCTGCACCCGGATGACGACGGCGTTCTGCCCGAAGTCATCTTCGTTGTGTTCCCGGAACAGCAGGTTGGGGGAGCGCTTGAAAACGACGGCGATTTCGGTGACGCGGCGGCCGAGCCGTTTCCCGGCGCGGAGGTAGAACGGCACGCCTGCCCAGCGGCGGGTATTGATGTCCAGGCGGACGGCGGCGAAGGTTTCGGTCTTCGACTCGGGGTTGAAGCCTTCCTCCTCCAGGAAGCCGGTCACCTTTTCGCCGCCCTGCCAGCCGCCCGTGTACTGGCCGCGGGCGGAGCTGCGGGAGAGGTCCTCCGGCAGTCGGACGGCTGCCAGCACCTTCTCCTTTTCGGCGCGGAGGTGCTCCGCGTTGAAGGAGATGGGTTCTTCCATGGCGGTCAGCGCCAGCAGCTGCAGCAGGTGGTTCTGGATGACGTCGCGGGCGGCGCCCACGCCGTCGTAATACCCGGCGCGGCCACCGATGCCGATGTCCTCGGCCATGGTGATCTGCACGTGGTCCACGTAGTTGGCGTTCCAAATGGGCTCAAACAGCTGATTGGCGAAGCGCAGTGCCAGGATGTTCTGGACGGTTTCCTTGCCCAGGTAGTGGTCGATGCGGAACACCGAGTCGGCCGGGAAGACGGACTCCACCACATTGTTCAGTTCCCGTGCCGAAGCGAGGTCGTGGCCGAACGGCTTTTCAATCACCACCCGCCGCCATTTGCCCTCTGAGGTCTTGGCCAGCCCGTGCTCGGAGAGCTGCTGGCAGACCTGCTCGAACGACTTGGGCGGAACCGAGAGGTAGAACGCATGGTTGCCCCGGGTTCCACGCTGTTCATCCAGGTCTTCGAGAGTCTTTTTCAGGTTTTCGAAGGCCTCATCGCTGTCAAAGCCTCCCTCGACAAACCGGATGCCTTCGGCCAGCTGCTTCCAGACGCCCTCGCTGAAATCGGTCCGTGCATGGGCCTGCACCGATTCCTTGACCTGCGCAGCGAAATCCTCGTCGCTCCAGGGCCGGCGGCCGAATCCAACCAGTGAGAAGCTGGGAGGAAGCAGGCCGCGGTTGGCAAGGTCGTAGACGGCCGGAATGAGCTTCTTTCGGGCCAGGTCTCCAGTGACTCCGAAAATCACCAGGGAAGAGGGTCCGGCGATCCGGCTCAGCCGGCGGTCGCGCGGATCCCGGAGCGGGTTGCCTGTTCCGGCCTTTTCCTCACCGGCCATTTAGTCCCCGCTTCCGTCCGTGGCAAGGGCACGGACAACGTTCGCGATTTCGCGGACTCCCTCGTCCCGGTTGAGCAGGTGCAGCCGCAGGACCGGACGGCCCTGGTCTGCGAGGACGGTGGCGTCACCGGCGGCCTGGGCGCTGATGAGTTCGCCGAAGGTAAACGGCCGGTCGGGGATCGTGACATCCTCGCCCGGCTTGCCGGTGATCTGCAGGTACACGCCCTGCGCCGGTCCGCCCTTGTGGAACTGGCCGGTGGAGTGCAGGAAGCGCGGTCCCCAGCCGAACGTGACGGGACGGCCGGTGGCCGTGGCGAGCTCGGGGCGGATGTCCGCGAGTCCGGCCTGCCGGAAGCGGTCAAGGTATGCCTGGACGCTGACGTAGCCGTCCGGGCCCAGGTGCCGGAGAAGCGCGGCAAGGGCGCCGCGGAGGGTATGGGCGGTGCCGAGCAGGTCGGCCGGTCCGCGCACCTCGACGGAGCCGTCGACGAAGGACGGTTCCGTCGGCTCCGGAGTGGCGTCCAGGAGGCCACGTGCTGCCTTCTTCGCAGCCTCGACGTCGGGCTGGTCGAACGGGTTGATGTTCAGCAGCCGTCCGGCCACCGCAGTGGCGAATTCCCAGAGCATCATCGAGCTGCCCAGGCTGCCGGAAACGACTACCTGGTCTCCCTCGGGGATGATCTCCGAGTCGACGGGAACAATCCGTACGGTCAGCACGTCACCGGCACCGGACGTCATTTCCGGGGCGCCGGGCTCGACGGCGACGGGCAGCAGGCCCGTGCCGAGCTTGCCGGTGGATTCGGCGATCAGCTGTTCGGCCCAGTCGGGGAAGCCGGCCAATCCGGAGCCTTCGTCCACGATCACGATCTTGTTGCGCAGCGGTTCAGTGCCGCCAAGGGCCGCCCCGAGCTGCAGGCCGATATTGTCGGGCGCGTCGTCCCGCAGCATTTCGGCGGTCAGCTCCGCGTCGTCCAACAGGGACTCGATGTCCGCGCCGGCCAGGCCCGAGGGCACCAGTCCAAACGCGGTCAGGGCGGAATAGCGGCCGCCCACGTTCGGGTCGGCGTTGAAGACGGCGCGGTAGCCGGCTTCCCGGGCTGCCGCCTCGAGCGGCGACCCCGGATCGGTGACGACCACGATGCGGGACTTGGCGTCGATGCCGGCGTCGGTGAAGGCCTGTTCGAAGACCCGGCGCTGTGAATCCGTCTCCACGGTGGAGCCAGACTTCGAGCTCACCACGATGACGGTTTCGGCCAGCCGGTCGCCCAGTGCTGCGGCGACGACGTCGGGATCGGTGGAATCCAGCACGGTCAGATCCACACCCGCGGAGCGGGTAATGACCTCGGGCGCCAGGGAAGAGCCGCCCATGCCGGCCAGGACCACGCGGGTCACTGACTCGGCGGCGAGCTCTTCCCGAAGCGCCGCGATCTGTCCCACGAGCGGCCGGGAGCTTTCCCCGGGATTGAGCCAGCCCAGGCGTATCGACGCCTCGGCTTCGGCATCGGGTCCCCACAGGGTGGGGTCCTGTGCCACGAGGCGGGAGGCAACTTCATCTCCCACGAGTTCGGGCACCTTGGCATCGACGGCAGCGCCTGCCGCTCCGGCTGCTTCAAAGGACAGTGTGGTCATTTTTTCCTATGCCTCTTTCGCGGTATCCAGCGCGTTCTGAACGGTCTGGAGGAGTTCGCCCCAGCTGACCACGAACTTTTCGAGGCCTTCGGTCTCCAGCTGCTCCACAACGTCGTTGTAGGAGATGCCCAGGCCGTCGAGCTGGTCCAGGACGGTGTTGGACTCGGCGTACGTGCCGGTGATGGTGTCACCGGTGACTTCGCCGTGGTCCGCAGTGGCTTCCAGCGTCTTCTCCGGCATGGTGTTCACCGAGTTCGGTGCTACGAGGCCCGTGACGTACAGGGTGTCCGGCAGGGCCGGGTCCTTGACGCCGGTGGAGGCCCAGAGCGGACGCTGTGCGTTGGCTCCGGCGGCGCCGAGTACCTGCCAGCGTTCGGAGGCGAACTGCTCTTCGAAGACCTGGTAGGCCAGGCGGGCGTTGGCGAGACCGGCCTTGCCCTTCAGGCCCTGAGCCTCGTCGGAGCCGATGGCGTCGAGACGCTTGTCGATCTCGGCGTCCACGCGGGAGACGAAGAAGGAAGCCACCGAGTGGATGGTGGAGAGGTCGTGCCCGTTTTCCTTCGCCTGCTCAATGCCGAGCATGTACGCGTTGATGACCTCGCGGTAGCGCTCGAGGGAGAAGATCAGGGTCACGTTGACGCTGATGCCGGCGGCCAGCGTGGCGGTGATCGCCGGCAGGCCTTCCTGCGTGGCGGGAATCTTGATCAGGACGTTGGCGCGGCCAACCTTGTCGAAGAGTTCCTTCGCCTCGTTGATGGTGCCCTGGGTGTCGCGCGAGAGACGCGGATCAACCTCGATGGAGACGCGGCCGTCGACGCCGTTGGTGGCCTCGTAGACCGGTGCGAAGAGGTCGCAGGCCTGGATGACGTCGTCGGTCGTGATTTCGAAGACGGACTTGTCGACGTCGGCGCCCGAGCGCGAGAGCTGCTGCACCTGGGCGGCGTAGGACGCGCCGTTGGCCAGTGCTGCGGCGAAGATGCTCGGGTTCGTGGTCACACCGACCACGTTCCGCTCATCGATGAGCTTCTTCAGCGAACCGGAGACAATCCGTTCGCGGGAGAGGTCGTCCAGCCAGATGGAGACACCGGCTTCGGAAAGCCGGGCTGTGGGAGTGGAAGTCATTGGTGATGCTCCTTTAGATCAGGGGGTTACTGCTGGTCGCCGGTCTCGGTGGACTGCGCTCCGGAAGCGGCGCCGGTGGTGCCGTCGGGGGCGGATCCGTTGCCGCCGGCAGCGGCGAGGGAGTCGCGCGCAGCCTGGGCCACGGCGTCGGCGGTGATGCCGAATTCGCGGAACAGTGTCTTGTAGTCGGCCGATGCGCCGAAGTGCTCCAGGGAGACGCTGCGGCCGGCGTCGCCGACGATCTCGCGCCAGCCGAGGGCAATGCCCGCTTCGACGGAAACCCGGGCGCGGATGTCCTTCGGCAGGACGGACTCGCGGTATTCCTTGTCCTGCTTGTTGAACCATTCGATGCTCGGCATCGAGACCACGCGGGCAGCTACGCCTTCGGCGGCGAGGGCTTCGCGGGCCTCAACAGCAAGCTGCACCTCGGAGCCGGTGCCGACCAGGATGACGTCCGGGGTAACGACGCTGCCGTCGCGGACGGCTTCGGCGAGGATGTAACCGCCGCGTGCCGCCCCTTCGGCGGAACCGAACTCGGTGGCCGTGGCCGCACCCTCGCCACGGGCGTAGGTGGGGATGTTCTGGCGGGTGAGCACAATGCCGGCCGGGTTCTCGGTGTTCTCCAGGATGGTCCGCCAAGCGACGGCCACCTCGTTCGCGTCACCCGGGCGGACGACGTCGAGCCCCGGGATCGCGCGGAGGGAGGCCAGCTGTTCCACCGGCTGGTGGGTGGGTCCGTCTTCGCCCAGGCCGATGGAGTCGTGGGTCCAGACATAGATGGCAGGGACGCCCATCAGGGCGCCGAGGCGGATGGCCGGGCGCTGGTAGTCGCTGAAGATCAGGAACGTACCGGAGAAGGCCCGGGTGTTGCTGTGCATCGTGATGCCGTTGACGATCGACGCCGCGGCGTGTTCGCGGATGCCGAAGTGCAGCACGCGGCCGTACGGGTTGCCGGACCAGGCGTTGGTCTGCTTCCCGGCGGGAATGAAGGAGGGCGATCCTTCGATGGTGGTGTTGTTGGACTCGGCGAGGTCGGCGGAGCCGCCCCAGAGTTCCGGCAGTGCCGGGCCGATGGCGGAGAGGACCTTGCCGGACGCGGCACGGGTGGACATGTCCTTGCCGGCTTCGAAGACGGGCAGCGATGCTTCCCAGCCCTCGGGGAGCTCGCCCTTTTCGAGGCGGGCCAGCAGGGCGGAGCCTTCGGTGTTGGCTTCTTCCCAGGCCTTGAAGCCTTCGTTCCACTTCTGGTGGGCCTCGGCGCCGCGGGCTACTGCCTGCCGGGCGTGCTCGAGGACCTCGGGGTCGACGTCGAAGTTCTTGGCCGGGTCGAAGCCCAGCGTTTCCTTCAGTGCTGCCACTTCGTCGGTGCCCAGGGCGGAGCCGTGGATCTTGCCGGTGTTCTGCTTGTTGGGTGCAGGCCAGCCGATGATGGTGCGCAGGGAGATGATCGAGGGCCGGTTCGTTTCGGCCTTGGCCGCCATCAGGGCGTTGTACAGCTCGTGGACGTCTTCGACGTAGTCGCCGGTCTTGGTCCAGTCCACCCGCTGGGTGTGCCAGCCGTAGGCTTCGTAGCGCTTCAGCACGTCTTCGGTGAAGGCAATGTCGGTGTCGTCTTCGATCGAGATGTGGTTCTCGTCGTAAATCACCACGAGGTTGCCGAGTTCCTGGTGGCCGGCCAGCGAGGAAGCCTCGGCCGTGACGCCTTCCTGGAGGTCGCCGTCGGACGCAATGACCCAGATGGTGTGGTCGAACGGGCTGGTGCCCTCGGCGGCGTCGGCGTCCAGGAGGCCGCGCAGCCGGCGCTGGGCAAACGCGAAGCCGACGGAGGAGGCAAGGCCCTGGCCCAGCGGTCCGGTGGTGATTTCGACGCCGTCGGTGTGGCGGTATTCCGGGTGGCCGGGAGTCTTGGAACCCCAGGTACGCAGGGACTGCAGGTCTTCGAGTTCCAGGCCGTAGCCGGAGAGGAAGAGCTCAATGTACAGGGTCAGGGAAGTGTGCCCGGGGGACAGGACGAAGCGGTCGCGTCCGATCCACTGCGGATCGGACGGATCATGGCGCATGACCTTCTGGAATAGAAGGTAGGCGGCCGGGGCCAGGCTCATGGCCGTGCCGGGGTGGCCGTTGCCGACCTTTTCGACGGCGTCGGCTGCGAGGACACGGACGGTGTCCACTGCCTTGCGGTCGGTCTCGGTCCAGATCAGTTCTTGCTCTTCCATATGTGGCACGTTTACCGGGCCCCTCTCTCTGCAGATAACCGGCGCCATACAGCTGCCGGACATGCCCGGATGCCCCCGTGAACGGGGTGCGTCCGGTTCCTTTACCACTACAACCAACGGCAGACGCAAATCCATACCGCGTTCACGGCATAACTTGTTCCGCATTCCACAGCAGAGCCGCGGATACTGCTTACATAGTGCTTGTTACTTTTCCCGTCCGGCAGTGATATTGGCAGGTTATTGCTGGGTTATCGCCTGCGGGACAGCTCACTTCCAACCTTATCGTCTAAGCCTGCTTCCTGCCGCCCTGGCCGCAGGTTGTCCACCTGTGTGCGGGGGCGGCGGGGACTGAGTAGAGACGGATGCGCCCATGCGTATTCCATGCTTCGATTTCTACAGCCGATAGAGGTTATGATGAGGACGGACTTTTTCGTTCCAGATTGGATAAAGTGATCGCTTCGTGACTACCCAGCATGCCGAGTCCCCGGTCCACACGGGGAAGATGACGGCGGGCCGCAAGGTCCGGGCTTACGTGGCGCTCACCAAACCGCGCGTCATCGAACTCCTGCTCGTGACCACCCTGCCCACCATGATCTTCGCCGAGCAGGGACTTCCGTCCCTGGGCCTGATCCTGGCCACGATGGTCGGCGGTGCCCTTGCTGCAGGCAGCGCAGGTGCCTTCAACTGCTACATCGACCGCGACATGGACAAGCTCATGAAGCGGACCAAGAACCGTCCGCTGGTCACCGGCGAGGTTTCTCCGCGGGAGGCAATGGTCTTTGCCTGGGTGCTGGGTATTGTCTCCATCGTCCTGCTCTGGTTCGGTGCCAACCCGCTGACGGGTCTGCTCGGCGTCGGCGCCATCCTGCTCTACGTGGTCTTCTACACGCTGATCCTCAAGCGCCGCACCACCCAGAACATTGTCTGGGGCGGTGCCGCCGGCTGCATGCCCGTGCTCATCGCGTGGGCTGCCGTCACCAACAAGGTTGAATGGCCGGCCATCATCCTGTTCATGATCATTTTCCTGTGGACGCCGCCGCACTACTGGCCCCTGTCGATGAAGTACGGGGAGGACTACCGCAACGCCAGCGTGCCGATGCTCGGTGCGGTCGCCGGTGCGAAGCTCGTCTCCGTCCAGGTGGTCCTGTACGCCTACGCCACGGTGGCCTGCTCCCTGCTCCTGATTCCTGTCGGCGGTGCCGGCTGGGTCTACACCATTGCCGCGGTGCTGTCCGGCGGCTGGTTCGTAGCCGAGGCGCACAAGCTGCACTCCCGGGCGCAGCGCGAAGACCTCAACGACAAGTCGGCCATGAAGGTCTTCCACCTGTCCATCAGCTACCTCACGATCCTTTTCCTGGCCCTGGCCGTGGACCCGTTCGTGGGAAGCGCGCTGGTTTAGCTTTTCACTCCGCTTTACGGTGGCCGGATCCCCTCGGGGTCCGGCCATTGTTGTGTCCGGGGGCGTTGGTGCTGGGTGCGGGCCGGGGTGGGGCGTTGTGTCCGGGTGGGGGTAGGGCGTTCCGGAACTGCGGCAACGAAACTCCCGGCCCGCGGAGCTCGCAGGAGTATTAAAGCCGCCTAACCCCGTCCTTCGCGCTGCTCCAGCAATGACTCGCTGGCATCACCAGGACGGGGGGGCATTGTGCGGGGGACAGCCACTGCGCACAGCATCCCAGACATTGGGACAGGTGGTACCGGTGGGACCACTGCAGGCACAGCAGCACCAGGGTGTGGGACCCTGTGCGGGAATCGTCCCGTCCCGAGCACAGCATCCCAGGAAGGGGGACGGCTGTTGTTGGTGGGGCCACGCCAGCCACTCGAGCCCCAGGGCGTGGGACCCTGTGCGGGGAACAAGCCCTCCGGAGCACAGCAGCCCAGGCTTGGGGACAGGTGTTGCTGGTGGGACCACCCCAGCCACAGCAGCACCAGGGAGTGGGACCCTGTGCGCGCCACCCTCCGGTTTGTCGGAAACCCTCCACTTTGTGGCAATCCCTCCGCCGCACGGTGCAGGGTTTGTCACGAACCGGAGGGAATCAGGCAGCGCAGTCCAGAAGCTGCCCGCATAGCGATGTTCCAGCTCTTCCGACCACGGCATTACAGAACTTGGGACACGTGAGCCTGGTGAGTGAACCAGCGGGTGGGACCCTGTCCGGGGGATAGTCCCCTGCGAGCGGCCATAGCCATCCGGAGTACAGATTCGGTAGTACAGATAACGGGGCTAAAAAGCCCGGATGACCCCGTTATCTGTACACCCAGTGCCCCGGGAACCGCAGATGACCCCGTTATCTGTACACCCAGTGCCCCGAAACCCCGCATGACCCCGTTATCTGTACAGTCAACGATCGGCCGGACCCCACCCGCCTGTTCATGGTGCAGTTGATGCTGCCAGTGGGCAGTCCAAACAGCATCAACTGCACTATGAACGCTTGACCCGCGTTCCTTGCCCCAGAACGCTCCAACGGCGGCGCCGGAGACGGAAGACCGGAGTGGGAAGACCGGACACAAAAGAAGGGCCGGACCCCAGGGGATCCGGCCCTTCACGGAACGGCGCTACTTCCGTCCGAGAATGCTTCCAGCAGGTACTACTTCCGGCCAGCCGGGGACTTCCGGCCCCGGACGTTCCTGGCCGCCCGGGCCTGGGCCACAGCAACAGCCGCACCACCGGGAACCTGCTTGTTGAATCCAATGTAGACAGTCTGCGCAGCGGCAGCCGTCAGCAGGCAGGCACCCAACATGTGCAGCGCCACCAGGGCAATGGGCAGGTGCAGGAAGTGCTGGGCATAGCCGATCGCAGCCTGGGCCAGGACGACGACGGCGAGCAGCACCACTGCCCGGCGTACCCGTGCATCCGCGTTCCGGCGGTAAACCAGGTACAGGGCGACGGCCAGGGCAAAGACCAGCAGATAGACAGGGACCACGTGGATGCGGGTGATCAGGTCCGGGTTCAGTCCGTTGCGTGCTGCGCCATGGTCTCCGGCGTGCGGACCGGAACCGGTGACCACAACGCCCAGCACCACGGTCAGCGCGGACAGGACACCGATGGCGCCCAGCAGCGGACGCAGGGTCTTATCTGCCAGCGGCGCGTGGCGGGCGGCAAGATCGAGGACGGAAAGCCGGGTTCGGTTCACCATCACCACGGCAACGCTGATCATGACCGTGGAGGCAAGGAAGTGCAGCCCCACGACCCACGGATTGAGGTCGGTCAGGACGGTGATCCCGCCGATGACGGCCTGGGCCGGGACGCCGGCCAGCAGGCCGATGGACAGCCACCAGAGATCGCGGCGTTCATGGCGCACCCGCCAGACGGAGAACACCGTCGCGAAGGCAACCGCGGTCAGCACGAACGTCAGCAGCCGGTTGCCGAACTCAATGATCCCGTGTAGACCCATTTCCGGCGTCGTCACGAGGGAATCGGCAGTACACAGCGGCCACTCGGGGCAGCCCAGGCCGGACGCTGTCAGCCGCACGGCGCCGCCGGTCACCACGATCACGATATTGGCCACCAGCGAGGCAACGGCGAGGCTGCGGATGAGGCGTCCCGCGGCGGGAACGTGGGTTTGCCGGGCGGGGACACCAGCCGAGGTCTGTGACACGGTTTCTAACTCCATTTGAACCATCGGACGGCACCCAGGCCGCCCAGTACTGTCCACACCAGAAGAATCAGGGTGGCGGAAATGTTGAACTGTGAATCGATGAGGGCCGAGCGCAGGGCGTCACCCAAGGCAGCCGACGGAAGGACCTCGATGAAGGGCTGCAGCACGCCGGGCAGGTGCCCCACGGGGATGATGATACCGCCGGCGGCCGCCAGGAGGATCCAGAGCAGGTTGGTAATGGCCAGGGTTGCCTCAGGCCGCACGGTGCCGGCGACCAGCAGGCCCAGCGCCGTAAACGCCACTGCGCCCAGGACCAACTGGGCCGCGGCCGGCAGCAGCCCGCTGAGCTCCGGCTGCCAGCCGAAGAGCAGCGCCGCCACGGACACCAGCACCACCTGGATGGCCAGGACGGCCAGGACCGCAATGACCTTCCCGGCGATCAGGCCGGCACGCCCCAGCGGGGTGGTGGAAAGGTAGCGCAGCACACCGTAGCGCCGGTCGAAGCCGGTGGCGATGCCCTGTCCGGTGAAGGCAGTGGACATGGCGCAGAGGGCAAAGATGCCCGGGGTGGCCATATTGATCCGGCTGGTGCCGTAACCGTCCAGCAGGGGAGTGACGACCAGTGCCACCATCGCGAGCAGCGGCAGGACGACGGCGAGGATCAGCTGCTCACCGTTGCGCAGCATCATGACGGCCTCGTAGCGGCCCTGGTTCAGGATACGGGCCTGAAGCGATGCGGGAGCACTCAACGGATGGTCCTTCCGGAAAGGTCGAGGAAAACGTCCTCCAGGGTGCGGGAGGCCATGTGGACCGAGGATGGCAGGATGTCCCGCTCCGCCCACCAGCCGGCCACGGCGGCGAGGTCCGGCGGTGTCAGGGTGCCGCGGACGGCATAGTGTCCGGGTGCGGCTTCCACTGCTTCGAGGTGGTGCAGCGGACCGGAGGCGAGGGCTGCGACGTCAAGGCCGGGTGCGGCGTCGAACGTCAGCAGGCGCTGTTCGGCGGGGGAGCCGGCTTCGGAGATCAGCTCGGCCACGGTACCCGAGGCGACGGTCTTGCCGGCGTCGATGATGTAGACGTAGTCCGCCAGCTTCTGCGCATCATCCATCAGGTGGGTGGTGAGGATGATGCCCATCCCCTCCGCCCGCAGCTCGGCGATCAGATCGAAGACGATCTGGCGCGACTGTGGATCGAGGCCTGCGCTGGGCTCGTCCAGGAAAAGAACTTCAGGCCGGCCGATCAGCGCCGCAGCCATGGCCAGGCGCTGTTTCTGCCCGCCGGAGAGCCGCCGGATGCCGGTGTTGGCGAAGCTGCCGATGCCCAGGCGTTCCACGAGTTCAGCCACGGGACGGGGTTCCTGGTACATCCGGGCAACATGCTCCAGCAGGGCCACAGGGCGGGCCGACGGCGGGAGGCCGCCTTCCTGGAGCATCACGCCGACGCGGCTGCGCAGGTGTGCGTCCGCTCCGTAGGGGTCCTGCCCGAGCAGCCGGATTTCGCCGCCGTTAATGGGCTGAAGGCCTTGGGCACACTCCAGCGTGGTGGTCTTGCCGGCACCGTTGGCGCCGAGCAGGGCTGTGACGGAGCCGCGGTGGGCTGTGAAGTCGACGCCGGCGAGTACGCGGATCATTTTGCCGTCGAGACCAGCAACCGGGCCACAGTCCTTGATCAGACCTTTAATGGTCAGGCAGGGTTCATCGGTAGGCACCTGCATATTCTACGTTAGGTAGTACAGCGTCCCGGCACGGACGGCCTGGCCCGCTATTCCGGGCGATGGCAAGCCTTGCCTTAGTGGAATCGGGGAACAGATTAGGTCATGCTTGTGTTGTGTATTCTGTGAGCAACTCTGAGACTAAGGCAGCGGCCGTGCCTAGTGCTGCCCGCGAGGCGGAGGAGCGCACCCGGGACAAAGTACTGGGTGCCGTACTGGAACACGGTCCTGTCAGCGCTGCGGAACTGGGCGAACGGCTGGGCTTCACGCCTGCCGCCGTGCGCCGGCACCTGGATGCGCTGTCCGGGAAGGGCCTGATCCAGGTCAAGCTCGTCCGCAACTCATCCTCCGGGGCAGGGCGGCCTGCACGCCGCTACGTCCTCAGCCCGCAGGGCCAGGCACACCTGGGCAACGATTACCTTGACATCGCCACCGAAGCGCTGCGCCAGCTCGGCGCCGCCCTCGGACCCCAGGCAATTGAGGCTTTCGCCGCAGAGCGTTTCGGCCGCATGGAGGAACGCTACCGTCCCGTCGTCGAGGCCGCCGGCCCCGAGGTCGCCGACCGCGCCGAGGCGCTGGCCGCCGAACTGACCAAGGACGGCTTCGTCGCGTCGACCACCATGATCGGCGCCGCCGCGAAGAAGAGCACGCTGCTGAGTATCCAGCTGTGCCAGGCGCACTGCCCCATCCAGGGACTCGCCACGGCCTACCCCGTCTTCTGTGACAAGGAGACCGAAGTTTTTGCCCGCCTCCTGGAGGTGGACGTCCGCCGACTGTCCACGCTCTCCAGGGGCGGCCACGTTTGTACGACCCACATTCCCGTGGGCCGGACCCGATCCGCGCCGCAGGTTCCACTGCACGCCGAGACCAACCAGTCCACATCCATTCATCAGCAAGAAAGGCCGTGATGACGGATCAAGTAACCCAGAAGCCAACGGCACCTTCCATGGTGCCGGAGTCTGTGATTTCAGACATCCTGGAGAAGAACCCCGAACTCGAGGGCATCGGTACATACGAGTACGGATGGGCAGACTCGGACATTGCCGGCGCAACCGCCCGCCGTGGCCTGAGTGAGGAAGTCGTCCGCGACATTTCGGCTAAGAAGAGCGAGCCGCAGTGGATGCTGGACCTTCGCCTGAAGGGCCTGAAGTACTTCGAGCGCAAGCCCATGCCGACCTGGGGCGCAGACCTCTCCGGCATCGACTTCGACAACATCAAGTACTTCGTGCGCTCCACGGAGAAGCAGGCGAACACCTGGGAAGACCTTCCCGAGGACATCCGCAACACGTACGAGAAGCTCGGCATCCCCGAAGCTGAGCGCGGCCGCCTGGTTTCCGGCGTCGCAGCGCAGTACGAGTCCGAGGTGGTGTACCACCAGCTCCGCGAGGACCTGGAACGCCAGGGCGTTATCTTCCTGGACACCGACACCGCGCTGAAGGAACACCCGGAGATGTTCCAGGAATACTTCGGCACCGTCATCCCGGTCGGTGACAACAAGTTCGGCTCGCTGAACACTGCCGTGTGGTCCGGCGGCTCCTTCGTTTACGTCCCCAAGGGCGTCCACGTGGAGATCCCGCTGCAGGCCTACTTCCGTATCAACACGGAGAACATGGGCCAGTTCGAGCGCACCCTGATCATTGCGGACGAGGATTCCTACGTCCACTACATCGAGGGCTGCACCGCACCGATCTACACCTCGGACTCGCTGCACTCCGCCGTCGTCGAAATCATCGTGAAGAAGGGCGCCCGCGTCCGCTACACGACCATCCAGAACTGGTCCAACAACGTGTACAACCTGGTGACCAAGCGCGCCATTGCACACGAAGGCGCGACCATGGAATGGATCGACGGCAACATCGGCTCCAAGGTCACCATGAAGTACCCGGCTGTCTACCTGGTCGGCGAGCACGCCAAGGGTGAGACGCTGTCCATCGCCTTCGCCGGCGAAGGCCAGCACCAGGACACCGGATCCAAGATGGTCCACATTGCCCCGAACACCAAGAGCTCCATCATTTCCAAGTCCGTGGCCCGCGGCGGCGGACGCGCCGCCTACCGCGGCCTGGTCCAGGTCCGCGAAGGCGCCACGCACTCGGCCAACACCGTGCGCTGTGACGCCCTGCTGGTGGACACGATCTCCCGCTCGGACACGTACCCGTACGTGGACATCCGCGAGGATGACGTGACCATGGGCCACGAAGCGACTGTTTCCCGCGTCAGCGAGGAGCAGCTGTTCTACCTCATGTCCCGCGGCCTTCCCGAGGACGAGGCAATGGCAATGATCGTGCGCGGCTTCATTGAGCCGATCGCCCGTGAGCTGCCGATGGAATACGCCCTTGAACTCAACCGCCTCATCGAACTCCAGATGGAAGGAGCCGTCGGTTAATGTCGAAGCTTAACGACGTCGTCGAAACCGTGACCGAAAAGGTCAGCAATGTAGTGGAGGAGGTCAAGGCGAAGGTAGGTTCCCCTCGGGAAACCAACCGTGTACGCATTGACGGCTTCACCGAGGAGGGCGAAAACCTTTCCCCGCTGAACGAGGCCTCCTCACCGCTGGGCGGCGACAGCAGCAAGTCCCACAGCCACGGTGGCGGAGAGGGCATCCCGGACAGCTCACGCGCCGGCCGGACCACCTCTTTCCACCGTGCTGACTTCGGCAAAATGACCGGACGTGAAGAAGACTGGCGGTTTACCCCGCTCAAGCGCCTGCGCGGCCTGCACACCGCGGACCTGGACGGCACGGCTCCCGAGCTCGCCGTCGTCGCGCCCGACGGCGTGCGGGTTGAAAGCATTGCCCGCACCGATGCCCGCATCGGTTCGGCAGGCATCCCCGAAGACCGGGTTGCCGCCGCCGCGTGGGAAGACTTCCGCGAGGCCACTGCCGTGACCATTCCCGCCGAGACCGTGGTCGATGGCAGCGTCACGCTGACCATCAACGGTGTCAGCAAGGATCCGTCCGCGCAGCACATCGTCATCACCGCGGAGAAGTTCTCCAAGGGTGTTGTGGTCCTGGACCACAAGGGTTCGGCAGTGCTGTCCCAGAACGTGGAAATCGTGGTGGGCGACGGTGCGGAACTGACCGTTGTCTCCGTCCAGGACTGGGACGACGACGCGGTGCACGCCTCCGCGCAGTACGCCAAGATCGGCCGCGACGCGAAGTTCAAGCACGTCGTCGTCAGCCTCGGCGGCGACCTGGTGCGCGTCACGCCGTCCTCCAAGTTCACCGCCACCGGCGGCGACGTGGAGATGTTCGGCCTGTACTACGCAGATGCCGGCCAGCACCTGGAACAGCGCCTCTTCGTGGACCACGCCGTGGCTAACTGCAAGTCCCGCGTGATGTACAAGGGCGCCCTGCAGGGCCGCGATGCGCACACTGTCTGGGTTGGCGACGTCCTGATCCGCAAGGAAGCTGAAGGCACCGATACGTACGAGGTCAACCGCAACCTGCTGCTGACCGAGGGCGGCCGGGCCGACTCCGTGCCGAACCTGGAGATCGAAACCGGACTGATCGAAGGTGCCGGCCACGCCAGCGCCACCGGCCGGTTCGACGACGAGCACCTGTTCTACCTGATGGCACGCGGCATCCCCGAGGACACCGCCCGCCGCCTGGTGGTCCGGGGCTTCCTCACCGAGATCATCCAGCAGATCAAGGTTCCTGCCCTGGAAGAGCGTCTCACCGACGCCGTCGAGCGCGAGCTCGAAGCCTCCGGAGCCTACTGAGATCGAGTCCGGGTGCCGGAGCAATCCGGCACCCGGACCCTCTCGCCTTCCAACGCCAAAGCTTAGTAACGCACCCGCGGGTGCAAAGGAGAAAGCCAACTCGCATGTCTACTCTTGAGATCAAGGATCTTCACGTCAGCATTGAGACCGAACAGGGCCGCAAGCCGATCCTGAAGGGTGTCAGCCTGACCATCAACACCGGTGAGACACACGCCATCATGGGCCCCAACGGTTCCGGCAAGTCCACGCTGGCCTCCACCATTGCCGGCCACCCGCGCTACAGCGTCGACAGCGGCTCCATCACGCTCGACGGCGAAGACGTCCTCGCGATGAGCGTTGACGAGCGTGCCCGCGCCGGCCTCTTCCTGGCCATGCAGTACCCGGTTGAGGTTCCCGGCGTCACCATGACCAACTTCCTGCGTACCGCCAAGACCGCGCTCGACGGCGAAGCCCCCTCGCTGCGCCACTGGACCAAGGACGTCAAGGCGGCCATGGCCGAGCTGCGTATCGACGCCGACTTCGCCCAGCGCAACGTCAACGAGGGCTTCTCCGGCGGCGAGAAGAAGCGCGTGGAGATCCTGCAGATGGAACTCTTCCACCCGAAGATCGCCATCCTCGACGAGACCGACTCCGGCCTCGACGTCGACGCCCTGAAGATCGTCTCCGAAGGCGTTAACCGCGAGCACTCCAAGGGCGGCATGGGCACGCTGCTCATCACGCACTACACGCGTATCCTTCGTTACATCAAGCCCGACTATGTACACGTCTTCGTTGACGGCCACATCGCCGAGCAGGGCGGCCCGGAACTTGCCGACCGCCTCGAAGAAGAAGGCTACGACCGCTTCACCGGCGCCAACGCCGCCGCAGCCGGCGCCTAATAAAGACAGCTGAAGGAGCAAATATGAGCGACTCCGAACTGGCCACAACGTCCCTTGAGGACGTTGAAGAGGCCCTTAAGGACGTCATCGACCCCGAACTCGGGGTGAACGTCGTTGACCTCGGGCTGCTCTACGGACTGAAGTACGCCGAAGACGGTGCACTTCTGATCGATATGACACTGACGACGGCGGCCTGCCCGCTGACCGATGTGCTCGAAGAGCAGACCGCCCAGGCCCTGGACGGCGTCGTTGATGAGTGGCGCCTGAACTGGGTGTGGATGCCGCCGTGGGGACCTGACAAGATCACCGACGACGGCCGCGACCAGATGCGGGCCCTCGGCTTCAACATCTAGCAGGTTCTGCAGCTGAAAGGGCCGCTCCCGGAGATCCGGGGGCGGCCCTTTCTGTGTGCAGTTGTGTACGCGGCCGGGACGAGTTCGTGGTGTCCTACGGAATGACCTACCGTTCAGGCGGCGACGTGACCGGGCGGGCCCTGTTGATGGAATCCTGACGGCTCGAGGGCCAGTGGCTGCTTTGCCGCGATTTCACTGAAGTGAACGTCTGGCAGCCCGACGCCTAGGATGCTGGAGCGCCCTCAATCAGTGTCTCTGTCGGTGGATTTCCATGGCTCGGATTCGGAAGTCTGGCTCGCCGCGTCCATCCCGCGTTGCGGCTGACGGCTGACGGCCCGCTAGGTAATCGTCCTGAAAAGACGAGTATGAGAGCTTTCCTGACGGGCCGTTTTGGGCCTGTTTTCGACCCGAAATTGTCAGTGCCGGATGAAATCCTGAAGCATGGATCAGCTCGGGAACACCGAACGGATAACCGAAGAGCAGCATGAAGAAGACCAGCAGCCGGAAGGACGGACTGGTGGCGCAGAGACGCCCTGCACCCTAGCGGTGTACCGGGCGGAACTGGATGCAGATCGCGGCCCTTCCCTCTTCCCAACTTCTGCCGAGCAGGCCGCTGACGCCGCTCCGGCTGGAAGCCCTCCCTGGCGAGCCGCCAACTCCAACTCCGGTGCCGGGACCGGGGCCGGAATTACAGACACTGCTTTCACATCCGCTGCCGACGAAAGTCCTGCCAGCGCTGATGATCGGGGCGACGTAGGAAGCCCTGAGCGCCTGTACCCGGATGGCTTCACCGGAACGTTGGCGCTGCAGAACCTGGAAGCCTTCGATGAGCAAACTGTCGGAGACGCTTTAGCCAGGGTGGCGCACCTGATGTCGTGGGCGCAGGCACAGCAGGCCCGGCTGGTGAACCGGGTGGAAGAGCTCTTCACGGACCGCTTCTTCAATGCATCAGGGCGGGTTGAGCCCGGGATGGCGTTTAGTGTTGCAGCGTCCGAATGCGCGACCATTCTGAACGTTCCTCAGGTCACCGCCCAGCGCATGATGTTCGAAGCGGGCAGCCTGTGCAGTACCCATACCGCCACCCTGGCCGGTCTGGAAGAAGGACGGTTCAGCTACGCCCACGCGCAGGTGGTGCTGGACCAGTGTCAGAACGTCCCCTCCGCTGCACTGCCGGAATTCGAATCCGAACTGCTCGAGGCTGCCGAGGGGCAGACCCGGGCGCAGTTCTCCGCGAAGGCCCGGCGGCTGCGCGAGAAACAGTACCCGGACGCCATCGCGAAAAGACACCTCACCGCGTTCGAGCAGCGCAAGGTCACTCTGGATCGTGAAGAGGATGGCATGTCCTGCCTGTCGGCTCATCTGCGGGCCGAGGAGGCCCAGCAGATTTACGCAACACTGACTACCGCAGCGCGGGGCGAACAGTCCGATGGGGATACCCGGACCGCGGATCAGCTGCGGGCAGACATCCTGGCGCAGCTGCTGATGGGCGGGCTCAGCTCCACGCGTGGCGGCGGGGTGGGGAGCCATCGCGGGACAGCAACGGGCGCGGATGGAATCGACTGCCGGGATGGCGATGAGACCGGTGCCGTGCCGCGGGCGGAAATCATGGTCCTGATCAACGCCGAAACACTGTTCGGTGCCGATGACCGGCCGGCGGAACTGCACGGCTACGGACCCATCAGCGCCGAGGCTGCCCGCAGGCTCGCTCGCAACGCCGCAGGTTGGACCGGACTCGCGCAGGACCCGCGGACCGGGGAAATCCTTGGGGTGGGAAGGCGGCGAAAAGTGCCCGCCGGACTGCGCCGCTGGCTGCGTGCCCGGGACGGGACCTGCCGGTTCCCCGGCTGCCGGGTCACTACCGCGAACGCGGACATCGACCACACAACTGATTGGGCGAAAGGTGGTCCTACCGACCACGGGAACCTGGAACACCTGTGCCGCCGGCATCACCGGTTCAAGACACTTGGTTATTGGAAAGCCTGCCAACCCACGCCCGGGGTGATCCAGTGGACCTCGCCCACCGGACGCGCCTACCGGACCGATCCCTTCCTGGAACTGGGCCCACCGAATGTGGCACCTCATCCGGCATCCGGTCCGGGGAGTGGCAAAGGACCGGAGGCAGCACCGCCGTTCTGACACCGCGCTGCCACGGTCGAACGCGGCCGCCCTACGGGTGATCAGACGTTCGTTCCGCCCTACGCGTGAGCAGGCATGCGGCCAGCCCCCTTACGGCCGGGACAGATCCGCAGCGCTGAAGGTATCGCACGCTTCCAGGCTGCCGCCGTCGTTGTAGCCCGCAAGGAACCAGGCCTGGCGCTGCGCGCTGGAGCCGTGGGTCCAGCTTTCCGGGTTGACCTGTCCGGTGGCCGACGCCTGGATCCGGTCATCGCCGATGGCAGATGCAGCCGACAGGGCGTCACTGATGTCCGCCTCGGTGAACGGAGCCAGGAACGGCACGTCCGAACCCGGAGCCGGCTGGTCCGCCGCATGCCGTGCCCACAGGCCGGCATAGCAGTCGGCCTGCAGCTCCGTGCGTACCGAGGCGGAGTCGGCGCCCTGCGGGTCCGCGTTCCGGCCCGCACTGGAACCGGTGATCTGCTGGATGTGGTGGCCGAACTCATGCGCAACCACGTATTCCTGCGCCAGCGGGCCGCCGGAGGATCCGTAGTCGGTGACCAGATGGGAGAAGAACGCGGTGTCGTAGTACGTCTGCTCGTCCGCCGGGCAGTAGAACGGTCCGACGGCGCTGGTGGCCGCACCACAGGCAGTGTTGGTCTGGTCCGTAAAGAGGACGACGCCGGGTTCCGTATAGGTCTGGCCGTAGCCGGCCAGGTACGGCTCCCAGAAGCTGTCGAGGCTCTCGGCAGTGCCGAGGATGCGGCAATCCAGCCGCTCGTTGGCATCTTCACCGTTGAGGCAGGTATCGATGCTTTCGGACTGCGCCTGGCCGGCAGCGACGCCGGACCCGTCGCTGAGACCCAGCCCGTCAATCACATCCGAACCGAAGAACAGGGACAGGATCAGCAACAGACCGCCGCCCAGTCCGCCACCTACGGCGATGCCTTTACCTTTACCGCGCCGGTCACTGACCCGTGAAGAATCCAGCCGGGCGTTGTTGTTGAAACTCATGTGCCCAGATTATCGGTTGCCTCGGGCAACCTTTGTCTCCGAAGCTTCGCCGATTCCGCGTGCCGCCAGGGCATCGCCGGTCTGACGGGCATAGGCGACCGCCCGGATGACTACCGGAACGGTGAGGGCCCGGGGATTCCGCTCCAGCCCGCGTGCCATGGCCGATTCGCGGACATCCCGGGCGGAGCCGAGCAGGAACGGGATGCTGCGCAGCATCAGGGCCAGGGTGAGCCCGAACCGTTCCGGGTCCGCACCCAGCGGACGCAGCGGCTGTGCCAGCGACACCAGTCCGTCCAGCAGTACCTGCGGGGCAGTGGTCAGCGGAAGCAGCCGCGCCGCCAGGACGCAGACCACGATGCTGCCGGTCACCATGACAGCGGCCGGCACCCCGTTGGTCCACCACTGAAAAATCCCCAGCAGGACCAGGACGGGCCACATCATCCTCAGCGGCTGCCAAATCCCGCGCAGCAGCCGCGCGGACGCGTAGGCGGTAAGCACCAGGACGGCAGCGACGGCGAGGACTGCGGGGGAGCGCAGCACGAGCACTGCCGCGGAGAGGATAACCAAGGCACCGGCCTTCAACGCCAGCGGCGCAGCGTGCACAGGGGAAGAGCCCGGACGGTAGGCGCCCGGCAGGTCAGTGGTGCGGACGGAACGTTTCATCCGACCCCCAGAGCCAGCGCCCGGTACGCGGTAAGTGCTTCCTCCGGACCGCCGTCGAACACCACCCGGCCCTGGTCCATCACCAGCACACGGTCGGCGTCGGCGGCGAAGTCCAAGTCATGGGTCGTGTAGATCAGCTGCTGCGGCAGCGTGGCGAAAAGCCGCCGCAGCCGCGCGGTGTTGCGCAGGTCCAGCAGGGTGCTGGGTTCATCCGCGACGAGGACGGCAGGCTCGACCGCCAGGACCGAGGCCAGCGCCATCAGTTGCCGTTCACCGCCGGACAGGTCATAGATGCTCCGGTCGGCCAGTTCCAGCAGCCCAAACGCCTCAAGCCGCGCCTCGGCTGCAGCGCGGCGCTGGGAGCGGTTCCGGACCGAGGACCGCAGCGACAGTTCGACGTCGTCCCTCCCGGTGGGCATCACCAGCTGCGAGAGGGGATCCGTGAAGACAAATCCGACGCGCCGCCGCACGGCCGCCCCCTGCCGGGCAGTGTCCAACCCGTCCACGCGAACCGAACCGGTATCCGGCAGCACCAGCCCGTTCAGCAGTTTGAGCAGCGTCGATTTGCCTGAGCCGTTGGCCCCGACGACGGCGGTACGCGCCGTGGTGAGCTCCAGCGACAGCGGGTGCAGGATCGGTTTCCGCGCCCCGCCGTCGTCGGACGGGAGCACGCTGACATCCTGCAGCAGGATCGAGGGCATCAGCGGTTCCGGCGCAGGCCAGCCGGGAAAGCCTTGAACACACTGACCGCGACCACGGCCGCCAGTATGTTCTTGACCACGTCTCCGGGCCAGAAAGCCATGTCGGCTGCCAGCGCTGCAGGGAAGGACAGGTGCGCGTTGAGCATCAGCCCGGCAATTCCGGCCGGATGGACCACCAGGAAGCTCGTCGCCAGCGCCGCGGCGAACAGCAGGACGGTCCGTGCCCGCCGGGTACGCCGGAGCACCAGTCCTGACAACAGCCCGACGACGGCGGCGGCCACCGGGAAGGACAGCAGGTACCCGGCGGAGGGCGCCGCGAGCACGCCCAGCCCTCCGCTGAAGCCACTGAAGACCGGCAGCCCGGCCAGTCCCGCCAGCAGGAAGAGCCCCACGGCGGCAGCTCCCCGGCCGGGCCCAAGGAGGATCCCGGTGAGCATAACGGCCAGTGTCTGCAGGGTGATCGGTACACCGGCACCCAGCGGCACTCCGGGAAGGATGGAGAAAACCGCGGTGAGTGCAGCGAAGACGGCAATCAGGGACAGGTCCGCGGACGTCCACCGGCGGCCGGAGCGCAGTCCGGTGCGCGCTGAACCGTGGGCACCGTTGCCGGCGGGGGGAGCGGGGCGGGGCGCGTCGGCCGAAGTGTTGTTCATCGCTGTACTTTTCCTTGTAGGGGAAGAAAAACGGACCGGGATGCGTTTTGAACACTAGCTGCGCAGGGGCGGGATTCCATTGGAGGTTTTCTACAAATGGACGATGGCGGCTAGACTGGAAAGGCTGTTACGGCCAACCAGGCCCCCATGACCGGTCCAAGTGACCCTTCCCTCCTCGATGGACTCCCATCGTTTTGAGGCCCGCGCACCGCGCAGCGTATCTGCAATACCAAAAACCTTCGAAAGGTCCACTGAGTGATTTCCGTATCTGGTCTCGAGCTGCGTGCAGGCGCACGGCTGCTCATGGAAGCGGTTTCATTCCGTGTTGACAAGGGAGACAAAATCGGGCTGGTGGGCCGCAACGGCGCCGGCAAGACCACCCTGACCAAAGTCCTCGCCGGTGAGGCCCTTCCGGCTTCCGGCACCGTCAAACGGGTCGGCGACATCGGCTACCTGCCCCAGGATCCGCGGACCCCGGACATGGACCAGCTGGGCCGTGACCGCATTCTTTCGGCCCGTGGCCTGGACCTGGTCTCGGCGCAGCTGAAGAAGTGCCAGGACGAAATGGCCAGCGACGACCCGAAAATCTCGCAGAAGGCCATGAACCGGTATGACCGGCTGGAGTCCGAGTTCCTGTCCGCCGGCGGTTACGCCGCGGAGTCGGAAGCGGCCACCATCTGTGCCAACCTGGCCCTCCCGGACCGGCTGCTGAACCAGCCCCTGAAGACCCTTTCCGGTGGCCAGCGCCGCCGTGTGGAACTGGCCCGGATCCTGTATTCCGACGCCGAGACGATGCTCCTCGATGAGCCCACCAACCACCTCGACGCCGATTCCATCGCCTGGCTGCGCGAATTCCTGAAAAACCACACCGGCGGCCTGATCGTGATCAGCCACGACACCGAGCTCCTTGAAGCAACCGTGAACAAGGTCTTCAGTCTGGATGCCAACCGCGCCACCATCGACATCTACAACATGGACTGGAAGCGCTACAAGATCCAGCGCGAGACGGACGAGCGTGCCCGGAAGCGCGAACGCGCCAACACCGAGAAGAAGGCAGGCATCCTGCTGGCCCAGGCCAACAAGATGAAGGCCCGCGCCTCCGGTGCCTCCGCGGCACAGAGCATGCTCAAGCGCGTCGACCGCCTGATGGGCGGCCTGGACGCCGTCCGCGCCACCGACCGCGTCGCTGCGCTGCGCTTCCCGGATCCGGCACCGTGCGGCAAGACGCCCATGACCGCAGAGGGCCTGAGCAAGAGCTACGGTTCGCTGGAAATCTTCACCGACGTGGACCTGGCGATCGACCGAGGATCCAAGGTGGTCATCCTGGGCCTGAACGGCGCCGGCAAGACCACCCTGCTGCGGATGCTGGCCGGCGTCGACAAGCCGGATACCGGCAAGGTCATCGCCGGACACGGACTCAAGGTGGGCTACTACGCCCAGGAGCACGAAACCCTCGATACGGACCGGACGGTCCTCGAGAACATGCGTTCCTCCGCCCCCGACATGGACGACGCCGAGGTCCGCAGTGTGCTGGGCTCCTTCATGTTCAGCGGCGACGACGTCGAGAAGAAGGCCGGCGTCCTTTCCGGCGGCGAGAAGACCCGACTGGCCCTGGCCACGATCGTGGCGTCCTCGGCCAACGTGCTGCTGCTGGATGAGCCCACCAACAACCTGGACCCCGCCTCCCGTGCGGAAATCCTGGGCGCCCTGAGCAACTACACCGGCGCCGTGGTGATGGTCAGCCACGATGAGGGCGCCGTCGCGGCGCTGAACCCCGAACGCGTGGTGCTGCTGCCGGACGGCGACGAGGACCACTGGAACGAGAACTATCTTGAACTGGTGACGCTGGCCTAACCGCCACCGCCTCTTTGGCAAAGAACAGCGGCCCTGCTCCGATTGGAGCAGGGCCGCTGTTTTGTCTGCGGGGAGCGCGGGGCTAGAACCCCTGTGCGTCGAGGATCGCGTCTTCTTCCTCTTCGCCGGTAGGACCGCGCTTTTTGCGGCGCGGCGGACGACGCCGGGACGGGGCCGGGTGGGCGGCGATGACTTCGTCGTCGTCCAGTTCGTCGTCCTCGTCCTCAATACCGTCGTAGTACCGGTTGAGCGCTTCCTGGCGGGCGGCGTACCCCAGGCCCAGGAACATCATCAGTGCGAACCCGTACCACTGCAGTCCGTAGGAGAGATGCAGGCCCTCATCGACTTCGGGGCGCGGAGCCGTTTCGGGAACGACGTCGGCCCGCGGGTCCTCGCTGGACATCAGGGCGTAGGCGCCCTGATGGAGCGGATAGTCGAGCTGTTTGGCGAAAGCGCCCAGGTCGATAGACGGCAGCTGGCCCTCGGGGGCGGTGCGGGCGAGGGTTGGTTCCGCGGCCTTGATCCGGCCCACCACGGTCACCCGCCCTTCAGGGGCAGCCGGAATGCTGTCCGGACGGCCGGCTTCGTCATCGCCGATCGGCAGCCAGCCGCGGTTGACGGCCACGCTGCTGCCGTCGTCGAGCTTTAGCGGCACCAGCACCTCATACCCGGGCCGGCCCTTGAGCGGACGGTTGCGGACAATGCGCTGCGATTCGGAGTCGTAGGTGCCCTCGAGCCTCACGGGCAGCCATTCCGCGCCCTCGTCATAGGTGTCGAAGTACTGCTCGGCCTCCGTGTAGGGAACCGGGTCGGCGTCGTAGTTGTTCTCAATGCGCGCAGTGTCGGCGAGGGACGCCTCGCGGCGGTCCATCTGCCATAGGCCAAGGCTGACGCAGGCGGCGGCCAGGACACAGACGAGCACGAACCAGCCCAGCCAGCGGGCTGAGAAGAGGAAACGGTACATCTAGTTCCTACCGCCCTGGGCTCCGGCGCCGGGCGCGTCGCTTTCCAGGGGCAGGGTTTCCTTCCAGAGTCCCCGCGTCTGCAGGTAGTCCTCCAGCCATTCGCGGTGTTCCCCGCAGGAAAGCCAGGTCTTCCGCCGCTCCGGCGTGTGGATGCGGGGATTGTTCCAGAGCAGCCGCCACTGGGCGTCGAGCCGGCAGGCCTTGCGTGAGCACACGGGTGTGCGTTCGCCTGCGTCTGCTGCGGGGGTGCCGGAGAGGGAATCGAGGAGGTTCATGCTGGGGGATCAAGCCTTGTCTTCGTCGTCGTCGTTGTCTACGATTTCGCCCGCCACCACCGTGGTCTCGGGAGTTTCCGGGGCTGCCTCCGGGGCGGCCGGGGCATTCAGGGCTGTTGCCGGCGGGCGGTCGATCAGGGCGTCGGAAGCCGTCATATTGCGGGTGTCCGCGCCACCGTTGGCCATGATGACCGCGAAATACGGCAGGACCACCGCACCGGCAATCACCACCCACAGCAGCCAGCCGTGGACAAAGAACATCAGGAACAGGCAGACCACACGGATACCCATGGACACGCCGTATTTGATCATGCGGGTGCGCATTTCGTCAGTGTGCGGGTTGGGAGCGTCGGTGATTCTGGGAACGCTGTCGCCGCGGTTTGTGTCCCTAGCCATCAGTAGCCATCGGTAGTCGTCATCACCCTCCAAACAGGTTCGTTCATTCTCTCACTAGCAGCGGCGTTGTAGAAGTTGAATCCCGCGCACGTAGGATCGAGGCAACCCCCATCGAAGGCTGAAAGAAGGAACATCCGTGCAGAACACCCCTGAGAACGAGTCCGGCCGCAGCGTCCTGGTGACTGGCGGAAACCGTGGAATCGGGCTGGCGATTGCCTCCGCGTTCCTGGCCGCCGGCGACCGCGTGGCCATCACCTACCGCAGCGGCGAGGTTCCCGCCGGCATGCTGGGCGTCAAGGCCGATGTGACGGATATGGCATCCATCGACGCCGCGTTCACCGAGGTGGAAGCCGCCCATGGTCCGGTCGAAGTCCTCGTGGCCAATGCCGGCATCACCCGCGACACCCTGCTCCTGCGGATGAGCGAAGACGATTTCACCGACGTCATCGACACGAACCTCACGGGGGCCTTCCGGGTCATCAAGCGGGCCTCCAAGGGCATGCTGCGGATGAAGAAGGGCCGGGTAGTGCTGATCTCCTCGGTGGTGGGACTCTACGGCTCACCCGGGCAGATCAACTACTCGGCGTCGAAGTCCGGACTGATCGGCATTGCCCGTTCCCTGACCCGCGAGCTGGGCTCTCGGAACATCACGGCCAATGTCGTTGCGCCGGGCTTCATCAACACCGACATGACCCGCGCACTGCCGGAGGACACCCAGAAGAACTACCTGTCCTCCATCCCCGCCGGCCGGTTCGCCGAGCCCGAAGAAGTAGCCAACGTGGTGCGCTGGATCGCCGGCCCCGAAGCGGGCTACATTTCCGGCGCAGTCATCCCGGTCGACGGCGGCCTGGGCATGGGGCACTGACCCGGTCCAACGCGCTGCTGCGGAATCGTTGGAGGTTTCCACAACTGCCGGGCCGTCCGCCGGCTGGCAGGATGGGATCCGGAGAGCTGAACGCTTAGATACTTTCTACAAAAAGGAGTTTCCATGGGCCTGCTGGAAGGCAAAGCCGCGATAGTCACCGGATCATCGCGTGGAATCGGAGCCGAGGTTGCCCGGTTCCTCGCTGCCGAAGGCGCAGGCGTCGTCGTCAATTACCGCCAGAAGGCACCGCGTGCCAACAAGGTGGTCGCTGCCATTGAGGAGGCCGGTGGACGCGCAGTCGCCGTCGGCGCCGACCTCACCGCGGCCGAAGGCACTGCGGCACTGATCGCCGCGGCAAAGGAAAACTTCGGCGGGCTCGACGTACTGGTCCTCAACGCCTCCGGCGGAATGGAAACCGGGGTGGAGGAAAACTACGCACTGAAGCTGAACCGCGACGCACAGGTGAACATGCTCACCGCCGCCCTAGAGGTGATGCCGTCCGGTTCGCGGGTGGTCTTTGTGACCAGCCACCAGGCGCATTTCATCCGCTCGGTTCCGACCATGCCGGAGTACGAAGCCGTGGCCCTCAGCAAGCGCGCCGGTGAGGATGCCCTGCGCAGCATGCTCCCGCAGCTGGAGGAAAAGGGCATCACCCTCGTTGTGGTCTCCGGTGACATGATCGAGGGCACGGTGACGGCCACCCTGTTGGACCGGGCCAACCCCGGTGCCATTGAAGCCCGCCGCGAGGAAGCCGGCCGGCTGTATTCGGTGCAGGAGTTCGGTGCAGAAGTGGCCCGCATGGCCACCGCCGACGTCGCCTCCGGTCACACCGAATACGTGGGCGGCGCCGATTACCTGGCCGCCGGCGCGGCGGCGGACTCTGCGGGCGGCCCCGCCTAGAGCTTCACGAAGTGCTGCACCACGTCCAGGCGTGGCAGGTTCAGCACGGCATCCGCGGCGGCCTGCACTGCCGGTTTGGCGTTAAACGCCACCCCCAGTGCGGCCGCCGCAAGCATGTCCAGGTCATTGGCGCCGTCGCCCACCGCGATGGTGTGGCCCGGTGCCACATCCAGTGTCCGTGCCCACTCGGCCAGTGACCGCGCCTTCACCGCACGGTCGACGACTTCCCCGGACACCGCGCCGGTCAGGACGCCGTCCTCGATGTCCAGCAGGTTCGCCCGCCGGAAGCTCAGCCGCAGGCGGTCCGCCAGCGGATCCAGTACCTGGCTGAAACCACCGGACACCACGGCAACCCCGTGCCCGGCGGCCAGGAACTCCTTCACGAGGAGTTCCGCGCCGTCCGAGAGCTCGATCCGTGCGCCCACCTCGTCAATGACCGACGCCGGCAGCCCGGCGAGGGTCTTCACCCGGGCGTGCAGGCTGGCGGCGAAGTCCAGTTCGCCGCGCATGGCCGCCTCGGTCACGGCGGCCACCTCCGCTTCACGGCCCGCGTGGGCTGCCAGCAGCTCGATAACCTCCTGCTTGATCAGGGTCGAGTCCACGTCCATCACCAGCAGCTTCCGCGCATCCTCCAGCAGCGACGGCGGAACCACGGCACTGTGCTCACCGCCCCGCTTGTCCGGCACCGCTGCCGCCGCCGCGGCAACGCACCGCCTCAGCCGCGCCAGGCCGCCGTCGTACGCCACATACAGCTTGGACACCGTGTAACCGTCTCCCACCGCGTTCTCCAGCTCCACGATCCGCGCGCCCAGACCGGTGACGGCCCCCTGCACGGCACCCAGGTACGCGTCGGACAGGTCCCGTCCGTAGCTGACGACACTGTATTCAGGGGAGTTGGGCATGGTTTCCGTTCTGTTCGGTCCAGCGGGTAGGTACCTGTTCGGCAGGGGATTCCCGGCAGCGGCCACGTGGCCGCTGCGGCCTATCGTTTGGCCAATGCCCCTTTCCTTAGCCTAATGTCTAGTGCTATGAGTGATGTTCTTGAATTTGCCGGTGTAAGCGTTGTCCGCGGCGGTAAAACCCTGTTGGACGGCGTGAACTGGCAGGTCAGGGAAGGCGAACGTTGGGTGATCATGGGCCCCAACGGTGCCGGCAAGACCACGCTGCTGCAGATTGCCAGCGGCCGGATGCACCCCACGCGCGGCGTAGCGGGAATCCTCGATGAAGTCCTGGGTGCGGTGGACGTTTTTGAACTCCGCCCCCGTATCGGCCTGGCCTCCGCAGCCCTGGCCGGACAGATCCCGGAAGACGAAACCGTCCTCAATGTCGTGCTCACGGCGTCCTACGGGATGACCGGACGCTGGCGCGAGAAGTACGAAAAGCTCGACGAGCGCCGCGCCTTCCGCCTACTGCACGAGTGGGGCATGTCCACCTTCATGAACCGCCGCTTCTCCTCGCTCAGCGAAGGTGAACGCAAGCGGGTGCAGATTGCGCGCGCCCTGATGACGGATCCCGAACTGCTGCTGCTGGACGAACCTGCAGCAGGCCTGGACCTGGCCGGGCGCGAAGACCTGCTCTTCCGCCTCGGCGAACTGGCCCGCGACGAAGAAGCCCCGGCCATGGTGCTGGTCACCCACCATCTGGAAGAAGTTCCCACCGGCTTTACGCATGCCCTGCTGCTGCGCGACGGCGGCGTTGTGGCCGCCGGTCCCATCGACGAGGTGCTCACCGAAGAACACCTGAGCACGGCATTCGACCTCCCGCTGGACCTCCGGCGCGAGGACGGCCGGTATTCCGCCACCGCCCGGCGCGGCTAGGAGCAGGCCCCGGGTGAACCTTCAGTACCTGCTGTCGGCCGGCGATCCCCGTGTTTCCGACTACACCTCCCTGACTGACACGTCCCTGCGGCGCCGGCGTGAACCGGAGGAGGGCATGTACATAGCCGAATCCTCCAAGGTCCTGCGCCGGGCCGTTGACGCCGGGCACCGCCCGCGGTCCTTCTTCCTGGCCGAAAAGTGGCTGCCCGACCTGCAGGACATCCTGGAGCGGTTCCCCGATGTTCCCGCCTTCGTCGGTACGGCGGAGGTCCTGGAGGAAATTACCGGCTTCCATCTGCACCGGGGTGCCCTTGCCGCCATGGAACGCCCTGCTCCGCTGGACCTCGCGGACGTGCTGGCTACCGCCCGCCGGGTCGCCGTGCTGGAGGACATTGTCGACCACACCAACATCGGCGCCATCTTCCGTTCCGCCGCAGCCCTGCAGGTCGACGCCGTCCTGGTCACGCCCCGCTGTGCGGATCCCCTCTACCGCCGGGCCATCCGGGTGAGCATGGGAACAGTGTTCCAGGTCCCGTGGGTACGCCTGACGGACTGGCCCGGACAGCTCGAAGAGCTCCGGGAGGCAGGGTTCGTTTCCGCGGCCCTCGCCCTGCGTGAGGACTCGCTGACGCTGGATGAGCTCAGCGCCCGGCGCGACCCGCGGCTGGCCCTGGTCCTCGGGACGGAAGGCGACGGCCTGGCGGACACCACCCTTGCCGGTGTCGATCTTGCGGTACGGATTCCGATGAGCGGAGGCGTTGATTCACTCAACGTTGCCGCCGCCAGTGCTGTGGCGTTCTGGGAGTGCCGGCCCTAACCCCGTTCAGGGGCCATTGCCCTTACCCTGCGGCCCCCCAGGTGCCAGACTGTGCCCCAGCCACCGACCCCCTGAGGACGCCAGCGGAGCAGCCATGGAATCCCGTGCAAAGACCCGGCAAGGTACCGTGCTGGCACTGTGTGCGGGGTTGCTGCTGACGGTGTCCGCCTGTGGTCCGACGGCGGATCAGCTGCGGGAGCGCCAGGCTGCAGCTTCGCGGTCCCCGTCCGTGCCGCCGGTTGCAGCTCCTGCCCACCCCCGGCCTGCGCCTGTCCCGTCCACGGAACCTGCACCGTCGGCGTCACCGTCACAGTCACCGGTGGATGTCACCGGACGTCAGGCGGGCATGCCGCAGGCAGTCCAGGACGCGTGCCAGTGGATGCTCCGCCGGGACCCCGGGCCGATGCCTGGCCCTGAGGCCGGAGCCTGTGTCTCCGCTGCCATGGCAGCGGGGGAGGGCGGCGTCCAAACCCTGCAGACCAGCACCAGCTGGCTGCCCGCCGGCACCTACGACGTCCGTTTCATGACGACTCCGGGCTTCGCCATGACCCTGCAGGACACGGACGAGGACCTGGGGATCAGCATCCGTGAAGGGCACCGGGTGCTGCACCAGGCGGAAGCGGACATTTCCGCAGACCCTGCGGGGACTGCGGAGGAGGCCTACGCGGCTGTCCTTGCCGATGCCGCGGAACTCACCGTGCGGCCCGAACGGGTCGCGGGCCTGCTTGCTCCGGCGGAACAGGTTGCGGTGGACTACGGCGCAGACGGAACGGTATACACCCGGCTCAGCGGCAGCTTCGATACGGCTGGGCAGGAAGCAGCCGGAAAGGAAGCCGCCGGGGAGCCAGGCTCATCAGCGGTGCTGCCGGCCGGCTCCTTCGTGTTGTACCTGGACGACTACTACCGTCCGCTGCGGATCGAAATCACCGGGTTGATCCAGGGGGTCACCTCGACCATCACGGCCGTCAACACACACTGGGGAACCCGGCCGTTGTCCTGAATCCGGGCCCGTGTCGTTTCCTGCCGGAACCCTAAATGCGTTAGTATTGGTTGCTGGCCGCAATGCACGGCCAATAAAGCTTTCAACCACACCGTGGCTGGCAAAATCCAGGCACCAAAAGAAGGTAAAACTGTGAAGTCTGATATCCACCCCAAGTATGCACCGGTTGTCTTCCGTGACCTCGCGTCCGACACCGCTTTCCTGACGGCCTCGACCGCCACCTCCTCCAAGACGATTGAGTGGGAAGACGGAAACACCTACCCGCTCATCGAGGTGGAAATCTCCTCCGCATCGCACCCGTTCTACACGGGCAAGCAGCGCATCATGGACTCCGCCGGCCGCGTCGAGCGCTTCAACGCCCGCTTCAAGGGCTTCGGCGGCAAGAAGTAGCCAGTCCGGAAACACAGCAGTACCTGGAGAGGTCCGTCGGCATCAGCCCGGCGGGCCTTTCCCTGTCAGAGGGACCGTCCGGTCCCGGCACCGGTTCCAACAGAGGAGTCTCGATGGCAAGCGCAGATAACAGCGGCCGCCGGCACGGGGAATACAAGGTCCCCGGCGGCAAGCTGGTTGTAGTGGATCTGGATGTCCGCGACGGCCGGCTGGCCGGAGTTTCCCTTGGCGGTGACTTCTTCCTGGAACCGGATGAAGCGTTGGGGGACATCAACGCGGCACTCGAGGGCCTGCCCGCCGAGACTTCCTTCGGTGACATTGCCGAGGCCGTGCGTCTGCGGCTGCCCTCGGACGCCGTCCTTTTCGGCTTCTCGCCGGAAGCCGTGGCAACCGCCGTCCGCCGCGCCCTCGGCAAAGCGACCGGGTGGGGCGACCACCAGTGGGAAATCATTCCCCCCACGCCGCTGTCGACGCATATGCACGTGGCCATGGACGAGGTCCTCGCCGAGGAAGTCGGGGCCGGCCGCCGCAATCCCACCCTCCGGTTCTGGGAATGGGAATCGCCGTCCGTCGTCATCGGCAGCTTCCAGTCGCTGAAGAACGAAGTGGACCCCGACGGCGCGGAACGGCACGGGGTGACCGTGGTCCGGCGCATCACCGGCGGGGGAGCCATGTTCATGGAACACGGCAACGCCATCACGTACTCCCTCTACATTCCCCAGTCCCTCGTGGATGGCCTGAGTTTCGCCGATTCCTATCCCTTCCTGGACGCCTGGGTGATGGAATCCCTGAAGAAACTCGGCATCCAGGCCTGGTACGTTCCACTGAATGACATGGCCACCGACCAGGGCAAGATCGGCGGCGCCGCGCAGAAGCGGTTCAGCAGCGGCGGCATGCTGCACCACGTCACCATGTCCTACAACATCGACGCCGACAAGATGGTCGAAGTCCTGCGTATCGGCAAGGAAAAGCTCTCCGACAAGGGCACCACCAGTGCCAAGAAGCGGGTGGACCCGCTGAAGCGCCAGACCGGGCTCTCCCGCGAGGACATCATCGCCACGATGATGGATACCTTCGCGGGCCGGTACGGTGCCGTCCAGACCGGCATTACCGACGAGGAAATCGCCCTTGCCCAGCAGAAGGTCAAGGACAAGTTCGATACCCCGGAGTGGCTGAACCGGGTTCCCTAGCAGCCCTGCCCACGGGCCACCGCGCTACCCGGCGGCGGTCCGTGGGCCTAGACTGCGCAAATGGAGAAAAAGTCGCTGACCGCCCTTGCCCGCCAACACCTCGAATCAGCACGGCAGGCGGCCAGCGGACGCAGCGCCTCCACGGTCTACGGGGGACACGAGCACGTCCTGCGGCAGACCGTCATCGCCCTCGGCTCCGGGTTTGTGATGGACGAGCATGAGAATCCCGGGGAGGCCACGATCTATGTCCTCAAAGGGCGGGTTGCCCTCTCCGCCGAAGGCAACACCTGGGACGGCTCCGCCGGGGACCTGCTGATCGTTCCGCAGGCCCGGCATTCCGTGGCGGCGCTGGAGGACTCCGCCATCCTCCTGACGGTGGCGAAGCCGCAGCTGGCCTAAGCCGGACGGGCGGGCAGCGCACAGCCCCCCGCCCGGCCGGATTCCGCAGGCTACATTCCGGCAGCCTGCACCCGCAGTGAACGCAGCAGCTGGTCCTGCTGCTCGATGATGATCCGCCGCAGCGCCGCCGGAGCGCCGGAATGCAGCTCCAGCCACTCCACGGATTTCTGCACCACTGGATGATCGGCCGGCACCATGCCCGGCATTGCGTCCTGGTGTCCCGGATAGAGTCCGCCGACCACGCGTGAGGCCAGCTCAATGCTGCGCCCGGACCAGACATCCGTGAGTGAGGCGAAATAGTCGTCCAGATAGCCGTCCAGCAGTTCGTGGCTGCCCAGGCCGAAGCCGGTGATGGTGGCCGAGAGCAACTCGTTGGACAAGGCGTCGGAGTGCATGATTGCCTGCCACGCAGCTGCCTTGACGGCTGGGTCCGGGAAAGCGGCGGACGCGGTGGTGAAGCCCACCCGTCCCGACGCCGTGTTGTCCCGTGCCAGCTCGGCGTCCAGTTCGGCAGCGGTGGCGGAACCGGTCGCCGCCAGGGCTACCCAGAGCCGCCAGCGCAGGTCCGAGTCCACAGCAAGATCCTGGATACCGGCGCTGCCGTCCAGCAGTCCCCGCAGCAGTGCGTTATGGCTGCTGCTGCGGCGCCCGGCGCCGGCTGCGGCGCGCGCCCAGATGGTCTGCCGGTCGCTGCCCGGTTCTGCTGCCGCCAGCTGCTCGGCTATGTGGGTGGAGAACTCCTCCCGCAGCACTTCCCGGCGCTGCGCCGGGGCGTAGTACTCAATGGCGCTAAGGGCGTTGTCCAGCAGGACCTGGAGCACTCCGGCCCCGGTTTCCACCGGTGCCACCCGCTGGATGAGCCGGACGTAGTCCTTGGCGCTCAGGACACCGTCGCGGACCGTGTTCCACAGGGCTGAGAGGGTGATGGCCCGGGCCAGGGGATCGGACAGCAGGTGCAGGGAGTCCAGCAGCGTGGCCAGCGACGCGTCGTCGAAACGGATCTTGGCGTACGTCAGGTCCTCGTCGTTGAGCAGCAGCAGGGCCGGACGCTGCTTGCCCACCAGTTCAGGCACCTCGGTCCTGGACCCGGCGACATCCAGCTCCACGCTGTCGGTGCGGACCAGGGCTCCGGTGCCGTCGAAGTCGTAGAGGCCAATGCGCAGCCGGTGCGGCCGGGGAACCTGTTCTCCGCTCACGGGGTCAGGTGCGTTCTGCCGGATGACCACGGAAGTGTAGGCGCCGTCGTCGCCGGTCTCCGTGTCCGGGACCAGGACAGGAACGCCGGCGGTCTGGAGCCAGCGGGCGGACCAGAGGCCCATGTCCCGGCCGGAAGCCGTTTCCAGGGCGGCCAGGAGGTCGGCGAGGGTGGTGTTCCCGTAGGCGTGGTCGCGGAAGTAGCCGCGGGCAGCGTCGATAAAGGCTTCAAACCCGACGTAGGCCACCAGCTGCTTGAGCACCGAGGCGCCCTTTGCGTAGGTGATGCCGTCGAAGTTCTGCTTCGCCGCCTCCAGGTTCGGAATATCGGCCACGATGGGATGGGTGGTGGGCAGCTGGTCCTGGACGTAGGCCCAGGCCTTACGCCGGTTCGCGAAGCTGACCCAGGAATTGGTGAAGTCGGTGGCCTGGTCCACGGCCAGGGCACCCATGTAGTCGGCAAACGATTCCTTGAGCCACAGGTCGTCCCACCATTTCATCGTGACCAGGTCGCCAAACCACATGTGCGCCATCTCGTGCAGGATGGTGTTCGCCCGCGCTTCGTACTGCGCCTCGGTGGCGCGGGACCGGAAGACGTAGGCCTCCGTGAACGTCACCAGGCCGGGATTCTCCATGGCACCCAGGTTGTACTCCGGAACAAACGCGGAGTCGTATTTCCCGAAGGGGTACGGGAAGGCAAAGAGGTCGTGGAAGTAGTCCAGTCCCTGCTTGGTCACCGCAAAGATGTTCTCCGGGTCGAAGTACCCGGCCAGGGAGGACCGGCAGTAGGCGGCCAGGGGAACCCGCAGTTCCGTGCCGTCGTCGAGCCGGGTGGACCACTCGTCGTCGGCGCGGTGGTACGGCCCCGCCAGCACGGTGGTGATGTAGGTGGAAATGCGCTGGGTGGGTGCGAATTCCCAGCGGCTGAGGGTGCCGTCACCCAGCGGCGTCCGCTGCGTTTCGACGCCGTTGGACGCGACCTGCCATCCGCTCGGTGCGGTCACGCTGAAGGAAAAGGAGGCCTTCAGGTCCGGCTGCTCAAAATCGGCAAAGACCCGCCGCGCATCGGCGGGCTCGTACTGGGTGTAAAGGTACGTGCGCCCATCCGCAGGGTCGCGGAAACGGTGCAGGCCTTCGCCGCTGCGGCTGTACAAGGCGGTGCCCTCCACCGTCACGGTGTTCTCCGCCTTGAGGCCGGGAAGGTGGATCCGGGAGTCGTCCACGGCGTCCGCCAGGTCCAGCTCGATGCCGTTCAGGACCACGGAAGACACGCCGCCGTGGATGAAGTCCAGGAACGTACCGGCACCGGGCTCGGAACAACCGAAGGTAATGGTGCTGCGGGAATGGAAGCCCGGAGCCCCCTCGTCTTCGGCGTTGGCCAGGTCGAGGTGGACATCGTAGGCGGTCACGGACAGCAGGCGGGACCGCAGGGCGGCTTCATCACGGCTCAGGTTCTGGTTAGGCACCTGTTCATTCAATCACTTCCGCGTGCCCTACAGCAGCACGGCCACCGCCAGGCCCAGGCCGGAGATCAACACCCAGGATGTGAGCGCGGCGCCGGCCGCCCGGGCACCGGAGGCGAACAGCGTGCGGACCCGGACGCCGGCTCCCAGCGCGAACAGGGCGCCGGCGAAGAGCAGGTCCTGGACGACGGCGGCTCCCTCCAGCACCGGTTCCGGCAGCAGGCCGGAGGTGCGGACCAGGATCAGGGCAAGGAAGCCCAGGACGAAGAGGGGCACCAGCGGCGGCCGGCTGCCCGTCCCGGCACGGTCTTCCCGGCTGCCGCCTTTACGGGTGTCCGTGCGCCGGGCCAGCAGGCCCGCGGCAGCGGTCAGCGGTGCCAGCAGCACCACCCGCGCCAGTTTGACGACGACGGCGGCCGCCAGCGCCGTGCCGCCCGCGGTCTGGGCAGTGGCCACGACCTGTCCGACGTCGTGGACGGAGGCTCCGGCCCAGGCACCGAACACCTCGGGGCTGAGCTCCAGGAGCCCGCCAGCCAGCGGCAGGGCCGCGATGGCCAGTGTGCCGCAGAGCGTTACGAGGGCAATCGGCACCACGGTGTCTTCAGCCCGGGTCCGGCGGACAGCGGCCATGGCACCAATGGCGGAGACCCCGCAGATGGAGAACCCGGAGGCGATCAGGACCGGTTCATCCCCGGGCAGGCGGAACAGGCGGCAGATGGCGTACGTCCCCGCGAACGCCGCCAGCACCAGGACCACAATCAGCCCCAGCGCCGACCAGCCCAGCCCGGCAATGTCCACCAGCGATACCTTCAATCCCAGCAGCACGATCCCGGCCCGCAGGAACTTCCGGGCGGCCAGGGCCAGCCCGGGTTTCCAGGCTCCGGAAGCCATGGCCGCACTGCCGGGCAGGTTGGCAGCCAGCAGCCCCAGGACCACCGCCGCTGTCAGTACGGGTACCGCAGGCAGGAGCAGATGCACCAGGAAGGACGCGGCGACGGCGGCCGCCGCGGCCAGCAGGCCGGGGACGGTACCGCGCAGGCGGGCAGGCGGCGGGCCCGGTACCGGGGCGGAAGCAGCAGAGGAGGCAGCGGAGGAGTCGGGCACGGTTACACCCTGCCGCAGTGGCGGCGGTTATCCAAAGCGCTTCGGCTTTGGCGCACCGGCCTCCCGGAGGCCCGGTTGCCATACTGCCCGGCACCCGCCCCTTGTTAGCATGGGGGCACCATCCTCAAGCGACCGGGGGAAGCACCCATGAGTTCGCCCACGAGTTCGCAAGGCAGCGGCGGCAGCACCCCGGCCGCCCCGGCACAGCAGGTCCTGGACTGCCCCTGGCTGTTTCCCGCCGCGGACGCCGCAGCGGCCCTGAGAACCAACCCGGCCACCGGCCTCGACACCGGGGAGGTCCGTGGACGGCTGGAGCGGTACGGCCCGAACCGGCTGGCCGAGGACAAAAAAGCACCCGTGTGGCGGAAGGTCCTGCGGCTGCTCTCGGACCGGCTGACCATCGTCCTGCTCATCGCCGCGGTGGTCAGTGCCGTGGTGTCCCGCGAATGGGAAACCCCGGTGGTGATCCTGCTGGTAATCATCCTCAACACCGCTTTGAACTATGTGCAGGAGCAGCGGGCGGAAAACAGTCTCGAAGCCTTGCGTAATGCCTCCGTGGACAGCTGCCGCGTGCTGCGCTCAGGCAGCCAGGCGAGGGTTGAACGGATGGAACTGGTGCCGGGCGACGTCGTGCTGCTCGAAGCAGGGGACAGCGTGCCGGCGGACGGGCGGCTGCTGGAGGCCGTCCGGCTGCAGGTGGCCGAGGCGGCACTCACCGGAGAGTCCAAGCCCACCAACAAGACCACCGCACCGCTGTCCGATCCGCAGCTGCCGGTGGCCGACCGCACCAACCTGCTTTTTATGGACACCGATGTGACCCGCGGCCGGGGCGTCCTGCTGGTCACCGGGACCGGCATGGAAACGCAGATCGGTACGATTGCGCATCTGCTGGGAAGCACCACCGAGGAGAAAACCACCCTGCAGCGCAGTATCGACCAGCTGGCACGGGTGCTGACCTACATTGCCTTCGCCGTCGTTGCCCTCGTGTTTGTGCTGGGGCTGCTGCGCGGGGACAGCTGGGAGGACCTGTTCCTGACCGCGGTATCGCTGGCCGTGGCGACCATCCCCGAGGGGCTCACCGCCGTCGTCGCCTTCACGCTCGCCATGGGTGCATCCCGGCTGGCTGCCCGCGGCGCGATTATCAAGCAGCTGGCGGCGGTGGAAACGCTGGGGAGCACCTCGCAGATCTGCACCGACAAGACCGGCACCCTGACGCTCAATGAAATGACGGTCCGGCGGGTGTATTCACCCTCCGGGCGGCGTTTCCGGGTGACCGGATCCGGCTATTCCACCGAGGGGAAAATCCTCAGCCCGGATGGGCAGCACGCTCCGGTCCCGGCCGAGGCATACCTGGCCATGGCGCTGTGCAACGACGCGTCCGTGGAGGACGGCAGGCTGACCGGGGATCCGACCGAGGGCGCCCTCGTGGTCCTGGCGGAGAAGGCCGGGATCGATGTCGCGGGTGCGCGGGCCACCCACCGCCGTCTGGCCGAGGTGCCGTTCGATTCCGACTACAAGTTCATGGCCACGTTCAACGCCGACGACGCCGGAGCGGCGGTCACCTGCAACGTCAAGGGTGCGCCCGGCGTGGTCCTGGACCGGACCGCTTTCCTGCAGACCCCTGCCGGGCTGGTGCCCCTGGACCCGGAGGAGCGGGCCCGGATTTCCCAGGACGTGGAGTCCCTGGCTCATGCCGGCCTGCGGACCATGGCCGTGGCCGGACGGGTTCTGGACGCGCCGCTGCCGTCCCGGCCGGAGGCCCTCTTTGCCGAGGCTGCGAACCTGGTGCTGTACGCCGTCGTCGGGATTCTGGATCCACCCCGGCAGGAAGCCGGAGAGGCCATTGCCCGGGCCCATGCCGCCGGGATCGATGTCCACATGATCACCGGGGACCACCTGGTCACGGCATCGGCCATTGCCCGGGACCTGGGGATTCCGGGCCGGGCTGCCGCAGGCACCGCACTGGATGCCATGGATGAGGGGCAGCTGCGGGAGGAGGCCCCGCACCTGGGTGTGCTGGCGCGGGTTTCCCCCGAGCATAAAATCCGGATCGTGAAGGCACTGCAGGCGGACGGCTACATTGTGGCGATGACCGGCGACGGCGTGAATGACGCCCCGGCGCTGAAGCGTGCGGACATCGGCATCGCCATGGGCATCACGGGAACGGACGTCTCCAAGGGTGCCGCCAAAATGATCCTCACCGATGACAACTTCGCCACGATTGTGGCTGCCGTCGAAGAGGGCCGCGGCATCTACAACAACATCCTGAAGTTTGTCCGGTTCCAGCTGACCACTGCCTGGGGGTTCGTGCTGATTTTCCTGGCAGCGGCGACCTTCGGGTTCGCCGGCGGGACGCCGTTCACCGCACTGCAGATCCTGTGGGTGAACATCATCATGGACGGACCGCCTGCCCTGGCCCTCGGCGTGGACCGGACCGATCCCGAGGTGATGAAACGGCCGCCCCGGCCTGCCGCGGAACCCCTGCTGACCGGGCGGCGGATCGTGGTGCTTACCCTGCTGGGGATCGTGATGGCGGCAGGCACCTGCATAGTGCTGGAGAACGCCGCGCGGTGGTTCCCGGAGAGTGCCGGCAACACCAACTTCGCCACCACCATGGCGTTTACGACTTTCGTGTTCTACCAGGTGTTCAATCTGCTGAACGTCCGTTCCGAGACCGGCAGTGTTTTTGCGCTCCGGACCTTCACCAACCGTGCCATCTGGGTGTCACTGGCTGCAGTGGTGGTGCTGCAGGTCCTGGTGGTGCAGCTGGACATCTTTACCGGCATCTTCGACACCGTGCCGCTGACGTCGGCGCAGTGGTTCCTCTGCCTCGCGGTCGGCGCCACCGTGTTGGTGGCCTCCGAGATCGGCAAGGTGGTGCAGCGGCTGGCCGCCCGCCGCCGCAGGCCGGGGCCAGCACCCGTGCCGAAGGCCTACCAGGGCGAGGGCTTGTAGTCCTTGAGGAAGACGCCGTACTGGTCCTCGCCGTTTTCGCCCATCACAATCGGGTCGTAGACGCGGGCCGCGCCGTCCACCAGGTCCAGCGGGGCGTGGAAGCCCTCCTCCGCCAGCCGCACCTTGGTGGGGTGGGGACGTTCGTCGGTGATCCAGCCGGTGTCCACTGCGGTCATGAGGATTCCGTCCGTTTCCAGCATTTCCTCGGCGCTGGTGCGGGTGAGCATGTTCAGCGCCGCCTTGGCCATGTTGGTGTGCGGATGTCCGGGGCCCTTGTAGCGGCGGGAGAACTGGCCTTCCATGGCGGAGACGTTGACGATGTATTTCCGCCGCGCGGAGGAGGCAGCCATTGCGGGGCGGAGCCGGTTCACCAGCAGGAACGGCGCCGTGACGTTGCACAGCTGCACTTCAAGCATCTCCAGCGGGTCCACCTGGTCCACCACCTGTGTCCAGCTGTTAATCGGGGCCGTGTCCGGCACAAGACCGCCGGCGTCGATGGCCGTTCCGGCTTCCATCCGCGCCAGCGACGAGGACCCTGCCGTGAGCGCCAGGGCGGTGACGGCGTCGGCGGCCAGTACCGGGTGCGCGGCAACGGAGCCGGCCAGCGCTGTGGGGTGCGCATCGTAGGTGTGCCCGAAGGTCACCAGTTCGGGCATGGGGCCGTCCGGCAGGGGCGCCAATTCGGCGTCGGTCAGCGGACGGTAGGCGTCGGAGGAGCGGCGGACCGTCTGGGCCGCGTTGTTGATCAGGATGTCGAGGGGACCGGCCTCGGCGACGGACTCGGCCAGCGAAATGACCTGGGCGGGGTCGCGCAGGTCAATGCCGACGATCCGCAGCCGGTGCAGCCAGTCCGCGGAGTCCTCCATGGCGGCGAACCGGCGTGCGGCGTCCTTGGGGAAGCGCGTGGTGATGGTGGTGTGGGCACCGTCGCGCAGCAGCCGCAGGGCAATGTACATACCGATCTTCGCCCGGCCGCCGGTCAGCAGCGCCCGTTTCCCCGTCAGGTCCGTCCGGGCGTCGCGCTTGGTGTGGCTGAAGGCCGCACATTCAGGGCAGAGCTGATGGTAGAAGGCATCCACCACGGTGTAGGGCTGCTTGCAGATGTAGCAGTTGCGCGGTTTAAGCAACGTGCCGGCGGACGGTCCGTGGGCGGCGGTGGTCAGCTGCGCGCCGCGGGTTTCATCGTCGATCCGGTCTGCCGCACCCGTGGCCGTGAGGGCGACGACGGCGCGGTCGGCCTCGGCAACGGCCGAGCGCTTTTCGTTCTTCCGGTGCTTCTTCACGGACTTGAACATCTTGGCGGTGGCCCGCCGGACTGCGACGTAGTCGGGGTCCTCTTCATCCAGGACGTGGATGGAAGCCAGGACCCGAAGGGCGGTCTGGATTTCTTCCGGGTTTAGTTCAGGGGTGCTCATGGTGGCCTTTACGCTTATCGGCACCGGAGGATCCACGGTGCAGGCGCACCGGGTGCGCCATGACGAGGATACCGGAGAAGCCGGCAACGCCCCGTATCAGCAGCAGGGGCACCGGGGAATCTCACACCCGGCGCCCCTGCTGCTGTCCCAGTCCGCTGCTACGCTTCGGGAATCCGCTGGCCCTTGCTGAGCACGGTGAGTCCCGATTCGGTTACGGTGAAGCCGCGTCTGAGGTCCAGTTCCCGGTCCACGCCAACGGTGGCACCGGCCGGGATCCGCACGTTCTTGTCAATGATGGCCCGGCGGACCACCGCACCCTCACCTACGTGCACCTTGTCCATCAGCACCGAGTCGGTCACCTCCGCGTTGGAGGCAACGTACACGTCCTGTGCCAGCACGGAGCCGGTTACCTTGCCGCCCGAAATGACGGTGCCGTCGGACACGATCGAGTCGAAGGCGGTTCCGGCCTGATCGGAGGCGCTGCGCACGAACTTGGCGGGCGGGGAGATGCTCTGCCGCGTGTAGATGGGCCACTTCAGGTTGTACAGGTTGAACGCCGGCATGGGGGAGATCAGGTCCATGTTGGCGTCGTAATAGGAATCCAGGGTGCCGACGTCGCGCCAGTACTGGTGGTCGCTGCCGGTGGCTCCGGGGATGACGTTGCGGGTGAAGTCGTAAACGGCAGCGTCACCGCGTTCCACGAAGTAGGGAATGATGTCCCCGCCCATGTCGTGCTTGGTGATCAGGCGTTCCTCGTCCCACTGCAGCGCCTTAACCAGGGCGTCGGTATTGAAGACGTAGTTGCCCATGGAGGCCAGGAAGCTGCCCGGATCGTCGGGCAGGCCCGGGGTCGTCTCCGGCTTTTCCACGAACGCGGCGATGCGTTCCGGGTTCTCGGCGTCCGTTTCGATCACGCCGAACTGGTCCGCGAGGTGCAGCGGCTGCCGCACGGCGGCAACGCTCACTGACGCGCCGGAAGCAATATGTGCCTCAACCATCTGGGAGAAGTCCATGCGGTACACATGGTCCGCGCCGATGACGACGACGATGTCCGGCTGGGCGTCCTCAATCAGGTTCATGGACTGGTAGATGGCGTTCGCGCTGCCCAGGAACCAGCTCTTGCCCACGCGCTGCTGTGCAGGCACCGAGGCGACGTAGTTCTGCAGCTGGGTGGAGAGCCGCCATGTCTCGGAGATATGCCGGTCAAGGCTGTGGGATTTGTACTGGGTCAGAACCACTATCTGGAGATATCCGGAGTTCACCAGATTCGATAATGCGAAATCAATGAGGCGGTAGCGCCCGGCAAAGGGAACCGCCGGTTTTGCGCGGTCAGCCGTGAGCGGCATCAGCCGTTTACCTTCGCCGCCTGCAAGAACTACTGCCAGGACCTTCTTTGGCGCCATTGTGTTGAACCTCTTCCGAAAATAAGTCTACTGACTTCAGACTAGATCACTGGTTGCCCGGTGCACTACGTTGGTTTAGTGCGAGTAGATATTGTGTCGAAGGAATTCCCGCCGGAAATCTACGGGGGAGCAGGCGTTCACGTCGCCGAGCTCAGCCGTGTCCTGGCCGGAGAAGTAGATCTCCATGTGCATTGCTTCGGGGCCCCGCGCCCTGAGGATTTCCATGGAGCTAAAGTAAAGAGCTATGCGGTGCCGGCGGAACTGCAGTCGGCAAATCCCGCCGTCCAGACCCTGGGTACGGACCTTGAAATCCTGGGCGGACTGGCCGGGGCGGACCTGGTCCACTCGCATACTTGGTACGCGAACATGGCAGGCCATCTGGGGTCGCTGCTGCACGGTATTCCGCACGTCCTCAGTGCCCACAGCCTGGAGCCGCTGCGTCCGTGGAAGGCCGAGCAGCTCGGCGGGGGATACGCAGTGTCCTCCTGGGTGGAGAAAACCGCCTACGAGGCAGCCGCCGCGATCATCGCCGTGTCCGAAGGCATGCGCCAGGACATCCTGCGCAGCTACCCGGATGTGGACCCGGGCAAGGTCCGGGTGGTCCACAACGGCATCGATGTGCAGCAGTGGCAGCCGGATATCGACCCCGACGGCGTCCGCGCCTTCGACATTGATCCGGACCGCCCCAGCGTGGTCTTCGTCGGCCGCAATACCCGCCAGAAGGGTGTGCCGTACCTGCTCCGGGCCGCCGCGCTGCTGCCGCCGGAGGTCCAGCTGGTGCTGTGCCTGGGTGCTGCCGACACCCCGGAGCTGGCGGCGGAAACCGCCGTCCTCATCGAGGACCTGCGGCGCACCCGCACCGGCGTCGTGGTCATTGAGCGCATGCTGCCGCGCGCCGAGCTGATCAAGATCCTTTCCATCGCCACCGTCTTTGCCTGCCCGTCGGTCTACGAACCGCTGGGCATCGTGAACCTCGAGGCGATGGCCTGCGGCACCGCCGTCGTCGCCAGTGCAACCGGAGGCATTCCGGAAGTGGTGGATTCCGGCGTCACCGGTGTGCTGGTGCCCATCGACCAGGTCACCGACGGGACCGGCACGCCGCTGGACCCGGAGAAATTCGTACGCGACTTCGCCGAGGCGCTGACCTCCGTGGTCAGCGATCCGGCCCTCGCCCGGCAAATGGGTGAGGCCGGACGGGTCCGGGCAACCGAGCAGTTCTCCTGGGAGTCCATTGCCGAGGAAACCCTGGCTGTCTACCGGTCGGTCCTGGCGTAGCCAACCCCTTGTAGCCAACACAGCTAAACGCCGAAAGGGCGCCGCCGCACAGTGCGACGGCGCCCTTTCTGTGCCCGGACTGGGGTCTGGCACCTCGCCCTTCCGCACAGGGTCCCACCCGGTGGTGCTGTTGTGACCACCGTGACCCCAAGAGGTAACACCAGCCCCACCCAGTGGGACGCTGTGCACGAGCACTGGAGCCAGACACCCGGAACGCCGAAAGGGCGCCTCCGCAGTTGCGGAGGCGCCCTTTCTACCGGTGTTGCGTTACTTCCGGCCGGACTTCTTCTGCTCTGCCTTCTTCCGGGCAATCAGAACCTTCTCGTCCACCGGAGCGGCACCGCTGGCACGCAGCAGCCGCTGGTACTCCATGGCCTCGTCCTGGCGGATCTTTTCGGCACCCGAGGCAATCTTGGCCCGCAGGTGCTCCTGGCCGTAGCCGAAGGAATCGACCAGATCCAGGGCGTGCGGGCGGATCTTCGCCAGCAGCCGGTTGATGTACGGGCCCAGGGTGCGGGCACGCTGTGCGGACAGGCGGCCGTTCATGAGGTACCACCCAAGGTTCTTTTCGATCAGGCGCAGCCCGAACAGGTCGCGGACCCAGGTCATCACCTGCCGGGTGCCGGCGTCCTCCATCCGGTCCAGGGCCCGGGTGAAGGCTTCCCACTGAAGCAGCTCGGCGTGGGCACGCGCGGCTTCGATCAGGGCATGCTGGTTCTCATTGAACACCGCGGCGCCCTTTTCCTTCGGCAGCCCGCGGGCTTCCTTGAGGGCCGTGGCCACCTCCGCAACCATGGTGCCGACCCGGTCCGCCAGCAGGTCGTGCTGGGTCCGCGGATCGCGCAGGGCAATGGCGGATTTCTTCTCGGAGCCGGAGTCACGGAAGGACTGGGCAATCCGGCGCAGACCGGTGCGGTGCAGGGTGGCATCGGTGGCCTGTCCCACAACGTAGCGGGCGAGGACGCCGAAGTCCGCACCGGCGAATTCCTTGCCGTAGTCCGCGAGCAGGCGCTTGGCCACCAGCTGCAGCAGCACCGTGTTGTCGCCCTCGAACGTGGCGTAGATATCAAGGTCCGCGCGCAGGGCGGTGAACCGGTTCTCGGCCAGGAACCCGGCACCGCCGGTGGCTTCGCGGCATTCCTGCAGCGTGTCCAGGGCGTGCCAGGTGGACAGGGACTTCAGTCCGGCAGCGAGGGTTTCCAGGTCCTGGCGGTCTGCATCGGTGTCATGGGCGCCGGAGAAGACGTCGTCGAACTTATGCAGCAGTTCCTCGTGGGCGAAAGCGGCGGCAAACGTGGTGGCCAGCAGGGGGAGCAGGCGGCGCTGGTGCTGCTGGTAGTCCATCAGCACCTCTTCCTTGATGTCCGAGGCGCCGTTGAACTGGCGGCGCTCGGTGCCGTACTGGATGGCGGTCTTCAGGGCCAGCTTGCTGGCGTTGACTGCTGCGCCGTCGAGCGATACACGGCCCTGTACCAGGGTGCCGATCATGGTGAAGAAGCGGCGGCCGGGGCTGCTGATGTCCGAGGTGTAGGTACCGTCGGCGGCGACATCCCCGTACTTGTTGAGCAGGTTGGTCCGCGGGATGCGGACGTTGGAGAAGTGCAGCCGGCCGTTGTCGATGCCGTTCAGGCCGCCCTTGACGCCGTCATCCTCGCCCCCGATGCCGGGCAGGAACCCGTTGTCGTCCCGCAGGTCCACGTAGAACGCGTGCACGCCGTGGTCCACGCCCTTGGTGATGAGGTGAGCGAAGACGACGGCGGCCTTGCCGTTGACGGCGCCGTTGCCGATGTAGTCCTTCCAGGCAGCGCGGAAGGGGGTATTGATAACGAATTCTTCGGCCGCGGCGTCGTATTCGGCAGTGGTGGCGATGCTGGCAACATCGGAACCGTGTCCGGTTTCGGTCATGGCGAAGCAGCCCGGGATATCCAGGCTCATGATGCCCGGCAGCCACTTTTCGTGGTGCTCCCGGTTGCCCAGGTGCATCACGGCGGATCCGAAGAGGCCCCACTGCACGCCGGCCTTGATCTGCAGGGACGGATCAGCCACCACGAGTTCCGTGAAGCCGGCAACGTTAGCGCCGTGGCTGTCTTCGCCGCCCACGTACTTGGGGAAGGCGCCGTGGACGGACTTGCTGTCCACCAGGATCTTCAGCTGGTCCATGACCCGTTCGCGGTGCTCTGTATAGGTCAGCCCCGCGGGGGTCTGCATGGCTTCCATGCCGGCGAGCTTGCGGGCCGCCAGCCGCTTTTCAGCCCATTTGCCGAGCAGGACCCGGCCCAGCGCCTCGACGTCCACCACGGCGGCGTCATTGTCGCTGATGGTCGCGCTGGCCGGGAGCTGGCGTTCGGTGGGGGAGAGTGTTTGCGTCATTGCGTTTCCTTCTCGTGGTTGGAGACTGGGGTAGGTGAAGAAATCCGGGGAAGGGGCGAATGCCCCTGGTCGTAGCCGATGCCGTCAAAGAGCCAGGCGGTCAGCTGGTCAGTCATTTGTTCTTCGGTGGGTTTGTCCGGGCCCGGCGGCGCGGCAATCCAGCGTTCGCCCGCGGCACGGATCATCCCGAGGGCCGCGGCCGGCCAGTACGACGCCGTGGCGCTGGCATCCCGGGGTACCTCCCGGCCGGCCAGATAGTGGCGCATGGCCGAATCCATCATTGCCGTGATGGTTTCGAAGAAGTGCGAAAGGGTGGTGTCGAACTGCTGCTCCGTACCGCCGTCGGCAAGCCGGCCCGTGACGAACAGATATACGTTGGGCGAGGTCTCCGCCATCTGCAGGTAGGCCGACACCATGGCCCGCAGGCCGGAGCGGGCCGATGTTGCCGTGCGCCCCGCTTCCAGGATCTTCTCCTGCATCCGTGCCACGGCCACTTCGCCCATGGCTTTCTGCAGCCCGGCCTTGTCGCCGAAGTAGCGGTAGAAGACCGACTTCGAGGTGCCGGAGGCGGCCGCGATCTCTTCCATCGATGCCGCGCACCCGAGAGTGTGGACGGCCCGGCGCGCGGTTCGGATCAGGGTGCGGCGGCGTTCGGCCCGGTGGGCCTCCCAGCGGAGCGCGCGCCCGTCCGCGGCCGGGGCCGGCGCGGAAGGATCCCTCAGTGTGTTGTTCACGATACTGAGCGTATCAGGTACGCTGGGTAACAGTAACTAACGTCACACCCCCACCCATGGACTCCCAAGGAGAACGACGAATGGCTGCACAGCCTGAACCCGCACGAGCTACACCCACGAACAACGCCGCCGGGTCTTCGGTGCGCAAAGCAGTGGTCATCGGCGGTAACCGCATTCCCTTCGCCCGCTCGGGCGGCAAGTACACCTACAGCTCCAACCAGGACATGCTGACCGCAGCCCTCGACGGACTCGTTGCCCGCTTCGGCCTGCAGGGGGAGCGGATCGGCGAAGTCGCCGGCGGCGCTGTCCTCAAGCACTCCCGTGATTTCAACCTGACCCGCGAGGCGGTCCTGGGCTCGGCACTGTCGCCGGAGACCCCCGCCTACGATGTGCAGCAGGCCTGCGCCACCGGGCTGGAAACAGTGGTCAGCCTGGCCAATAAGATCAAGCTGGGGCAGCTCGAATCCGCCATTGCCGGCGGCGTCGACTCCGCCTCCGACGCGCCCATCGCCGTAAGCGAAGGCCTGCGCCGTGCCCTCCTGGACCTTTCCCGCGCCCGGACCACCAAACAGAAGCTGGCCGCCGTCGCAAGGATCCGCCCCAAGGACCTGTCCCCGAATGCACCGTCCACGGGCGAACCCCGCACGGGACTGTCCATGGGCGAGCACCAGGCCCTGACCACCGCACAGTGGAAGATCACCCGGGAGGCCCAGGATGAGCTGGCCTTCAACAGCCACCGCAACATGGCAGCCGCCTATGACCGCGGTTTCTTCGACGACCTGGTGACCCCGTACCGCGGCCTGGCCAAGGACGCGAACCTGCGGCCCGACACCAGCATGGAAAAGCTGGCCAAGCTGAAGCCCGCATTCGGCAAGAGCCTCGGCGACGAAGCCACCATGACGGCCGGCAACTCCACCCCGCTGACCGACGGCGCCTCCGTTGTCCTGCTGGGCTCCGAGGACTACGCCCGCGAACACGACCTGCCGATGCTCGCCAACATCGTCGATGCCGAAGCCGGCGCCGTCGACTTCGTCCACGGCAAGGACGGACTGCTGATGGCTCCGGCCTTTGCCGTGCCGCGCCTGCTGGCACGCCACAACCTGACCTTCGACGATTTCGACTTCTTCGAAATCCACGAGGCCTTCGCCGGAACCGTCCTTTCCACCCTTGCCGCCTGGGAGGATGAGGAATTCTGCCGGACCCGGCTGGGCCTGGATGCGCCGCTGGGCAGCATCGACCGCACCAAGCTGAACGTCAACGGCTCCTCGCTGGCTGCCGGACACCCCTTCGCCGCCACCGGCGGACGCATCGTTGCCTCGCTGGCGAAGATGCTCCACGAAAAGGGTTCAGGCCGCGGCCTGATCTCCATCTGCGCCGCCGGCGGCCAGGGCCTCGTCGCGATTCTCGAGGCACGCTGATCATGGCCGATACCTACCTCAACCTTGTCAACAGCGGCTTCACCAAGGAACTGTCCAAGAAGCTCGGCCTGCCCCGGCCCGCCATTCTGCGCCGCTTCGATCCCACCAAGCCCCTGGTGCCGGGACCGGTGCTGGTTCTCGGCAAGAGCGGTACCGCAGACGAGCTGTCCCGGCTCCTGCTCGACTGGGACCAGGACGTCCGCCGGCATGCGACGCCGAAGGAAAAGCTCGGCGCCATCCTGATCGTGCTTGACGACGCCGCGGCACCCACCGACCTGGGCGAACCGACCCTGGCAGCGGGCGCCGCCCTGCGCGACCTGGCCCCGGGCGGACGGGTCATCACCGTCTCCCGGCCCGCAGCGGAAGCCCAGGATCCGGCAGCCGCCGCGGCCCGTCAGGGTGTCGACGGCACGCTGCGCTCGATTGCCCACGAGCTGCGCGGCGGTGCGACCGCCAACGGCATCGTGCTGGCCAACGGCGTACAGGCATCAGCCCCGTCGGTGGCAGCCGCCCTGCGGTTCCTGCTCTCGGGCAAGAGCGCCTACGTCAGCGGCCAGTTCGTGACCGTCGGTTCGGATGCCGGAACCCTGCCCCTGGACTGGAACGCCCCGCTGGCCGGCAAGGTCGCCGTCGTTACCGGTGCCGCCCGCGGTATCGGTGCCGCCATCGCCCGGGTGCTGCACCGTGACGGCGCCTCCGTCATCGTGGTGGACGTACCTGCCGCAGGAGAACAGCTGGCGAAGGTTGCCAACGAGATTTCCGGCACCGCACTCCAGGTGGACATCACCCGCGAAGACGCGGCGGACCGGATCCTTGCCCACGCAGCCGAGCGTTACGGTCACTTGGACATCGTGATCCACAACGCCGGGATCACCCGTGACAAGCTTCTGGCCAACATGGACGAAGCGCGCTGGGGCTCGGTTATTGCCGTCAACATTGCCTCGCAGCTGCGGATGAACGAGACCTTCCTGGCCTCGGGCGGCTTCAGCCCGGAGGGCCGGATCGTCTCACTGGCCTCCACCAGCGGCATCGCCGGCAACCGCGGACAGACCAACTACGCAGCCTCCAAGGGCGGCGTCATTGGCATGGTCCGTGCAACGGCTCCGTTGCTGGCACCACGCGGCGGCTCCATCAACGCCGTCGCACCCGGCTTCATTGAAACCGATATGACGGCAGCTATTCCCGCCCTCACCCGGCAGGTGGCGCGCCGTCTGTCCAGCTTGCAGCAGGGCGGACTGCCCGTGGACGTGGCAGAGACCATTTCCTTCCTGGCCTCCGACGCCGCTGCCGGCGTCAACGGACAGGTAGTGCGCGTCTGCGGCCAGAACATGGTGGGCGCATGACCGACACACAGCTGAGTGAGATCCCCGCACTCGGACGGCTGTACGCCGGCGCGGTGGGCAGCGCGGCGAAGTCGCGGCTGTCACCGGCCAAGGGCACCGGCCTCCTGCCGGCGGACCGGCATGTGGTGCGCGGCGCCGCCGTGGACCTGGCCCGGCTCACCGATTTCCAGCGTCTGGTCCTGCACAGCGCCACCGACTACCTGCCCACCGGCTACGTGCACACGTTTGCCTTCCCCGTGGCGATGAGCCTGATGGCACGGGAGGACTTCCCGCTGCCGCTGCTGGGCATGGTGCACCTGCGTAACGAGGTGCAGCATTTCCGTCCGATCCATTACTCGGAACCCCTGACGGTGACGGCGTGGGCGGAGAACCTCGGCGGGCACCGGGCCGGAACGCAGGTGGAACTCGTCGCCGAAGTCACGGTGGAGGCCGACGGTGTTTCCGAGACCGTGTGGCGGGGCCGTTCCACATACCTGGCCAAGGGCGTTTTCCTGCCCAGGATTGACCGGCCGGACAAGTCAGCGGTACGCGCGGAATTCGTTCCGCCGCTCCCGACGGCGCTGTGGCGCCTGGGTGCCGATGCCGGCCGTAACTATGCCCGGGTCTCCGGGGACTTCAACCCCATCCACCTGAGCCGCTTGTCGGCGAAGGCACTGGGCATGAAACAGTCCCTGGCCCATGGCATGTACCTCGCATCCAGGGTTATCGGCGATACGGTGCAGACCCATGAGGGTCCGTTCCAGTGGAGCATTGACTTTGAGTCACCTGTGTTCCTGCCGGCCACCGTTGCCGTGACCATCTCCGACGATGAAACACCGGACGGGTGGACGGGTTCCAGCTTTACCGGCTGGAACCCGCGGTCCCAGCGCCGGCACTTCGCCGGCAGCGTGGTACCGCTGGCGTAGCCTGCGGACCGAGTCACCGCACGCCTGCTTCCGGTTCTGCCGGAAGCAGGCGTGCTTCGTTTTGGGCAGCGGTGCGCTGCTAAGGTTCCCTCATGATTGATGCTGCAGGGCTGCTCGTTACCGCTAAGGAACTCGACGCGGCGGATCCCCTCGCCGGGTACCGTGACCGTTTCCTTCCTGCGGACGGTGTCCGTGCGTATCTGGACGGAAATTCGCTGGGACGCCCCCTGCGCGCCACTGCGGAAAACCTGCAGGATTTCGTCACCCGGCAGTGGGGCGGACGGCTGATCCGGGGCTGGGACGAGCAGTGGCTGGAGCTGCCCGGCGTAATCGGCGACCAGCTGGGGGAGGTGGCCCTTGGAGCTGCGCCCGGACAATGCATCGTGGCGGACTCCACCACCGTCCTGCTGTACAAACTGGCCCGCGCCGCTGTTGCCGCCCGGCCCGGCCGTACTGAAATCCTGCTCGATGCGGACAATTTCCCGACGGACCGGTACGTCCTGGAAGGCGTGGCCCGCGAATGCGGCCTCACCCTGCGGTGGGTGCCCGCCGGGTACGCGGGAGGGGTCACCGCAGAAGCAGTGGCGGACGCCGTCGGACCACAGACGGCACTGGCCGTTTTCAGCCACGTGGCCTACCGGTCGGGCTACCTTGCCGATGCAGCGGCCATCAACAACGTGGTGCACGACGCCGGCGGCCTGGTTCTCTGGGACCTGTGCCATTCTGTGGGGGTTGTGCCCGCCGAGCTGGACGCAGACGGCACGGACTACGCCGTGGGCTGCAGCTATAAGTACCTCAACGGGGGACCGGGCGCTCCGGCCTGGGCCTACGTGGCAGCCCGCCACCAGGAGGATTTCTCGCAGCCCATCCAGGGATGGCTGGGTTCCGATGACCCGTTCGGCATGGCGCAGGGCTATGTTCCTGCGACGGGCATCCGGCGCCTGGTCTCGGGCACCCCGCCTATTCTCGGCATGCTCGCCATGCAGGACATGATTGCCCTGATCCGCGAGGCCGGGATGGCTGCCGTCCGCGCCAAGTCGCAGGCCCTCACCGAATACGCCGTCACCGCAACCGATGCGCTGCTGGCGCCGCGCGGCGTCGTGCTGGCCTCGCCGCGCGACCCGGACCGGCGCGGCAGCCACATCACCGTCGACCATCCGAAGTTCAAGGCCGCCACGGCGGCGCTCTGGAAGCAGGGCATCATTCCGGACTACCGCAATCCGGACGGCATCAGGCTGGGGCTCTCACCCCTGTCCACCTCCTTTACGGAGACCTTTACCGGGATTGAAGCGATTCTGGCCGAGCTCTAGGCGCACGCGGATACCCGTTGCCATCCGCCCGTCTACGGGCCACCCTTCGGGCATGACCAAATACCTCATCTCCTTTCCGAGCGAAGCCATGGTACTCACCGACGAGGAGTTTCCGGTTGTTGCAGCCGATTCGCGCGCCGTCATCAGGGAGGCAAAAGCGGCCGGTGTGTATATCTTCGGCGGTGGGATCGAGGAAAAGGTGGATCCCGTGATTGTCTCCGCCGACGGATCCGTGAACCCCGAAATCTATCCCGGCAGCCACCTCTTGGGCGGCTTCACTGTCCTGGAGCTGCCGACCCGTGAGGACGCAGTGGAGTGGGCCCGAAAGATAGCGGTGTCCTGCCGTTGTGCGCAGGAGCTCCGCGAGTTCATGTTTGATCCGGAAAGCTAGGCCTCAGGCCTGGCCCGCTTTGACCGCCAGGACGGGGCAGGCAGCCTCCAGCAGCACGCGCTGGGACGTGCTGCCAAGGAAAAGCTTGCCTACCGGTGTCCGGTGCCGGATTCCCAGCACCACCAGCTGGGCGCCGTGGTTTTCCGAGGCCTTCAGAATTTCCTCGGAGGCATCGAAGTCACCCATTGGGTGAAGCAGAACGTGCGACACCCCACTGCCGTCCAGGACACTGGTCAGTGCCTTGAGATAGTCCGGGGTATGTTCGGGCCGGGGTTTGCGCGTGCTTTCGACGTTGACCACCACGAGTCCGGTGGCCAGGTCACGGGCTGCACGGATCGCAGCGCGCAGCGCTGCCTCCCCTTCCGGGGTGGGGACGAATCCGACGACGACGCTCATGGCTTCCTTCTTCCTGCCTCCTCCATCGCTGATCCCCTCAACTCAGCTGCGATGGGTCGCTGAAGCGGGTTTTGCGGGCCTTCACTGCGCGGTTCCAGATCCAGGTGAGCAGCCACAGCACCAGGCCGAGCAGCAGCAGCAGCCCGGCGATCCGGTACTCGATGGCGTCCTGCGCCCACGGGCCGATCAGGAAGGCGCAGGTCAGGGCACCGATGAAAGGCATCACCCGAGGGGAGTGGAAGTGGGCACGCTCGGACGGGATCCTGCGCAGGACAATGCAGGCAATGTTGACCACCGTAAACACGCCCAGCAGCAGCAGCGCGGTCGTGCCGCCAAGCGCCGTCACCGTTTCCCGGCCCATGAAGTTGGTGACCACAATGATCAAACCGACCGCGATCGCCGTCGTAAAGGCGATGGAGGCCCAGGGGGTGCGCCGTCCGGGGAGGACGGAGGAGAGCCCCCGTGGCAGCACGTCCTGCTTCGCCATGCCGTAGAGCAGGCGGCTCGCCATCAGCATGTTGATCAGGGCGGTGTTGGCGACGGCGAAAATCGACAGGAACGGATAGATGACGTCCACGGGCAGGTTGGGTGCGCCGGCCCGCACCACTTCCAGCAGCGGGGTGGCGGACTCGGAGAGTTGTCCCACCGGCACCACGGCCACGGCAGCCACCGAGACCAGGAGATAGACACAAACGGTGATCGTCAGGCCGGTGAGCATCACCTTGGGGAAAATCCGGACGGGGTCATGCGTTTCCTCGGCCATGTTTACCGAGTCCTCGAAACCGACCATGGAGAAGAACGCCAGGGCCGTGGCTCCGGTGAGGGCGAGGAACACGCTTTTGCCCGCTTCGGTTTCGAACACGACCACCCGGGAGAAATCCGCGTTGCCCTGGCTCATGGCCCAGAACCCGATGGCGATGACTATCAGCAGTCCGGTCAGTTCGATGGCGGTCAGCACGATGTTGAACTTCACGCTTTCCGCCGCGCCCCTCAGGTTAACGGCGGCCAGCAACAGCATAAAGATGACCGCGATCCAGGTGACGCCGGTCTGCCCCCACTCCAGGTCGAACCCCACAATGAAGTTCTCGGCCAGGAACTTGGAAGCCGTTGAAGCGGAGGTTATACCCGAGCAGAGCACGGCGAATGTCACCAGGAACGTCAGGAAGTGCACGCCGAAGGCCTTGTGCGTGTACAGCGCGGCACCGGCGGCCTGCGGATATTTGGTCACCAGTTCCAGATACGAAAAGGCGGTGATCGTGGCCACCGCAAACGCCAGGAGGATGGGCGCCCATGCCGCGCCGCCGATCTCGCCGGCCACCTGTCCGGTAAGCGCGTAGACACCGGTTCCCAGAATGTCGCCGACAATGAACAGCAGCAGCAGTTTGGTGCCCATGACCCGCTTTAGCTCGGTCTGGCCTGTCTCAGACTTGGTGTCAGCCATGGCTGTCCTTCCGGACGTTCCCTGATACCGCGTTGGGACGTATTCTGCGCGGTGGGTGCCGGGTCTGGCAATGGGATGCACTGACGGCCTACGCGGGTGCCCCGGGAATCACCCGGACAGCTCCGATCCGCCGCCGCCGCACGCCTAGGACCTCGAGCCGGCAGCCCGGGGCCGGTACGGTGTCGCCGGGCCGTGCCACCCGCCCCAGCTGGTCCAGGATGTATCCGGCAACCGTTTCATACTGGCCCTCCGGCAGTCCGACGCCGGTCAGCCGTTCGAATTCCTGCAGAATGAGTGCCCCGTCCACCACCAGCTGTCCCTTTTCCCGGTGGTAGCGGTCCTCGGGGTCCTCGCCGGTGTCGAACTCGTCATAGATTTCCCCCACCAGCTCCTCCACCAGGTCTTCGAGCGTGACTATGCCGTCCGTGCCGCCGTATTCGTCGGCCACTACCGCGATATGGCTGTTCCCCCGGCGCATCCGGCCCAACGAGGGCAGCACTGCCGCTGTCCCGGGCAGGAACAGGATCGGGCGCAGGATGTCGGCGACGGTACGCCGGTCCGGTTCCGGACCTTCAGGGTCCGGCATGAGATCCCGGACGTGGATGAACCCCACAATGTCATCCACCGAGGCACCGGTGACCGGATAACGGGAATAGGGCTGGTGCCGCACCTGGTGAAGTGCCTCGTCCAAGCGAAGGTCCGCCCGGACAAACACCACTTCGGTCCGGGGCCGCATCACCTCCTGCACCAGCCGCGTACCCGCCCCAAAGACGTCGTTGAGGATCCGCCGGCTGTCCTCGGCCAGCATCGGGCTGGCGGCCACCATGTCCCAGAGCTCCTCGCTGCTCACCGGCACGGTCCTGGCCTCCGGGTTTCCGCCCAGCAACCGCACCACGGTGTCCGTGGAGAAGGAGAGGAGCCGGATGACGGGACGCATAAGCACCGCAAACAGGTTCAGTCCGGGGGAGAGGACCCGGGCAAAAAGCACCGCGTTCTGCATGGCCAGCCGTTTGGGGACCAGCTCGGAGAACACCAGGGACAGGTACGCCACGGCCAGCGTCAGGAGGATGAACGCCGTCGCCTCCGCTGCAGGCTGCGCCAGGCCCCACTGCCGCAGCAGCGGAACCACCGTCGGAGCCAGGGCGGAGGCACCATAGGCCGCAGAGAAGAAACCGGCGAGAGTCACGCCGATCTGGATCGCCGACAGGAACAGGTTGGGATTGCGGGCCAGGTGCGCGGTGCGCCTGCCCTGCTTCCCACTCCGTTCTATGCCGCTGAGCTGGCTCTCGCGCAGGGTGACCAATGCCATTTCCGCGGCGGCGAAGATTCCGCCCACCAGGATAAAGAACACCACCAGGAGGAGATTTACGACTGCACTGACGTCCATGCTGCGAGCGTATCGAAGGGCGGCGGGGCATGTGAGGCAAAGATCACATGGCACCGTTTCAGGCAAACAAAAAAGTCCTCCCGGAATCCGTAGATTCCAGGAGGACTTCACTGTGCGCGGAGGGGGACTTGAACCCCCACCCTCGTTAGAGGACTAGCACCTCAAGCTAGCGCGTCTGCCATTCCGCCACCCGCGCAGAGGTGGTTTTGCCGGTGTTCTTACGCCGTTTCCGTCGTTCGAAACCTTCAAAAGCAACGGAAAAAACTCTAACACGGTTTGGCCGGGAACCACGAATCGGCCCTAGCCACGGGCAGGAAACGGTCATGTGGCGGCAAATAACCGCCCGTCACACCCCGGCTCTGGCTAAGCTGGCTGCACAGTTCACCGAAGGAGAAGACCATGCCTGATGACATCCGCGCCGATCTGCCCCGTGCCGAAGATGAGGTGGCCCGGATCTGCCAGGAGCTCATCCGCTTTGACACCTCCAACTTCGGAGACAATTCCGGTCCAGGGGAGCGCGCCGCAGCTGAGTACACCGCGGGCCTGATCGAGGAAGCCGGACTGTCCGCCGATCTCTTCGAGTCTGCCCCGGGGCGGGCCTCCGTGGTCACCCGGATGGAAGGCACCGACTCCTCCCTGCCCGCCCTCGTGGTGCACGGCCACCTTGACGTGGTGCCGGCGCAGAAAGAGGACTGGACCGTGGACCCGTTCAGCGGCGAGGAACGGGACGGACTGATCTGGGGCCGCGGCGCCGTGGACATGAAGGACATGGATGCCATGATCCTGTCCGTGATGCGGTCCATGGCCGCCACCGGAACCCGGCCGCGGCGGGACATTGTCTTCGCGTTCTTTGCCGACGAGGAGGCCGGCGGCGACTACGGCGCCCGCTGGGCGGTTGAGCACCGGCCGGAACTGTTCGACGGTGCCACCGAGGCCATCTCCGAGGTGGGCGGCTTCTCCGCGACCATCGGCGGACAGCGGACGTACCTGCTGCAGACAGCCGAAAAGGGGATTTCCTGGCTGCGCCTGGTGGCCCACGGCCGGGCCGGCCACGGCTCCCAGATCAATACCGACAACGCGGTCACCCAGCTGGCGCGGGCTGTTGCCAACATCGGCAGCCACCCCTGGCCCATTGAACTGACGGACACCACCCGTGCCTTCCTGGACGGCGTCACGGAACTGACCGGCGTCGAGTTCGATCCGGACAACCCCGACCGGATCCTCGCGGAACTGGGCACCGTGGCCCGCTTTGTCGGTGCCACACTGCAGAACACGTCCAACCCGACGGTCCTGAAGGCCGGCTACAAGCACAATGTCATCCCCGGCACTGCCGAGGCCCTCATCGATGCCCGCACCCTGCCCGGCCAGGAGGAGCAGGTGCTCGCCACCATCCGCGAACTCGCCGGCGACGGCATCGACATCAGCTACGAGCACCAGGATGTGTCCCTCGAGGTGCCGTTCAAGGGCAACCTCGTGGATTCGATGATCTCCGCACTGCAGGCCGAGGATCCAGGGGCGCCGGTGCTGCCCTACACGCTTTCCGGCGGTACGGACAACAAGTCGCTCAGCCGCCTGGGCATCACCGGGTACGGTTTTGCCCCGCTGCGCCTGCCGGAGGATCTGGACTTCACCGGCATGTTCCACGGCGTCGATGAACGGGTGCCGGTGGATTCGCTGAAGTTCGGCACACGGGTACTGTCCCGCCTGCTGACCCGGTACTAAGCCCCGTTCGAAGGAGAGCCCTGTGCAGGCCACCGAAATCCTGACCCCGGAACTGCTGTCGCGGCTGCGGTCCCGTGCCGCCGGTTATGACGAGGACAATAGTTTCTTCACGGAGGACCTGGAAGACCTGCGCGCAGCGGGCTACCTCGCCCTGTTCACCTCCCCGGACAGGGGAGGGGCCGGCATGGGGATTCCCGACGTCGTCTCCTGCCAGCGGCTCCTGGCCTCCGCCGCTCCCGCCACAGCACTGGCGGTGAACATGCACCTGGTCTGGTGCGGTGTGGCGCATTTGTTGGCACTGCAGGGTGATGACTCGCTGGATTTCGTGCTGCGTGAAGCCGCAGCAGGAGAGCTCTTTGCCTTCGGGGTGTCGGAGCCGGGGAACCCCGCCGTGCTCTTCGATTCGCATACCGAGGCCCTCCCCACGGACGGCGGCGGTTATGCCTTCACCGGCACCAAGATATTCACCAGCCTGTCCCCGGCCTGGACACGGCTGGGCATCTTCGGGAAGGACTCCTCGGACCCGGAGGAGCCGCGGCTGGTGTTCGGCTTCGCCGACCGCGGGACCGCGGGGATCACCATCGCGGACGACTGGAACACCATGGGCATGCGGGCCAGCCAGTCCTGCACCACCCGCCTGGACAATGCAGTGGTGCCGGGGGAGCGGATGGTCCGTACGACGCCGGTGGGTCCGCACCGGGATCCCTTCGTCTTCTGGATCTTCGCGCTGTTCGAGACGCTGTTGTCCGCGGTCTACACGGGAATCGGAGACCGGGCAGTGGAACTGGCCGTTGAGGCTGCCACAGGCCGCGTTTCGCGGGAGGGTGCACCGGCGTCGGCAGACCCCGGCACCCGGTGGAAGATTGCGGACGCCGCACTACGGATGGACGGCGTGCATCTGCAGCTCGGCGCGGTCGCCCGGGACCTGGAGGACGGCACCGACCACGGGACGTATTGGTTCCCGCTGCTTTCCGGCCTGAAGTACCGGAGCACCGAAACGGCCCGCGGCGTGGTCGAAACCGCCGTCCGGGTTGCCGGCGGACGCAGCTATTTCCGGGGTGCCGAACTGGAACGCCTCTACCGGGACGTCCTCGCCGGGATGTTCCACCCCTCGAGTGAGGATTCGGTCCATGCCAGCGTGGCCAACGCGGTTCTGGGGCCGGTGGAGTGAGGCCCCGCAGAAGATGCGCAGCCCGGAGCTACGAGGTCCGCTGGACGCGCAGGACCCTGCGCCGCAGCCAGAACCGCCTGCCGCCGCCGCTGTAGATGCGGCTGCGGTGGAGTTCCCACTTGCCGTATTCGGCATGCTCAACCAGCCGCCGGCGGGCATCCGGCAGTGATTCATGCGGGTCGACCGAGACCACCAGGTACTCATAATCCCGGGAATTTTCCCGTCGGCGGGAGACTTCCGGTGCAAGAATTTGTTCGCGCATTTCCCTCCAATTTTCCCCAGTTTACCGATAACGTCTAGGGCATGAGCATAGATCCGCGCATCGCGCTCCAGTCCCTTATCACTGCATTCGAGGAGCATCTCGCGGCTGCGGCCGCCCGCCGCGGTGACAAGGATCCAGTGGTCGAAAGCGCGTACCTTGCCATTGCCGATGCCTTTGAAGTCTACGAGGAGGTCCTCTACGACGCCTACGGTGAGGTGACCCCGCTGGAGATCTACGAGGATGACGAGGACGACGCCGACTACGAAGCCGGAGAGGACGTGGACGAAGTCCTGGAAGCGGAACCAGGCCGGGATTCGGGAGACGGGGACCCCCTGGGCCGGTCGGCCAACCGATAGGCTCCGGTCCGCCGGCCTCCGTGCACGGCGGTGGGGCGGGCGTGAATTAGAGTCTTAGGTGTGAATTGGTTTGAAGCGATCTTCCTTGGCCTGATCCAGGGCCTGACAGAATTCCTCCCCATCTCCTCGAGTGCCCACCTACGCATCGTGGGGGAACTGCTGCCCGGAGCGCAGGATCCGGGCGCTGCCTTTACGGCCATCACCCAGCTGGGCACGGAGACCGCCGTCGCGGTGTACTTCTGGAAAGACATTGTCCGGATCATCAAGTCCTGGTTCGGCTCCCTCCTTGGCCGCGTGCCGCGCAGCGACCCGGACGCACGCATGGGCTGGCTCATCATCATCGGCACCATCCCCATCGTGGTCCTGGGCCTGCTGTTCCAGGACCAGATCGAAAGCACGTTCCGCAGCCTGTGGATTGTCGCGACCATGCTGATCGTCTTCGGCATCATCCTCGCGGCAGCGGACGCCCTGGGCCGCCAGCAGCGCACCCTGCACCAGCTCACCTATAAGCACGGCATCCTGTACGGCTTCGCCCAGGCGCTGGCGCTCATTCCCGGCGTTTCCCGGTCCGGCGGCACCATTACCGCGGGCCTGTTTATGGGCTACACCCGTGAAGCGGCCGCACGGTACGCCTTCCTGCTGGCCATTCCCGCGGTCTTCGGCAGCGGCCTGTTCCAGCTGGTCAAGTCGCTGGACGAGCCGATGCCCTACACCGCCCTCCAGACCGGCGCCGCCACCGTGGTTGCCTTCGTTGTGGGCTTCATCATCATCGGTTGGTTCCTGCGGTACGTCTCCACCCGCAGCTACCGCCTCTTCGTCTGGTACCGCATCCTGCTGGGCATCTGCATCTACCTTCTGCTGGGCTTCGGCGTCCTCACCGCCTAGCTGCGCCCGTTAGAGTTGAAGGGTGATTGCCTGGAAATCTTCAGCCCTGCCCTCCCTGCCCGGAACGTCGGACGACGTCCAGCTTTATGACACGTCCGCCCAGGCACGGGTAACCGTCCGGCCCGCCGGGGAAGCAAGCCTTTACGTCTGCGGGATCACCCCGTATGACGCCACGCACATGGGCCATGCCTCCACTTATGTGGCCTTTGACCTGCTGAACCGCCAATGGCGGGACGCGGGGTACACCGTCCGGTACGTCCAGAACGTGACGGACGTGGACGACCCGCTGCTCGAGCGGGCCAATGCCACCGGCGCGGATTGGCGGGAGCTCGCTCGGGAACAGACCCAGCTTTTCCGCGAGGATATGGAAGCCCTGAACGTCCTCGCCCCGGACAACTACGTCGGTGCGGTCGAGGCCGTGGAGTGGATAGTCCCCGTGGTGGAGGACCTGATGGACCGCGGCCTTGCGTACCGCGTGCCCGGCACCGGAACAGAGCCCGACGGCGACCTCTACTTCGACGTCGATGCGGCCTCCCGCCTGGCCGACGGCGACCCCGACGCGTGGTGGCTGGGCCAGGTCTCGCACCTGAGCCGTGAGCAGATGCTGCCGGTGTTTGCCGAGCGCGGGGGCGACCCGGAACGTCCCCGCAAACGCAACGCCCTGGACCCGCTGCTGTGGCGGGTGGCACGCACCGGTGAACCATCATGGGACGGCGGCCGGCTCGGCACGGGACGCCCCGGCTGGCACATTGAGTGCTCGGTCATCGCCCAGCGGTTCCTGCCGCGCCCCTTCACCGTGCAGGGCGGCGGCTCCGACCTGGTTTTCCCGCATCACGAGATGAGTGCCGGGCACGCCTTTGCCTGTGCCGGCACCCCCCTGGCGTCGCATTACGCCCACGCCGGCATGGTGGGGCTCGACGGCGCCAAGATGAGCAAGTCCCTGGGCAACCTGGTCCTGGTCTCCAAGCTGCGGGCCGAGGGAGTGGAACCGGCGGCCATCCGGCTGGTGCTGCTCTCGCACCACTACCGCACCGACTGGTTCTGGACCTCCGACCAGCTGCATCAGGCGGAGGAACGCCTCGTTTCCTGGCGGAAGGCGCTGCAGTACACCAACGACGACGACGCCGCCACACTCCTGCAGCAGATCCGTGCCGCGTTGGCCAATGACCTGAACGCTCCGGCCGCCTTGGCTGCCGTAGACGCATGGGCCGGAGCAGCCGTCCGCAGCGGGACGACGGGGAGCCAGGCCGGTGCCGAACTCGTCTGTGCCTCGCTGAACGCCCTGCTCGGACTCCAGCTCTAAGCGGAATCGAAAACGCCGGCCGCACCCATCGGGTGCGGCCGGCGTTTTGCTGTCCGGTGTCCGGTGTCCGGTTCGCCCCTGGTCAGTCCCGGCGGCGGCGCTTCAGGTAACGCTCGAACTCCCGGGCAATGGACTCGCCGCTGGCTTCAGGAAGCTCGGCGGTGTCCTTGGCCTCTTCGAGCTGGCGCACGTAGGCCGCCACCTCGGGATCCTCCGTAGCCAGTTCATCCACACCACGCTCCCAGGCCTCGGCCTCTTCGGTCAGCAGATGCGTGTCCAGGGGAGCCTGCAGCAGTTCCTCGATGCGGTTCAGCAGCGCGAGCTGCGCCTTGGGCGACGGCGACTGACCCACATAGTGCGGTACCGCAGCCCACAGCGAGATGGAGGGGATATCCGCCAGCCCTGCCATCTCGGACACGACCCCCACGATGCCGATCGGCCCCTCGTACGTGGACGACTCCAGGCTCAGGCTCTCCTGCAGGTCCGGTTCCTCGCAGGACGCCGTCACCGGAATGGGCCGTGAATGCGGAACGTCGGCAAGGAGCGCGCCGGCCAGGACAATGCAGTCCACATCCAGTTCCTTGGCGAGGGCGATGAGTTCCGCGGTGTAGGCCCGCCACTTGTAGGAGGGCTCGACGCCGGTCACGAAGATGACGTCCAGGTTGCTGTCCGGAACTTCGGCCCGGGAAATACGGGTCGTGGGCCACTTGATCCGGTGCCCACCGGAGGCCGTGCGCTTGATGGCCGGCCGGGTGAACTGGAAATCGTAGTATTCGTCGGCGTCGATACTGGCTATTTTTTCGCTGTCCCAGTGCCGGCTCAGGAATTTCAGGGCGTCGGAGGCAGCTTCGCCGGCATCGTTCCACCCTTCAAACGCAGCCAGCATCACGGTGACGCGTTCGGGGGAGGACTCGTCGCCAAAAAAGTCCTGGAGGCCTGTGGCCGGAAATCCTTCGGTATTGCTCACCACTTCACACTAAGCCCGTTCACCCGGCATGTCAGGACCGGGCCGCGGGGCTTCGCGGAGAGCAAAAGAAAGACCGGCTTCCGTGGCCCCTTAGACTTAGGACATGCCTCCAGTTCCCGCAGACGATTCCCTCCCCAGCCCAGCCGGTACAGCACTGCAGGCAGTCTTCTGGGATATGGACGGCACCATCGTAGACACCGAGCCGTACTGGATCGCTGCTGAAAAGGAACTGACCTCCGAATTCGGGGTCGATTGGACTGATGCCCAGGCCGAAGCCATGGTGGGCCAGGCGCTGGAAACCAGTGCCGGCATGCTCCAGCGCGCCGGGGTTCCCCTCGGGTCCCGCGAAATCATCGACCGGCTGATCGGGCAGGTCGCGGAGCAGGTGCGCCGCCAGGTGCCTTGGCGTCCCGGAGCCCGCGAACTGCTGGAGGACCTGCGGGCAGCCGGGATCCCGTGCGCCCTGGTCACCATGTCCGAGCCGGTGCTGGCCGGGGAAATCGTCCGCGCCCTCCCGGCCGGAACGTTCGACGTCGTCGTTACCGGCGACATGGTGAGCAGTGGCAAGCCCGACCCGGAGCCCTATCAGCTTGCCTTCGACACCCTGGCCGCGGCTGTGCCGGGACTGGATAAGGCCTCGGTTGTGGCCATTGAAGATTCCCTGCCCGGCGCCACCTCCGCACAGTCGGCAGGCCTGGTCACCCTCGCGGTTCCGAACTTCATACCCCTGCCCCCGGGCATGTTCCGCCATGTGTGGGACTCGCTGGCGGGCCGTGGAGTGGGCCAGCTGTCCCGGCTGCTTCCCGGTTCCGTCCTGGAGGCGGCCAGGTGAGCAGCACTGGACCCGCCGGCACCGGACGCAGGGAGGGGATCCCGCTCGGCAGCATTGCAGGGGTTCCCGTGTTCCTGGCATATTCATGGTTCCTCATCGCGGCACTGATCGTCGCCGTGTTCGGACCGCAGGTACGCAGTGCCTTCCCGTATCTGGGAGCCGGCGCCTATGCCGTGGCGCTGGGCTATTCGATCCTGCTGCTGCTCTCCGTGCTGGCGCACGAGGCGGCCCACGCCCTCACCGCCCGTGCCTACCACTGGCCGACGTCGAAGATCGTCCTCACGCTGTGGGGCGGGCACACCCAGTTCGGTGACCTGCGCTCCACGCCGGGACGCTCCCTGCTGGTCGCCCTGGCGGGACCTGCCGCCAATTTCCTGCTCGCCGCAGCCGGGTTCGGGATCCTGCAGCTCCTTCCGGACCTAAGCGTGGCAGCCCTGGTGACCCTCGTCTTTGTTTACGCCAACGCCTTGGTGGCTGTCTTCAACGTGCTGCCCGGGCTTCCGCTTGACGGCGGGCGGATCGTGGAAAGCACCGTCTGGAAAATCACCGGTTCACAGGAACGCGGCACCGTTGCCGCCGGCTGGGCCGGCCGCGTCGTCGCGGTCCTGCTCCTGGCGGCCGTCTTTGTGCCCATCTATCTCCGGGACGACGTCCCGTCGCTGAGCCTGGTCCTGCTGGCCGCCCTCCTGTCCAGCTTCCTGTGGATGGGGGCGGGAGCCGCGATCGATAACGCGCGGGTACGGCTGCGGCTGCCGCAGGTCACCGCCGCGGCCCTCATGGCGCCCGCGGTGTCCCTGCCCATCAGTGCGCCCGTCGCCCAGGCACTCCGGCTGGCCCGTGAGCACCCTGCCGCCGTGGTCGTAGCCACCGCTGACACCGGCCAGCCCGAAGCCGTCGTCGACGCCGGGGCGCTGGCTTCCGTTCCGCCCGAGCAGGCCGGGCAGATACCGGTCAGCGCCGTGGCCCGCCCGCTGGCAGCCGGCGCCTACGTCCCCGAAGCCGCCACCGGCCAGGAGCTCGTCCAGTACCTGGCCCAGCTGCAGGGCAGCGAATACGCAGTGATCAACCGGGACGGCAGAGTCACCGGCATGCTCTACCAGGCCGCCGTCGTCGCCGCAGTCACCGGGAAACGGACCCGCGGAGGGCGCTAAGGCCTCCAGTTTTTCAGCCTCACCACGCAGGCCGGCGGAACATCGCCGGCTCCTACAGACCCGCAAGAGAACCAAAGGAAAACCATGAACTCCCATCACCAGGAGCAGCCCACAACTGCTGCACCCCACGGCGCCGAGATCCGCAGGGGACCGCTCCGCCCCGGGGAACGGGTCCAGCTCACGGACGAAAAGGGCCGCCGCAACACCATTACCCTCACCGAGGGCGGCGCTTTCCACACCCACCGCGGCTACCTGCAGCACGACACCGTCATCGGCCTGCCCGAAGGGTCCGTCGTGTCCAATACGGCCGGACACCAATACCAGATCCTGCGCCCGCTCCTCTCTGACTTCGTCCTCTCCATGCCGCGCGGCGCCGCCGTCGTCTACCCCAAGGACGCCGCCCAGATCGTCACCATGGCGGACATCTACCCGGGCGCACGCGTAGTGGAAGCCGGCGTCGGATCCGGAGCCCTGAGCATTTCGCTGCTGCGCGCCGTCGGAGACAACGGCAGCCTGCATTCCTTTGAACGGCGCGAGGAATTCGCCCAGATCGCCCGCGGCAACGTGGAGACCTTCTTCGGCGGACCGCACCCGGCCTGGGACATCACCCTCGGTGATTTCCAGGACGAAGTCGTCAAAACCGAAGAACCGGGCAGCGTGGACCGGGTGGTCCTCGACATGCTGGCACCGTGGGAATGCACCGACGCCGTAGCCACAGTGCTCGCCCCGGGCGGAGTGTGGATCTCCTACGTGGCCACCGTCACGCAGCTCTCCCGCACCGCCGAAGCCATCCGCGCCGACGGCCGCTTCACGGAGCCGGACGGCTGGGAATCCATGGTCCGCGGCTGGCACCTGGAGGGCCTGGCCGTGCGTCCGGACCACCGCATGGTGGCCCACACCGGCTTCCTGCTGACCGCCCGCCGGCTTGCGGAAGGCGCCACCGGCCTCGTCGCCAAGCGCCGTGCCTCCAAAACCAATTTCAGCGAAGAGGACCTGAACGCCTGGACTCCCGCAGCCGTGGGCGAACGCGAGGTTTCCGCCCACAAGCTGCGCCGCGCCGCCAAGGATGCCAGCTCCACCGTGCAGCGCGGAGCCCTTGAAAACGCTGAAAAGTTCCAGCAGGAGACCGACACCCCATAGCGGGAGGTACCGGCGAAACACAAGACGCCGGACCCGCTGTATCTTGCGCAGCCCTGGGTTACTGTCATTGGACAGACCCAGAGCTACGTGAAGGCGGTCCGTATCATGGCTGAACCAGAGAACGTCGGTCCCGGGACAGGGGAATCCCGTCCAGTGTCCACAGCGGCTGCAGCAGGTCCCGAGGCACGCCAGGTGAACATCCTCCGCGACAAACTCCGGAATCTGGACCGGCAGCTGGCGACCCTCACCCACAACAATGCCCGGCTTGTGGCCATGCTGGAGACCGCGAAGGCGGAAATTATCCGGTTGAAGGACGCCCTGGAAAACGAGGGCGCCACACCCTTCAGCTTCGGCACCGTCCTCGGCGTGAACCAGCGCCGGGAGGCGGTGCCCGGCGTCACCACCGTGGCGGCCATGCAGGAAAGCCTGGACATCATCCAGTCCGGCCGCAAGCTCCGGGTGGCCGTCTCGCCCCTCTTGGACCTGGGACAGGTGGTTCCGGGCCAGGAGGTGCTCCTCAACGAGTCCCTCACCGTTATTGCGGCCCTCGGCTTCGAACGTGCCGGCGAGCTGTTCACGGTGAAGGAACTCCTGGAGCCGGACCGGGTGCTGGTGATTGGACGGGCCGACGACGAGCGCGTGGTCCGGCTCAACGGACCCCTGGGGCAGGAGAAGGTCCGCGTAGGCGATGCGCTGACGGTGGACACCCGGATCGGGTACGCCCTGGAGAAGATTCCGCGCAGCGAAGTCGAGAACCTGGTCCTGGAGGAGGTTCCGGACATCTCCTACGCCGACATCGGCGGCCTCGGCCCACAGATCGAGCAGATCCGCGACGCCGTCGAGCTGCCGTTTATGCACCCCGACCTCTACCGCGAACACGGCTTGAAGCCACCCAAGGGCATCCTGCTGTACGGCCCTCCCGGCTGCGGCAAGACCCTGATCGCCAAGGCTGTGGCGCATGCCCTGGCCGCCCGGGTGATGGAGCAGACCGGAACGCTGGGCGCCCGCAGCTACTTCCTGAACATCAAGGGACCGGAACTGCTGGACAAGTATGTGGGGGAGACCGAGCGCCACATCCGGCTGATTTTCGGCCGGGCCCGGGAGAAGGCGTCCGACGGCAGCCCCGTGGTGGTGTTCTTCGACGAAATGGACTCGCTCTTCCGCACCCGCGGCACCGGGGTGTCCTCCGACGTCGAAACCACCATCGTCCCCCAGCTGCTCAGCGAAATAGACGGGGTGGAGAAGCTGGAGAACGTCATTGTCATCGGTGCCTCGAACCGGGAGGACATGATCGATCCGGCCATCCTGCGCCCCGGCCGGCTGGACGTGAAGATCAAGATCCAGCGGCCCGACGCCGAAGGCGCCGCAGAGATCTTTGCCAAGTACCTCACCCCGGACCTGCCGCTGCACCGCGAGGACCTGGCGGAACACGGTTACGATCCGGTGGAAACCGTCAGCGAAATGGTCCGCCGCACCGTCGAAAAGATGTACGCCGAGGACAAGGCCAACGAGTATCTGGAAGTCACCTACGCCAACGGCGACACTGAGATGCTCTACTTCAAGGACTTCAATTCCGGAGCGGTGATCCAGAACGTGGTGGACCGGGCCAAGAAGTACGCCATCAAGGACCTGTTGCAGCTGCACCAGCGCGGGCTGCGCATCGAGCACCTGATGCGTGCCGTGGTGGACGAGTTCCGCGAGCACGAGGACATGCCCAACACCACCAACCCGGATGACTGGGCACGGATCTCGGGGAAGAAGGGCGAGCGGATCACCTACATCCGCACCATTGTCCAGGGCAAGGCGGGCCAGGAACCGGGCCGTACCATCGAAACCGCGGCCAACCCGGGACAGTATCTGTGACCGTGCGCCGTGTGATGGGGACGGAAACCGAGTACGGCGTCCTGGCTCCGTCCCTGCCGTCCGCCAACGCGACCGTCCTCTCCAGCCAGATCGTCAACGCCTATGCGGCCACGCTGCGGACGGGCACGGGCAACCTGTCGGGAACCCGCTGGGACTACACGGACGAGGCGCCGCTGAACGACGCACGCGGGTACGCCGTGCCCCGCGCCGCGGCGGATCCCACCCAGCTCACCGACGAACCCCCGGTGCTGGACGCCGAACAAATCGCCATGGAAGGCGGCGGACCGGCCGCCCTCTACGGGGAGCAGACCGCCGACAACCCGGTGCTGATGAACATGGTCCTGGGCAACGGCGCACGCCTGTATGTGGACCACGCCCATCCCGAGTATTCCTCGCCCGAAGTCACCCGGCCCCGCGACGCGGTGTTGTGGGACAAGGCCGGCGACGCCGTGGTGCTGGCCGCCATGCGGCACATTGCCCGCATGCCCGGCTTCGCCCCGGTGCACCTGTACAAAAACAACACCGACAACAAGGGCGTGTCCTACGGTTCCCACGAGAACTACCTGGTGCCGCGCAGCGTCCCCTTCGGGGCGCTGGTCAGCGGGCTCGTGCCGTTCTTCGTGTCGCGCCAGGTCATCGCCGGATCCGGCCGGGTGGGCATTGGCACCAATAACCAGCGCCAGGGTTTCCAGCTGAGCCAGCGCGCGGACTTCTTCGAAACGGAAGTCGGACTGGAAACCACCATCCGCCGTCCAATCATCAATACCCGGGACGAGCCGCATTCGGTCGCGGAAAAGTACCGCCGGCTGCACGTGATCATCGGGGACGCGAACCTCAGCGAGGTTTCCGCCCTGCTGAAAATCGGCACCACGGCGGCTGTCCTGTCCATGATCGAAGCCGGGACCGCCCCCGCCGTCGAACTCCGCGACCCCGTGGGTGCGCTGCAGGCGATCAGCCACGACCCCACCCTCGAGCAGCTGGTGGAGCTGACGGACGGCCGGATGGTCACCGGCCTGGACCTGCAGGAGATCTACTGCGAAGCGGCAGCGGCACACGCCCGTGCGGGCGGCGGAAGCGACCCGGACACCGAGGACATCCTCACCCGCTGGGCCGCACTGCTGGGGACCCTCAAGCGGGACCCGATGGAGGCTGCCGCCTCCGTCGACTGGGTGGCGAAGCTGAAGCTGATGCAGGCTTACCGTGAGCGTGACGGGCTGGCCTGGTCGGACGCGCGGCTGCACCTGGTGGACCTGCAGTACTCGGATATGCGTCCGGAGAAGGGGCTCTATTACCGCCTTGCGGCCAGGGGACAGATGGAACGCGTGCTCACCGACGAGGAGATTGCCCGGGCCGTCATCCGCCCGCCGGATGACACCCGGGCGTATTTCCGCGGGAACTGCCTCACCCGGTTCCCGAAGGAAGTCATCGGTGCGAGCTGGGATTCCATCATCTTCGAACTTCCCTCCCGGCGGCGGCTCCAGCGGATCCCGACCCGGGAGCCGCTGCGCGGAACCCGGGCGCTGACCGAGGAACTCTTCAATGCATCCGCCGATGCGGAAGATTTTGTCGCCAGACTCCTGACCGGTTCGGATGCCACCGTGGCACCATAGGACTAGGATTCAACCCCCGGGCAAGAAAGGGCTAGGCATCATGGCAACCCAGGACCGCAAAACCACCGGAACGCATCCAGTTGAAGAAGAAGAAACAGAGGCCGTCCCTGCCCCGGCACCCGAGGCGGAAGCATCCACCGAGACTGAGGGCGTAGACGACCTCCTGGACGAAATCGACGGCGTGCTGGAAAGCAACGCCGAAGAATTCGTCCGCGGCTTCATCCAAAAGGGCGGTCAGTAACGGATGGCCCCCCGGGACCCTGCCGCCTCCATCCACCAAGCCCCCTCCGCTTCCTTTACCGACCACCTCACCCGGCACCGCCCCGAACTGCTGCCCTCCTCCCGCTCCCTGGGACCGGCGTCGCAGGGGTCCGCTGCGGAACTGGCCCCGCAGGCCACAACCATCGTCTCCCTGACGTACGCCGGGGGAGTCCTGATGGCTGGGGACCGGCGTGCCACGATGGGCAACATGATTGCCAGCCGGCACATCAAGAAGGTCTTTCCTGCGGACAACTTCTCCGTGCTGGGCATTGCCGGCACGGCGGGGCTGGCCCTGGACATGATCCGGCTGTTCCAGGTGGAACTGGAGCATTACGAAAAAATCGAAGGAACGCCCATGAGCCTGGACGGCAAGTCCAACCGGCTTGCGGCCATGGTGCGTTCCAACCTTCCGCTGGCGCTGCAGGGGCTGGCCGTGGTCCCGCTCTTCGCCGGGTTCGACACCCAGCGGCGTACGGGACGGCTCTTCTCCTACGACGTGACCGGGGGCCGGTATGAGGAGTACGAGCACCACAGTGTGGGCTCGGGCTCGGTCTTCGCCCGCGGCGCCCTGAAGAAACTCTGGCGGCCGAACCTGGATGAGGAGGAAGCGGTGCGGGTGGCAGTGGAATCCCTCTACGACGCGGCCGACGACGACTCAGCCACCGGCGGACCGGACATGGTCCGGCGGCTCTGGCCCGTGGTTTTCGTGGTCAACAGCGCCGGCAACCGGGAGATCCCCGAGCGGGAACTGCAGCAGCTGTCCCATGACCTGATCTCAAGGCGCACCGCCGCCGGACTGGAGGCGTAGCCGTGACCCAGCAGTTCTATGTCTCGCCCGAACAGCTGATGAAGGACCGGGCGGACTTCGCCCGGAAAGGCATTGCCAGGGGACGCTCGGTGGTGGTCCTGACCTGCCGCGAGGGCATCGCCCTGGTGGCGGAAAACCCTTCGCCGTCCCTCCACAAGCTCAGTGAAATCTACGACCGGATAGGTTTCGCCGCCGTCGGCAAATACAACGAATTCGAATCCCTCCGCCAGGCAGGCATCCGCTTCGCCGATGTGCGCGGCTATTCCTATTCGCGTGAAGATGTTTCAGCACGGGGGCTGGCCAGCGTGTACGCGCAGAGCCTCGGATCGGTGTTCACCACCGAGGGAAAGCCCTTCGAAGTCGAACTGGCCGTGGCGGAGGTGGGGGAGGACCCCTACTCGGACCGCCTGTACCGGCTGAACTTCGACGGCTCCATTGCGGATGAAAGCAATTACACCGTGATGGGCGGACAGGCGGAAATCGTCAACGAAGCCCTGAGCCGGACCTGGAGCCAGGACGCCGGTTTCGCCTCCGCCATCAGGACCGCCGTGAACGCCCTCTCCGCCACCCGGTCAGCTGAGGGAACAGGTAACGGCCAGCCGGCGGAACCACTGGGCGCCGGCCTGCTCGAAGTAGCCGTCCTGGACCGGGATCCGTTGTCCACGCGAGGCACCGTACGGGCGTTCCGCAGGATAAACACCGTTGAGCTGGACCGTCTGTTGTCCAGCGCGGAAGGAGACTGATGGACCGCAGGATCTACGGGGTGGAAACAGAATTCGGCATCGCTTATTCCGGACCCGATTCCCGTCCCCTTTCCCCCGAGGAAGTAGCCCGCTATCTCTTCCGCAAGGTGGTCAGCTGGGGCCGCTCCTCCAATGTCTTCCTGACCAACGGCTCCCGTCTCTACCTCGATGTGGGGTCGCATCCGGAGTACGCCACCGCAGAGTGTGACGACCTGGCACAGCTGGTGGCCCACGACCGGGCCGGCGAGCTCATCCTGGACGACCTGGTCGAAGAAGCGGAGGACCGGCTCAAGGCCGAGGGCTTCAACGGCAGCGTCTACCTCTTCAAGAACAACACCGATTCCGCCGGGAACTCCTACGGCAGCCACGAAAACTACCTCATTCCACGCCGCCTCGAGTTCTCCCGGCTGGCCGATGTCCTCATACCGTTCCTGGTGACCCGCCAGCTCCTGGTCGGTGCGGGCAAGGTGCTGAAGACCCAGTCAGGATCCCTGTTCGCGTTTTCCCAGCGGGCGGACCACATCTGGGAGGGTGTTTCCTCGGCCACCACGCGGTCCCGGCCGATCATCAATACCCGGGACGAGCCGCACGCCGACGCCGAGCACTACCGGCGCCTGCACGTGATCGCAGGCGACTCCAACATGTCCGAGACCACCATGCTCCTCAAGGCCGGGTCCGTGGACCTGATGCTGCGGATGATCGAGGCCGGTGTGCTGATGCGGGACCTGCGCCTGGAAAACCCGATCCGCAGCATCCGGGAAACCTCCCACGACCTCTCCGGTCGGCAGCCGTTGAAGCTGGCCAACGGGTCCACCATGACGCCGTTGGACCTGCAGCGGATCTACCTGCAGCGGGTCCAGGACTTCGTGGCTGCGAACGGTGAGCACAACCGGCACGTTGGACGGATCATCGATCTGTGGACACGCACCCTGGACGCCATCGAATCCGGTGACCACACCGGGATCGACACCGAGATCGACTGGGCCATCAAGAAGAAACTGGTGGACCGGGTGGGGGAGCGGCATGGTCTCGACATGGCTTCCCCGCGCCTGGCCCAGGTGGACCTGACCTATCACGACATTTCCCGGCGCCGGGGATTGTTCTATCTGCTGCAGGCGCGCGGGGAAACAGCCCGCGTGGTGGAGGACAGCGATATCAAGGAAGCCGTGGACCAACCGCCGCAGACCACCCGTGCGAAGCTGCGCGGCGACTTCGTCCGGCGCGCCAAGACCGCCAACCGCGATTTCACGGTGGACTGGGTGCACCTCAAGCTCAATGACCGGGCACAGCAGACGGTGCTCTGCAAAGACCCGTTCGCCTCTGTCGACGAGCGCGTCGAGGCCCTTCTTTCCACTCTCTGACGCGCCGCCCGGCCCCATCCCGGCCCCATCCCGGCACAGCCGCCGCACCTCACCTAGGTTTCGTCCAGCCGGACCGGCTAGTGTGGGCCTGTTGCGGCCGCACGCGGCGTCCGGCTGCCCGGCGTAGCGGCGCCTGCGAAAGGCCGCACTGCTCACCGTCCACCACTGAAAGAAGTACTGTGCGTAAAGTACTAGCCATCCTCCTGCCTTTCCTGCTGTTCCTCACCGCCTGCTCCGGCGGCGACGGCGACGCAGCCCCGGTCACCGGCCCGCTCTCCTCCGTGAAGATTGAACGCGGCGATGAGGAGACCTCGGTCCCCACCGTCGAATTCGATGCTCCGCTCAGCGCCGACGAGCCAACCCTGAACCGCATCAACGACGGCGACGGCAAGGAAGTCGCAGCCGATCAGACGGCCATGATCCGCCTCGCTATCGTCAACCCCGAAGACGGTACCGTCGGCCAGGAGACCTACAGTGCCGAAAGCGCCGAAGCCATCGCCGTGGATGAGAGCCTGAAGACCGGCAATTCGCAGATGTATGACGCCCTCCTGGGCGCTCCCGTCGGCTCCGACTTTGCCTACTTCATTCCGGCCAGTGAAGAGAACGGTACGGAAGCCAACTTCGTCGTCTTCACCATCACCGATGCAGTGGACGCCGAACCGGCCCTTTCCCCGGATGAAGCCGCCGCCCGGAACGAGGACGGCACCCTCCTGATGAGCAGCGAGGACGTCGACGCCCTTGAAGCCGAAGGCAAGCTGCCCGAGGTCACCTTCGCCGAAGACGGCACCCCGTCCATCACCATCCCGGAAGGCGCCGAGGAACCGGACCGCCTGATCGTGAAGGTCCTTGAGGAAGGCGACGGACCGGTACTGGAGGCAACCGGCACGGTGAAGGCCGGCTACCTGGGCGTAAGCCTGCGGGACGGCAGCACCTTCGACTCCAGCTACGAGCGCGGCGAGCCGGCCGAGTTCCCGCTGGGCAACGTGATTCCCGGCTGGACCTACGGCCTGGCCGGTCAGAAGGCCGGCTCCAAGGTCCTGCTGGTCCTGCCGTCCGAATTGGCCTACGGTGATCCCGCCGCGGGCAGCAGCCCTTCCGGACCCCTGGTCTTCGTCGTGGACATCCAGGAAGTCAAGTAGCCTTAACATCTGACCCATCCGACACAAGGAGCACCAATGTCATTCGGAAAGCGTGAATACGACCGTCAGAAGCCGGAGATTGATTTCCCGGCCCACGATGCACCCACCGACCTCGTCATCGAGGACCTCGTGGTCGGCGACGGCCAGGAAGTAAAGGCCGGAGACACGGTTTCCACCCACTATGTGGGCGTTGCCTTCTCCACCGGTGAGGAGTTCGACGCGTCCTGGAACCGGGGCGCACCCCTGGACTTCCGGGTCGGCGTGGGCCAGGTCATCCAGGGCTGGGACCAGGGCCTGCTGGGCATGAAGGTAGGCGGCCGCCGCCGGCTGGAAATCCCCTCCTCCATGGCCTACGGCGACCGCGGTGCCGGTTCGGCCGTGGCCCCGGGCGAGTCCCTGATCTTCGTTGTGGACCTGCTCGGCGTCCGCTGATCCGTACTGCCTGAAAGGGGCGGGACTGCTGTCATCAACGACGGCGGTTCCGCCCCTTCGCATGTGACGGCCCGGAAGGAAGGTAGATTAGCTCCCGTGTCCGCCAAGAGAACCGAACGCCTCCTGAACCTGGTCATTGCGCTGCTCTCCACGCGCAGGGGCTTCACCAAGCACGAGTTGTTCGAAGAGATTGAACTGTACGGAGAAGCCGCCACCGCCGATGCCCGGGAGAAGCTCTTCGACCGCGACAAGGCCTTCCTGCGCGAGCAGGGGATCCCGGTGGAGTCCTACAGCGAAGAAACCCTGTTCGAGGACAACACCACCCAGCGCTACCGCATCCGGCAGGACGCCTACCGCCTCCCGGGCGTCCGCTTCACCCCCGAGGAATCCGCAGTCCTGACCCTTGCGGCCCGCATGTGGGACCAGGCCTCGCTCGGCTCCGCGGCAGCCCGTGCACTGCGCAAACTCCATGCCCGGGGAGTACTGCCCGATGACGCCGGCAGCATCCCCCTCCAGCCCAGCATCCGCACCAACGATCCGCACTTCAACGAGATCTGGCGGGCAGCGACCACCCGCACCCCGGTCACCTTCGGCTACCGGCCCCCGGGCTCCGCCGCGCAGTCCGTACGCCGGGTTCAGCCCTGGGGAATGGGCAGCCGTTTCGGCCACTGGTACCTCGTGGGCTACGACCTGGACCGGGCAGCGGAGCGCATCTTCCGGCTTTCCCGCATGGAAGGCCCGGTCCGGCTGCGCACCGGGACCTACACGGTGCCCGCGGACTTCGACATCGACGCTTCCCTCGCCTCCCTGGATGGGCTGTACGCTCCGCAGCCGGCCGCCGTCGAGGTGCGCCACGGTGCCGGGGCCGCCCTGCGGATGCAGGCAGAATCGGTCGAAGCGGCTGCCGGCGGCAGGGACCGGCTGAAGCTGAGCGTCCGTGATCTGGACGCACTGGCCGCGGACACCGCCGCCCTTGGCGCGGCAGCCGTAGCCGTGGAGCCGGCCGACTATGTGGACGCGGTCCGCGCTGCCCTTACCCGCGCCCTCCAGACACAAAGCCTGCCGCTTCCGGATTTCGAACTGGCCGAAGCCGCCGTGCCGGCCCGACGCCCGGCAACGGGCGCCCAGGACCGGCTTACCCGGCTCCTGGACCTGGTGCCCTACGTCCTCGCGAACCAGGGCGCGGACATGAACGAGACCGCCGCTGCCTTCGGTGTCAGCAAGGAACAACTCGCCAAGGACCTGGACCTGTTGTTCGTCAGCGGCCCCCGCCATTACCCCAACGAACTGATGGATGTCAGTTTCGACGACGACCGGATCTACATCGAGAACGCCGACAACCTCTCCGAGCCGGTGCGTTTCGGCATGGACGAGGCCGCGGCGCTGATCGTCGGCCTCGACACGCTGTCGGCGCTGCCGGGCATCGGTTCCTCCGCCGCGGTTGCCAGCACCCTGGAGAAGCTGACGGAAGCCGCGGGGGAGGCGGGCGGCGTCGGAACCGCCGTCGCGGCCCGCCTGGACGACGCCGCCGGCGGCACCGTGCTGGCCGAACTCCAACAGGCCATCACCGGCACCCGCCAGCTCGAGCTGCGCTATCTGGTGCCGCGCCGGGACGAACTCACGCTCCGCACCGTCGACCCGCGCCGCCTCTTCTCGGTGGACGACACCTGGTACCTCGAAGCCTGGTGCCACCGGGCCGAGGCGCCGCGTAATTTCCGCGTCGACCGGATCCACGGAGTACGGGATACCGGCGCGGCGCTGACCCACGCGCCCGAGCCCGGCGCCGCGTTCCCGTCCAGCCTGTTCACGCCCGGTCCGCTGGATCAGCGGGTCACCCTGGTCCTGGAGCCGGCCGCCCTCTGGGTTGCCGAGGCCTACGACGCGGAGCGGCAGGCGCCCCTGGCGGACGGCCGTACGGCCGTGGAACTGCGCACTGCGGATACTGGCTGGATTCCTGCGTTTACCGCCCGGCTGGGCGGGGCCGCCGCGGTTGCGGCACCCGCGGATCTGCGGAAGGCCACCCTGGCCTGGCTGCAGGAGGCGGCCGCAAACTATCCGCCCGCCTAGCCTCCGGTCGGATCGTACAGCCGTCTCCACTATGCTGGGGGTATGCCTTGGTGGTCCTGGATACTGATTTGGTTTGCCCTTGTGGCAGGCGCCGCAGGCTTCTATGCCCTCATCGGCTACCGGTTGTTCCGGCGGTTTCTTGGCATCCTCCGTGAATTCGAAGCTGCTTCCGCGAAGCTGACCTTGAAGGCACCGGACACCGTTCCGTCCACCGTCGTCGACGAGGAACCCGCGGGCATCTTCACTGAACCGGCCCAGGCGCGGAAGGCGTACGACGCCGGCAAGGCCGCCCGCATCGAGGCCAGGCGACGCCGCCGCGTCGAGCGGCGTATAGCCAAGGGCCAGCCGCGGGCATGGCGGGATTTCCCGGAACTCTGACATAGAATATTCTCCAACGAAAGGACACCGCCATGAGGCTTGAAGGCTGGCAAATCATCGTTATTGTCGTACTGGCTCTCCTGCTCTTCGGCGCCCCGAAGCTTCCGGGACTGGCAAGGAGCCTGGGGCAGTCCCTTCGCATCTTCAAGTCCGAAGTGCGCCAGATGAAGGACGACGACAAGGACCCGGCTTCGACCGATCCGATGGAGGGCCGGGTGGTTCCTCCCGGAGCGCATCCGAAGGCCTCCGAGCAGACGTTCTTCCCCGGGCAGACCCCGCCGTCCGGCACTCCGGGCGCATCCCCGGACTCTGCGGGTAACCCGCCAACCAGCCGCTAGCAGCCGTGGCGCTGAGCAAAGGGCGCAAATCCAACCCAGAAGGGCGGATGGCCCTTAAAGAGCATCTGCGGGAATTCCGCAACCGGCTCTTCAAATCCGCCATCGCTGTCCTGTTGGGCACCGTTGGCGGATTCTTCCTGTACCTGCCCGTATTTGAAGCGCTGACCCAGCCACTGCTGGATGCCGGCAACAGCGACGGCCGGTTCACCACCATCAACTTTGAAGGTGTGGCCACCCCGTTCGACCAAATGGTCCAGGTGTCGGTCTTCGTCGGCCTGCTGGTCTCCAGCCCGGTGTGGCTCTACCAGGCGTGGGCGTTCATCACCCCGGGACTGAAGCGCAGGGAACGCCGTGCCGCCCTGGGCTTCCTGGCGGCCGCCGTACCGCTGTTCATCGGCGGCGTGTACCTGGCCTGGCTGATCCTGCCCAACGCGGTCCGCGTCCTCACCGAGTTCACCCCCGAAGGCGGCTCTAACGTCATCACCGCCTCGGTCTACCTGGCGTTTGTGCTGCGGCTGATGCTCGCCTTCGGCATTGCCTTCCTGATTCCGGTCTTCCTGGTGGGACTGAACCTGGCCGGGCTCCTGGCCGGCCGGACCATCATCAAGTACTGGCGTATTACGGTATTCCTCATCTGCCTTTTCGCAGCCATGGCGGCTCCCGGTGCCGACGCCCTGAGCATGTTCTACCTGGCTGCACCGCTCCTGGCGCTGTTCGCCCTGGCGGTGGGCATCTGCCTGATCAATGACCGGCGCCGCGTCCGGAAACAGGCTGCGCGCGAAGCCGCCGTGGAGGCCGACGCCGACAAGGCGACCCCCATCAACAAGCTGTAGGGCCGGCCGGGGGCCGTTCGCCCACCGATGATTGTGGCAATCGGCCGCGGGCACAGCGCATAGGCTGGGTTTATGACTTCTCCTTCGGAGCGGTACCTTGCCGCGAAACAACGTTCCGAACATGCCAGGACCCGGCTGGGTGTCTTCGAGCAGTCGCTGGGCTTCGAGCTGGACGCGTTCCAGTCCGACGCCTGCCGGTCCCTCGAAGCCGGCCGCGGCGTCCTCGTCGCCGCCCCCACGGGAGCCGGCAAGACGGTGGTGGGGGAGTTTGCCGTGTACCTCGCCCTGCAGCAGGGGCTGAAGGCGTTCTACACCACTCCCATCAAGGCACTGAGCAACCAGAAATACACTGAGCTCGCCGCAGCCTACGGCAGCGACCGGGTCGGCCTGCTGACCGGCGACACCAGCATTAATCCGGACGCCGAAGTCGTCGTTATGACCACCGAAGTGCTGCGGAACATGCTGTACTCCAACTCGGACACCCTCATGGACCTTGGCTACGTGGTCATGGATGAGGTGCATTACCTGGCGGACCGGTTCCGCGGGGCAGTGTGGGAGGAAGTCATCATCCACCTTCCTTCCGACGTGCTGGTGGTGTCGCTCAGTGCCACGGTGTCCAACGCGGAGGAATTCGGCGCGTGGCTGGACACTGTCCGCGGCGACACCGACGTGATTGTCTCCGAGCACCGGCCCGTGCCGCTGTGGCAGCACGTCATGGTGGGACGCGAGATCTTTGACCTGTTCGAATCCGATGTGTCCTTCGACGAGGCCGCGGATGAACAGCCGGGCATCAAGGAGCGCTACCGGGTCAACCCCGAGCTGATGGAACTGGCACGCGCCGAGTCCCGTGTTACCCAGCGCAGCCACTGGGGCGGTCCGCGCGGCTCCTCCCGCGGCGGCCGGCGGGATTCCTCCCGCGGCGGGCGCCCCGGCGGCTCCGGACACGGCGGCCCGCCGATCACGCGCATCCAGCGGGCCTCCCGCCCGCAGGTCATCGCGCAGCTGGACCGCAACGGACTGCTGCCCGCCATTACGTTCATCTTTTCCCGGAACGGCTGCGAGGGGGCTGTCCGCCAGTGCGTCGAATCCGGGCTGTGGCTGACGGACGAAGACGAGCGCCGGGAAATCGCCCGCATTGTGGACGAAGCCACCCAGGACATCCCCGAGGAAGACCTCGAGGTGCTGGGCTTCTGGACCTGGCGCGAAGGCCTGGTGCGTGGTTTCGCCGCCCACCACGCCGGCATGCTGCCCACCTTCAAGGAAGTGGTCGAACGCCTCTTCGCCGCCGGATTGGTCCGCGCCGTCTTCGCCACCGAAACCCTGGCCCTGGGCATCAACATGCCGGCCCGTTCGGTCGTGCTGGAGAAGCTGGACAAGTTTAACGGGGAAGCGCATGTGGACATCACCGCGGGCGAATACACCCAGTTGACCGGACGTGCCGGACGCCGGGGGATCGACGTTGAGGGCCACGCCGTCGTGCTGTGGCAGCCCGGCACCGACCCGGCAGCCGTGGCGGGCCTGGCCTCAAGGCGCACCTACCCGCTGAACTCCAGCTTCCGGCCCACCTACAACATGAGCATCAACCTGATTGCCCAGTTCGGCAGGGAGCGCGCCCGGGAGATCCTCGAATCCTCCTTCGCCCAGTTCCAGGCCGACCGGTCCGTCGTTGGCCTGGCCAAGCAGGTGCGTTCCCGAGAGGAATCACTGGCCGGTTACGAAAAGGCCATGACCTGCCACTTGGGGGACTTCAACGAGTACGCGGCACTGCGCCGGCAGCTCTCGGACCTCGAAAACACGGCATCCAAAACGAAGGCCCGGAACCGCCGCAGTTCCGCAGCCGCGTCGCTGGAGAACCTGCGCCCCGGTGACATCGTGTTCCTTCCCGGCGGCCGGAACTCCGGCCACGCCGTCGTGTTGGACGTAGATGCGTCCGCCCGCGAGGTGCGGCCCTCGATCCTGACGGAGGACAAGCAGATCCGGCGCATCAGTGCTGCCGACCTCGACGATGCCCTCGAACCGGTCTCGCACATCCGCATCCCGAAATCCTTCAATGCCCGCTCACCCAAGGACCGTCGGGACCTCGCCTCGTCCCTGCGCAACGCCCTGCACGACCACCGGCCGCCGCGCCCCGCTGCCGCCCGCGCCAGTGCCATGCACACCGCCGGCACGGAGCGGCAGGAGAAGGCCATAGCGGAACTGCGCCGGAAGATGCGTGCCCACCCCTGCCACGGCTGCAGCGAACGGGAAGACCATGCCCGCTGGGCCGAGCGCTGGTGGAAGCTGCGCCGGGAAACCGACAACCTCGTGGGCCAGATCCGGGGCCGCACCAACACCATCGCCAAGACCTTCGACCGGGTCTGCGATGTGCTCACCCGATACGGCTACGTGGCCCCGGACGAGACCGGCATCGACACCGTGACGCCCGCCGGACAGAAGCTGCGGCGGATCTACGGCGAAAAGGACCTGCTCGTGGCCCTGTCGCTGGAACACGGTGCCTTTGCGGAGCTCGACGCCGCCGAGCTGGCCTGCCTGGCCAGCGCACTGGTCTACCAGGCAAAACGTGAAGAGCGCGGCCTGCGGCCGAAGATGCCCAGCGTCTCCCTGGAATCCGCTGTGGACACCGTGATCCGCCAGTGGTCCGAATTGACGGACCTTGAAGAGGCATCCCGGCTGCCCCAGACCACCGAGCCGGAACTCGGCCTGGTCTGGCCCATGTACAAGTGGGTCAAGGGCAAGCACCTGCAGGTGGCCCTGAACGGCACTGAGCTGGCCGCCGGGGACTTTGTCCGCTGGGCCAAGCAGGTTATCGATCTGCTGGACCAGCTGGCCAAGGTCCCGGATCTGCCGGCCGGAATGCGGCGCCGCTTCCTGGACGCCATCGGCCTGGTCCGGCGCGGCGTCGTCGCCTATTCCAACGTCGGCGACTGACCAGCCGCCGCCCACCCCACACGTCCTACAGAAAACAGGTGAGTCCTTGAACGGCAGTCCCCTTCCGAGCGCGCGCACGCTGACGCTCTACCGCAACGGCTCGGTTTACAGCGCCGGAGACCCTTTTGCCACCGCCATGCTGGTCGACGGCGACACGATCGCCTGGGTGGGTTCGGAACAGGCGGCCACGTCCATCCAGGACAGCAGGATGGACGTGGTGGATCTACGGGGCGCCCTCGTTGCCCCGGGTTTCGTGGACTCCCACGTCCACACCACCGAGCTGGGCATGTCCCTGTCTACCCTGGACCTGAGCGGGTGCACCTCCCTGGCCGATCTGCTGGACAAGGTGGCACACCATGCCGCCGGGACCACGGGCCTGATCCTGGGCTCCAACTGGGACGAATCACGCTGGCCGGAACGCCGCGCGCCCACCGCCGCCGAACTGGACGCAGCCTCCGGCAACCGGGCGGTGTACCTGTCCCGGTCGGATGTGCACTGCGCGGCCGTGTCGGGCAGTCTGGCGGCCGAACTGGGCCTGCAGGACTACGACGGCTGGGATGACGGTTTTGTCGTCCGTGCCGCCCATGACGCGGCCCGCACCGTGGCCCGCGACGCCGGCCTGGACCAGCGCGGCGTGTTCCAGCTGGCTGCCCTGAAGCATGCAGCGTCCCGCGGGGTCGTGGCCGTGACGGAAATGGCCGCACCGCATATTGCCCCGCCCGAGGATCTGCGCCGGCTGCTGGGCCTGGACGGAGCGTTGAGCGGGGACCCGCTGCCCCAGATCCTGCCCTACTGGGGCCAGCTGGTGGAGACCGAAGCCGAAGTTGCCGGGCTCGTGGAGTACTTCGAGGGCCGGCTGCTGGGCCTGGCCGGCGACCTGAACATCGACGGGTCCTTGGGCGCCCGGACGGCAGCACTGCGCGAACCGTACGCCGACCGGTCCGACAGCTGCGGCACCATGTACCTCACCCCGGAGCAGGTTGGCCGGCACCTGGAACTGATGACGAAGGCGGGGCTGCAGGGCGGTTTCCACGTGATCGGCGACGCGGGCATGGACACCGCGGTTGCCGGTCTGCGGCTGGCTGCCGATGCCGTGGGGGAGGCGGCCGTCCGGGCAGCCCACCACCGGCTGGAACATGCCGAGCTGACGGATGATGCCGCCATCGCTGAACTGCTGCGTTTCGGCGTCACGGTCAGCCTCCAGCCAGGCTTCGATGCCGCCTGGGGCCACCCCGGCGGGCTGTACGAACAGCGCCTCGGCGACCGGAGCCGGAGCATGAACCGGATGGCTTCGCTGCTGTCCGCCGGCGTACCCGTGGCTTTGGGCTCCGACACCCCTGTACTGCCGCTGGATCCCTGGTCCGGGGTGCGCGCCGCGGTCTCCCATTCCAATCCGAAAGAGCGCGTCTCGGCGCGTGCGGCCTTCATTGGACACACCCGCGCCGGCTGGCGTGCGGCGGGGGAGAGCAATTTCATGCGCGGCCAGCTGGCCGCCGGAGCACCGGCCTCCTTCGCCTTGTGGGAAGTACAGGAACTGATGGTCCAGACGCCCGACGCCAACGTTTCGGCGTGGAGCACGGACCCGCGGGCCGGCACGCCGCTGCTGCCGGCGCTGGACAACGGCGACGAACCGCGGTGCCTGCAGACCGTCCACAACGGCCGCGAGCTTTACCGTGCCGCGGATCTGGCCTGAACGGGAAATTACCTGCGCCCTCCGACGCCGGCCGGCACCGCCTCTGACCTGCACGGACATGGAAACGTCCTAGTCAGGCGGCTTATTGACAGCGGCCGACCAGCACGTAGGCTATGAGCACTGCAGTCGGGACCGGTCTTGGGGGCTGACCCGGCACTGATCTGGACTTCGTCCACATCAGTGCTCCGGGCGCAGCCTTTCCGGCACCGTACTGCCATGGCCTGTTCCCCCGCACCGGGGCGAATGCGCCTCGGGAACCGGGTGACCGGGTCCAGCATCATCACAACCGGGTGGGCTCAACCGTCAGTAGAAAACAGGTCCGGCAGCCTGCCGGAACTGGCCCGAAGACGGCAGGACCCGCCCGGTTGTGCGTGCTGGGACTATAGCGCCCTGACCGGCGGAGCCGCGGACTCCCATATACTGGATAGTCTGCCGGGGGAGGAACCCCGTCCCGGCCGCGAACACCGCGGCGTGCGTCCGCTGAAAGGCTTACCGAGTGCGTGTCCTGACCATCATCCCCACTTACAACGAGATCGAGTCGCTCCCCATAACCCTGAAGCGGCTGCGGAACGCAGTTCCCGATTCGGATGTACTGATCGCGGACGATAACAGCCCGGACGGCACCGGAGCCTACGCCGACGAAATCGCCGCGGCGGACCCCCAGGTCCACGTGCTGCACCGCAAGGGTAAGGAAGGTCTTGGAGCCGCGTACATCGCCGGCTTCCGCTGGGGCCTGGAGCGCGGCTACGACGTCCTTGTGGAAATGGACGCTGACGGCTCCCACCGCCCGGAAGAACTGCCCCGCCTGCTGGAAGCGTCGAAGGCCGGTGCGGACCTGGTGATCGGTTCCCGCTGGGTCTCGGGTGGATCCGTGGTCAACTGGCCGCTCCGCCGCAAGCTGCTGTCCCGGGCCGGAAGTACGTATTCCCGTTTCATGCTGGGCATCCCGGTGCGCGACATCACGGCAGGGTACCGTGCCTTCCGCCGGAACACGCTGGAACAGCTGGATCTCGGCGCCGTCGAATCCGTGGGCTACGGCTTCCAGGTGGACATGACGTTCCGCGTGGCACGGCTCGGCCTGAAGATCACCGAAGTACCGATTACCTTTGTCGAACGCGAGCTTGGCGATTCCAAGATGAGCGGCAACATCGTCGTTGAGGCGATGGCCAACGTCACCCGCTGGGGACTGTCTGCACGGTGGCGGAAACTCACCGGACGGGACTGACACCCAACAGGCTTAAAGCCAAAAAGCGGGGCGGCTGCCAACTGGCAGCCGCCCCGCTTTTACATTTTCCGCACTACTGTCCGCCTGTACCCCTACAGGCGCTGCGGCAGGCTAGGCGCTGGTGCGCTCTCCGCGGCGTTCGCGCAGGATCGTGAGGCGGTCCTGCAGGATCGTCTCGAGTTCCTCGATGCTGCGTCGTTCCAGCAGCATGTCCCAGTGCGTACGCACCGGCTTGTCGTTGCTGGTGTCAGGCTTCTCGCCGTCGACCAGAAGGGCTTCCTTGCCGGTCTTGGAAATCCAGACCGGGGGTACATCCGCTTCGGCAGCGAAAGTTACGAAAACACGCTCGCCGTCCTCACAGCGGTATTCCACCCGCTGGCGGGGAGCCGGCTCAACGCCGGATTCCGTCTCCATGCTCTGTGCGCCGAGGCGCATACCCCGCAGGCTACGATCGCTCATCTGTTCTCCCTCTTCAATCCGCTGGATCCGCTGGCGGATCCCTCTGTTATGCCGGTGCCGTGCCCGGCCTTCCACCCAAGGGGCGGGGGACCGGCCGGAACCTCACTGCCCGTGACAATCAGTACAACGCCAACGGCGGTGCAGCTGTTCCCGGCGGCGGTACCGTTCGGTGCCGCGGCTGTTGCCCGGCAAACAGCCAATTATACCGGCACCGGCATGGAATCGGCTAACACGGCCTCGGCTGGCCCGGGGGCCGTCCCTGGTTGCCCCTTAGATCCGCCCGGTCAGCTGTTCCAGTCATAACCGAACCGTGCCACACAGTGCCACACCTGCTTGAGCGTCTGCCGGTCGTGGGTCCGTGCCCGGACGGATTCCCCGATGACCCGGGGATCCAACCAACCGTCCTGCGCGATGGTCCGTCCCGCGGAAACGACCGCCCCACCCCGGTAGTCCGCGTGCCGCTCCAGCTCATCCACGCTGAGCCGGAAGCCCTGGTGCCACCGCACCGGACAGGGCAGGGTCTCGGCTGCCGCTTCCACGTCCGTGCCCCGGTATGACGGGTCGAGGACCAAGGCCTCAACGTGGCGACTGATGCTCAAGGGTCCGTGGATATGGGCTTCCACATGGTCGTCGAGGACATCCAGGCCGCTGCGCGGCGCGTGCTCCAGCGCCATGTCCACAAGGGGCATTGCGTCTGCCGTGCCGAAGTGCTCCGGCTCGGTGCTGCTGTCCGGATAGCAAAACGTGACCCTTGGGTACTCTGAGCGCTTCAGTCGGAAGTGGGACGACCCGAAGCGGACCGAACCGCCCACGTCTCTGCGCCTATAGTTCAGCGAACCGTACTTCGGACGCTGCCCCGGCCCCGCGCCGTCGTACACCCCGCCGAACATCCGCTGCTCCCAGCGCCACCGGTCACCGCCCGCCCACGCCGTCAGGCCGCCGTTACCTGTACCGGTCTCGAACTGCGAGCGGTAGGCCCCGTCCAGCACCAAATGCTCCAGCAGCGGCCTGCCCTTCACTGGCGCGTCGGGATGGAAATGCACGGTGATATCCAGGCTCCGGTCAAGGGGTGGGCCGGCAGACTGCCTTGTGACATGTTCAACGGCCCGCCGCCAGAGGTCCTGCCCTGTCAGGCCCTGCTCCGTTAGGTGCGCCGGGTGCGCTGCCGGTTCCATGGCGCACACCCTACAGGCCGCGCCGCAGTTCCTGCGCAGGACCAGTCCTTTTCGCGCGGCTTACGCCGGACGGGAGGTCTCCGGATCCACGGCCGCACCGGTGGCCGGTGCCGGCGTACTGCCGTTGGAGGACGGCTTTGCGTCGGGGACAAAATCCCCCAGGGCGCTGCCGACGCCCTTGAGCGCCTCGCCCAGTTCACTGGGGATGATCCACACCTTGTTCGAGGTGCCCTCCGCCAGCTTGGGCAGGGTCTGCAGGTACTGGTAGGCCAGGAGCTTCTGGTCCGGGTTGCCTTTATGGATCGCACCAAAGACCTTGGCGATGGCCTGGGCCTCACCGTCGGCCCGCAGGATCGCCGCTTTCGCGTCGCCCTCGGCGGCCAGGATGGCGGCCTGCCGGCGCCCTTCAGCGGTAAGGATCTGTGACTGCTTGCTGCCCTCTGCCGTCAGCACGGTGGCCCGGCGCTCACGTTCCGCCCGCATCTGCTTTTCCATCGAATCCTGGATGGTCAGCGGCGGCGCAATGGTCTTCAGCTCCACGCGGGAGACCCGGATGCCCCAGCGCCCGGTCGCCTCGTCGAGGACGCCGCGCAGCTGTCCGTTGATCCGGTCACGTGAGGTCAGCGCCTCTTCAAGGTTCAGTCCGCCCACCACGTTCCGCAGCGTGGTGATGGTCAACTGTTCGACGCCCTGGATGTAATTGGCGATCTCATAGGTGGCTGCCCGTGCGTCCGTCACCTGGAAGTAGACAACGGTGTCGATGGAGACCACCAGTGAGTCCTCGGTGATGACCTGCTGCGGTGGGAAGGACACGACCTGTTCACGCAGGTCCAGAAGCGGCAGCATCCGGTCCACGAACGGAATCAGGATGGTCAGGCCGGGATTCAGGGTGCGCTGGTACTTCCCGAGGCGTTCCACCACCCCCGCCCGCGCCTGCGGGACGATCTTTACGGCCTTGACCAGGATGACCAGGACAAAGACCACCAGGACGGCTAGAACTACTATGAGGACGGTTGTTCCGGTACCCATGTTCCCCCTTGGGTTCAGCGGCATCCGGGCGGATCCCGCGGTTGGTCCTCCGACAGCGGCGGTGCTGTGCGGGGAAGGTTCAGTGCGTGGCTGCCGTTCCGGTGTCCGCTGCCGGGACGACGACGGCGGTGGCGCCGTCGATGCGTTCCACGTTCACCGCGACGCCGGGCGGCAGCAGGGACCCGTCGGCACTGCGGGCGCTCCAGGTATCCCCGCCGATCTTTACGGTGCCGGATGAAGCAGTCACGGATTCGAGGGTCAGTGCAGGAGCGCCCACGATCCGGTCAATGTTGGACAGCTGATCCTTCGTGCTGTGCTGAAGGTGCCTGAGGGCGAAAGGCCGGACCGCGCCGATCATCAGCACGGCTACCACGGCAAACACCACCACCTGCAGGAACAACGGTGCGGCGAAGAAGGACGTCAGCATGGCCGCGAGTGCGCCGACGGAAAGCATCGCGAAGAACAGGTCCAGGGTGAGGGCTTCCACCGCGGCGAAGCCCAGAAAAAGCACCAGCCAGAGGGCCCAGCCGTAGCTGAGCAGCCATTCGTAGATTTCCTGCATCGGTTTCCCCTTACCCCGGAGCCTCCCCGGACTAAACAGCGGGCGTCCACAGCCGGCGTGTGCAACCGGCGGTGCCGCGCGTTTAGTTCATTCTGCCCGAGTCCGCACCACAGACCTAGGGATCCCGGAGACGGATGGATAACGTTTCCGCCGTCCGGGTCAGTCTGCGCGGGTCAGCCCGCCCGGAATGTCTGGAGGGAAAAGGAGGCGGTGACCGCTTGGGGATCCGGCAGCGTGGAGATGGTCTCTTCAAGGGCGGCAGGTGCCAGATGCCGGGCAGAGGGACCCATCAGTACCGCGTTGCGGACATCGGTGCGCGCCAGCTGCATGGTGTAGGTGCAGTGGCTGGTATGCAGGGGAGTGAAACCGGCGCCCAGGGACGCGGTAACGCGCTCCTCCTTCTCGGCGGGGATCCCAAGCATGGCCGCTTTGCCGCGGATTTCCTGCAGGTGTCCTGGTTGCGGGGTCACTACGGCGAGGAGCCCGCCGGGGACCAGGACCCGGCGGAACTCGGCCGGGTTGCGCGGCGCGAAGACATTCAGGATCACATCCACGGAGGCATCCGGCAGCGGAAGCCGGCGCCAGACATCCCACACCAGCGCGTAGCTTCGAGGCAGTGCGCGGGCGGCCCGGCGCAGGGCGTACTTGGAAATATCCAGCGCCACCGCGGACGCCTCCGGCAGCGTCCGCAGGACCTCCCCGAGGTAATAGCCGGTCCCCGCACCGGCATCCAGGACGACGCCGGCCTCCGGAGCGGCATCGGAGACCATCCGTCCCAGCTCGGCGGCCATCGGCAGGTAATGCCCGGCCGCCAGGAAATCCGCACGCGCCTGGACCATGGCGGCGGTATCGGCCTGGAATTTGGTCCCGCCACCCGTGAGGAGGTTGAAGTACCCCTGCTTGGCCGCATCGTAGCGGTGTCCATCCGGGCAGCTGAGTGTCCGGAAAAGGTCGTCTGGTTCGAGGCTGCTGCCACATACGGGACATACCAGCGGTGGCAGGGAGGACATGTTTCCATCCTAAAGGCGGCAGTTGGCGGTGGCCGCCGCGGACATTAGGCTTCGGAGCGTGAAACCATGTGACCTGCCTCTCCTGAATTCCCTGTCCGCCCCGGCGGTGCACCCTGATGCCCTGCACTGCGTGGTCTCGGTGACCCGTCCGGACTTCGGGGCCGATGCCTACACCGGCCAGCTGTGGCGGGTGCCGCTGACACAGGGGAGCAGGCCGCGCCGCCTGACCCGCGGTTTCCGCGACACCTCCCCGAAGTACAGTGCCGACGGTTCGTGCCTGGGCTTCCTGCGGGCGGCGCCGGGGGAGGCGGCGCAGTTATACGTTCTGGGCGCCGGCAGCGGCGAGCCCGTGCGGCTGACCGACGCGAAGCTGGTGGTGTCCTGGTTCAGTTTTTCACCCGATGGCTCCAGCGTGGTGTTTTCCGCCCGGGTGCCGGAGGAAGGCCGCTACGGGACCACGGACGGCGTGGGGCCGGACGGTGAGGATCCCCGGCTTATCACCACGTTCAAGTACCGGATGAACGGGGTGGGCTACACCGCGGACAAACCGCTGCACATCTTCCATCTGGCCCTGCCGGACCTCGATGCCGAGCCGTACATTGCTCCCCGCGGGCGGGCAAAGTCCACGGACGGTGACGCCCGGACTGCATCCGGCGTACCCGAAGCCGTACAGCTGACCTCCGATGGAGTCGACCACGTTCAGCCGGTGTTTTCCGCGGACGGCGGGACGATCCTGTTCACTGCCTCGCCGGACGCAGATGCCTCCCTGGTGTCGGACGTCTTCAGTATCCGCCCGGACGGGACCGGGCTGCGCCGGCTCACCACGCACGACCCCGCAAACCCGCTGTCGGTTTCCGACCCGGTGGAAAGCGCCAACGGCCACTGGCTCTTCTATCTGGGTCAGGAGGTCTCCGCCACGGGTACGGATTTCGTGGCCCGGAATACCGCGCTCTACGTGGCGCCGACGGCGGACCCGGCAGCGGTCCGCCGGCTTACCGATCCGGAGACGGTGGACCTGGCCGAAGGCACCATCGTGCCCCATAACGCTGCTGAGGCGCTGGTGTTCAACCGCACCCGCGGGACGGGCGAACTCCTCGCAGCCGATCCCCGCGGTGGAGTGGAGGTGCTGGTTTCCGGCCCCCGGGTCGTGGAGTCCGCGGGCTCGGCAGGCGGCACGGTGGTGGTCACCTATACCGACCCCCACACCGCCGGCGACCTGGCCATCGTCGACGTCGAACGTGGCGGCGGAATACGTCCGGTTACCGATTTCTCCGACGCGCTGCGGCAAAAGACCTCAGTGGCGGTCCCGGTGGAGGAAACCCATCCCTCCCGTGACGGCTATCCGGTGCACGGCTGGCTCGCCCTGCCGGAGGGGCCGGGACCGCACCCGGTGCTGGTGAACATCCACGGCGGTCCTTTTGCCCAATACGGCTGGGGGTATTTCGACGAGACGCAGGTTTACACGAACGCCGGCTACGCCGTGCTGATGTGCAATCCGCGCGGATCGGCGGGCTACGGACAGGCACACGGCCGGAGCATCAAGGAGGCCATGGGCACCCATGACCTCGCCGATGTGCTGGCCTTCGTGGACGGCGCGCTGGCCGCCCATCCCGAACTCGACCGGGACCGGCTGGGCATCATGGGCGGCTCCTACGGCGGTTACCTGACGGCCTGGACCATTGCCCACGACCACCGGTTCACCGCGGCCGTGGTGGAACGCGGGTTCCTGGACCCGTTGTCCTTTGTGGGTTCGGCAGACATCGGCTGGTTCTTCAGCGCCGGGTATACGGGGACCGATCCTGCCGGCGTCGCCGCGCAGAGTCCGATGGCCTGCGTCGATGCGGTGCGGACCCCCACCCTTGTGGTCCATTCCGAACAGGACCTGCGGTGCCCGGTGGAACAGGCCCAGCGGTACTACACTGCCCTGAAACTGCGCTCGGTACCCACAGACCTCCTGCTTTTCCCGGGCGAGAACCACGAACTCTCACGCAGCGGAACGCCCTGGCACCGGAGGCAGCGGTTTGAGCACCTGCTGGCCTGGTGGGCCCGCTGGCTGCCGACACCGCAGAATCCGGCCCCGGAACAGGCCGTCGAACCGGAACCGGAACTGGATGCGGGCCGGGAACCCGCCCGGATCTAAGCAGCCGGGCCGCTAGAACCCGAGTACGCGCCGGGCCTCGTCGATGTCCGGCGAGGCCCAACGGCGGGTGTACTCGGCATTGCTGCACAGCGAGCGGGGAAGCATACGGTCCACGTACACCGTGCCGTAGAGGTGGTCCGTTTCATGCTGGACTATCCGGGCCTGCCAGCCGCTGAAGCATTCCATGTGCTGCCGGGACTGCGCGTCGGTGTAGTCCAACACGACTGACCGCGGGCGGCGGACTACGCCCTGGTAGCCCTCGAAGGAGAGGCAACCCTCGTAGAACTCAGCCGTCTCATCGCCGTCGGCCTCGTAGCGGGGGTTGATGATCGTAAAGAAGGGGAGGGGCACCCGCTCGCGCACCGCTGCAGCCTCGGTTCCGACGTCGTAGGTGTCCTCCAGCACGGCGATCTGCAGGGGAATACCCAGCTGCGGTGCCGCCAGGCCGACTCCGGGTGCGGCGTGCATGACCCGGCGCATAAGCGCGACGAGGGCCTCCAGTTCAACGGCATCGAGTTCGCCGTCGAATGGCAGTGCAGCGCGGCGGAGGGCCGGGTGCCCCAGTTGGACTATCGGCACGAGTTCCTGCTCGAGCATCGGCAGGACCAGGTCGCGAAGCAGGGTGGTGGAATCTGTGGGCACCGCTTTATCCTAGTGGCCCTTACTGTGTTCCGGTGCCGCGGGGCGGCGTAACGTCGGCTCCACCATGGTCCAGCAGCAGCAGTACACGGTCCTGGGGCGGTTTCCCGGTTTTGAGCTGCGCCATTATCCGGCGCATCTGCTTGCCCAGGTCACCGTGAACTCAGGGTTCCAGGGCGCCGGGAACGCCGGTTTCCGGTACCTGTACGCCTATCTCAGCGGACGAAGCTCGTTCCCGGCGTCGTACGGTCAGGAGTCGAGCGGCTGGCCGGCTTCCGCCCAACGGGCAGGTCCGGGCCTGGCCATGACCGCACCGGTCCTGATGGAACCCAGCCCGATACCGGGCGCATTCTGCGTGGCCTTCGTGCTGCCCGCGGATCTGACCGCTTCGACCGCACCCGTTCCGGAGGATCCAGCCGTCAGTATTGTTCCGGTGCCCGGGCAGGCCGCCGCCGCGGCGGCGTTTACGGGGCGTTGGAGCGAGTCTAATGTGCAGGGCCACCTCGCGGCCCTGCAGTCGGCGGTGACTGCCGAGGGGTTCACGGTCCTGGGCAGCCCGCGGTTTGCGCGCTTCGATCCGCCGTTCCGGCCCTGGTTCCTGCGCCGCAACGAAGTTCTTCAGGACGTTGAAGGCCCGGGGGACTGAAACAGCAGGGGAGCGGCGGCGGGAACGGGGTCGGTGGCCAGCCGGGCATGGGTCTCCACGTCAAAACGCCTTCCGCCGTACTGCAGCTTCGCCCGTTCAACACCCTCACGCCTGAACCCGGCCTGCAGCGCCGTCCGGCACGACGCCGGGTTATTGGTCCGATGTCCCAGCTCCAGGCGGAAAAGGCCGCCGTCGCCGAAGGCCCACTGTGCTGCTGCCGCAACACCCCGCGCGGCAAGCGAACGGCCACGGGCGGAGGGCGCCACCCAGTAGGACACCCAGGCGGTCTGGTGCCGGGGGTCAATGGCGCTGACGTCGATACTGCCCACTGCCGTGCCGTCCACGTCAACCGCGAAGCTTCGCCGCTGCGGGGACACGGCAGGATGCGCCACCAGATACGCCTCGGCCTGGCCGACGTCGTCGAACCGGGCGCCGAACTGGTACTCCAGCGATGGGTCGGCGGCAAAGGCCGCCCGAAGGGCGGGAGCGTCGGCCATTGTCCAGGGCCGAAGCAGGGGAGAGGTGGGCATGGCGCAGTTATCCCGCCGGCGGGACGAATCCCAGCGGCAGCAGGTCTGCCGCCGGTATGCTGACCGGACCGTCCGGCGTCGGCACAATCACGCGGATCCCGGGGTAGTAATCGGCCAGGACCTGCCGGTCCCGGCCGCACGGGCTCTGAACGCCGCGGCCATGGTTGCCGACGGCGACGATGCAGGTGGGATCGCCAGCTCCCGCCGCCCGTGCCGCACCCAGGGCGACAAGTTCGGCGCAGGGACCGCCCGTGAAGTGATAGAGGTTCACGCCGCCGTGCATGCGGCCGTCGGCCGTGCGGACTGCCGCACCCATGGTGTGAATACCGTCTTCGCCGGGCCCGGCGTCGGTGGCGGCGTCGATGGTCCGCCGCGCCAGGTCCACGAGAGCCAGGTCCGCCGGAGTGAGGGGCAGGGCCGATGAGGGAAGGGAAGTGGGCATGCGCAGAGTCTATGGGGAAGATGCTGCGTTAAAAGACAAACAGCCGGGCCGCCGTCTGGCGGTACCCGGCTGTGCGGCTTGGGAGAGAGCCTAGCCTTCGCAGTCCACGCAGTAGGCCTCGCCGTTCTTTTCGCGGGCAATCTGCGAACGGTGGCGGACCAGGAAGCAGGACATGCAGGTGAACTCGTCAGCCTGCGGGGGAACTACCTTGATGAGGAGTTCCTCGCCGGAAAGGTCAGCTCCCGGAAGGTCAAACCCGTCGATGGCATCTGACTCTTCGACATCGATGACAGCTGTCATCGCTCCGCCGCGCTGCTGAGCTTTCAGACCCTCCAGGGAGTCTGTCGGCTGGTCTTCTTCCTTGACGCGCGGGGCATCGTAATCGGTAGCCATTTTCTTGTGCTTATCTCCTGATTGTGGGGGGTGAAGCGTAGATCATATAGGGCAACGTAAGTCGCTGCACCAAACCGTACAGGTGTGGCGGACCCCGGATTGCTTAATTCGCCTCGAAAGTGACCAACATCCCGTCGGGTTTTGGTATTCCCGCCGGGGTAGCCTCAGTGCACGGTTCGGCTCCGCGGCAGGACAGTGCCCGGCAGCTAGGTTATGTCAACCATGCAACCCGTCCCTGCGGCTGGTGGGAGGCGTTATGTCAACCGGATTCAGGCGGCAGCATGGTGTGCGGCCGGACGGAAAAAGGTGGACCACCTTCAACGGTTTCAGCTGCGGGGAAGTGTTGGCAGGCGGTTATGTCAACCCGCACCAGAAGCCGTCCGGCTGTCCGGAGGACGTTATGTCAACTCATCGCTGTGCGGTCCGGATGGTCTGCGGAGGACCGGAATTGCTGAACCAGGTTACGCATTCCAGGCCATCAGGCCGCAGGTGCAGCCGGATGCCGCATCGTGCCGTCCAACTGTTCAAAAGCTCCAGCGGCCGGCCGGACACCACCGCAGCACCAAAATGCACTCAAAAGCGCTCAAAACCGGGGGATTAGCGTCAGTTTCGGGCACATAGACGTTCACGGGCATATATGGCGGTTTGGCTCCTTTCGGGACCCCAACGTAAACGCCGATAATCCACATTATGTCAACTAGCGTTCAGGAGGAGGTCCCCCGGGGCCGGCCTGACCGGGCTTCCAAGTTCTTTGCCACCTGAGTCGGATGGGACTCCTCCAAACAGAATGCCATCAGACTGCGGGAGCCTGTGCGCGACGGACGCCCGGGTGCAGCCTCTGGTGACTGCTTCCGTGCGGCCGGTGTTCAGTGTGCAGATAACGGGCTTATCCGGACCAACCGGTCATCTAGTGTGCAGATAACGGGCTTATGCGGCGGTTATAAGGCCGTTATCTGTACAGTAGATCGCCCACGGGCCCACACATTGGCGCCAGAAAGCTGAACCGGCCGGACCGGCACACGGAGGCCAGCCGTGGTCTCGTGTAGGGTCGCTGCCATCGCCAGCACCGCGCGAAGCCAGGAGGAATCATGCGGCTTTGGACCTTAGCCCCGGTTATCGCGGGTGCCGTCGTGCTGTCCATGGTGGGCTGCGGCGCCGGCGGTGCTGCTTCCGAACCAAAGACCCCACAAAGCGACCGCTGGAATCTCGGGGTTACGGGTCCCCGCAGCGGCCCATACAGCCAGTGCCTTGATGATCCAAGCATCGAAGAATCACTGCAGTCCGCCGACTTCCCGTCGTCGCATCTGGGAATCAGGCTGGTTGTATCGGCAACGGCGGAAGATGCACAGCGCATCGCAGACTGCCTCAAGCAGACTCTGAACACCGGCGAGGTGTCGATCAGCGGACCTGGCGCCTAGGAACTGCGCGGGCTGGGCGATCCGCTCCCCTGGCACCGCTCCCCCGGAGCCACTCCCCTAACCCCGGGTTCCCCGGCAGGATTTCCTCCGGTCCGGTGCGGTGCGGTGCTGGTGGCTGTGGTCCCGGGTGGTGACCGAATTCCCTGAGCCGCCTCTCCGGCAGCATCCCTGCTTCACGACGGGCGCCGGTCCGTGCCGCTTGTGTACAGCTGATGCTGGCTGGATCGCCCGTAGGCAACATCAGCTGTACACAAGGCGCTACTGGTTCCGTCAGTATCCCAAGGTCTGTGACGTATGGGTAAGACGTGAACCCTCCAGTCACATGCGCCGCAGGCAGTGGGAGCTGTGCGCGGCGGGCTTCCTGATCGGCGCGGACCCAGGGCCACTCCCCCATCCCACTCCCCTAAGCGCGACGCGCGGTGAGCAGCAGATACTCCCAGTCCATGGCCGTAGTGCCGGCGACGGAACTGAAACGGCTCACCAGGTCCAGCAGCTCCGCATCCAGTGCAGCAGCGCGGTCCGGGCTGTCCCCAAGCGATTTGTACACCGCAATAGTGGGACCGTAATTCGTTTTGAAGAAGCCCAGGAAATCCGCCGGCGTCTCGAACCGGTCAACACGCAGGGTCCGGCGTGCGGCTGTGAAATTCTGCACCTTGCCCGCCAGGAGCGACTCCACATGCTCGGGGTTTCCCCACAATGGCGGTGGCTGCGCTCCGGGAGGCGGAGGCGGCGCGTACGGCTTCATGGTAGCGAACATGCGCCCGATGAAACCTTCCGGGGTCCAGTTGATCAGCCCGATCCGTCCGCCCGGCCGGCACACACGCGCCATTTCCGACGCCGCCTGCCCATGGTGCGGGGCGAACATCACTCCTACGCAGGAGATGACCGCGTCGAAGGAGCCGTCCGCGAACGGAAGCGATTCGGCGTCGGCCATCACCCAGCTCAGGTGCGCTCCCCGGGACCGCGCTATCCGTTTCCCTGATTCCAGGAGTTCCGGTGTCAGGTCCGAGGCAGTCACGTTGGCGCCGGTCTCCGCAGCCGGAATTGCTGCGTTGCCCGTACCTGCCGCGACGTCCAGGACTTCATCCCGGTCCGTAATGGCGCAGGCCTCCACCAGCACCGGCCCCAGGCCGGGAATGATCTCGGTGGCTACGGCTGTGTAGTTCCCAAGCGCCCACACCGCCCGGAGCCTCGCCTTCAGTTCCCGGTCGGGACTGGTTTGCGTTTCCGTCATGATCCTCACGTCCTTGTGTTTGCGGGGCTTACATCCCGCCCCTGTGCTCTCTGACCCTCTCAGTGTTCGACCCCGGCGTGTGCGGTGCCGTGTGCAAGGTCGGCCAGATCGGCCCGCAGCCGGGGATTGGTGATCCGGGCGGCCATTAGCGGAATAGCCGTTTCCACGGCCGAGTCCCCCAGCGCCGCCCGGAAAGAATAGGCCCGGACAGTGAGTTCATCGTGGCCGTAGCGGCAGGACAATTCACTTAGTTCCCGTGCGTACCCGAGTGCCAGCGGCGGATTCGAATGCAGCGCCACAGTGCAGGCAAGGTCCAGGTTCCGTCCCCGGAACCAGCGGTACCAAGGATCGGGGCGGAGCCCGCGGCGGATCCATTCTCCCGCGGCAGCCCGCTCGCCGGCAGCGAGCAGGACCCGGGCCTTGGCTTGGAACGCCGCGTCCAGATAACAGCGGTCCCCGATCGCCTCGGCCAGCGCGACCGCCTGGTCGGCCATCTCCTCCGCCTCCGAAGAAGCACCGGAAAGCAGGTATGCCTCGCTTCGCAGGGCTTCCACCAGCGGCCGGAACGCGGCCCAGTGCTCACGTGCCAGGAGCACCAGGGATGCGTCGAGTTCCTCAGCGGCGGTGCGGTGCTGCCCCGTGAGCAGGTACAGCCGGCCCAGCATGGCATGCGCAAACACCTCCTGCCGGTGGATGCCGGTGCTCAATCCCGCCGATCTGCCCAGCGCATCGGCGGCTGCGGGATAGTCAGCGGTATCGGTGGCGAGCATGCCGCGGACGCCCAATACCCTGGCCGTTTCGTCCGCCAGTCCCGCCGCCGTCGCCAACGCCCGGTCCAGCCAGCGAAGCGCGCTCGCCGGAAAGCCGCGCTGCACGGCGAGGAATCCCAGTTCCCGGTACGCGGCCGCCTGCACGGCAGGGCTGCCGTCCGGCCCGGAGAGTGACACCACGCGGTGCAGGAGGTCGGCGACCTCGGCGCCGCGGCCGCCGGCACCGTGGATCAGGGCGCCGGCGAGGGCCAGAAGCGCCTCGGCCTGCAGCTGGCGGTCCCCGGTCCGTTCGGCCAGGCCGCCGGCCACCCGCAGGTGCGCCAGTGCGGATGCGGTGGCACCGGCGGCGAGACAGGACGCGGCCGCTTCCAGGTAGGACCTGACCGCGACGCCGGTGGCTGGCAGGGCGCTGATCCTGACATCCGGGGCGGCCAGTGCCTGCTGGACTTCAGCGGGCATGCCCAGACCAAGTTGTTCGGCAAAAAGGCGGGTGCACCGGGCGGCTTGCTCCCGGGCTCCGCTGCGGTCCCCGCCGGCCAGGAGGGCGCGGACAAGCAGTGCGTGGAAGTCCCCGTTGAGCAGGTCCAGGCTGACGGCCTGCGCGGCGAACTTCACGGCACTTCCGGTATTGCCGTCGGCGAGGGCAGCCAAGCCCCTTTCGTAGGCCGCTGTTTCGACGAAGTGCCGCAGCCGGTGGCGTTCCACGGTCAGCCAGGTATCGAAACCGGGACAGTCAGCGAACTCCAGCCGCTCGAGCAGTTCGGCGGACGGGGTGTCCGCTGACCAGGGTGTGGCGGTGTCGGCGTCGCAGGACGATGACGGCGGCAGCCGCAGAATCAGCGGATCGCCCTGCAGCACCGAGCCGGGGCCCAGCACGCGGCGCAGGTCCGACAGGTGCCAGCGCAGGGCCCCGAGTGGATCCCCGGCATCGGGGAACAGCATCGCGGCGAGCTGGCCGCGCGGTGTGGGAGTGCGGTGCAGCAGCAGGTAAGTGAGCAGCCCCCAGCCCTTCCGACCACGGGGCTGCCTCCCGTCACCGGCCGGGCACTCGATTGACGGCTGCCCCAGGAGGCGCACCTGAATCACGGCCATGCACCACACTGTAGAACCCCGCCTCCCGGCCCGGAACGCGGGGCGCAATCGGGTGCGGACAACGCCGTCGTCCGCACAGGGAACTTCGGGAACCAACGGGCCTCCGCTGCCCGTTGCGTGCCGGTCCCCGGTGAAGTTACCGTGCCGCATGGAGCATCGCAGCCAGACAGAGGAGTTTCGCATGCAGCCATGGGCCACAGGCATCGCCGCCGTCACGATGTTCGTCGAGGATACTGCCGCCGCGAAGTATTTCTACCAGGACATCCTTGGCCTTCCAGTGATCTTCGAAGACGAGGACTCGGTGGTTTTTAAGTTCGGCGACGTCCTCGTCAACCTTCTGGTGACGACGGCTGCGCCCGAGTTGATCGCTCCCGCTGAAGTGGGCGGCGCCGGAGCCGGTTGCCGCTTCCAGCTGACCGTTCCGGTCCGGGACGTCGACGCCCTGTGCGAGAACCTTGTCCGGCGCGGGGTGCGGCTGCTTAACGGGCCGATGGACCGGCCGTGGGGTCCCCGTACCGCCAGCTTCCAGGACCCGGACGGCCATATCTGGGAGCTCGCGCAATAGTTCCGCCCGGGCCCTCAGGCACGGCAGGAGGAAAAGATTTTTTGCGCGCTGTCGATATTCATCCTGCCCGCTCGACGTCATAGTAGGAGGCGCAGCAGCACCTTCCAGGAATCAGACAGCAAGGAGAGTGCCATGAAGTACATGTTCACCATGCGGGCCACCGACGAGGCAGTGAAAGCCTCCAAGGACATCCCCTTCGAGCAGATCATCAACCAGATGGGCGCCTACAACGAATCCATGATCAACGCCGGCGTGATGCTGGGCGGTGAAGGCCTGGCGGATATCTCCGAGGGCAGCGGATTCGTGGTGGATTTTGCCGAGGATCCGCCGCTGATCACCGACGGGCCCTACGGGGAAACCCATGAGCTTTTCAACGGGTTCTGGATCGTGCAGGTGGGCTCCCGCGAGGAAGCCGCCGAGTGGGCCCGCCGCTGCCCGCTGGGTCCCGGATCAAAGCTGGAAGTGCGCCGCGTGACGGAAGCCTCCGATTTCGCCGACTTTGCGGACAACGAATACATCCAGAAGGAAGAGCTGTGGCGGAAGGAAGAAGAGAAGCTGAACGCGGAAAACAAGTAGAAAACAGGTAACCGTGGATCAGGCAGCAGTCAGGGGTCGGGTCGATGCGCTCTGGCACATCGAAGGGGCCCGGATTGTTGCCGCCCTGGCCAGGGTGACCGGCGACGTCGGCCTGGCTGAAGACGCGGCTCAGGACGCCGTCGCCGACGCGCTGGTCGCCTGGAGCCGGACAGGCATTCCCCGCAACCCCGGCGCCTGGATCACTGCCGTGGCTAAACGGCGGGCCATTGACAGGTGGCGGCGGGCTGGGCTGCTGCAGGACCGCTACGAACTGCTGGCACGCGGGATTCAGGACGAGGCCGCCCCGGAGTGGGACCCACTGCCGGACGACGTGCTCCGGCTGCTCTTTACTGCCTGCCATCCGGTGCTTTCCACCGAGGCGCAGATTGCGCTGACGCTGCGGGTCGTAGGCTCACTCAGCGCCGAGGAGATCGCCCGGCTGTTCCTGGTGCCGGTGGCCACAGTGCAGCAGCGCATTGTCCGGGCCAAGAAAACCCTTGCCGCAGCCCGGGTTCCCTTTGAGCCGCCCGAACCCAATGAATGGACGCCGCGGCTGCGCGGCGTGCTGCACGTCATCTACCTGATGTTCACCGAGGGGTACGCGGCAACCACCGGAGAGACTTGGACCCGCCCGGCCCTTGCAGCCGAGGCACTGCGGATCGGGCGGATCCTCACCGGTCTTATTCCGCGGGTACCCGAAGCACATGCCCTGGTCGCCCTCATGGAGTTCTCTGCCTCGCGCTTCGCTGCCCGCTCGGGTCCTGACGGCGGGCCGGTCCTGCTGGCGGACCAGGACCGCACCCGCTGGGACCGGGCGCAGATAGAACGCGGCCGGGCATCACTGGCCAGCGCCGACCGTCTGGCGGGCGGACTGGGCCGAGCCCGGGGCAGCTACGCCCTGCAGGCGGCCATCGCCGAATGCCATGCCACCGCCGCCCGCGCGGACGACACCGACTGGCCGCGCATTGTGGTCCTCTACGAAGCGCTGGCACGCATTTCCCCCAGCCCGGTGGTCGAACTCAACCGTGCCGTAGCGGTATCGATGGCCACCGGCCCCGAGGCGGGCCTCGCCATCGTGAACGGTCTGGAGGGAACGCTGTCCGGGTCCCACCTGCTGCCCAGTGTGCGCGCCGAACTGCTCGCGCGCCTGGGCCGGACCGACGAAGCCCGTGCGGAATTCACCACGGCTGCACGCCTCGCCAAGAACCTCCGCGAACGCGAGGTGCTGCAACGCCGGGCGGCATCCCTCTAAGGGGACACCATCTGCAGGTCGTCAGGCGCCACCGGAAACCTTGCACCTGTTGCCGGGCCGGCCGGATGGCTAGCGTGGAGTGCACGGCGCCGGCAGTTCCGCCAGTGCACCGACAGCTGTGCAACACGGAAGGAGCACCCTTATGGATCCCCTGCCCGGCATCAACCAGGAAGTACCACCCAGCGGTCCCGGCTGTGTGGAATGCGACCAGCTCCAGGGGTGGTGGTACCACCTGCGCCGGTGCGCCGAATGCGGGCACATCGGCTGCTGCGACAGCTCCCCCGGGCAACACGCGACCCTGCATGAGCAGCAAACCGGGCACCCCGTGATCCGGAGCTTCGAGCCCGGCGAGGACTGGTTCTGGAACTATGCGGATTCCTCGGTCTTCGCCGGACCGGAACTGGCCCCGCCCGCACACCATCCGTTCGGGCAGTCCGTTCCTGGACCCGCCGACCGGGTGCCCGCGGACTGGCAGCAGCTGCTCCACTGAAGCCCACCGGCAGGCCTGACAGGTCTACACTGTAAACATGACTAGAACCTATATTGTGACCGGATCAGCTTCAGGCATCGGAGCAGCCACCGCCGCCATCCTGAAGGAGCGCGGCAACACCGTCATCGGTGTCGACCTGCGCAACGCCGACGTCGAAGCGGACCTCAGCAAGCCCGAGGGCCGCTCCGCCGCCGTCGCCAAAGCTATTGAACTTGCCGGTGGCAACGTCGACGCCGTGATCGCCTGCGCCGGCATCTCCGCCCCCGCCCCGATCACCGTTGCCGTGAACTTCTTCGGCGTCACCGATTTCCTGACCGAACTGGCTCCGACCCTGGCGAAGAGCAGCGCACCCCGCGCCGCCGTCGTCAGTTCCATGGCCAGCCTGCAGGCCAACTCCCCCGAACTCGTCGACGCCATGCTCGCCGGCAACGAAGAGGAAGCCCTGCGGATCGGCCAGGAGCTCGCCGACGCCGGTCCCCAGACCGGCTACCTGAACTACCCCTCCAGCAAGCGTGCCCTGAGCCGCTGGGTCCGCCGCGAAAGCATCAGCCCCGCCTTTGCCGGCGCCGGCATCCCGCTGAACGCCGTGGCACCCGGCACCGTGACCTCCGCCATGACGCGCGACCTGCTGTCCACTCCTGAGGGACGGGCCATGGTGGATGCCAATGTGCCCATGCCGCTGAACGGCCACTCCGAACCGGAGGTCATCGCCCGTCTCCTGGTCTGGCTGACCTCCGAGGAGAACACCCACACCACGGGACAGACCATCTACACCGACGGCGGCGCCGACGCCACGCTGCGCGGGGACGACATCTGGTCCTGAGTGCCCGCCTGCTGAGCCGCGGCACCGCGGGCGCCGGTGAGGACTATCTCCCGGCGTCCGCGGTGTCCGTGGCGCAGCACCCCAAATCGCAGTGACAGATAGGCCAGCGCCCCCACCGGGATCGGCAGCCAAAACTGGATGATCCGCCACGACAGGACGCCCAGGACCGCGATGCCCGACGGCGTTCCGAAGCCCGCCAGCGTAGGCACCAGCAGCCCTTCCACCAGGCCCACCCCACCGGGGGTCAGCGGAACCATCGCCACCAGCCCCGCCAGCGAATAAGCCACCAGCAGCTCGCCCGGCCCCAGCACGTGGCCGAACGCGGCCAGCAACACCCACAGGCAGGCGGCATCGAGGATCCACCGCAGTGTTGCCAGTGAGATCCCGGCCAGCAGCCGGCGCGGGTGGGCACGGAACATCCGTGTTTCATCTGCCACCGTCCGGACAAACCTCTCGGCGGAGTCCTCATGGAGCCCCGGAACCGCCCGCGCCACCGCGCGCGCTGTGCGCACCGCCCCCTGCAGGTGCCGGTCCAGGATGGTCAGCAGCGCCACCACCGCTGCGAAAAGCACCAGCACCACTATCCCGGCGGCCGCGTAGTCGCGGCTCGTATTCACCTTCCCCAGCATGGACAGCAACCCCAGCCCGAACAAGGCGCCGAGCACCAGGTTCGCACCCAGAACCTGGATGGTGGCGGCGCTGAGCGCATCCTGTGGCGGCGTCCCGGCCAGGGTCAGCAGCCGGAACCGGGCTGCGGCCGACGTCGTTCCCCCACCCGGCACCACATGGTTGATGGCGGTGTCGCACAGGTCGATCCGTACCAGCGTGAAATAAGAGGGCCGCGAGGTGCCGGGCAGCACGACCCGTGTCAGGGCGCTGTAGCTGAGCCAGGAGCCCACTTCCAGGCACACGGCCCCGACGAGCACGAACAGCGGCAAGCGGACCAATGACCGGAGCACATTGTCGGTGCCCACCAGCTGCGGCAGGACGACGTATTCAAAAATCAGCACCAGCAGCACCACTATGCCCAGCCGACGCACGTACCTCCACCGTCGGGCCGGACGTCCGGAGCCGCGTGCCGAAGTTCCATGCCTGGGCATGGAACAAGCACAGCAGACGAACTGCATCCATGTCAGCCACCCCCCGGCCCCGGCAAGTGCAGGGTGCGCATTTCACCCCGGCCGACTCTTTCTGACATTATGTTGGTATGTTACCAACACCGTGTTGGCAACGTTCCGATTCAATCAAGGGGTTCCGATGTTCCTAGCGCTGCGCGAGTTGCGCTTTGCCCGGGCCAGGTTCGGATTGATGGGTGGCGTCGTCGCGCTCATTGCCGTACTTATGGTCCTGCTGTCCGGTCTGTCCTCCGGACTCGTTAACGACGGCGTGTCCGGCCTGAAGGCCATGCCGGCAACCGCCTTTGCCTTCAATGAAGGCACCAAAACCGACAATGCCTTCTCCCGCAGTGTGGTGGACGAGCACCAGGCTGCGGTGTGGGCCGAACAGCCCGGCGTCGCGGAGGCCGCCCTGATGGGCACCGCCATGATGAACGGCACCACCGGCAACGGCACCCAGGTGGACCTGGCGCTGTTCGGGATCGAGGACGGTTCCTTCCTGGCGCCGACGGTCGGTGAAGGCCGCAGCATTGCCGCCCCCGACGAGATCGTCGTTTCCGCCACCGCCGCCGACGAAGGCCTGGACATCGGCGACGTCGTCACCCTGGAACGGATCGGCGTCGAACTGACCGTCGTGGGCTACACCGATGGGCAGGAGACCTTCGGGCACGTTGACCTGGCCTACCTGCCGCTGGACACCTGGCAGTATCTGGCCAGCGGACAGAGTGCCCCCGGGGCGCCGACCGCTGATACCGTGTCCGGCGTCGACTTCGACACCGCCAGCACCATTGCCCTGAAGGCAGCCGACGGTGTGGAGATCGATTTCGCCGCCGGCGATGAAGCCGCCGGAACAGTTACCTCGACCCTGGCGGAATCCTTCAACGCCTCCCCCGGCTACTCCGCCGAAACCATGACCCTGGAAATGATCCAGATCTTCCTGTACGCCATCTGTGCCCTGGTGGTGGGCGCGTTCTTCACGGTCTGGACCATCCAGCGGAAGTATGAACTCGCGGTGCTGCGCGCTGTGGGCGCCTCCACCGGATACCTGCTGCGTGACGGGCTGCTCCAGGCGGCCATCATCCTGGTCGCCTCCACCATCGTCGGCATACTGGCCGGCCTCGCCATGGGTGCCGGACTGGGCGGTACGGCCATGCCCTTCGCCCTTGAGGCCACTCCCATCCTGACGGCCACGGTCCTGACGATCACCCTGGGTTTGGTGGGCGCCGCCCTGGCCATCGTCCGGATTTCCCGCGTAGATCCCCTGGCAGCCCTTGGAGGACAGAGATGAGCACCGCAACCGAAGAACGCAATGCCGGCACGCGTACCGGCGGACTGCTGGTCGAGTCGGCCAACCTAGCCCTGGGCGACGGCGAGAGCACGGTTCAGGCCCTGGATAACGTCTCCCTCAGCGTCCGGCCGGGCGAGATGGTAGCCGTCGTCGGCCCGTCCGGGGCCGGAAAGTCCAGCCTACTGGCCGTGGCCGGAGCCCTCACCACCCCTGATTCCGGGACCGTCCGGGTGAACAACGTGGACCTTGGCTCGCTCAGCAAAGCAGCCCGGGCGCGGTTCCGCCTGCAGGAGATCGGCTTCGTGTTCCAGTCCGGGAACCTGATTCCGGCGCTGAATGCCGCCGAACAGCTGCGCCTGATACAGAAGCTTGCGGGCTCCCGGGACACTCTCGATCCCCTGGAACTCCTCGCGGCCGTAGGCATGGAGCACAAGGCCCGCAGCCGCCCCGACCAGCTCTCCGGCGGGGAGCGCCAGCGGGTCGGGATTGCGCGGTCACTCGTGAACCGGCCGTCGCTGCTGCTGGTGGATGAGCCGACCGCCGCACTGGACCGCGCCCGCAGCCAGGAAGTGGTTGCCCTGCTCGCCCGGGAAACCCATGAGCGCGGCGTTGCTACAGTTATGGTGACGCACGATCACGACGTCCTGCACCACTGCGACCGCGTCGTCGAGATGGTGGATGGACGCCTCTCAAGCTAGCCAGAGCACGAACAGGAGGGCATAAGTGCCCCGAATCACTGCGCCCACGGTGGCCGAACACCGGGCGGCACAGCAGCGGGCGCTGCTGGACGCGGCACGCACCCTCCTGGCCCGCACCGGCGAGGCCCCCAGCATGGCCGACGTGGCTGCGCTGGCGGGCCTTGCCCGTCCGAGCGCCTACCAGTACTACAAGTCCCGCCAGGACCTCCTCCATGCCCTGGTGCTGGATGTTTTCCCGCGCTGGACGCAGCGGGTGCGGGAAGCAATGGATGCGGAGCCGGAACCCGCTGACCGCATCATGGCTTACGTGCTCACGAACATCCGCCTGGTGGCGGAGGGTGAGCACGCCGTCGGGAACGCGCTGGCCGCCGTCGCCCCGGGCGAGGAACTCGACAACCAAAGTGCCATGATGCACCGCCAGCTGCTCACTCCGCTGGTGGAGACGCTGACCGCGATGGGCGTTCCGGATCCGCTGGTGACGGCCGAACTCATCAACGCCATCGTGCATTCGTCCACCCGGCTGCTGGAGTCCGGCACCGGGCCGGAGATGGTCGAGGACCGTGTTCGGGAACTCCTCGGCCCCTACGTCCGCGAAAACCGCACCCTCACCGCACCGGAGGACTCTCCGTGACCCGAATTGCCGCACCGTCCGCCACCCCCGCCGCCAACACCGTCAACGCCGCACGATGGCCGGCAGTGCTGGGGATGGACCTTGTCCTCATCATCGTTTTTGCCGCCCTCGGCCGCCAAAGCCACGAGCACGGCCTGACCGTACCCGGCATCCTGGCCACCGCGCTGCCGTTCCTCATCGCCTGCCTGCTCTCGTGGGGGGCCATGCGCGCCTGGCGCCGTCCGGCGCAGCTGTGGCCTGCAGGCACCATCATCTGGCTGGGAACCGTCGCCGCCGGCCTGGGCCTCCGCGCACTGGCCGGGGGTGGAACCGCCGTCAGCTTCCAGGTGGTCACCCTCGTGGTGCTGGGCGCGTTCCTGCTGGGCCGGCGCCTGGCGTGGACCGTGATTTCCGGCCGCCGGCACCGTTCCATCCACTAGGCTCAAAGAGAGCAGCAGTCGACACCACCGCGTTTAGGAAGGCCCCGCCATGATCACCGCTTTTGTACTCATCCAGACCGACTCCGCCAGGATCCCGGAATGCGCGGAGGAAATCTCCGAGATCGACGGCATCAGCGAGGTCTACTCCGTGACCGGTGAATGCGACCTGATCGCCATCGCCCGAGTGCAGCGGCACGAGGACCTGGCCGACGCAATTGCCAACCGCCTGTCCAAGGTCGACGGCGTCATCGGCACCACCACGCAGATTGCCTTCCGGGCCTACTCCCAGCACGACCTCGACGCGGCTTTTTCGCTCGGCTTCGACAGCTAGTCGCATCCGCTGACCACTGCCGGCGGCCCGGACCCGCTTACTGGGTGACGGCCACCCACCGGTCCAGCGCGGCCTGGGCGGCACCGCTGTCGATCGCGTCACAGGCACGGACAAGTCCGCGGGCCAGGCGGTCCGTCAGCGGCCCGTCGGCATCCCGGTCCAGCGCCACCAGGGCTGCGGCCGCGTTCAGCACGACGGCGTCACGTACCGGCCCCTTGTCCCCCGCCAGCACGCTGCGCACCACCGCGGCATTAGCGGCGGCGTCACCGCCCCGCAGGTCCTCCAGCGTGGCCCGGCTGATCCCGAGATCCAGGGGATCCACTACGGACTCCTCTACGGTGCCATTACGGACCTCCCAGACAGTGGAGACACCGGTGGTCGTCATCTCGTCCAGACCGTCACCGCCGCGGAACACCAGGGCCCGCACCCCGCGCCGGGCCAGCACGCCGGCCATCAGCGGCGCCAGGCGGGCGTCGGCGACGCCGATGGCGGAGGCACTGGGATTGGACGGATTGGTCAGCGGCCCCATGAAGTTGAAGGCCGTGGCCACCCCCATCTCGCGGCGGGGCACGGCGGCAAAGCGCATGGACGGATGAAAGACCTGGGCGAAGCAGAAGGTGATCCCGGCCTCGACGGCAGCCTGTGCCACCCGGTCGACGGACAGGTCCAGCCGGACCCCCAGCGCCTCGATCACGTCCGCGGACCCCGAGGCCGACGACGCCGCTCGGTTACCGTGCTTAACCACCTTCGCCCCAGCCCCGGCACATACCAGTGCCGCCATGGAGGAGATGTTCACGGTGTTGTGCCGGTCTCCCCCGGTGCCCACAATGTCCAGGGTCTCTCCCGGAATGTTGATGGGCCGCGCGCTGGCGACCATTGCCTCGACCAGCCCGGTGAGCTCGTCCACGGTCTCGCCCTTGGCCCGCAGGGCGACCAGGAACCCCGCAATCTGCGAGTCGGTGGCGTTGCCCGCCATGATGGTGGACATGGCCCAGCGGGTCTGCTCGGTGGAGAGGTTTTCGCGGCTGATCAGCGCGGTAATCAGGCTCGGCCAGGTGTCACCGGAACTCGGAATCGTAGTCACACACCCTAGGTTATCTACGATTCGTAGAAAATGCTGATTTCTTTCTGGGACGGCTATTTCCGCGCCAATACAGGGATCCGGGGCGGCGGGGTCGGCTGGGGACGCGCCGTTGGCCCTGATCTGTTGGAGAACTGGGCAGTTTTACCGCCATAATGTCTATGTGACAACAGCGACCCATGCCCCCAGTACCCCGGCTCACCCCACGCTGAACCGCCCCAATATGGTTTCCGTAGGAACCGTGGTGTGGCTCTCCAGCGAACTGATGTTCTTTGCTGCTCTCTTCGCCATGTATTTCACCCTTCGCTCGACCTCGAGCGACCTGTGGGCCATGGAGACCGAGAAGCTGAACGTCCCGTTCGCTTTCGTGAACACGGTGATCCTTGTTTCCAGTTCCTTCACTTGCCAGGCTGGCGTCTTCGCCGCAGAACGTCTTCAGGCACGCCGCACCGGAGGGCTCCTGAAGCTTTCCCGCTGGGGCATGACTGAGTGGTTCCTGCTGACCTTCGTACTCGGAGCGATTTTCGTCTCCGTACAGGCCTACGAATACGCCATGCTGGTCTCTGAAGGTGTATCCCTCTCGTCGAACTCCTACGGTTCCGCGTTCTACCTGACCACCGGTTTCCACGGCCTGCACGTGACCGGCGGCCTGATCGCGTTCCTTTTCATCATCGGCCGTGCCTACGCCGCCAAGCGCTTCGGACACTTCGAAGCAACCTCGGCGATCGTAACTTCGTACTACTGGCACTTCGTTGATGTGGTCTGGATTGCCCTGTTCGTCATCATTTACTTCCTCAAGTAACACTGCTTGAGGACCCGCACCCCACGAAATACTTCAAAGTGGCACCTGTTTCCCAAAGACCACATAAGTTAGGAACTACGAAGTGAAGGCACTATCGCAAAGGCGGCGCCATCCCCTCGCAGCAGTCGCGCTGCTGCTGCTGGGACTCCTCGTTACGGGTGGTCTCTATGCCGTGGCCAATGGAGCCAACCAGGCCCAGGCTGCAACCACCACGTACACTGCCGAAGACGTCAACGAGGGCGAGAAGCTGTTCGTCGCCAACTGTGCAACGTGCCACGGCATTGAAGCCACCGGTACGGAAAACGGCCCCTCCCTGGTAGGCGTCGGCGCAGCGTCGGTCGACTTCCAGGTCGGAACCGGCCGTATGCCGATGGCCATGCAGGGCCCCCAGGCCCAGGAGAAGCCCGTCCAGTTCGACGACGAGCAGACCGCTGAGCTGGCCGCCTACGTCTCCAGCCTTGGTGCCGGCCCCTCCGTTCCGGACTCGGAACACCTTGAGGCCGACACCTCCGATGAAGAAGCATCCGCCAACGGCGGCGAGCTCTTCCGCGTGAACTGCGCCATGTGCCACAACGCCGCCGCCGCCGGTGGCGCACTGACGCGCGGCAAGTTCGCTCCGAGCCTGGACGGCGTCAGCGAAAAGCACATCTACGAGGCCATGGTCACGGGTCCGCAGAACATGCCTGTCTTCAGCGACACCAACATCACCCCCGAAGACAAGCAGGACATCATCACGTTCCTGAAGGACATCGAGTCCAGCGGCTCCCCCGGTGGAGCCCAGCTGGGCTCGCTGGGTCCGGTATCCGAGGGTCTGTTCATCTGGACCGCTGGTCTGGGAATCATCATCGCTTTCACCATCTGGTTGACCTCCCGGTCTTCCTAGCCACAGCCGCGCTCACCTCCACGGGTGACATCACAGTTACATATAGGTCTATAAATGCAGTTTTCAGAGAAGGATGAGGGGGATCATGGGCGACCATAGTCACGGCAGTCCGAACACCTCGGGCACCGTCGCTACGGCTGGCCAGGGAGATGAGGAGAAGTTCCAGGATCCGGGACTTCCCCCACACCGCCCTCGTCTAGCCGACACAAACCCCCGCGCCGAAAAGCGGGCGGAGCGGCAGGTGGCGAGCCTGTTCATCGTGTCGATCATCGGCACCATCGTATTTTTCATCGGATACTTCAGCATCCACTTGGACGATGCCAGCATCGCCGAACTGCGGCTGCAGAACATCCTCCTGGGACTGGGCACCGCCTTCGCCATGCTTGGCATCGGCGTCGGCATTGTCCACTGGGCCAAGACGCTTATGCCGGACCACGAAATCGTGGAAGAACGGCATGAAATCCGTCCCGAAGAGGACCGCGTCATTGCCGAGAAGATGGTTGGGGACATCATCGAGGAAACGGGCATCAAGCGCCGTCCGCTGATCCGCAACACCCTCCTCGGCGCCATGATCCTGGCACCGCTGCCGGCTATCGCCGTCTTCCGCGACCTGGGTCCGCTTCCGGGCAACACCCTCCGCCACACCATGTGGAAAGAGGGCACCCGCCTGACCCGCGATCCCAGCGGCACGGCCATCAAGGCTTCGGATGTCACCCTGGGCTCGGCCTTCCACGTCATCCCCGATGGCCTGAATGACCTGCCCGAGCACAAGCTGGAGGAAAAGGCCAAGGCCGTCGTCCTGCTGATGCGCCTGAACCCCGAGGACCTTAACCCGTCCCCCGGGCGCGAGGACTGGGCAGTGGACGGCATTGTCGCCTACTCCAAGATCTGCACGCACGTTGGCTGCCCTGTTGCCCTCTACGAGCAGCAGACGCACCACCTTCTGTGCCCCTGCCACCAGTCGACCTTCGACGTGACGCAGGAATGCAAGGTCATCTTCGGTCCGGCGGGGCACGCGCTGCCCCAGCTGCCGATCGCCGTCGATGACGAAGGCTACCTGGTCGCCCAGAGCGACTTCCACGAACCTGTCGGACCGAGCTACTGGGAGCGTGGCTAACCATGAGTGTTCCCTCTGCCACCCCGTACGAGGCCAAAACCCGTCTGGGCCGCATCACGAACTTCGTTGACTCCCGGGTCAGCGGTTCCGCCATGGTCAAGGAATTCGGCCGCAAGGTCTTCCCTGACCACTGGTCCTTTATGTTCGGTGAAGTCGCGCTGTACTGCTTCGTCATCCTGCTGCTGACCGGAACGTTCCTGACGTTCTTCTTCGACCCGTCCATGGCCGAAACACACTACGCAGGCAGCTATGTGCCCCTGCGCGGCGTGGAAATGTCCGTGGCCTACGAGTCCTCCCTGAACATCTCCTTCGATGTCCGCGGCGGCCTCTTTATGCGCCAGGTGCACCACTGGTCGGCCCTGCTGTTCGTCGCAGCCGTCTCGGTGCACATGCTCCGCGTCTTCTTCACCGGCGCCTTCCGCAAGCCCCGTGAACTCAACTGGGTGGTGGGCGGCGTCCTGCTGATCCTGTCCCTCGCGGCTGGCTTCACCGGCTACTCCCTCCCCGATGACCTGCTCTCCGGCAACGGCCTGCGCATCATCGACGGTGTGATCAAGTCGGTTCCGGTGGTTGGTACGTACATCAGCTTCTTCCTCTTCGGTGGTGAGTTCCCGGGTACCGCGATCATCGGCCGTCTGTACATGCTGCATATCCTCCTGGTGCCGGCGCTGATCCTGCTGATGATTGCCATCCACCTCTTTATGGTGGTCATTCACAAGCACACCCAGTTCCGCGGTCCGGGCCGGACCAACAACAATGTTGTCGGCTACCCGGTGGGCCCGGTCTACGCAGCGAAGGCCGGTGGCTTCTTCTTCATCGTCTTCGGCATCATCGCGATCATTGCGGGCTTCTTCACGATCAACCCGATCTGGAACTACGGTCCCTACGATCCCTCCCCCGTGTCCGCCGGTACCCAGCCTGACTGGTACATCGGCTGGGTCGACGGCGCCCTGCGCCTGATGCCCGGCTTCATCGGCGCGTTCCCGCTGGAGTGGGTCATTCCGTTCCCGTGGGGTGACAACACGCTCTCGCTGAACGTGCTGCTGCCCGCCCTGGGCCCTGCAGGCCTCGTCTTCACGCTGCTGTTCATGTGGCCGTGGATCGAAGCCTGGCTGACCAAGGACAAGAGTGTCCACAACCTGCTGGACCGCCCGCGCAATGCTCCGTACCGGACCGCCGTCGGCGTCGCAGGCATCACGTTCTACTGCGTGATGTGGGCAGCCGCCAGCTCGGACCTCATTGCCACCCACTTCCACGTGTCACTGAACGATGTGACGTACTGGCTGCGGGTACTGTTCTTCGTTGGTCCGGTCCTGGGCTTCATCATCGCCCGCCGCATCGCCCTGGCGCTGCAGCGCAAGGACCGCGAGATTGTCCTGCACGGTGTTGAGAGCGGACGCATTGTCCGTCTCCCGCACGGTGAGTACATCGAGGTCCATGAGCCGCTGGACGAGTACAAGCGCTACCGCCTGGTGGACTTCGACTCGCACAAGGTGATCCCGGCCCAGCCGGACGCCAACGGCAAGATCTCCGGAAAGGAAAAGCGCCGCGCCAAGCTGTCGCACTTCTTCTTCGAAGACCGTGTCGCACCGGTGACGCCTTCCGAACTCGAGAATGCGCACCACCACGAATCGCCTGCCGAGGTTGAGGCCAAGGCCGACGACCAGGCATCGATCGAACAGCGGTAACTGAGCAACCGTACATAACAGAAGGGCCCGACCGGATGATCCGGTCGGGCCCTTCTGTTATGTCTTGCTTCCGCTCCCCCGGTCCTGCGGTGCCAGTTCTGGGGGCACGGCCGGGGGGATCCGCTATGCCAGGGTGAACGGGCGTTTCGCGGGAAGCGGGTAGCGCTGCTTCAGTGCCGCCGGGTCCGACACGGGCGCCGAACCGATGGTCAGCTTGGTGAAGTCCAGCAGCGGATCCCGCAGCACCACCTTCAGCCCGGCCACTGCCTTTTTCACGTCCGGGACCAGGCAGTAGATATTGAGCCTGTACGGCGCGAACTCCGTGTGGTCCACCTCGCCCAGTCCCCGCCACAGGAAGTAGGAGGAGATGGCCTGGGTGGCCTTGTGTTCGAGGTACCGGTCCCGCTCGGTCCCCGCCGCGGTCTTGAGCGCGTACTGGACAATCACCCAGTGCTGGTCTGCGGGCAGGATGTCCTCGTAACCGTCCTCTTCCGAGGCCACGGCGAAGGCGTGCAGCAGATCTTCGGCGGCCTCCGGGGCCACGTCCTGGACCTTGGCTGACCCTTCGTAGCCCACCGGCCCGGAGGTCAGCATCAGCTGCCCGTCATCCTCGTCGTAGAGTGCCTCCCGGAAATGGAGCACCCCCGCGTCGTCGCGCTTGTACATCCGAATGGTGACCATAGTGGTGTTCCTCTTCCTGCAGTGGGGTCTAACCGGGGCGCAGCAGGCTCCCGGGGGGGTCTCAGGCGTTTGGGTGCCGGTGCGGGTGGTATGAACGCGGAGTACGCACTCCGGGACGCTGGAGCGGCACCCAGAGCTTGTAACGGTCGGCGCGGTAATAAGACACCGAATAATCCACCATCGCCCGCGACACGTACGCGTGGCGCTGGATCTTCAGCACCGGAGCGCCTAGCTCCACGTTGAGCAGGCGCGCGATGGAAGCAGAGGCTGCCGTCGCCTCGATGGTGTCCTCGCCCCACTCCATGACCAGTCCGTAGCGTTCGCTCAGCACGTTGTAGAGCGATGTAGGCGGCTCCTCCTCGAGGATGCCGGGAACGTAGTGGGCCGGGATGAAGTTTTCGTCGACGCTCATCGGCTCACTGTCGGCCAGCAGCTGCCGGCGGAAGCGGATCACCGGCTGGCCCGGCTCGATCTGGAGTTCACGTGCGACCAGCTGTGAGGCGCCGATCTGTTCGAAGCTGAGGACATGGGCGTCCGGGACCATGCCACGGCGGTGCATTTCCTCCGAGTAGGAGGTCAGCTGTACCTGCAGGTCCATCTTCGGGCGGGCGACGTAGGTGCCCAGCCCGACGACGCGCTCCAGGACGCCGTCGGCAACCAGTGCATCGACTGCCTGCCGGATGGTCATCCGGGCTACGGCGAAGTGCTCGGAGAGCTCCCGTTCCGACGGAATGATCTCCCCTGCCCCGGCATGCGTTTCGACAAACCGGCGCAGGATGCCTTGGAGCTGTACGTGCTTGGCAACGCCCGCGGCAGGGTCGATGCCCTCGGTAATCAGGCGCAGCCGGCGGTTACTCACCGCAGGCATCCCGGACGGGCAGGAAGACCGTTACTACGCATGCTTCGACTCTGCCCCTTCGGCTGGGAAAACTGCTGCCGTCCCAGAATACCGGCTTGCCGCCGTCCACCACTCCCCCGGGGCTCAGGACGGGGCGCCGCTCCCCCACACCGGTTCCGCCCGGCGACTGGCAGGCTGGCGGGCCACTGTCTGCCAGCCCGGCAACCAACCGGCACAAAAGAAGGAAGGACCCGCAGTTTCCTGCGGGTCCTTCCTTCGTGTGTTGTTGCTTATGCCTGCCCTAGTGGGCGTGGTTTCCGCGGCTGTATTCGAAGACCCAGCCAACCAGTGCGACGACGGCGAGGCCGGCACCGATGTACAGGATCCACCAGCCCACTGCCATGCCCAGGAAGCCGATAGCTGCAGAGGCACCCAGCAGCAGGGGCCACCAGCTCCAGGGGCTGAAGAAGCCCTGCTCGCCGGAACCCTCGTGGATCTCGGCGTCGAGGCGGTCCTCGGGGCGGGGCCCAACCCGCTTGCCGGTGAAGCCGATGTAGTAGGCGATCATGCCGGACATACCACCGGTGAGGAAGAGTGCCAGATACCCAACGGGTTCTGTCCACTCGACCAGGTAGCCGTAGACCACACCGACGACGATGAAGAACGGCGTCATGTAAGCGAAGAGCTTAGTCTCAACCTTCATTAGACCTTTTCCTTCCGGTCGCCGGGGCCGAATACCTTGGCAGCGGCGGAATCGTCAGTGACGTGCTGCTGCAGCTCGGGGTGGTGCAGATCCAGGGCCGGACGCTCCGAACGGATCCGGGGCAGCGAGGTGAAGTTGTGCCGCGGCGGCGGGCAGGATGTTGCCCATTCGAGCGAGCCACCGAAGCCCCAGGGATCGTCCACTTCTACCTTCTTGCCATGGCGCCAGGTGATGTACACGTTCCAGAAGAACGGGATCATCGAAGCACCGAGGACGAAGGAGGCGATGGTGGAGAACTGGTTCATCGCGGTGAAGTTGTCTTCCACCAGGTAGTCGGCGTAGCGGCGCGGCATACCGAGCACGCCCAGCCAGTGCTGGATCAGGAAAGTGCCGTGGAAGCCGAAGAACAGGAGCCAGAAGTGGATCTTGCCCAGGCGTTCGTTGAGCATCTTGCCGGTCCACTTGGGCCACCAAAAGTAGAAGCCGGCGAACATGGCGAATACGACGGTGCCGAAGATGACGTAGTGGAAGTGGGCGACCACGAAGTACGTATCCGAGACGTGGAAGTCCAGCGGCGGGGAGGACAGGATGATTCCGGTCAGGCCACCGAAGAGGAACGTGATGAGGAAGCCGATGCTCCAGAGCATGGGCGTCTCAAACGTAATGGACCCCCGCCACATGGTGCCGATCCAGTTGAAGAACTTCACGCCCGTGGGCACCGCAATCAACATGGTCATGAAGGCGAAGAACGGCAGCATGACCGCGCCGGTCACGTACATGTGGTGCGCCCAGACAGTCACCGACAGTGCTGCAATGGCGATGGTGGCGTACACCAGGCCCTTGTAGCCGAAGATCGGCTTGCGGCTGAAGACCGGGAAGATCTCGGAGACGATGCCGAAGAACGGCAGCGCGATGATGTAGACCTCGGGGTGGCCGAAGAACCAGAACAGGTGCTGCCACAGGATGGCACCGCCACGCTCGGGATCGAAGATATGCGCTCCGAAGCGGCGGTCGGCGCCGAGGGCGAAGAGTGCTGCCGCCAGGGGCGGGAACGCCATCAGGACCAGGATGGCCGTCACGAGGGTGTTCCAGGTGAAGATCGGCATCCGCCACATGGTCATGCCCGGGGCACGCATGCAGATGATCGTGGTGATGAAGTTGACCGCACCGAGGATGGTGCCGAAGCCGGAGAGAGCCAGGCCGAAGACCCAGAGGTCACCGCCCACACCCGGAGAGAACGTGGTGCTGGACAACGGCGTGTAGGCGAACCAGCCGAAGGACGCGGCACCCTGCGGGGTGATGAAGCCGGCCACTGCAATGGTGCTGCCAAAGAGGAAGAACCAGAACGCGAGGGCATTCAGCCGCGGGAAGGCGACGTCGGGTGCACCGATCTGCAGGGGCATGATGACATTCGCGAAGCCGGAGAACAGCGGGGTGGCGAACATCAGCAGCATCACGGTGCCGTGCATCGTGAACAGCTGGTTGTACTGGTCCTTGGTCTGCAGGATCTGCATACCGGGTTCAAACAGCTCCGCACGGATGACCAGGGCCATCACGCCTGCGAGGCAGAAGAAGATGAATGACGAAATCAGGTACATGTACCCGATCGTCTTGTGGTCAGTGGAGGTGATCCAACTGACGACGATGCGTCCCTTGGAGACGGGTACTACGCGGGGTGCAACCCTGGTGCTGGAATCTTCCGAAGTGTATTCGAGAGTAGTCATAGCGTCCTCCTACCTCCTAACTTCGCTTGATTCTGAGTTGTACTGCCGGTCGTAGTCGCCGGTGACCTGGCCGGTAGGCAGGGTTTCCACGTACTGGTCGTACTCCGCCTCGGAGACTACCTCTACGTTGAAGAGCATTTCGGAGTGGTACTCGCCGCACAGCTCCGCACACTTACCGTCGAAGGTTCCGGTCTTGCCGGTTTCGAGGGTGATGACGTTGGTGCGGCCGGGGTAGATATCCATCTTCTGCAGGAAGGCAGGCACCCAGAAGGAGTGCTGCACATCGCGGGTGTTCAGCTGCAGTTCGATGGTCTGGTCAACGGGGAGCACCAGGGTCGGGAACTCGTCGGCCGAAACTTCGGTGCCGTCGAGGTTGACCTGCGTGCCCTGGTAGTACTTGTCTTCGTTGACGTAGTTGAAGTCCCAGGACCACTGCTTGGCGCGGACGTCAATGATGACCCGGTCCGGGTCATCGCTGGTCGCATTGATCGCCTTGATGTCCTGGTTGGTGAAGTAGAACAACACCAAAACCATGAACAGCGGGACGGCCGTGTAGAAGATTTCCAGCGGCAGGTTGTAGCTGAGCTGGCGCGGGTACCCGGTCTCGTTCTTGCGGCGGCGGTAGGCAACCATGCACCACAGGATCAAAGCCCAGGTGAGGATACCAACCGCCAGTGCGGCAATCCACGAGTTGACCCACAGGTCAATAATGCGGCCGGTGTGGTTAGTGGTGTCGCGGTCCGACGGCAACCAGCCCGTTTGAGCCTCCGATGAACACCCCGATAAAAACAACGCGCCGGCCGACGTTACGGCTGAGATCTTTAAGATCCTGGCGCGTCGGCTGCTGGTTCGGTCCTGCGAACTCACAGACGGCCCTTCCTCTTGTTGCGTGCAAGTGCTGTCCGTCCCAGGCACAAAAAAGTTCCCGGTTACGGACATTAGTTTTACTACTACGTGTAGAGCTTACCCGTACGCGCGGCGATCCAGTGACAGATCACCGCCGCGCCGGGCCATTAATGCTCCTATTACGGGGCCGCCGGAGCGATGGGTCCTAGTGGAAGGAATCTCCACAGGCACACGAGCCGCCGGCATTGGGGTTGTCGATGGTGAACCCCTGCTTCGAAATGGTGTCTTCGAAGTCGATCGATGCGCCCGAAAGGTACGGAACGCTCATCTTGTCCACAATGACCTCGACGCCGTCGAAGTCGCGGACGGCGTCGCCGTCCAGGACACGCTCGTCGAAGTAGAGCTGGTAGATGAGTCCGGAGCAGCCTCCGGGCTGCACAGCCACGCGGAGACGGAGGTCGGTGCGGCCTTCCTGCTCCAGCAGGCTGCGGACCTTCTGCGCTGCGACATCCGACAACAGCACTTCGTGTACGGGCAGTTCCGCCTCTGCTGCGGTGGTGATGTTTTCGCTGGTGGAAACGCTCATAGTTTCTCTCTTTCCTCAGCTGGTCTATCCGCGGGCAAGCCTTATGCGCCTGCCGCGGGCCGGGACCAGTGTCTCAATGGTACGTCTGCTGTCCCCCAACGATCTAACAGGTGCCGGGCAATGTTGATTCCCACCCGGCACCTGCCTGTGTCCTGCCGCCTAGCCGGCGACGGCCCCCAGGCGGGCAAGGAGCAGCGCTTCGGCCAGGATGGCGTTCCGGAAATCGTTCAGGTCCAGTGACTCATTGGCGCTGTGGGCCCGGGAATCCGGATCTTCGACGCCGGTGATCAGGATCTGCGCCTGCGGGAACAGTTCCACCAAGTCTGAAATGAACGGGATAGAGCCGCCCATGCCGGATTCCACCGGCTGCACTCCCCACGCCCGTTCCAGGGCCCAGAGCGCGGTGCGTGCGGCGCTGGCGGTGGTGTCGGTGGCGAAGGCATTGCCCTGCTCCCCCGGGGTGAAGGTGACCTTGGCACCGAACGGGGCGTTGGCCTGCACGTGTGCCTGCACGGCTTCCATGGCGGCCTCCGGGCTCTGCCCGGGGGCCAGGCGCAGGCTGAACTTGGCCCGTGCCTTGGGCTGGATGGTGTTCGAGGACATGGCCACCGTGGGTACGTCGATCCCGATGATGGACAGCGCGGGCTTGGTCCAGAGCCGCGAGGCAATGGAACCGGTTCCCGCGAGGCGGACGCCGTCGAGCAGGGATGAATCCGCCCGGAAGTCCTCCTCCGGGTAATCCACGGCGGCGTCATCGGTGGAGACGAGCCCGGAGATGGCGACGTCGCCGGCGTCGTCGTGGAAGGTCGCGATCAGGCGGGCGAGCAGGGTGGGTGCGTCCAGTACCGGACCGCCGAACATGCCCGAGTGCACGGCGTGGTCCAGGACCTGGACCTCCACCGTGCCGTCCACCAGTCCGCGCAGGCTCGTGGTGAGCGCCGGGACGCCTACCTTCCAGTTGCCCGAGTCGGCAACCACAATGACGTCGGCGCGGAGCAGGTCCTGGTAGGTCTCCAGGAAGGTCCGGAAGGTCGGGGATCCGGCCTCTTCCTCGCCTTCGATGAACAGGGTGACGCCGACGCCGGACTCCTCCCCCAGCACGTCCTCAAGGGCCCGCAGCGCACCAATGTGCGCCATGATGCCGGCCTTGTCGTCCGCCGCGCCGCGGCCGTAGAGCCGCCCGTTGCGTTCCTCGGCGGTGAAGGGCTCACTGTCCCAAAGGTCCGGATCTCCGGGCGGCTGGACATCGTGGTGGGCGTAGAGCAGCACAGTGGGCGCGCCTTCCCGCGCCGGGCGGCGGGCGACGACGGCGGGGCCGCCGGGAGTCCCGTTGTTATCCACGCGGAGCACCTGCACATCCTCGATGCCGGCTTCGCGGACCAGCTCGGCGACGGCGGCGGCACTGCGGTTAAGGTGTTCGGGATCAAAAGAGTCCCAGGCGATGCCTGGAATGCTGACCAGGGACTTGAGCTGCTCGACGGTCCGCGGGAAGTCCGCGGCGACGCTGGAGCGGAGAGCGTCCTCGTGGATGTCCGGGGACGAGGGAACTGCGTCTTGGGCGGGGTTGGAAGTCATAGCCAAAACCCTACAATCTTTCACGGTATCCTTGGGGTGTGTTTGGACGAAAGAAAGAAGCGCCCACCGCGCAGGAACCTGTGGACCAGGCAGCTGCCGCTGAACAGGCAGCCAATGTACGGGTGGGTAAAGGTGCTCCTACGCCCCGCCGCAAGGACCAGGTAGCCGCACGCCGGCGCCCGCTGGTCCCCGACGACCGGAAGGCTGCCAAGGCGGCCAACCGTGAGGCCCTGCGGGAAGAGCGGCTCAAGACCCGCCGCGCCCTGGACACCGGTGAGGAACGCTACCTTCCCCTGCGGGACAAGGGCCCCAACCGCAGGTTTGTCCGCGACATCGTGGATGCCCGCTGGAATGTCGGCGAGTTCATCATGATCGCGGCACTTGTGTTCGTCCTCTTCAGCTTCATCCAGAACATCGACGTCCAGCTGATCGTCATGGCGGCTTTCTGGGTGCTAATCCTGCTGGTCATTGCGGACAGCTTTATGCTGCGCCGCCAGATCCGCAAGCGGCTGACCGCCAAGTTCGGCGGCCCCAATTCCGGCGACGTCTGGTACGGGGTGTCCCGGTCCCTCCAGCTCCGGCGTTTCCGCCTTCCCAAACCGCAGGTTGGCCGCGGCCAGTACCCGTCCTGACAGTTCCCGCTCCACAGCAAAGAAGGGCCGCCCGCGGGCGGCCCTTCTTTCGTTAAGTCCCTCTTTGGCTCACTCCTGGCCGGGTCAGCCCTTGCCGGGTCAGTCCTTGCCGGTTCAGCCCAGGCCGGGTCAGCCCTTGGCTGCCCGGCGTGCGGACCGGGCCAGGCCGCGGTTGATCCGGGCGGCCCAGAACGGCCCCTCGTAGAGGAACGCGGTGTAGCCCTGAACCAGGGCGGCCCCGGCATCCAGCCGTTCCTGGGCGTCCGCGGCGGTTTCCACTCCCCCGACGGAGATGATGGCCGGGCCGTCCTGGCCCAGGCGGGCGTGCAGCCGGTGCAGGACCTCAAGGGAGCGTTTCTTCAGCGGCGCACCGCTCAGTCCGCCTACACCGCAGGCAATCACTCGTTCCGGATCGGTCACCAGGTTCTCGCGGGTGACGGTGGTGTTGACGGCGATGACCCCGTCCAGCTGCAGCGACAGTGCCAGCTCGGCGACGTCGTCAATATCGGCGTCGGTGAGGTCCGGTGCGATTTTGACCAGCAGCGGCACATGCCGTCCGGCGGCCTCGTCGGCCGCGCTGCCCACTTGGGCCAGCAGCGGGCGTAACGAGGAAATGTCCTGCAGCAGCCGCAGGCCGGGCGTGTTGGGGGAACTGACGTTCACGGCAAGGTAGTCGGCGTACGGGGCCAGCTCCCGGGCGCTGGCGAGGTAGTCCGCGACGGCGTCAGCGAGGTCAACGGTCTTCGTCTTGCCGATGTTGACGCCGATCACCGGGCGCGGATCGCCGAAGGCTTTCGTCAGCGATTTCCGGGCCTTCGCCAGGCGCGGCGCCACCGCCGCGGCCCCGTCGTTGTTGAACCCCATCCGGTTGATCACCGCCCGGTCCTCGACCAGGCGGAACAGTCGCGGCTTGGCGTTGCCGGGCTGGGCCTGCGCCGTAACGGTCCCTACCTCGACATGCCCGAACCCCAGGTTGCCCAGGGCGGCAATGCCCGAACCTTCCTTGTCGAATCCCGCCGCCAGACCGAACGGCGACGGAAAGGTCAGTCCCAGGGCTTCGGTCCGCAGAACCGCCGACGGCCGCATCAGCCGCCGCAGAACCGGCCCGGCGGGCGTACGGGCCGCCGCACGGATCAGGTCGAAACCGATCCGGTGTGCCAGTTCAGGGTCCATGCCCGAGAAAACCAGCCGGAAGAAGGTTGGATAAATGCGCATAGGTCAAAGATTGCAGACCCGGCAGCGCGTGCCAAACCCCCGGGGATAATCCGCCCGGGGGTCGGCTATTGTCGAAGGCATGCGGCACGAGCACCCCACCTGGAAACCCGATGGTCTAGGCGAGGGGTTCCACAGCCTCACCCTGGATCTGGGGGCAGATGACGAAGGCCCGGTGGTTGCCACCCTGGTCACCTATCTTCCTCCCGTACCTCCTGTACCGGGCGACAGCAAGATCGACGGAAATATCGACGGAGATATCGACGTTGTCCTGTACCTGCATGGCTGGAGCGACTATTTCTTCCAGGCCGATCTGGCCCGCTTCTGGGCCGCACAGGGTGTCCCGTTTTATGCCCTGGACCTGCGGAAGTACGGCCGGAGCCTGCGCCCCGGCCAGTCCGAGGGGTATGTGAGCGACCTGGCGGAGTATGACGCCGACATCGAAGCCGCGCTGGCGGCCATGGCGGTGGATGTCCGGGCCCGGTACGGCGCCGGCATGCGGACCACGATAATGGCCCACTCGACCGGCGGGCTGGTCGCGGCGCTCTGGGCAGACCGTTTTCCCGGCCGCCTGCAGGCATTGATCCTGAACAGCCCCTGGCTGGAGCTCAGCGGCAGTTCGATCCTGCGCTTCGCCACCAGCGGGCTGCTGGAACCGGTGGCCCGCCGGCGGCCCCGGACCCGGCTGAAGATCCCCGAGTTCGGTTTTTATTTCCGGAGCATCAGCTCGTCAATGGACGGAGAATGGGATGTGAATCCGCAGTGGCGGCCGCCGTTCAGCTTCCCGGTCCGTGCCGGCTGGATCAAGGCAGTGCTGGCGGGGCACGCCCGGGTGGCCCGCGGCCTGGACATCCGGGTGCCGGTGCTGCTGCTGGCTTCCGCAGCGTCGACGGTCGCCGCCACCTGGAATCCCCGGATGCTGAGCACCGACAGCGTGCTGGACGTGAACCTGATGGTCCAGCGCGGTGTCCTGCTCGGGCCGGAAGTCACGGTGTACCGGTTCGACGGCGCCCTGCACGACACCCTGCTTTCCGCCCTGCCTGTCCGTACCCGGGTCTACACCGGCATCCAGCGGTGGGCCCGGGCGTTTATGCTCCCGTAACGGACCCGGCCGCCTGGTCCACGGCGCCGCCGTACCGGCGGTCCCGGCGGGCGTAGATTTCCACCGCTTCCCACAGGGTCCGCCGGTCAACGTCCGGCCAGAGCGTATCCATGAAAACCATTTCGGCGTAGGCGGACTGCCAGAGCATGAAGTTGGAGAAGCGCTGCTCCCCCGAGGTACGCAGGAAAAGGTCCACGTCCGGCAGGTCCGGTTCGTCCAGGTACTTCTGGATGGTTTTTTCCGAGATCGATCCGGGACGCAGCTTTCCCTTCTGGACGTCGGCGGCAATCGCAGCGACGGCGTCGGCGATTTCCGCCCGGCCGCCGTAGTTCACGCACATATTCAGCGTGCATACCGTGTTGGTCCGGGTGGCTTCTTCGGCCGTTTCCAGTTCCCGGACCACGCTCTGCCACAGCCTGGGGCGGCGGCCGGACCAGCGGATCCGCACTCCCCATTCGTTGAGCTGGTCCCGCTGCCGCCGCAGGACGTCGCGGCTGAAGCCCATCAGAAAGCGGACTTCCTCCGGTGACCGTTTCCAGTTCTCGGTGGAGAAGGCGTAGACCGAGACGTGCCTGATGCCCATCTCGATGGCGCCGGCCATCACGTCGAGCAACGCGGCTTCGCCGGCACGGTGTCCCTCGGTGCGGGGCAGGCCGCGCTGGTTGGCCCACCGTCCGTTGCCGTCCATCACGATTGCCACGTGGGCGGGGACCAACTCGGCAGGGACCGGCGGGGGAACCGCACCCGAGGGGTGCGGTTCCGGCGGGCGTACCGGTCCTGCCGGGGTGGCGGACGGAGATTTTGAACGCAAGGTCAGACACGCTCCACATGTTGAAGGGACCGCAGCACCCGTTCCAGGTGCCACTGAAGATATCCGGCGACCAGGCCGGCGGACTCGTGCCGTGGCTGCGGACCCGAGGCATCCGCCGCGGGCCAGTCTCCGGTGAGCAGCGCCGCGAGCAGTGCCATCGTCTCGGCAGAGGGGGACGCCGAGCCGGGCGGCCGGCAGACGGGGCAGACCGCACCACCCAGCGGCGCGGAAAACGCCGTGTGCGGTCCGGGAGCGCCGCAGCGGGCGCAGTCAGTGAAACTCGGTGCCCACCCGGCGGTGGCCAGTGCCCGCAGCAGGTAGGAATCCAGGATCAGTTCCGGGGCGTGTGAACCGCGGCTGAGGGCGGCAAAGGCACCGATCACCAGCTGGTAATGGGCCTTCGCGGATTCGCCGTCAATGTCCGTGAGGCGCTCGGCGGTTTCGGCAATCGCGGCTGCCGCGGTGTATCTGGCGTAGTCCGCCGCGATCCCGTGCCCGTAGGCGCCCTTGGTCTGGGCCTGCGTCACAATGTCGAGGTTACGTCCGTGCGAGAGCAGCAGTTCAGCGACCATGAACGGTTCCAGCCGTGCGCCGAACTTGCTCGAGGTCCGCCGGACGCCCTTGGCTACAGCGCGCACCTGCCCGTGTTCGCGGGTCAGCAGGACGAGGATGCGGTCCGCCTCGCCCAGCTTGTGGGTGCGCAGGACAACCGCGTCATCCCGGTAGGTGCGGGATGCAAAGGATTTGGCCACGCTGTTATTTTCCCACGCCCGGGCACGCCCGGCGGACCGCTGCCGCCCGGCGTGCCCCGGATTTGTCTAGGCCTGGTCCCGGATGGCCCGGTTGACTGCGGAAATGACGGCCTTCAACGCGGACATGGTGGTGTTGGGGTCGATGCCCACACCCCAGAGCACCCGCTCCCCCACGGCCAGCTCCACGTACGCCGCAGCGTGGGCGTTGCCGCTGGCGGAGAGCGCATGCTCGGTGTAGTCCAAGAGCCGCACGTCGATGCCGTCCTGTCCCAGGATTGTCAGCAGCGCTGCGATGGGTCCGGTTCCGCTGGCCATCCGCCGCTGCCGCATGCCGTCCACATGAAGGGTCGCGGTCAGGTTGAAGCCGCCGTCGGCCGCCGTGTCTGCGTTGACCGAGGTGAGTTCGTAGTGTCCCCAGGCCGCGGCGTCGGACCCGGGCGTATGCGGCAGGTACTCATCTTGGAACACCTTCCAGAGCTCCGCTCCGGTGACCTCGCCGCCGGCGGTATCCGTGCGGCGCTGGATGACGCCGGAGAACTCGATCTGGGCGCGGCGCGGCAGGTCGAGGTTGTGCTCGTTCTTGAGCAGGTAGGCGACTCCGCCCTTGCCTGACTGTGAATTGACGCGGATGACCGCCTCGTAGCTGCGGCCGATGTCCTTGGGATCGATCGGCAGGTACGGCACGCCCCACTGCAGTTCGTCCACGGTTGTGCCCGCGGCCGCTGCGTCCTTCTCCATGGACTCAAAGCCCTTCTTGATGGCGTCCTGATGCGAGCCGGAGAAGGCCGTGAAGACGAGGTCACCGCCGTACGGCGACCGTTCGGGCACGGGGAGCTGGTTGCAGTACTCCACGGTGCGGCGGATTTCGTCCATGTCGGAGAAGTCGATCTGCGGGTCGATGCCGTGGCTGAACAGGTTCATGCCCAGCGTTACCAGGTCCACGTTGCCCGTGCGCTCCCCGTTGCCGAACAGGCACCCCTCGATCCGGTCCGCCCCGGCCAGGTAACCCAGTTCAGCGGCCGCCACGCCGGTGCCCCGGTCGTTGTGCGGGTGCAGTGACAGGATGATGGACTCGCGGTTGGCGATGTTGCGGTGCATCCACTCAATGGAATCCGCGTAGACGTTCGGCGTGGTCATTTCGACGGTTGCCGGCAGGTTCAGGATCATCTGCCGGTCCGGGGAGGCTTCGAGCACTTCGGCGACGGCGTTCGAGATCCGCAGGGCGAAATCCATTTCCGTACCGGTGTAGGACTCCGGCGAGTACTCATAGGTGACGTCGACGCCGCGGAGCTGCTCCTCGTATTTTTTGCACAGGCGGGCACCGGACAGTGCAATGTCCACGATGCCGTCCTGGTCGGTGTTGAACACGACGCGGCGCTGCAGCACGGATGTGGAGTTGTAGAGGTGGACAATCGCCCGGTCCGCGCCCTGGAGTGATTCGTAGGTGCGCTCAATCAGGTGTTCCCGTGACTGGGTCAGGACCTGGATCGTGACGTCGTCGGGGATCCGGTCGCCCTCGATGAGCTGGCGGACAAAGTCGAAGTCCAACTGCGACGCCGACGGAAAACCGACTTCGATCTCCTTGAAGCCCATCTTCACCAGCAGGTCGAACATCTTGTGCTTGCGTTCGGGCGTCATCGGGTCGATCAGCGCCTGGTTGCCGTCCCGGAGGTCGACGGCGCACCAGCGCGGAGCCTTGGTGAGGACCTTGTCGGGCCAGGTCCGGTCCGGCAGGTCAACTGCAATCTGCTCGTGGAAAGGGACGTACTTGAAGATCGGCATGCCCGAGGACTGCTGTGCGTTGCGCATGGTGTTGGTCTGGCCTTTTCTTGTCGAACATCAGAAATGGTGGCCGGGCAACACAAACTCCGCAGCGAGGGGCGGCCTAAGCAGGTGCTTGTGTGGCCTCGCCGCGGCAGCTAAGGAGAAAGATCTCTGCGTGCACGTGATCAGACTAACACGCAGTCCCCTCGGTGCAGCCAGGGCTAGTTCCCAAACGCCGACTGGCACGTAACCTGCGCGGCGGTCTGCCCGTCCAGGTCCCCCAGGTCTCCGAGATCACGCATCGTCGACCCGGTAGCGAAGTCCGCACCGACCTCCAGGTACACTCCCGTGGTGACGGCACTGAGTACCACCTGCACGCTGGGGATGTTCAGCGTCCGGGCGACTTCCAGGGCCATCTCTTCGTAGCCGTAGCCGTAGAAGATCTGCGTGGCCGGGCTCTCGGCGGCAGCGGAGCCACCGGCAAGTGCCTGGACAAAGCCCTTGGAGGTAAGGAACTCCACGACCTGGGCATCCCGGCCGGCCTTGCCGGAAGCGTTGACCAGCGTCACCGGGACGGCAGCGGGGTCGACGGCGGCAGGCTCGACGGCGGCCGGTTCAGTTGCCGCCGGGGCACCCGGAGTTCCCGTCTCCGCAGGGGGGGCCGGAGCGGACGTTTCCGCAGCGGAAACGCCCTGGTCGGAGACCAGCGCATCGAAGAGCGGCTGCGCGGCTTCCTCGTTGATGACCAGCCGGTTGGTGTCGTATTCGTAGGGCATGACCGGAACGGTGACGAAGGCGACCTTGCCCAGGTCGACGTCCTTCAGGCGGGTCGCCAGGGAAACCAGGTCGGGAATGTCCGCCAGGCCGTCGTCCACGGTGAGGTTCTTCGTGACGGTTTCGGCAAGCGAATAAAGCTTGGGAAGGTTGTTCAACGTACCTTCCTCCTTGACCTTACGGACCATGGAGGCAAGGAAGCTCTGCTGGGCGCGGATGCGGCCCTCATCGCCGCCGTCGCCGAACCCGTGGCGGGTCCGCAGGAAGGCGAGGGCCTGGTCGCCCTGGACGCTGCTCACACCTGCCGGCAGGTCCAGGCCGGACAGCGGGTCATCGACGGGCTGGTTGACACAGACCTCGACGCCGCCAAGGGTGTTGGACAGTTCCTTCACCGCGTCGAAGTCGGCCATCATGAAGTGGTCGATCGACAGGCCGGTAACGTCGTTGATTGCCGCAACGGTGCAGCCGGGCCCGCCGTTGCCCAGGGCGCCGTTCAGCTGGCCGAGGTCCATGGCGTCATACACCGTCCCGGACGAGGGATCCTCGCATTCCGGCAGGGGAACCAGAAGGTCGCGGGGGAAACTGACCACGGTGACATTGGACCGGTCCGCCGAGAGGTTCACCAGCATCATCACGTCCGAGTTGTTCGAGTTCTGGCCGTCACGCTCATCGGTTCCCAGTACCAGGATCTGCATGGGATCGGTGTTGGTATCAACCACTTCCGCCGGTGCGTCGCCGGAGCCGAGGTTCAGGGGCTGGGTATCGAAGTTCCCCCTGAGCCGCAGCAGCTGGACGGCCCCGAAGACCACCCCGCCCACCAGCACCAGGGCCAGGACAGCAGCAATGGCCTTGAGCGCGGTGTGGCCGGAGGCCCCGGTGGACAGGTGTCTGCCGCTGGGTTCAGCTGAACCCTGGTCTGCAGTCGGTTTTCCCAAGGGGCCGCCGCCCGTTGCGGCACGGCGAGATGACATAGCCGGTCCCCTTCATGAATCAATATGCACAAACGAATGTTTCAAAGTGTACGGGGCGCTCCTGAAAGTGCGCAGAGCGCAGCGCCTAGAATCCCAGTTTTACAAGCTGCTTGGGGTCCCGCTGCCAGTCCTTGGCAATCTTGACATGCAGGTCAAGGTAGACCTTGGTGCCCAGCAGCGCCTCGATGCCGCGCCGGGCGGTGGTGCCGACGTCACGCAGCCGGGACCCGCCGCGGCCGATGATGATGGCCTTCTGCGAGGAGCGCTCCACATAGAGGTTCACCCGGACGTCCAGCAGCTGGTTGTCTTCGCTGCGTCCCTCGCGGGGGACGATTTCATCCACCACCACCGCCAGCGAATGGGGCAGCTCATCACGGACGCCTTCAAGGGCTGCTTCGCGGATGAGCTCGGCCACCATCACGGCCTCGGGTTCGTCCGTCAGTTCGCCGTCCGGGTACAGGGGCGGCGAGGCGGGCATGTGGCTGACCAGGACATCCGCGACCGTGTCCACCTGGAAGCCGTCGGCTGCGGAGACTGGTACGACGTCGGCCCATCCCGCCTCCCCGAGCACCTCGTTGCCCAGCGCGGTGACCGACATCAGCTGCTTCGCCAGCGCCGCACGGTCCACGAGGTCCGTCTTGGTGACCAGCGCGATGACCGGTGTGCGCTTCAGTGCTGCCAGCTGGGCGGCGATATAGCGGTCGCCGGGGCCTACGGCCTCGTTGGCGGGAAGGCAGAAGCCGATGGCGTCCACTTCGGCCAGCGTGTCCGCCACCAGGTCATTCAGCCGCTTTCCCAGCAGGGTGCGCGGACGGTGCAGTCCCGGGGTGTCGACCAGGATCAGCTGGGAGTCCTCACGGTGGACGATGCCGCGGATGGTGTGCCGGGTGGTCTGCGGCTTGGCAGAAGTGATGGCCACCTTGGAACCGACCAGCGCGTTGGTGAGGGTGGACTTGCCGGCATTGGGCCGGCCCACCAGGGAAACGAATCCTGCGCGGAACTTCGGGTCAGTCATTACGGGGTACCAATTCTGTAGAGCGGGTGCGCGGGGCAGGGTTCCTGCCGTCGTCGCTGGATTCTTCGTTATCTGCTGCGGTGTTCCAGGCCAGTACGTGCGAGACCCGGTTGCGCCGGCCCTCCAGCCGTTCGGCGTGCAGGGCAATGCCTTCGACCACTACCTCGCTGCCGACAATCGGGACGCGGCCCAGGGCCTTGGCCAGGAGGCCGCCCACCGTGTCCACTTCATCATCCTCCAGTTCGACGTCGAACAGCTCACCGAGGTCGTCGATGCCGGTTTTGGAACTGACGCGGTAGCGGCCGTCGCCGAGGCCTTCGATCTCGGGGCGCTCCGAGTCGTACTCGTCAACGATTTCGCCGACGATCTCCTCGATCAGGTCCTCAAGCGTAACCAATCCGGCCGTTCCGCCGTATTCGTCAATGACGATGGCAACATGGGTGGACTCGCGCTGCAGCTCCTGCAGCAGCTCGCTGACGGCCTTGGACTCCGGCACGTAGCGGACACTGCGGGCGTAGTCCTCCACCTTCTGCACCGAGGCGCGCTCGGGGTCGCTGTGCATCTGCGCCGCGACGTCCTTGAGGTAGAGGATTCCCACGAGGTGGTCCGCACTGTCTTCGATGACGGGGACGCGGGAGTAGCCCGAGCGCAGGAACAGCGACATGGCCTGGCGCAGCGTGCTGCCGGCTTCGATGCACACCATGTCGGTGCGCGGGACCATGACGGACCGGACCTTGGTATCGCCGAGTTCGAAGACAGAGTGGATCAGTTCCGCCTCGGTGTCCTCGATCATGTCCGCGTCGGAGGCGCGGTCCAGCAGTTCACGGAATTCCTCTTCCGTGAAGAACGCTGCGTCGGGTCCCTGGGTGCCCGGGGCAACGGCCGAACCCAGCCGGACCAGCCAGCCGGGGATCGGCCCCAGGACGGCCCGCAGCACGCGGACCAGCCCGGCTGTCAGGACAACGACGGCGGTGACGTGCTTGCGCCCGATCTGCCGGGGCGAGACACCAACGAGCACAAAGCCGACGCCGGCCATGGTCACCGTGGCCAGCAGTCCGGCCAGCCAGATGTTGTCCACCACGAGCTGGAACAGCGTGGCCACGGACACGGCCATGGCCATTTCAAACCACACCCGCCAGAAACGCAGCGCGTGCATATGTGCCACCGGATGCGCCAGGATGCGGCGGAGCGGTGCCCCTGCCTTCCCGTGGAGCAGAGCTTCGGCGTCCTGCCGCGGCAGGTAGCCGTACGCTGACTCGGCGGCTGTCAGCAGGCCCGCCAGGACCATGAACACCATGGCCATGACGATGAGGACGCCAATACTCAACTTCGGGTCTCCTTGGGCGCCTGTTTGCCGAGGTAGGCGGACAGGAGGCGGCGCTGGAGGCCGAACATCTCCTTTTCCTCTTCCGGCTCGGCGTGGTCATAACCCAGCAGGTGCAGGACGCCGTGGGTGGTCAGGAGCAGCAGCTCCTCGTCCGTTCCGTGGCCGGCCTCCCGTGCCTGGCGTGCCGCAACCTGCGGGCACAGCACGATGTCGCCCAGGACACCGGCGGGCGTAATGCGTCCGGCCGTGCCGGGACGGAGTTCGTCCATCGGAAAGGAGAGCACATCGGTGGGACCGGGCAGGTCCATCCACTCGATATGCAGCTTCTCGATGGCGTCCTCATCGACGAGGATGATGGACAGGTCCGCTTCGGGGTGCACGTAGAGGCTGTCCAGCAGGTACCGGCCAAGCCTGGCCAGTTCTTCTTCGTTGACGTCGGGTGCGCTGGACTCGTTGTTCACTTCGATGCTCATGCGCGTCCCTCCCGGTTGTGTCCTGCATTGGCGCGGCCGCTGCCATTGAACCGGCCGCCGTCGTTCCGGCCGCCGTCTGCTGCGCTGCGCCGCCGGGATTCGTCCCACTCGCTGTAGGCGGTGACAATGTTGCTGACCAGGCGGTGCCGTACAACATCCACGGCCTGCAGCTCGGAGAACGCGACATCCTCAATGCCGCCCAGGATGTCGTGCACGATCCGCAGGCCTGACGCGGTGCCGCCGGGCAGGTCCACCTGGGTGACGTCGCCTGTCACCACCATCTTGGAACCGAAGCCGAGCCGGGTGAGGAACATCTTCATTTGTTCCGGCGTCGTGTTCTGGGCTTCGTCCAGGATGATGAAGGCATCGTTTAGGGTCCGGCCGCGCATATACGCCAGCGGGGCCACTTCAATGGTGCCGGCTGCCATCAGGCGCGGAATGGATTCGGGATCCATCATGTCGTGGAGGGCATCGTAGAGCGGACGCAGATACGGGTCGATCTTGTCGCTCAGCGTGCCCGGGAGGAAGCCAAGCCGCTCCCCCGCCTCGACAGCCGGACGGGTCAGGATAATCCGGTTCACTTCTTTTTGCTGCAGTGCCTGGACGGCCTTGGCCATGGCCAGGTAGGTCTTTCCGGTACCCGCGGGACCGATGCCGAAGACCACTGTGTTGCGGTCGATCGCATCCACGTAGTTCTTCTGGTTCAGGGTCTTGGGCCGGATGGTCTTTCCGCGCGTGGAAAGGATGTTCTGGGTCAGGACGTCCGAGGGGCGGTGGGTGCTCTGGTCCCGGAGCATGCTGATCAGCTGCTCGAGGACCTGCGGCGTCACCCGGGTCTGGTTGCGCGCAAGCACGCGGACTTCATTGATCAGGCGCACGGTCTGCTCCACCTCGGCGGCGGGACCGGAGACTGAGAGCTCGTTCCCGCGCACCATCAGGGTCACCTCGGGATTGGCCGTCTCAATGATCCTGAGTGCCTCGTCATTCGCACCCAGCGACTGGACCATATGTTCGGTGGAGTCAAAGACTATGGTCTGGTTATCCAGCCGTATGGTGCCGATTTCCATTGAAGATTCGGTCATATAGACGGCCTTTTCAGGCCTTTCATCGCCCCTTATAGAGTCTTGTTTCCGCATCGGGCGGTGAAACCCGGTTGGAGCCCGGTTACCTCTCCCGCCAAGGCAAACGCCCCGGCCGAGATGTTTATTTCCTTCGCGGCGTACACACGTCCCGCATGGACGCACTCCCGCCCGACACCTAAATCTTACTTGATGCACTCACCGGCGCGCGGTGCGGCAACCGATTTATCTCGGGTCCGCAACGGTGGTGTCTCAATCGTGTTTCAGTCCGGGCACGGGCCGCTTACCTGCACGGGTAGCCCCGACTACCTGTGCAAAGGTTGAACACGTACCTTTTTCACGACGCCCCGGAAGGATAGATGGACGCCCCAGCCAACCGCGGAATGTCCTCCCTTCAAGGGCTCCGCAGCAAACGTTTACTGGCCGCCTCCCTCGTGGCCGCATCCGCCCTCGGACTGGGGGGGTGCGGTGTCCTGGCGGAGAATCCCACCATCACCATGCCCTCCAACTACGACGCCGCTGCCGCCTCCGCCGCAGCGCCGATGGCGGTCCCTTCCCCGGCCGAGGCAAGCTCCGGACCAACGCTCATGCCGGTGTATTGGCTTGGACTGAACGACTCAACGGTCAGTCTTTACCGTGAGTTCCTTCACTCCAGCAACGCCGGGGACCCCATCGGCGAAGCCGTCCAGGCCATGACCGCCCAGACGCCGCTGGACAAGGACTATTTCTCGCCCTGGCATGCAGCGGAGAGCGTCACCGCATCGATTTCCAGCAAGAACGTCATTACCGTGGACATCTCCTCGGATGCTTTCAAGGGCTCCCTTGACTCGGGCATGGCCTACCGTGCGGTCCAGCAGCTGGTGTACACCGCCACCGCTGCCGCAGCAAACGCCGCCTTGACCACCGTGGGACAGGTCAGCAGCGTGGTGATCCTCGTGGACGGAAAAGAGGGATACCGTGCATTCGGCCACGTGCCGCTCGACAAACCGCTCAGCCGGGACCCCTCCCTGGTCGCACCGATCTGGGTGATCGATCCGCAGGAATCCGACGAGCGCAACAGCGACCTCACGGTGAGCGGCACGGCAGTCGCCCAGCCGGCCGGCCTGCGCTGGCGCGCCGAGCCCATCGTGGACGGGCGGCCGTCCACAGCCGCCGCGGCCTCGGGCCAGGTGGAATTGGCACAGGCGCAGGGCGAGACCGGCGAATTCAGCTTCACCGCTGAACTGGCGCCCGGTGAGTACAACCTCCGGGTGTATTACGACGGCCAGGAGGCGGCAGGCGATTCCAAGCGCATCAAGGTCGACCTGCCCGCAGAGGCACCGGAAGACTAACCCCGGTCCCTCCCGGTTCCCGCGGCCTGCCGGTGTCTCCTACCAGCGCCCGAGCAGCTGGTTCAGCAGCGCCAGCGCGGCGGGACCGGCAGTCGAAGAGCGCAGCACATGCGGTCCCAGCCTCACCGCCACGGCACCGGCACTGCGCATCGCGTCCAGCTCCGCGGGGCTGATGCCGCCTTCGGGACCCACCACAACGGCAATCGACACCGGCGCAGTCCCGTCTGCGGGATCGGCTGCGGGGTCGGCACGGCGGCCGGTCATTTCGCTTAGCGCCCCGGCCAGGGGTGCGTCGGCTTCCTCATGCAGGACGAGGACCAGGTCGATGCCCTGGAGGCGGTCCACCAGTTGCCTGCTGTCCAGCACCGGCTCGACCCCGGGGATACGGGAACGCCGCGACTGCTTGGCGGCGGCAGTGGTCAGCGCCTGCCACTTCGCCTGCCCCTTTGCCGCCTTCTCGGCGCGCCAGCGGACGATGCTGCGGTCCGACTGCCACGGGATCACCGTATCCACGCCCAGCTCGGTGGCCGCTTCCACTGCCTGCTCGTCGCGGTCCCCCTTGGCCAGGGCCTGAACCAGGAGAAACCGTTCGGACGGCGCCGGTTCCTCGAGGACCGCCGCCACCCGCAGTTCCAGCACGGAGGCACCGGTATCCGTCACGGTGCCGGTCAGCCGGCGGCCGGCACCGTCAACCACGTCCACGTCCTCACCGATGCCGAGCCGTTTGACCGACACAGCGTGCCGGGCTTCCGGACCTTCCAGTCGGAAAACATCTCCGGGCCCGGCGGCAGCCACCTGAACCGGGTCACCGAAGAAGATGGGGTTGGTCATCTCAGAGGTTGCCCAGCCGGTCCCGCAGCTTCGCGAAGACGCCGGTACCGGAGCTGTTGAGCCGCCCCTCGCTGTACTCCTCGCCCCGCAGCTTGGCCAGCTTGCGCAGCAGCTCCTCCTGTTCGGCGTCCAGCTTCTGCGGGGTCTCCACGTGCAGGTGGACGCGCAGGTCTCCACGGCCGTGGCCGCGCAGGTGCGTGACGCCCAGGTCGTTGAGCACGGATACCTCGCCGGACTGGGTGCCGGGCTTGACCGTGATGTCTCGTTCGCCGTCGAACGTTTCCAGGGTCACGGTGGTGCCAAGGGCCGCCGCGGTCATGGGCACGGTCAGCGTGGCGTGCAGGTCATCGCCTTCGCGCAGGAACGTCGGGTCGTTATTGACCCTGATCTCCACGTAAAGGTCACCGGCGGGACCGCCGGCGAGGCCGGCTTCACCCTGTCCCCCGAGCTGGATCCGGGTCCCGGTGGCGACGCCCGCGGGAACCTTGATGGTGAGGGTGCGGCGGTTGCGGACGCGGCCTTCACCGGAACATTCGTGGCAGGGATCGGGGATGACGGTGCCGAAACCGTTGCAGGTTCCGCAGGGTGCGGAGGTCATGACCTGGCCCAGGATGGAGCGCACGGCCCGCTGGACCTGGCCGGTGCCGTGGCAGATGTCGCAGGTGCGCGGCGAGGTGCCGGGCTGGCAGCAGGAACCGTCGCAGGTGGGGCACACCACTGCGGTGTCGACGTCGATCTTCTTGTTGACGCCGAAGACGGCGTCCTTGAGGTCGATGCGGACATTGATGAGCGCATCCTGGCCACGGCGGCTGCGCGATGCCGGTCCACGCCCGCCGCCCGGAGCGGCGCCGCCGAAGAACGTATCGAAGATGTCCTGGAAGCCGAAGCCCTGGGCACCGAAGCCCCCGCCGCCGCCAAAGCCGTTGTCGTTGCCGTTCTCGTTACCGGTGGTGTCGTAGATCCGCCGCTTTTCCGGATCGGAGAGAACCTCGTAGGCGTGCGTTACGGCTTTGAACTCATCCGAGGCGCCCGGGGCGTTGTTGACGTCGGGGTGCAGCTTGCGGGCAAGCTTCCGGTACGCCTTCTTGATTTCTTCACCGGTGGCGTCTCGTCCGACACCCAGAACCTGGTAGTGATCGCTCACTCGTGCACATCGCTTTCCTGTATTGCGTACCTTCAGCGTTTGAAGGCGGAGTTGGGAATCCCGCAGGTTGCCCGGCGGGGAGGTCCGTAACTGCTGGGGACCGGGCTAGTTGTTCAGTATCCGGGACAGGTACCGCGCCACGGCACGCACTGCGGCCATGGTGGTGGGATAGTCCATGCGGGTGGGGCCGAGGATGCCGACCTTCGCCGTGGCATCCGGACCGTAGCCGGTTGCCACCACCGAGGCTTCCGACAGCCCGCCGTGCGGATTCTCCCGTCCGATCCGAACGGCGACACCGCGGGCATCCTGCTCCATCTCGGACAGCAGCCGCAGCATCACCACTTGTTCCTCGAGCGCTTCCAGCACCGGACCGATCGTCAGCGGGAAGTCTACAGTGGAGCGGGCCAGGTTGGCGGTCCCTGCCATCACCATGCGGTCCTCGCGGTTGATGCCCGCAAGCTGCTCCAGGCAGTGCCCCAGGGAGTTTCCCACGCGCCTGCGGTCGGCCGGCACGGTGGCCAGGGCGTTGGCCAGCTGGCTGGTGATGCTGCTCAGGGGTTTGCCTGCCAGCGCGGAAAGGAAATGGTGGCGCAGGTCCATCAGGTCCGGTTCGGTCACCGGCTGGGGAACCGTCATCACCCGCTGTTCCACCCGCCCTGTGGTCGAGATCAGGACAACCAGCACCTGCGCCGGTGCCAGCAGGACAAATTCAATGTGGCGCACCTTGGCATTGCCCAGGTGCGGATACTGCACCACGGCCACCTGGTTGGTCAGCTGGGACAGCAGGCGGACCGTGCGGTCCATCACGTCATCGAGGTCGTCCGCCTCTTCCAGCAGGGACTGGATGGCCCGGCGCTCGGGGGCAGAGAGGGGCTTGACGTCGGAGATGCGGTCAACGAAAAGGCGGTAGCCCTTGTCGGTGGGGATCCGGCCGGCGGAAGTATGCGGAGCGGTAATGAGCCCCTCTTCCTCCAGGGCGGCCATGTCATTGCGGATCGTCGCGGAGGAAACCCCCAAATGGTGGCGTTCCACCAGTGCCTTGGAGCCCACGGGCTCACGCGAATGGACGTAGTCCTCAACAATGGCGCGGAGGACCTCGAGTCTGCGTGGCTCACTCATGGTTTTCCCTCCCTGTTGATCGGCGGATTGATCGTGGTGCTGACCGGCCTGCTGGGCAGGCTCCTAAAACGGTGGAGACGGTGCTTGGCAATCGGCTTGGCAAATCGACTCGGCAATCGATTCGGCAATCGACTTGGAACCCGGCTTAGCACTCGCACTGTCCAAGTGCTAAGTCTAATACGGATCACCACCGTTGCTAGCATTGGAGAACCCGTGGCCTGCTGCGGTTATCCATCCGATCCAGTTCCGTAAGCGAGGCAACTTCCGTGTCCAGCTTTTCCTGGGGTCCGCAGGACATCACTGCACCGGCCCGGACCTCCCTGCGTAAAGTCGGCGCCGAACCCGGCCTCGTGGTGGAGGATGTTGCCACCGGCTGGGTAGGTGCAGTGGTGCGCGTCGAGAAATCCGGCGGGCTGCACCTGATGGTGCTCGAAGACCGGCGCGGCAAAACAAAATCCTTCGAGCTCGGCTTTGGTTTCCTGCTCGAGGGAGAGCCGGTCGAAGTGGTGGCCGCCGCCCCGGCAGCCGCGAAGACCGGTTCGGCGCGCACGGCGTCGGGCTCGGTACGCGTTGCCAACCAGCGCGCCCGCACTGCCCGGGCGAGCCGCATCTGGGTGGAGGGCAAGCACGACGCCGAGCTGGTGGAAAAGGTCTGGGGCGATGACCTGCGGGTCGAGGGAATCGTCGTCGAGCCCCTCCACGGCGTGGATGACCTCTACTCCGCTGTCCGCGAGTTCGCCCCGGGGCCGGGCCGCCGGCTGGGAATTCTGGTGGACCACCTGGTGCCGGGATCCAAGGAATCCCGCATTGCCGCCGAGGCTATGACCTCCCCCGGCGCGCGCGGCAACGTGCTTATTGTCGGCCACCCGTACGTGGATGTCTGGCAGGCCATCAAGCCGTCCGTGATCGGCCGCAGCGCCTGGCCCGTAGTCCCCCGGCACCTGGATTGGAAGACCGGCATCCTGCAGGGACTCGGGTGGCCGCACCGGGACCATACCGACGTCGCGCTGGGCTGGAAGAAACTGCTGGGCCAGGTGAACAGCTATGCGGATCTGGAACCGTCGCTGCTGGGACGGGTGGAGGAAGTCATCGACTTCCTGACCGTTCCCGCCTGAGATCTCCGCCTCTCCGCGTGCCGCCGTTCCGTGACAAAGCGGCCAAGCCAGTACCCTTGAGGGATACGTAGTAGCGGACCGACCCTGTGTCACCATGAGCCAAAAGGAATATACGCCGTGTCCAACACACGCCAGAATCACCAGCCCCGGCCGGAAGAACGGAGCGGGGTTCCCCGTCCCGTGTACCAGGGGGCTCCGGCAAATGCCCTGCCGCTGACCGCGTCCGAGGACCGGCAGTGGGCGACCATGGCGCACTTCGGCGGCATCCTCGCTTTTGTTCCGTCCCTGATCATTTACCTGGTGTTCCGGGACCGCGGCCCGTTCACCGCCCAGGAATCCAAGGAGGCGCTGAACTTCACGCTTCCTCCCAGCATTGCTGCCCTGACGGTTTGGGCACTGTCTTTCATCCCCGTTGTCGGTGGATTCTTCGCCGTCCTCAACGCCCTGATCTGGGTCTACGTTGCCGTGTCCTCCGTCATCGCGGGCATCGAGTGCAACCGCGGCCGGCCCTACCGCTACCCGTTCAACCTGCGCCGGATCAAGTAGGCCAAGCAGCCGGGCGCCCCTCCGGGCAGCCCAGTTGGGCAGCTTAGTCCGGCAGCAGGCGCCGGACCACGGCGTCGGCCAGCAGCCGGCCCTTTGTGGTCAGCAGGACCCGCCCCGTGAAGGCAGCCTGAGGGTCCACCAGTCCGTCAGCAATCAGACCCGCGACGGCGAGCCGCCCGGAGTCCTTCAGGCGCGACAGCTCCAGGCCCTCGGCCAGCCGGACGCGCAGCATCACATCCTCCACGTACCGGGTATCCGCGTCGAGGGTTTCGCGCCCGACGGCGGGTGACTCCCCCGCCCCGATCCGCTGGGCATAGGCCGTCGGATGCTTGGCGTTCCACCAGCGCACCCCGCCCGCATGGGAATGGGCTCCGGGACCAATGCCCCACCAGTCGTCACTGCGCCAGTAGGCCAGGTTGTGCAGGCACTGGTCCGCGGGCGTGCGTGCCCAGTTGCTGACCTCGTACCACGACAGTCCCGCGGCAGACATCAGTTCGTCGGCGAGCAGGTACTTGTCGGCGTGGTCGTCGTCGTCGATCGGTGGAACTTCCCCGCGCCGCATCCGGGCAGCCAGCTTCGTGCCTTCCTCGATGATGAGAGCGTAGGCCGAGATATGGTCCGGCTCGTAGCTCAGCGCTTCTTCGAGCGAGTGCTGCCAGTCGGCCATGGATTCGCCGGGGGTCCCGTAGATGAGGTCCACGCTGACGTGCAGTCCGGCGTCGCGCGCCCACTGCACGGCCTGCGGGACACGGGAGGGAGTATGCGTCCGGTCGAGCACCGCCAGCACGTGCGGCACAGCGGACTGCATACCGAAGGACACCCGGGTGAAACCGGCATCGGCAAGCAGCTGCAGGGACTGCGGAGTGACGGAGTCCGGGTTCGCTTCGGTGGTGACCTCCGCGCCGGGGGCCAGTCCCCACTGGTCGACGGCGGTGCGCAGGATCAGCGCCAGGTCCTCAGCCGGGAGCAGCGTGGGGGTGCCGCCGCCGAAGAAGACGGTGCCCATTGGGCGTTCCGGCAGGCCCGAGCGCCGCAGCGCGTCCGCGGCGAAAACGACTTCCCGTGCCGCCGTACCCCCGTAGGCGGCCTGGTCCGCTCCGCCGCCGAGCTCCGTGGCGGTATAGGTGTTGAAATCGCAGTAGCCGCAGCGGACGGCGCAGAACGGAATATGGACATAGAGTCCGAAGTTCCGCTCCGCTGCGCCGTCCGCGGCCTGCGCGGGGAGGAGACCGTCGGCGGGTGCCGGGTCCCCGAGGGGCAGTGCGCTGGGTGTCACTTCTTGGATTTGTCCTTGGATTCGTCGGAGGAAAGCGCTGCCACGAAGGCTTCCTGGGGAACCTCCACACGGCCGACCATCTTCATCCGCTTCTTGCCTTCCTTCTGCTTTTCCAGCAGCTTGCGCTTACGGCTGATGTCGCCGCCGTAGCACTTGGCCAGCACGTCCTTGCGGATGGCGCGGATGGATTCGCGGGCGATGATCCGGGAGCCGATGGCCGCCTGGATGGGCACCTCGAACTGCTGGCGCGGAATCAGTTCGCGCAGCTTGCCCGTCATCATCACGCCGTAGGAGTATGCCTTGTCCCTGTGCGTGATGGAGCTGAACGCGTCCACCTGTTCACCCTGGAGCAGGATGTCCACCTTGACCAGGTCGGCGACCTGTTCGCCGTCGGCCTTCCAGTCCAGTGAGGCATAGCCGCGGGTCTTGGACTTGAGGACGTCGAAGAAGTCGAAAACGATCTCGGCCAGCGGCAGGCGGTACCGGATTTCCACCCGGTCCTCGGAGAGATAGTCCATCCCTCCCAGGACGCCGCGGCGGGTCTGGCACAGCTCCATGATCGCGCCGACAAATTCGCTCGGCGCCAGGATCGTAGCGGCAACCATCGGCTCGCGGACCTCGTTGATTTTGCCTTCGGGGTACTCGCTGGGGTTGGTCACCGTGACCACCTTCTTGTCCTCCAGCGTCACCTCGTACTCCACATTGGGCGCGGTGGAGATCAGGTCCAGGTTGTACTCACGCTCGAGCCGTTCACGGGTGATTTCCAGGTGCAGCAGGCCCAGGAAGCCCACCCGGAAGCCGAAGCCCAGCGCCGCGGACGTCTCGGGTTCATACACCAGCGCGGCATCATTAAGCATCAGTTTTTCCAGCGCGTCGCGCAGCACCGGGTAGTCGGCGCCGTCGATGGGGTACAGCCCGGAGAAGACCATGGGTTTGGGATCGGCGTAGCCTTCGAGCGATTTCGCGGCCGGCTTGGCGAGGTTGGTGACGGTGTCGCCCACCTTGGACAGGCGCACGTCCTTCACACCGGTGATGAGGTAACCCACCTCGCCCACGCCAAGGCCCTTAGACGGAGTCGGCTCCGGGGAGCTGACACCGATTTCCAGGAGTTCATGGCTGGCGCGGGTGGACATCATCTGGATGCGTTCGCGCGGGGACAGCGAACCGTCCACCACGCGGACATAGGTAACGACGCCGCGGTAGGTGTCATAGACGGAGTCAAAGATCATGGCCCGGGCGGGGGCGTTGGGATCGCCCACCGGTGCCGGAATCTCACGGACAATCTGGTCCAGCAGGGCTTCAACGCCGACGCCGGTCTTACCGGAGACCCTCAGCACGTCCTCCGGATCGCCGCCGATCAGCTTCGCCAGTTCCTCGGCGTACTTCTCCGGCTGCGCGGCCGGGAGGTCAATCTTGTTCAGGACCGGAATGATGGTGAGGTCGTTTTCCATCGCCAGGTACAGGTTCGCCAGGGTCTGCGCCTCAATGCCCTGGGCGGCATCCACCAGCAGCACTGCGCCTTCGCAGGCCGCGAGGGACCGGGACACCTCGTAGGTGAAGTCCACGTGGCCCGGGGTATCGATCATGTTCAGGGCGTAGGACTCGCCGTCGAGCTCCCACGGCATACGCACGGCCTGGGACTTGATGGTGATGCCGCGTTCGCGCTCAATATCCATCCGGTCCAGGTACTGGGCCTTCATGTTCCGGTGCTCAACCACTCCGGTGGACTGGAGCATGCGGTCGGCCAGGGTGGACTTGCCGTGGTCGATGTGGGCGATGATGCAGAAGTTTCTGATGATCGCCGGATCCGTCGCGGCAGGCACCGGCGAGAAGCGGGCCATGGGTGACACTGTGGCGGTTCCTTTACTGTTTCCGGGACGAGCCGGACGGTACGCGGTGCGCGCGGGTATCCGGAGGCAAAGTCCTGGCGGGTCTGGTAGGTGTTCTCTTGAGTTAACAGTCTCCCACGTTTGCCTCCCGCAACAGGAACCGGAAACACACCCTTGGAGCTGGCGCCGGGAGCATAACGTTATGCCATGCCCTTTAACGCCCGTTCCTTTGCCTCCTTCGCCCGCTCCGCGGTCCGCCTGCTGCGTTCGGCCGGCTCCGCATCCGGCTCCCCCACCACCACCGGTCGCAGCGGCACACCTTCCCCCTCCCCCGGAACCAGGCCGTCGCCGCCCCCTGCACGAACGCGTTCCGCACCGGCCGGGCGGGCACCGACGCCTTCCTCCGCTTCCCCCCGTTACGCCGGTGACTACCGGGGGCCGGTGAACCCGGTGTATGCCCCGCAGCCCGACGGCGATCCGGACCCCGGCGAGGTTGTCTGGGCCTGGGTGCCGTATGAGGAGGACCCTACCCAGGGCAAGGACCGCCCCGTCCTGCTGATCGGACGCAGCGGTGGGTATCTGCTGGCCCTGATGATGACCAGCCGCGACCGGAATTCACCCGGCAGCTCCGACCCGCGCTATCTCGACGTGGGTACCGGTTCCTGGGATAGTAAAGGGCGCCCCAGCGAGGTAAGGCTGGACCGGGTGCTGCAGCTCGACCCGGACGGCGTGCGCCGGGAAGGTGCGATAATGGACAGGAACGTTTTCCAGACGGTTGTCCGCCGCTTGGCGGTCATGCGTCCGGCGCGCTGAGCACCGTTTTCGTTACCGGCGCCCAAACTCTGCTAACATTTATTGCTGTGTGTCCGCGCAGGTCGACGGGCACTTTGGTTCAGGCGCCATTACGGTATCCCCACGCCGCTCAGTCAATGTCTGGGCTGAAATACCCTCACCGACCAAGTCCGCAATACAAAGAGAGTTTATAAGTGGCCAATATTAAGTCCCAGAAGAAGCGCATCCTCACTAACGAGAAGGCGCGTCAGCGTAACAACTCGGTGAAGTCCGAGCTGAAGACCGTCATCAACAAGGTTGATGTAGCTGTCAAGGCCAGCGACAAGGACGCAGCAGCAGAAGCGCTGAAGACCGCCAGCCGCAAGCTGGACAAGGCCGTCAGCAAGGGCGTTATCCACAAGAACAACGCTGCAAACCGCAAGTCGGCCATCTCCAAGAAGGTCAGCGCGCTCTAAGCAGCCGCCCCCCTCAGATTTATCCGGCGCGGCCGGTCCTTCGGGACCGGCCGCGCTTTGTTTTAAGCGGTTAGTGTGACGGCGGACTCCGCCGGACCCCGGGCCGGGCCCGGACCCGCCAAGCACCAGGCCCGCCCGCCTACTGCCCGGCAAGCCGCCCGGGTCGGGCCCGGGGCGGAAACCTCCCGCTTACCGTCCGGATGCTGCCAGGGCGATGACGGTGACGGCCCGCTCCACGGCGTAGACCGGGTCCCGGCCGGCGCCCTTGACCTGGGCGTCGGCCTCAGCGAGGGCCTGAACCGCTTCAATCAGCGACTCCGAAGAAAACCGCTGCGCATCCCGCCGGGCCTGGTCGACCTGCCACGGAGCCATGGACAGGTCCTTGGCCATCGAGGCGGAGGATCCGCGTAGGTTCGCCACGCGCGCCACCGCCCGCACCTTCATGGCCAGGGCAGCGACCAGCGGAACCGGATCCACTCCGGTGTCGAGGGCATGCCGAAGCATCGAGAGTGCCTGCGCGGCACGCCCGGCGAGGGCTGCGTCGGCGACCTTGAACGCGGTGGCTTCGACCCGTCCGCCGTAATAACGCTCCACCAGTTCCTCGGTGACTTCCCCGGTGGAATCGCTGATCAGCTGCTGGCAGGCGGCTGCCAGCTCGGAAAGGCTGGAACCGACGGCGTTGACCAGCGCCCGCGCTGCGGAAGGCTCGACCCGGCGACGGGCGGAACGGAATTCCGAGGCCACGAAATCGAGTTTTTCGGCGTCTTTCTTGAAGGGCTGGCACTCGACGACGGGCGCACCGGCAGCTTTGACCGCATCCAGCAGCTTTTTACCGCGGTTACCGCCGGCATGGTGCAGCACCAGTACCCCGTCCGGGGAAGGATCCTTCAAATAGGCCAGGGTCTCGGTCAGGAAATCCTCGTTCATGGATGCCAGGTTCACGGCCTCGATGAGTTTGGCTTCGCCGAACAGCGAGGGGCTCGACTGCAGGGTGAGTTCACCGGAGACGTAGGTGGCGGCGTCGAAGTGCACCAGCTCCGTGTCGGGCTGCTTCTCCCGCAGCAATCCCCGCAGCCGGTCCCTCGCCCGGGACGCCAGATAATCCTCCGGACCTGCCAGCAGCACCACGGGGGCAGGTTCGACCTCACGCCAGGAGACCGTCGCCGAGGACTTTGGGGAGGGCTTGCCGCCGGAGCTGCGTTTGGATGGGACGGCCGGATTCACAGCAGGCGCTCCTGGGCTAGTGTGGCGGGTCCATGTGTACGGTCCCGCCGGGGTTAATGATTCGAAACGCCGCCGCAATGCGGAGGGCTTCCCTCCAAGATTGCCACGGTCCTCGGCGGCGGCCAATTTTGGCGCGGCTCGGACTGGGTCCGTCCCCCTGTCCACCGATTACCGACTGCCATACCACCCGCGCTACGGCGGCAGGCCGCGGACCACAAGTGTGTTGTCAACGCGTGCCACCAGGACCGTTCCGTCCCGGTCTGTCCGTGCCACCGCTGTCCCGGCGGCTTGGAGGCCGGCCAGGACTTCCGGTGCAGGATGGCCGTAGTCGTTGTCCGCTCCCACCGATATCAGGGCCAGGGATGGCCTGACGGACCGGAGCCAGCCGTCCCCACCGTTGCGGGCACCATGATGGGCAACCTTCAACACATCGACGCCGGCATGGAGATCCGGGTGGGTTGCGAGAACCGCTGCGGCGGCGTCCTCCTCGGCATCGCCGGTGAACAGTATCCGCAGCGGCCGCTCCCGCTGTTCCGGTGCCTCTACGGTGAGCAGCAGGATGGAACTGGCGTTGTTCTCTTCCCCGTCTCCGCCTGCGGGCCCGACAGTGTCAGGCCCTGGCGGAGGCCAGAGGACGTCCCACCGCACGTTGCCGGCCGTTCCTGCCATTCCCGCGGTCAGCTTTGTCCGTGGCGCGCCGGACCCATCCAGCACTCCGGTCAGTTCGTCCGGCAGTTCCGGGCCAGCGGTCGAATAGCCGATCTGCACGATGGACCGTCCGTCGAGTACACCGCCGGCACCGCCGTAGTGGTCCAGATGCGCATGCGTGAAGACAAGAAGCTCCACGGTCCGCACTCCCAGCCGGTCCAGGCAGACATCCATGGGCGCAGGTTCTCCTCCGGCGTCGATCACCACGGCCCTGTCCGGTCCCGTACGGACAGCGAGCCCGTCCCCCTGCCCGACATCGCAGGCAGCAAGCACCCAGTCCGATGCCGGCCCTGTTTCCCCCTGCAGGCTCCGGGCAGCAAGCACCGCGCCGCCGGGCACTACCAGTGAGGCGACGGCCCCCGACACCAGCCAGGTCCGTCGGCGGATGCCGGACCGGTCTGCGAAGCCGGACCCCGGGTTGGTTGCCCGCCGCCGGGACCTCCCCCGGCCTGCCCCGGGCGGAAACCGGCTGTCGCCGACGCCGCGCCGCGACAGGTCGAGGATTCCGATGGCTGTCCCTGCCGCGGCAACCACCATCAGCGCCACGCCGGGAGTTCCCTCCGGCCACGCCGCCAGCGCTCCGGGAGCGGATTCGAAGAAGCGCGCCGTTCCGGCCACCCACTCTGCACCCACGCCTGCAAGCAACAGGGGTGGCGGGGCCAGTACCGGGATTATGCCGGCGAAAACGACCGCAAACATTCCCGCCACGGTGACGACCGGCACGACGGGAGCCGCAACGAGGTTGGCCGGAACTGAGTACACCGGCAGCTGGGGCTGCAGGAGCACCAGCACCGGCGCACAGAACAGCTGTGCTGCCACGGGTATGGCCAGGGCAGCTGCGGCCCAGCGCGGCAGACGGATGGACAGCACCCGCACCAGGTGCGGCCCCAGAACCACCAATCCAAGGGTGGCGCAGACCGAGAGCATAAACGCGTAGCTTCCGCACAACCACGGGTCCACACACAGCAGCACCGTGATCGACAGGAACAGTAAGGCAGCGGAAAGACGCCCCCGCCCGCTGAGCACCGCGAGGGTCCCCAGTCCGCCCATCACTGCTGCGCGAAGCACGCTAGGGTCCGGACGGACCAGGAGGACAAACGCGGCCAGGCCGGCCAATGCCAGCAGAACCCCGGCGGCCCGCGGGATCCGCAGGGACCTCGCCGCCAGGAAGAGGAAGGCCAGCAGATAACTGCAGTTGGTGCCTGATACAGCCGTCAGATGGGTCAGGCCCGTATTCTTCAGGGCCTGCTCCAGACCGGCATCCAAGTTCCCGCGGTCGCCCAGCACCATCCCGGGAAGCAGCCCGTCCACGTCTGCGCCATGCTCCTCTGCCGCCTCCACGAACGAGGTGCGGAGGTCCGCAGTAACCGCGTACCATCCTCCTGCGGCGGTGACGGCGGGAGGTGCAGCAGCCCGCAGCAGGGCAAGGTTCCGGTCCCCCGCCGGGAGCGGCTGCAGGGATCCCACACTGGTGAACCGGTCCCCCAGCCGGATCCGGGCATAGTCCTCCCCGCCGACCACCAGGAGCGTAGCCGATGTCCCGAACCGCTGGCCATCTGCGGTCCCCGACGCTGCCACGGCATCGATGAGATACCGTGGACGGCCGGTGAACCGGTCCGCCGCCGCCGGACGGGCGTCCGATGCCGCACGCAACTGCGCGGTCACCGCAGCCTCTTCGGCAATGAGACCGGAGATGGGACCGCCGGTGCGCACCGCCAAGCTTGCGGCAGCGCCGGCGCAGACCAGGGCTGCCGCCGCGGCCGGAACCGCGGCGCCCCGGAGGAACGCTGAGGCCCGGAGGAAGGCGGAGGCCCGCGCCCGGCTCGTTGGGCCGCCCCGTGCAGCCAACAGGAGCAGCAGCGCCGCCAGCACAGCAGCCGACCCGGCCAGCACCGTACCCCCTGACGGGGGTAACCGGACGGCAACGAACGCTGCCGCCCATACCGCTGCCGCGGCCGGCAACAGCCGCAGCTCCCGGAGGGGCTCCGGCAGCTCTGCCGTTTCCCCGCTGTGCCATGCCTCCCGCGCCTTAGTGGTGAGGCGGGATGGTGCCCTGCCCGTCCTGATGGCAGCATCCCTGTCCGCTTCCACCGGCACGGTTCCGGGTGGAGCGGAGGGCTCCGCTTCTGGAGTGAGCGCTGCGGTCACATACCTGGACCATCTGCTGCCGTCCCGGTTGGCCACCCGGATGCCTAGACCGTCACCAGGGGAAGGAGGGCCGCCATCATTGCCTCGCCGATGCCGGGCACTGCGTCTAGATCCTCCGGACGCAGGAATTTTCCGTGATCGGTCCGCCAGGCAATAATCCGCTCGGCCAATACCGGCCCGACCCTCGGCAACGTCTGAAGCTGGACCGAGTCCGCAGTGTTCACGTTGATGCTGACCGGGGCTGCGCCGGGTCCGCCGCCCCCTGCACTGCTTCCTCCTGCACTGCCGCCGGGTGCGTTGCCGCCCGTGCTGCCGGTTCCGGCGACCGGCGCCTCCTCTCCGACCCGGGGAACGAACACCATCACTCCGTCTTCAACCACCGCCGCCAGATTGATCGCTGACAGGTCCGCGTCGGCCACTGTGCCCCCTGCGGCGTCAACCGCGTCAACGATCCTGCTTCCTGGCTTCAACGTCACCACTCCGGGACGATGCACGGCCCCAGCCACATGCACCACCACCCCTGCGGCAGGGCTGCCCGTCGGTCCCGCCGCGGCGGACGGGACGGCGGCAGTTGGTTCACCCGCTTCCAAACCGGATTCCGCGTTCGTTGGATCCGCCGCTGAAACCGATGCCGAAGGACCGCCGGCCGTCGGCAGATCCACCGTGGCCACCGGCACCGGATCCCGGTCCCGAAGCAGCAATGCCGCTGCCCCGCACCCCAGCAGCAGGCACACGGCCAGGACGGCTGCGGGAAGGGAAAACGCCCACCGGCGTCCCCGGCCGTTCCGGTCTTCGATGCCGTCGAGTGCAGGGTCCCGCGCAGTGCCGGGGGCGGTGTCCCAACGGTGCTGTGCCATCGGGTAAAACTAGCTGCCGTGGTCTATCCGATCCTCCGCGTCGCCCGCTCCAGGTGGACGCGAACCGGCGGCCCGCTGCCTGGCGCTTCATTGTTGAGGAGAAGACGCCCTCAGAACAGGACCATTTGAGGGGAAGACGGGCCAAGGCGAAACCGCCGAAGCCAACAGTGAGACGCAAGCCGTAGGGGCCTGGCGCAGGCGGCTTTAATATTTCCCGCGAGCTCTGCGAGCGTGGAAATTTCGTTGCCGCCCGAGCCAGGCTCCGTAGGCGATGGTCATCTGCGGAGCCAGACCCCGCAGGCGGCTATCACCAGCGGCAGCTTTATTCCGCCGTGCCTTTAGACGCCGCAGGACCGCTTTCCTCGCCGGCAACCGCTACCGCCAGCACACCCAGACCCACATGTGCGGCCAGGACGGCAGGCAGCGGCAAATGAGGACTTCTACCTGGTGCGGCAGCACGGATAATTCCCGCAAGCCGCTCGGCTTCCGGCGTTGCCGAAACGGTGCACGGAAACTGACCGCTGGTCTCGCGGTTCTTTGCGGAATGTAGTTGAGGGACTCTCCCGGAAATTCGTTCACCTCGCCGCACTTGTAGAGATGTGGGTGCCCATTGTGGGCAGGTGGAGCCCTCCGCAAAGCCCCAAAGTTGCCCCCATTGCGTGCAACACATCGGGCTGAATCTCACCTGCAGAAGAAGAAATACTGTCGAGGCGTGCCTAGCGCGGTTCTTCCTTTACCTGCTGCCAGCCCTTCAGCTGCTTTGTCCGAGAAGCAGGCGACATACGGTCTTCTAACTGCTCCCGAGCCGCTTGTGTGGCCCGTGGGGCTTCTGCCATGCGGTTGGGAGGGTGACAGTTCTATACGTCGTTTTCGGGGTCTAAATCCTTGTGTAGATGGATCAGATAGCCGATTGGAATATTCATCAGCTCGAGGGTATTGCTGCGGCACTCTCGGAGTCGGTCGTTAGGTGCCCTTATGAGCAATGTTCCGGTTCAGTACCACTGAGTGGGGCGGATGCTGGAGTTCTCATCCAGTTCCCCTCCCCTATGGCCAGCCAGACCGTGAGCTCTTGTTACGTTGCGAAGCCAGGATCATAATCCGTTCCATGAACGATTCTGTAGGTAGCAATCCGGCACCCGCTGAGGACGAGTATGCCAAGCGCCGGCGGGAGGCCAAGCAGCGTCGAGAAGAGTCCGAAGAGAAGGCTGACAAAGTGGGAAGCTGGTTCTTTTCGCTAGTTTCTGGGGGAATCTTTGGTGTGGCGTTTGGGTTCGCTGCTTCGGAGTGCAGGGAAAAAGCTTCGGAAGCCCCAGGGTCCCCTTATGCAGCCCCGTACCAGCCAGACCTCTGGTGTACCGTTCTCACTGCGGAGAATTTCCACCCAGAAATAGCGGGAATTATGGTTGGCTTACTTGTCGCCGGCATCTCGTACTTCGCTGCCTACCTGTACTTCCATTACCTGGCACCGTGACGAGCTAGGGAAACCGGAGGCAACGAAGCCCTGGCGAATAAAGTGGAGCTCGTGGAAGCGCTGCACGGGATGCAATCAAGCGGCGAGAAAGCGCCCACCTCTTGGTAGTTGATGCCCGCACCTTACTCCCGCCTTCAGCGGTCGCATAGGCGGCCAGCCAGATTTACCAGGTCCCTGTCTAATGCTGTGCCCTCGGGCAAAACTAGCTGCCGTGGACTTTCCGTTCCGCGCAGCGCCCGCACCCGGTGGATGCGTACCGGCGGCCCGCTGCCGGACATTTCATTTGTTGAGGGAAAGACGCTTCGAGCGTGGAAATTTCGTTGCCGCCTGAGCCGGGCCCCGCAGGCGTCCACCACCAGCGGCCGCTTTATTCCGCCGTGCCTGTAGGCGCCGTCGGGCCGCTTTCCTCGCCGGCAACCGCTACCGCCAGCACGCCCAGACCCACATGTGCGGCCAGCACGGCAGGCAGCGGGCAGATGAGGACTTCCACCTCGGGTGCGGCGGCACCGATAACGCCCGCAAGCCGCTCGGCTTCGGCGGAATTACCGAAATGGTGTACTGCCGCGCGGACCCTACCGGTGCGGCCGGCAATGTCCTGCTGCACGAGCTCGGCCAGCCGGGCCAGCGCCTTGGGTGCGGTCCGGACCCGCTCCAGCGGAAGGACCCTGCCGTCACGGACCACCAGGATCGGCTTGACGGCAAGCAGGGTGCCCAGCCAGCCGGCTGCCGCACCGATACGCCCGCCCCGGCGCAGCTGCTCCAGGCTCGGGACGTAGAAAAGGATATTGGAATCAGCGGCCACCGCCCGGGCGCAGGCCGCAACCTGCGCTGCGGAGGAACCGGCGCGGGCGCTCTCGGCCGCGGCGGCTACGGCAAAACCGAGGCCCATTGCCGCCGTCGCGCTGTCGACGACCTCCACCGGAATGCCGGCCGAGCGGGCCGCCAGCCGCGCCGAATCCACTGTTCCGGACAAATGCCCGGAGAGGTGGACCGACACCACGCTGGCGCACCCCGCGGCAGCCAGTTCCCGGTAGGCGGCCTCGAACTGTCCCGGAGCCGGTCGCGACGTACGCACCTCGTGCCCCTGTGCCAATGCCAGGGCGAGGGCAGGGATCAGGTCCTCGGAGCCTTCACCATAGATCTGCTCCCCGATCATCACGGGCATGGGAACCACCCGGACGAACGCGGAGGCATTCGCGGCTTCCTCCCAGCCCACCGGCAGCCCCGATGCGGAGTCAGTCACGACACCCACGGACGGCCTGGGGACGGCGGCAGCGGACCGCTGCCGCCCCCTGGCCCGCGAAGCGAGCCGTTCCAGCCAGTCCATGGGCGCGCGGCCTATGCCGGGACGATGTTGACGAGCTTGGGTGCCCGGACGATGACCGTGCGGATACCGCGTCCGTCAAGGATCCGCTGCACTGCGTCGGAGGCCAGGGCAGCCTCCCGCAGGTCGTCTTCGCTGATATCCGCGGCAACCTCAAGGCGGTCGCGGACCTTGCCCTGAACCTGGACGACAGCGGTGACCGTGTCCTGGACCAGCAGCGTTTCATCCACGGCGGGCCAGCCGGCGGTGACCACGGAGGCTTCACGGCCGAGCAGGTTCCAGAGGTCCTCGGCCGTGTACGGCGCGAAAAGGCTCAGGATAACGGCGACCGCTTCGGCAGCCTCGCGCACCGCGGGGTCGGCAGCGCCGGCACCGGAGTCGATGGCCTTGCGGGTTGCGTTGACCAGTTCCATGAGCTTGGCGACGACCACGTTGAACTTGTTGTTTTCCAGCAGTTCAGTGGCATCGGCAACGGTCCGGTGCGTCAGCGAACGCAGCTTCCGGTCCCCCGTCGAGTAGTCCACGCCGGGTTCGCTGGTGATGTCCTGGCCCAGGCGCCAGGCGCGGGCGAGGAACTTCGCGGAGCCCGACGGCGAGACGTCCGCCCAGTCGACGTCGTCTTCGGGCGGGGACGCAAAGATCATGGTCAGGCGCACGGCGTCCACACCGTACTTGTCCAGCTGCTGGCCCAGGTCCACGCCGTTGCCCAGCGACTTGGACATGGCCTTGCCGCCGTTCAGGACCTGGCCCTGGTTCAGCAGGGAGCTGAACGGCTCGCTGGCTTCGAGCAGGCCCATGTCATGGACCACCTTGGTGAAGAAGCGGGCGTAGAGCAGGTGCAGGATGGCGTGTTCGACGCCGCCCACGTACTGGCCGACAGGCATCCAGTTCTTGGCCGCCTCCGGATCAAACGGTCCGTCCGTGAAGTCCGGGGACACGAAGCGCATGAAGTACCAGGAGGAATCCACGAAGGTGTCCATGGTGTCGGTATCGCGCCGGGCGGGACCGTCGCACTTCGGGCAGGCCACGTTGACCCAGTCCTCGGCGGAAGCCAGCGGGGAGGTGCCCTTCGGGGCCAGTGCTTCGCCGCGCAGCCCGGTGGGCAGCGTGACGGGCAGCTGGTCGTCGGGAACCGGGACCTCGCCGCAGTTTTCGCAGTGGATGATCGGGATGGGGGTGCCCCAGAAACGCTGACGGGACAGCAGCCAGTCACGCAGGCGGAAGTTCACGAACTTTTCGCCGGTGCCCTGTTCCTCGAGCATCCGGACCGCGGCGGGAATGGCTTCGGCCTTGGGCAGGCCGTCCAGGGCGCCGGAGTTGATCAGCGTGCCTTCGCCGGTGGTGGCCACACCGCTGACGGCGGGATCCTCTTCACCGGTGTCCAGCACTGCCTTGACCGGCAGGTCGAAGGTCTTGGCGAAGTCCAGGTCACGCTGGTCGTGCGCCGGGACGGCCATGATGGCGCCGGTGCCGTAGTCCGCCAGCACGTAGTCGGCGGCCCAGACGGGCAGCTTCTCTCCGTTGAGTGGGTTCACGGCGTACCGGCCTGTGAAGATGCCGGTCTTGACGCGTTCGGTGGACTGGCGCTCGATATCCGAGAGTGCCTTCACCGATTCGCGGTAATCCAGCAGGGCATCACGGTTTTCGTCCGTCACCAGGTCCAGCGCCAGCGGGGCGTCCGCGGCGACAACGAAGAAGGTGGCGCCGGCCAGGGTGTCCGGGCGGGTTGTGAAGACGGTGACCTGTTCGGCGGGCTTGCCGCCGTCGGCCTCGATGTTGAACCGGACGTGTGCGCCCTCGGAGCGGCCGATCCAGTTTTTCTGCATGGCCAGGACGCGCTCGGGCCAGTGGCCCTTGAGCTGTTCCATGTCATCGAGCAGGCGGTCGGCGTAATCGGTGATCTTGAAGTACCACTGGTTCAGGGACTTCTTGGTGACCTGGGTGCCGCAGCGTTCGCAGGCGCCGTTGACTACCTGCTCGTTGGCCAGCACGGTCTGGTCCTTGGGGCACCAGTTGACCGGCGAATTCTTCCGGTACGCCAGCCCGCGGTCGTAGAAGCGGGTGAACAGCCACTGGGTCCAGCGGTAGTACTCGGGGTCGGAGGTGTGGATCCGGCGCGACCAATCAACACTGATGGCGTAGCGCTTGAAGGACTCCGCCTGCGTTTCGATGTTGCGGTAGGTCCAGTCGCTGGGGTGCGCGTTGTTCTTGATCGCCGCGTTCTCCGCAGGCAGGCCGAAGGAGTCCCAGCCGATCGGGTGCAGCACGTCGTACCCGAGCTGGCGCCAGTAACGGGCGACGACGTCGCCCATCGCGAACGCTTCGGCGTGGCCCATGTGCAGGTCGCCGGAGGGGTACGGGAACATGTCCAGTACATAGCGCCGTTCGCGCGAGCCGTCGTCGGCAGGGGTGAAAACGCCGAGGTCCTCCCAGACCTTCGGCCATTTCTGCTCGATGGCCGCGAAACTGTAGACGGCCTCTTCCTGCTGATCAGTCTGTGACTGCGTGCTCACTATGCTTCGCCTCTGTCCTCAAAGAAAATGGATCCGCGCTGCGGGCCAAATCCGGCCCGCTAAAATTTTGGGTCCTCCCCAGACACACAAAAGCCCCTCGACAAGCAAGGGGCGGCCGCGCACGGACGGTGCGCGGCTAGCTAAGGAGGAGTACTGCGATCATTTCTCCACTTTACAACAGCACACCCCCGCCGGAGCCAGTGCGTCCGGGTGAGCCGCAGGAGGTTTAGCCGGCAGCGTCCCGCGCGGCCCGGAAGGCGAGGAACGCTTCCCGGCTGGTGCGGCTGGGAGTGAAGCCGAACTCCTGCTTCAGTGCGGTGTTATCCAGCACCGGACGGTAGCGCAGGAACCGCACCTGTTCCGGCCCGTGGACGGTCAGGCGCAGTTTATGCGCCAGCCAGAGCCCGGCTGCCAGGACCGGAGCGGGAACCGTCACGGTCCCCTTGCCCATCAGTCCGGCTATCTCCCGGACCGTCAGTGCACCGTCTCCGGCGACGTTGAAAATGCCGCTGCGTCCCGTCAGGACGGCCTGCACCATGATCCCGGCGACGTCTTCATCCCAGATGAAGACAAACGGGGATTCGCTGCCGCTGACCCGCAGCAGCCGTGGCGCGTCGAAAAGCGCGGTGATCTGGTTACGCACCCGCTCACCGAGGATGGTGCCGATCCGGAAAATGGTCTGCTGCAGTTCAGGGTGCTCGGTCCGGAGCCGGGCCAGCTCTTCCTCGACCAGCCGCTTATGCCGGGAGTAGGCAAATTCGTCGTTGCCGCGGATCGGAGCGGATTCCGTGAGCCATGCGGGGTTGTCGCGGTGGTAGCCGTAGGCGGCTCCGGAGGAGGAAATGACCACGTGCTTGACCCCCGAGGAAAGGCAGGCTGAAAGCACGTTGCGGGAGCCCTCCACGTCCACGGAGAATTCCTGCTCCCGCGTGGTGTTCTTCCCGGGATTCACGATCGCAGCCAAATGGACCACAGTGTCGATCCGGTGGGCCTGCAGCAGGTGTGCCACCTCCGGGGAGCACACGTCGGCGATGGCGTATTCGACGCCGTCCAGCTGTTCCGCGGGTTCGCGGATGTCGAGGCTGAGCACATGCGTGATCTCCGGGTTGCGTGCCAGCCCTGCGACCACCGCACTGCCCAGGAAACCGTTGCCGCCGGTGACGCAGACCCGGGTCATCGGGTTGTCCCCGTCTGCTCTGCTGCGGCGGCCGCACTGCGGCGCGCATCCCGCCGCCGCCACCACTGCGCCAGCAGCAGTCCGGCCAGGATGTCCCAGATGCCCCACCAGGCAGCGACCATTGCCATGCCGCCGAGCCCGGCGAAGAAGGCCAGGGTCAGCCCCAGGCCCAGTCCGGTATTGCGGGCGCCCACTTCGAAGGTGAAGGCGCGCCTGCTGGGTTCGTCCAGCCGGACGGCAGCCGCCGTCCAGTAGCCCACGGCCAGTGCCACCGCGTCGTGGAGGAGGACCACCAGGAAGATGGTGCCCAGGTGCTCGCGGAGTGGACCAAGGTTGCTGGCTGCGCCGGCGATGATGAACACCAGCAGCGCCACCAGTCCGATCCGCTGCACCCAGGGGCGCACAACCTCCGTCACTGCCGGGAAGCGCCGGGCCAGCGGCATACCCACGGCAAACGGCAGGCCGATGATGAGCAGGACCTGGACCAGCATTTCCCAGCGGTCCAGGGAGAAGTTCCGCATGAGTCCGGCGGTGGCCGGATTGAGCCGGGCCCACAGCGCCACGTTCAGCGGCATCACGGCGATGGCCACCAGGTTGGAGACAGCTGTCATGGAGGCCGACAGCGCCACATTGCCGTGTGCGCGGTGCGTGAGCACGTTGGAGATGCCGCCGGGCGGGCAGCAGGCCACAAGGATCATGCCCAGTGCAATGGACGCCGGCACCTTCAGCACGAGCGCCAGCGCCACGGTCACGGCAGGCAGCACCAGGTACTGCGCGCAGATCCCCAGGAGCACCGCTTTGGGGCTGCGTGCCACGGCGCGGAAGTCCGCCGGCCGCACCTCGAGCGCGATGCCGAGAATGATGAGCGCCAGCACCGCATTCAGGATCACCAGCGAGGCAGGCGTAAAGCTCAGGACGACGTCGTCGATCGGCATCAGCGGTCCACCTTTTTCCGTGTCTTCGCGGCACCCGTGGACAGCAGGTCCAGGTGTGCCTCCAGTTCCGCCCGGTAGGCGTCTTTGTTGACGTAGTAGCTCATCCGGTCCAGGCCCAGGTAGCGGTAGCCGCCGGTGACATCCGGGGACTTCCCGGCCAGCAGCTCCCGGAACTCCCCCGCGGCCGCCGGGGAGTGTTTTTGGGCAGCCAGGTAGGCGGCTGCGAGCTCGGCCTGCCGGAACCGGCCCTCCCAGCCCAGCCCCGAGGCCTCCACCATCCCGACGACCAGCAGGTTTTCCGCCTGCCGGCTGAAGATATTCAGGTACAACGACGGCGACGGGCCGTCCCAGCCGAGCAGCGCCCGGTCCAGGAAGGGATAGTCCAGGACGTAGCCCGTAGCGAGCAGGATCAGGTCGTACTCCCCCGCGGTCCCGTCCCGGAAGGACACCGTGTGCCCGTCCAGGCGGGCGATGTCACCCCTGACCTGAAGGTCCCCGTGTCCCAGATGGTGCAGGATCAGGGAGTTCACCACCGGATGGGACTCGTAGATCCGGTAGTCGGGTTTCGGGAACCCGAACCGGTGCGGGTCGCCGGTAAACATGCGCAGCAGCCGCTTGTCGAAGAACTGCTTCAGGGGCCTCGGCATGGGCCTGCCCTGGTTCAGGGTGTCCGTCGGCCGGCCGAACACGTACTTCGGAACGAAGTAATAACCCCGCCGGACGCTGATGTCGACGGCGGCGGCGTGGTGCACGGCATCCACGGCTATGTCGCAGCCGCTGTTGCCGGCCCCGACAATCAGCACGCGTTTGCCGGCGAGCTCACGCGGGTCCTTATAGGAAGCGGTGTGGCGGATCTCGCCGTCGAACTGCCCGGGCAGATCCGGGAGTGCCGGGGTGTGCAGCGTGCCCGAAGCGACGATGACGGCGCTGAACCGTCCGCTGCCCGGTCCGTCGGCACCGTCCCAGGAGACCGTCCACGTACCGTCGCATGACGGCACCGCTGCAGCGACGCGCACGCCGAAGCGGATGGATGGACGCAGGTGGAAGTGGTCGGCGTAGGACCGGAAATAGGCCTGCAGGTGCCGGTGCCCGGGATAATCCGGAGTGTCCTCCGGCATGGGGAATTCAGCAAACTGCGTGGTGGATTTCGACGAGATCAGGTGCGCCGATTCGTAGACCGTACTGGCCGGATTCCCGATGTTCCAGAGTCCGCCGACGTCGCTGTGCTGCTCGAAGCCGACAAAATCCAGCCCCTGCCGGGACAGGGCACGCATGGCGGCAAGCCCGCTGGGACCGGAGCCGATGACGGCGACAGGAAAATCCGTCCGTTCGGAGTTAATTTCGGGAGACACTTCCACCAGTTTCTGTGACCTGCATCACCGTCGATGCTGCCCGAACGCTACCGAAGGGTAGAGGCGCCCGTCAAACCGGCCGGGTCGGGCGAAGAGAACCGGCCGGGGAGACACGAAAGGCCCCGGCAGTCTCGCTGCCGGGGCCTTTCACTACTACGCTGCGTTCGAATTACTGAACGTCGTCGTCAACCCAGTCGAAGGTCTTGGTGACGGCCTTCTTCCAGAGACGCATCTGGCGCTCACGCTCGGAATCCTCCATCTGCGGGGACCAGCGCTTGCCTTCCGCCCAGTTCTGCTCGAGTTCGTCGGTGTCGTTCCAGAACCCGACGGCCAAGCCGGCAGCATAGGCAGCACCCAGCGCCGTTGTCTCGATGACCTTGGGCCGGACCACGTCCACGCCGAGGATGTCTGCCTGGAACTGCATCAGGGCATCATTGGCGACCATGCCACCATCCACGCGCAGTTCGCTCAGCGGCACGCCGGAGTCGGCGTTCACGGCGTCCAGCACCTCGCGGGTCTGGAAGGCGGTGGCTTCCAGGGCGGCCCGGGCGATGTGGTTCTTGTTCACGTAACGGGTCAGGCCCACCATGGCACCGCGCGCATCCGCACGCCAGTAGGGTGCAAAGAGTCCGGAGAACGCCGGCACAATGTACACGCCGCCGTTGTCCTCCACCTTGCGGGCGAGCTCTTCGATCTCCGGGGCGCTGTTGATGATGCCCAGGTTGTCGCGCAGCCACTGGACCAGGGAACCGGTGACGGCGATGGAACCCTCGAGGGCGTAGACCGGCTTGGCGTCGCCCAGCTGGTAGGCAACGGTGGTGATGAGTCCATTCTCGGAACGGACAATCTCCTCACCGGTGTTGAAGATCAGGAAGCAGCCGGTGCCGTAGGTGTTCTTCGCATCGCCCTTTTCGAAGGCGGCCTGCCCGAACGTCGCCGCCTGCTGGTCGCCGAGGATGCCGGCCACCGGGGTCTCGCGCAGCAGCTGCGAGCCGGCAACCATGCCGTACACCTCGGACGAGGACTTGATCTCCGGGAGCATGGACTTCGGGATGCCGAATTCCTTGAGGATGTCATCATCCCAGGTCAGGGTCTCAAGGTTCATAAACAGGGTGCGGGAGGCGTTGGTGACATCGGTGATGTGCACGCCGCCGTCCGTCCCGCCGGTCAGGTTCCAGACAATCCAGGAATCCGTGTTGCCGAACATGAGGTCCCCCGCCTCAGCCCGTTCGCGCGCCCCCTCTACGTTGTCCAGGATCCACTTGATCTTCGTGCCCGAGAAGTACGTTGCCAGCGGCAGGCCAACGGTGTCCTTGAAACGGTCGAGACCGCCGTTTCGGGCCAGCTCGTTGACGATGGGCTGCGTGCGGGTGTCCTGCCAGACAATGGCGTTGTAGACGGGCTCACCGGTGTTGCGGTCCCAGACGACGGCCGTTTCACGCTGGTTGGTGATTCCGACGGCGGCAATGTCGTGCCGGGTCAGGTTCGCCTTGGACAGGGCGCTGCCCACAACCTCGCGGACATTCGTCCAGATCTCCATCGGATCGTGCTCGACCCACCCGGCGTGCGGGAAGATCTGCTCGTGTTCCTTCTGCCCGGTGGAAACGATGTTTCCCTCGTGACCGAAGACGATGGCACGGCTGCTCGTGGTGCCCTGGTCAATGGCGATGATGTACCTGGGATTGTCAGGCATTGTTTCTGCTCCTTGCGGTGGGGGTCTTTGGGGGTGGCGGGCCGGCGTGGCCCGGCCGGTTTCGCTATACCGGAAGCGGGAGGGGAAGCTGTGCGCCCACAAGGCCGCCCAGGGCGCCGCCGATCAGCGGTCCGACTACGGGCACCCAGGCGTAGGCCCAGTCGCTGCTGCCCTTGCCGGGGATGGGAAGCAGCGCGTGCGCGATCCGCGGTCCGAGGTCACGGGCGGGGTTGATGGCGTATCCGGTGGGACCGCCGAGTGAGGCACCAATACCGAGCACGAGCAGTGCCACAGCCAGCGGGCCGAGTCCCGAGGGGGTCCCGGCGAAGGCAACGATGATGAAGACCAGAACGAAGGTGCCCACAATTTCGGTCACCACATTCCACCCGTAGGAACGGATGGCAGGGCCCGTGGAGAACACGCCCAGGATGTTGGCGGCGTCAGGCTCGTCGTCGAACTGCTTCTTGTACGCGAGCCAGGCCACCACCGCACCGATAATGGCGCCGACCATCTGCCCGGCGAAGTAGACCATGGCTGCCCCGAAGGAAACCTCGACGCCGTCCGCGAACTCGTCCGCACCGCTGGCCCACAGGCCCACGGTCACCGCCGGGTTGATGTGTGCACCCGAAAGTGCGGCCGCGTACACGCCCGCAAACACACCGATGGCCCACCCCCAGTTGACCATCAGGAACCCGCCGCCGGCACCCTTTGTTTTGGCCAGGGCCACGTTCGCCACGACACCGCAGCCGAGAATAATGAGGATGGCCGTGCCGGCCAGCTCGCTGACGAAAACTTCTCCCAGAGTCACCATCGACTCCTCCGATCATTCGTATCTGTCCACGACCCAATTGGGAGGGCGGACTGTTGGGTTCTATGCAACCAATCTTTTGCAAGAAGCGCCATTACCTTAGCCGACCTGTTTGACCCCACGCCAACCAACGGGTGGCAAAACAGGTAGTCAGGACGGGATTCGGCCGTCTGCCGGGACCTCGGTAAAGTCGTCCTATGCAGCCTGCAGCGCGAATCCCGCTCAATAACGGCGTCCTGATGGACGAGGTTGGTTTCGGTACATACAAAATCCCGCCCGACGCCGCAGCAGGGCTGTGCCTGGACGCCCTCGGGGCGGGGTACCGCCACATCGACACTGCAGCCCTGTACGGCAACGAAGCCGGGGTCGGCGAGGCCTTGGACTCCTTCATAAGCGGAGGCGGTGCCGGGCGCAGTGACCTCTTCGTCACGTCCAAGGTCTGGAACACGGACCAGGGCTACGACTCGACCCTGCGGGCCTTCGACGCGTCCCTCGCCCGGCTGGGGCTGGACTACTTGGATCTCTACCTGATCCACTGGCCCTGCCCGGAGCGCGGCCTGTTCATCGATACCTACCGTGCGCTTGAGGCGCTCTACGCCGAGGGCCGGGTCCGGGCCATCGGCGTCTCGAACTTCCAGCCCGCCCACCTGGAACAGCTGTTGGACGCGACCGGAATTGTCCCCGCGGTAAACCAGATTGAGCTGCACCCCTGGCTCGCCCAGGAGGAACTGCGCCAGCTGCATCAGCAGCTCGGTATCCGCACGGCCGCGTGGAGTCCGCTGGGCCGCGGGGCGGTTCTGGCGGATCCCGTCGTCGTGCGGATTGCCGCAGAACTGGGCCGCACCCCGGCGCAGGTGATCCTCCGCTGGCACCTGGACCTGGGCAACATCGTGATTCCCAAGGCGAGCACCCCGGAGCGGATCGCCGGAAACCTGGACCTGTACTCCTTCGGGTTGACCGACGGGCACCGGACAGCATTGAACGCACTGGACCGCGGCCAGCGGTCCGGATCCCATCCGGACGAGGTGAACTGAATGTCCGGCACCGCCGCCCGCCGCACCCCAACGCCGTCGGGCGCCCCCGCCCCCTTCACCCGGACACCCGCCGTGCGCTCCTTTACGGTGGACGGCACGCAGCAGGTCTGCCGGGACTTCCCACCAGTGAACGACGGCGGCGCCGGCCTTCCGCCGATCTTTATGGTCCACGGCTTCCGCGGCGACCACCACGGGCTGCTGCGGATTGTCGAAGCGCTCCCCCGCCACCGTGTCCTGGTGCCGGACCTTCCCGGTTTCGGCGCCGGTGCGGCCCTTCCCCGCCCGCACGACGTCCCCGCGTACACCGCTTTTGTCCGGGACGCGCTGGCCGCCCTGGACCTGGGTCCGGACACCGTCCTGCTCGGCCACTCCTTCGGCTCGATCATCGCCGCGCACCTTGCGGCGGAGTCGCCGGAACTCATCAGTGAGCTGATCCTCGTTAACCCCATCTGCGAGCCTGCGCTGGAGGGTCCCAAGGGGATCACCAGCAAGGCTGCGGAACTCTACTACCGGCTGGCTGCGGCCCTGCCGGAAAAACCCGGTATGGGGCTGCTGCGCAGCCCGGTCATTGTCCGCGGCATGAGCATGCTGATGGCGAAGACCCGGGATCCGGGCCTGCGGCGCTGGATCCACGCCCAGCACGATGCGTATTTCAGTGCCTTCGCCAGCCGGCGGGTGGTTTTGGATGCCTTCCGTGCGTCCATCAGCGACACCGTGCGCGACGTCGCCGCCCGGCTGCCCATGCCGGTGCTGCTGATTGCCGCCGAGCTGGACGACATCGGCTCGGTGAAGGGACAGCGGCGGCTCGCGGAGCTGGTCCCGGATTCGGAGCTGCACGTCCTGCCCGGCGTCGGACATCTGGTGCACTACGAAAAGCCGGCTGAGGCAGCCGAAAAGATCGAGGATTTCCTGTCCCGGAGGCATACATGAGGCTGCGCCTGGCCGTAGACGCCCGGTTTACCCGCATCGACCACCACGACGGCATCAGCCGGTACGGGGCCAGCCTGATCGAAGCCGTGAGCGCGCATGCCGACGTCGTGATGCTGATTTCGGACGAACGCCAGCTGGCCCTGCTCCCCGACCTGCCGTGGGTAAAAATCAACAGCCCGCTCTCTCCCGCGGAGCTGTTCGTCGCCTTCCGGCTGAACCGGCTGGGCGCGGATGCCGTCTTCTGCCCCATGCAGACCATGTGCAGCTGGGGCCGGAAGTATCCGTTGATCCTGACCCTGCATGACCTGATCTACTACCAGAACCCGACACCGCCGTCGTTCCTGCCCCTTCCGGTGCGGGGGCTGTGGCGGCTCTACCATCTGGCCTACTGGCCGCAGCGGCTGCTGCTGGACAGGGCCGACGTCGTCGCCACCATCAGCGACACGACGCGGGCGCTGATGTCCCGCCACCGGCTGACGAAACGCCCGGTCCGCATCGTGGCCAACGCACCCCAGGCGGGTGCCGTGCCGCGGGACCCGGACGCGGGGGCGGAACCTTCGCTGCTGTATATGGGCTCGTTCATGCCGTACAAAAACGTGGAGACGATCATCCGCGGCATGGAACATCTGCCGGGCTTCACCCTGCACCTGCTCAGCCGGATTACCGATGCGCGGCGAAGCGAACTGGAAGCGCTGGTTCCCCCCGGCGCGCGCGTGCAGTTCCACAACGGGGTCACCGATGAGGAGTACGACCAGCTCCTGCGCCGCACCACGGCGCTGGTGACCCTCTCGAAGGCCGAGGGCTACGGGCTTCCGGTGATTGAGGCCATGGCCGTGGGCACACCGGTGGTTGCCAGCGACATTCCGATCTTCCGCGAGGTTTCCGGCGGTGCGGCGCTGCTGGTGGATCCGGATGATCCGGCGGGCTTTGCAGCTGCCGTGGAGCAGCTTGGGGAGCCGGGGCGGTGGAGGAAGGCGTCCGACGCCGGAGTGGACCGGGCGGCGGACTACAGCTGGGGTGCCTCCGCAGGCCAGCTCATGGAAGCGGCCGGGGAGGCTGTCCGCCTGTTCCCCGGCCGCCGCCGTCGTCGTTGATCCCTACTTGCCGCTGATCGCTACTTGCCGTTGATCCCTACTTGCCGAGGTTCACGATCATCTTGCCCTTGTTGGCACCCTTCATCAGGTCGATGAAGGCCTGCGGGGAGTTTTCGAGTCCGTCCACGAACGTCTCGTCGTAGCGGACCAGGCCTTCCTGCAGCCAGCCGGTCATCAGAGCGGCAAACTCGTCGGCGTACTGCTTGTAGCTGCCCACCAGGAACCCGCGAAGTGTGATCTCCTTGCCGATGGCAATGGCGAGGTTGCGCGGGCCGACGGGCGCATCGTTGTACTGCGAGATGGCGCCGCACATGGCGATCCGGCCGAACTTGTTCATGACCGAAAGGGCCGCTTCGAGGTGCTCGCCGCCGACGTTGTCGAAGTAGACGTCAATGCCGTCGGCCCCGGCGGCCTTCTTCAGCGAATCCTTCACGGGGCCGTCGTGGTAGTTGAACGCCTCGTCGAAGCCAAGATCGAGCAGCCGCTGGACCTTTTCGGCGGACCCGGCGCTGCCGATGACCTTCTTGGCCCCCATGGCCTTGGCGATCTGGCCCACCACGGCGCCCACGGCGCCCGCGGCTCCCGAGACGAAGACGACGTCGCCCTCCTTGAACTCAGCCACCTTGGTCAGGCCGGCATAGGCAGTCTCGCCGGTCATGCCCAGCACACCCAGGTACGCGCTGGCCGGAGCGGCATCCGTGTCGATGACCCGCGCGCGGCGGCCGTCCAGGACGGCGTAGTCGCGCCAGCCCAGTCCGTGCAGCACCTTGTCCCCCGGCCTGTGGTCCGGTGAGCGCGACTCCACAACTTCGCCGACGGCGCCGCCCTCCAGCGGAGCGTCGAGCTGGAACGGCGGTACATAGGACTTGGCATCATTCATCCGCCCGCGCATGTACGGGTCCACGGACATGTGCAGGTTTCGGACCAGGACCTGGCCCTCCTGCAGCTCGGGGACAGGGACCTCCACGAGGCGGAAGTTCTGCTCCGTGGGCCACCCTTCAGGGCGGGAAGCAAGCTGGATTTCGCGGCCGGTTGCGGGGTAACTGCTCATGGAGTGAACCTTACTGTTGGGGTTGATGGTACGAATCGCTGCGGTTAGTCCGCCACTATTTCGCCACGGCCTGCCGCAGGGCGGCGGTGACCTTGGCAAGGGTCTCCTGCAGGCTTTCCAGGTCCTGCGGTGCCAGTCCGGCGGACTCGGCGAGCCGGTCCGGCAGTTGCCGGGCGTGCTGTTCAAGTGCACGTCCGGCATCGGTGAGGTGGATACGGACGCGCCTTTCGTCCTCGGCCGCACGGATGCGCTGCACCAGTTCCGCTGCTTCCAGCCGCTTGAGCAGCGGCGAAAGCGTTCCGGAGTCCAGGTCCAGCGCCTCCCCCAGGTCCCGGACGCTTTGGGCGTCTTCCTCCCAGAGCAGCGACATCACCAGGTACTGCGGGTAGGTCAGCCCCAGCTCGTCGAGCATCGGACGGTAGAGGGCCGTGGCCGCCCGGGAGGCGGAGTACAGCGAGAAGCACACCTGCCGCTGCAGTGATTCGTTCATTTCCCCACCGTAGGCCCAAATTCAATTGTGCACAACCTATTTTTGGCAGCGCTTTCCCTTTCCGGCTCGATTCCAGTTCCAGTTCAGGTTCCGGGGTGGGGTGCTGGCCTATGCTGTTCCGAATGCAGATCATCCCGGATTACCGCCGCACCGCCAGGCGCCGCAGCTGGAGCGACCTTCCGCCGGTCCTGCAGGAGACCTTCAGCACGCGGCTGGGCGGCAGCATCACCTCGGTCGAGCCGGCGGGCGGCGGTTTCACGCCGGGTTTTGCCGCGGTTCTGGTGTCCGACGCCGGGGCACGCGTGTTCGCGAAGGCCGCACCGGCGTCGGACTCGGTGATCTACCCGTCCTATCTCCGCGAGTCGCAGGTGGTTCCCCTGATGCCGGCGGGGATGCCCATGCCGGCACTGCAGGCGACCGAGAGCCTGGTGGCCGACGGTATTGCCTGGCAGCTGCTGATCTACGAAGCGGTGGACGGATACATGCCGGGGCACCCCTGGACCCAGGCAGACCTTGCTGCGCTGGAAGCTGCCTGCAGCGCAGCCGCCCGGCTTCTGGCCGGCTTTCCCCGTGCTGCTGCGGGCACCCCGGTGGCCGACGATATGGCCGGAGTACCAACATGCTTCGCCCCGGTGGCCGGTGGCGGCCCTGCTCCGTGGTTCCTCCCGGACCTGACGGCTTCTGAAGCCCGGATGTTCCAGGAACTGCTGGAGCTGTGTCCGGAAGCCCTGGCCGGCGACTCCGTCATTCACGGTGATCTCCGGCCGGACAACATCCTGATCAGTTCCGGCCGGGCACTGATCTGTGACTGGAATTTCCTCGGTACCGGTGCGCCGTGGCTGGACTGGGTCGGGGTGCTCCCCTACGTGCGTGCCGACGGGTTCGACGTCGACGCGGAGCTTCAGCGCTCGCTCCTTACGCGGGACGTTCCGGCGCGGCATATCGACGCCTGGCTGGCGGCTCTGCTGAACTACATGATCGATTCGGGCAACAAGCCGGAAGTCCCCTCCAGTCCGCATCTGCGCAGCCACGGCAGGCACACCGCACGGTTGATCTACGCGTGGCTGGTCAGCCGGCTCGGCTTACGGGGGTAGCCCGGGCCGACTTCCACAATGTTGAGGTCAAACAGTCCGATGATGAAGGGCGCCAGGACAATCAGCGTGGCGGCGCTTCGGGTGGTTGGTGCTTCCGGTGACTGCTCCGGTAATCCGCTGGGGCCTACCGCTTGCACCCGACCATCTCCCGCGCGGCCATAGATCAGCCACCCGGCATGGCCTTCTGGACCTTCCTGCCGCCGGGATTCAGGACAACCCTGAAGCTCTGATTTCCTGACCCGAAACGCGGAAAAACGGGTAGTCAGTTGCGTAAATTTTCCCTTTAGATGCGACTCTCAACTGACTAGACTCGAATACATGTTCGAATACACCCCCACTGCTTCGCATCGTGAGAGGGCACCCTTGGGTTCCCACTCCACGGTGTTCGGCGCCTGGGTGGAGTATCTGGCTGAGGTTGTCCTCGATCCCACGGGCCCGTCTGATGCTGTCGCTGGTGCGGGCTTGCCGTCGGGCACCACTTCCGCAGGCGGTGGCCCCGCCGCACCCGCCGTTACCCCTTTCACCGGCCTCATTTCCCAGTCCGGCAGCTCTTCCGGGCGCGAACGAGGCACCGCCTCAGACGGGGATTTGATCGACCAGCTGCGTGCGCTGGAAGAGCTTAAGGCAGCCGCTGCAGCTGCGCAGGCGCGGATCGCTGCGGCATTCGATGCGTCGCAGCGCCGCCTGCAGGTGCAGGCCGGAGTGGAGCGGGAAAATCTGGGCCGCGGGGTCGCAGCGCAGGTCGCTCTGGCCAGGAAGGAATCCCCCAACAAAGGCGGAAGATTGCTCGGTTTCGCCAAGGCCCTCACCACGGAAATGCCATACACGCTGCAGGCTCTGACGCTTGGAAAAATTAATGAGTGGCGTGCGACGCTGCTGGTCCGCGAAACGGCATGCCTGTCTGCGGAGGACCGCCGGCGCGTGGACGAGGAAGTAGCCGGTGATCTCCCGCTCCTGGAGTCTCTCGGCGACCGGCAGATCATTGCCCGTACCAAGGCTGCTGCATACCGGTTGGATCCGCAGGCTGCGGTGAACCGTGCAGCGAAGGCCGTTTCCGAACGCTTCGTCTCCTGCCGTCCGGCACCGGACACCATGACCTACCTGACCGGATTGCTGCCGGTGGCCCAGGGCGTGGGCGTTTATGCGGCTCTTTGCCGCGAAGCCGACCGCCTGCGCGCCGCAGGCGATACCCGGGGCCGCGGTCAGATCATGGCGGACACCCTGGTGCAACGGGTCACGGGCCAGGCGGACGCGGGCCAGATGAAAGTCGAGATTCAGCTGGTCATGACCGACCGGACCTTACTGGCCGGAGATTCCGAACCAGCGTTGATCCCCGGATACGGACCGGTTCCGGCTCAGTGGGCCCGGAACCTGGTTCGGGAGCGGGCCCGGGACCTTGACCGAAATCGGAGGCGGGACCGGGACCCAGCCCGGAATGGGGACCGGGATAACCATCTGACAACGCGCAGGGGTACATCCGGGAAAGAGGCGGAACGCTGGATCCGGAGGCTCTATACGGCCCCGGAATCCGGCGAACTGGTGGCGATGGATTCCCATGCGCGGTTATTTCCCACCTCTTTGGCCCGTTTTATAGCTACCCGGGACCAAACCTGCAGAACACCCTGGTGCGGAGCTCCGATCCGGCATCTGGACCATATCCAGCCCCACCGCCGGGGCGGACCAACGAGTGCGGCCAACGGGCAAGGCCTGTGTGAAGCGTGCAACCATGCCAAGGAAGCGCCGGGCTGGAGCGCGCGGACACGAGGACCAACCGCAGATGGGCCGACTGCCGTCACGGGAACCGGAACAGGTACCGGCCTCCGCAGCACGGTGGAGACGACCACACCCACCGGACATACCTATCGGTCTACCGCACCTCCCCTGACGGGAAAACCGCCATCGATTCGGGTGCCCGGCCTGGTCGAAGACTTGCCCGGTATAGACCGGACCATTGAACACCGGACCGTCAAAGACCAGACCACTGAAAACTCACCCGCCGAAGCCTGCCTTGTCGATCTGATTTGGGCAGCGTGACGTGGATACCGATACCCCGACTGCATAAGGAGCCCCCATGAGACTCGGACCTCATCTGCACCGCATCGGCAATGACATCGTTGCTGCCTATCTGGTCGACACGGAGGATGGTGTAACCGTTATCGACACCGGATTACCCGGGCATTGGGAGGACCTGCTCACCGAGCTGCAGGCAATGGGCCGCCCCCTGGACGATGTGCGCGGAGCAATCCTGACCCACGGCGACAGCGACCATGTCGGCTTTGCTGAGAAGCTGCGGCAGAAAATGGGCATACCTGTGTTTGTGCACTCCCTGGACGCTGAACGTGCCCGTGGCGGCAATAAGCCTAAAACCACCATGGGTCCGTGGAGGGTTTTCCCTCTGACTCAGTTCGCCCTATACGGGCTGCGTAAGCGTGGCTGGCGCCCAAAATATCTCGCCGAGGTCACAGAGGTGGCAGATGGAGACGTCCTTCCGCTGCCTGGCTCACCACGGGTGATCGGCATGCCTGGTCATTCGCCGGGCAGCATCGCCGTCCACGTTCCGGCCGCGGATGCCGTCTTCGTCGGCGATGCACTGACTACCCGCCACGTCCTGACCGGGGTGTCGGGCATTCAGCCCGCACCGTTCACCGACGATCCGGACGCAGCCCTCGATTCCCTCGGCCGGCTCGCGGGCGTCGAAGCCAGCTGGGTGCTGCCCGGGCACGGCGCTCCTTGGCGCGGCAATCCCGAAGCTCTACAGGACCTTGCCCGGCTGGCCATGCAACAAACGTCCAAGGGGGAAATCTAGGTGGTCAAATTCACCGCTCTTCCGGTCAATTCGCCTGTGCGCAGAGCGGGATACTGGGAAATGTACGCCATTGAACCAAGTCTGCCGGGGTACAGCTAGGCGCCTCTGACTAAACCCGGCGGGAAAGGGGATCCCCGGGTGAGGATGCCAATCTTGAACCATCGGCACTGGATGATCCACGGAGTACCCCGTGGGCTGTTTGGCCAGCTGTCCCGCCTAGGCAGCGCCGCCCAGCTGGCGCTGCTTTCCCTGCTCGGTGCCAGCGCCATCCTGTTGGAACTGCTGTAGCACTACCCCTTAGAGAACGTCCGTGCCGTCCACCCGGATATAGACGGGATCCCCGGTCCGGCGGGCCGAGGCAGCCGCCTTGGTCGAACGCAGCGCCGCGGTCATGGCCGGAGCCGCGTTGTACGGGAAGAACAGCAGCGTGCGGTAGCGCCCGCCCGCGCCACCCAGTTGCCCGTCCGGAGCAGGGGTGGCGACTGCGGTTGCCAGGGGCGCCGGTCCCACCGCACGGACACCCTCGGGCAGCCCGAGCCGGGCGGTAAACGCTTCCAGCCCCTCCCGGGAACCGGTCAGCTCGGCATAGCGCACAGCCGGAGGCAGCCCGAGTTGGCGCCGGAGCTCCAATTCCCGTTCCGCCGCCGACGCCGGGTCCCAGCGGAGCAGGTGCCCGACCGTTGCCGTGTCGTCAGCCGTCACCACCACCAGGCCTTTTTCGGAAGCGGGACGGACCAGGGCCGCTGCGGTGAACCAGCGCCGCAGGGTGTCCTCGCCTGCCCGCAGGGATTCGCGCGAGAGCATCGCGTTGCCGTCCAGCAGGATCGCCGCGGCGTAGCCGCCCGCTGCAACGGGCTCGGCTCCGGGGGTAGCCACCACCAGCGCCGGAGTATCGGGGATGTCGGTGCGGATGTGGTCCCCCGCAGAGGAGATGACAGTGGTGGAAGGGAAAGCGCGGCCCAGTTCCTCGGCAGTACGTCCGGCCCCCGCGGTGGAACCGCGCAGCTGGGTTCCGCCGCAGTTTCCGCAATGCCACAGCGGTTCGGGGCGTCCGCACCAGCGGCAGGCAGGGATCCCGTTCCTGCTGGCCAGTCCCAGTGGACCGGAACAGTTCCGGCAGCGGGCAGGTTCGCGGCACTCCTGGCAGGACAGTGCCGGCGAAAACCCGGTCCGCGCCACCTGCACCAGCACGGGGCCGCGGGTCAGCCCGTCCTGGGCAGCCTTCCACGCCGCGTGCGGTATGCGTGCCCGTGCGGCCAGCGGATCGCGTTCCATCGTGAAGGAGTCGGTAGTGCTGACCACGCGCGGGGCGTGGGCACGGACGGTTGAACGCTCCGCGGCAATGCCTGCAGCCCAGCCGCTGGCCACCAGCCGCTGGGCTTCAGTGCTCCTCGAATGCGAGGCCATAAGCAGGGCCGCATCTTCCAGTTCGGCACGAAGCAGCAGCACGTCGCGTGCGTGCTGGTACGGTGCCCGCTGCTCGGCGTGCAGCTCATCGGCGTCGTCCCAGATGACGGCCAGGCCCAGGTCCCGGACCGGTGCATAGGCGGCGGACCGCGTCCCCACGGCTACCCGGACATCGCCGTGCAGCAGCTGCAGGAAACTCCGGTACCGCGGCGTCGGTCCGTCTTCGGCGGTCAACCGGACAAAAGCGTCGGCTCCGATGCGTGCAGTGAGCGCAGCCTGCAGCCTGGCCAGGTCTTTGTTGTCGGGCACCACGACGACGGCGCCGCGCCCGGAGAGCAGCGTGGACCGGACGGCTTCGGCAACTTCGGCCGGCCAGTCCCGGGGACCATATCCGCCGAGCGAAGAGAGCACGGCACGTGGACTGTGGCCTGCGGCAAGGTGGGTCAGGAAACGTGGTCCGTGCGGGTACCGCGTCAGGGGGTTCGTCCCGGCACCCTCCGGTCCCGCGGGGATCTCCTTTGGCCCGGTGGCTGTTCCCCCGGCAGCTTCAGCCCGCGCCGCGGCAGTGAATTCCTTGTCCACCCGTGCCGCACGCGGCGGAATGGCCACCCGAAGCACGTCATGCACGGTTCCGGCGTAGCGTGCGGCGACGGCCTCGGCCAGGCGCAGGATCTGCGGAGTGAGGACCGGCTGCGGCGAAATCACCTTGCCCAACGGCATCAACCGTGCGGTGGTGTCTGCTTCCGCCGCGCGCTCGGTGATAAAGCCCGGCAGTTCCTGTCCGCCGAAACGCACCTTGACCCGGGCACCTGCCACGGCGTCGGCGTCGAGGTCGGCGGGGACCAGGTAGTCGAAGGGGCGGTCCAGATGCGGCAGCGGCGAGTCCAGCAGCACGCGCGCAATCGGGAGGGCGGAAGCGGGCTGGGCCTTGCCCACGGCCTTTTCCGACGGCGTGAAGCCGTGCAGCAGGGACAGCTGCACGGCTTCTCCGGAACGGTCCGCAGGCATGGCCGGCTACACGTTGAAGTAGCTGCGGAGGTCCTCGACCTTGTCCTTGCGCTCCCAGGTGAACCCTTCGTCCTCCCGGCCGAAGTGGCCGTGGGCGGCAGTCCGCTGGTAGATGGGACGCTTGAGGTCCAGGCCGTTGATGATGCCCAACGGACGCAGGTCGAAGACTTCCTGCACGGCGTCGGCAATCCGCGCCGGGTCCACCGTTTCGGTGCCGAAGGTTTCGACGTAGATACCTACGGGGCGGGCCATGCCGATCGCGTAGGCAATCTGGATTTCCGCGCGCCGCGCCAGGCCGGCGGCAACCACGTTCTTGGCTACCCAGCGCATCGCGTAGGCGGCCGAACGGTCGACCTTGCTCGGATCCTTGCCGCTGAAGGCACCGCCGCCGTGGCGGGCGAACCCGCCGTAGGTGTCGACGATGATTTTCCGGCCGGTGAGGCCGGCGTCACCCACGGGGCCGCCGATAACGAAGGGGCCGCCGGGGTTGATGATGTGCTCGACGGCGGAGATGTCCAGGTCGGTGCCGGCCAGTACCGGGTTGACCACGTATTCCACCATGTCGGCACGCAGCTGCTCCAGGTCCAGGTCGGCGGCGTGCTGGGTGGAAACGACCACGGAGTCAACGGAAACCGGCCGGTCGCCGTCGTATCCCACGGTGACCTGGGTCTTGCCGTCCGGGCGAAGGTACGGCAAGGTTCCGTCCTTGCGGACGGTGGTGAGGCGTTCGGAGAGGCGGTGGGCGAGCCAGATCGGCGTCGGCATCAGTACCGAGGTCTCGTCACTGGCGTATCCGAACATAATGCCCTGGTCCCCCGCGCCCTGGGCGTCGTAGGGGTCAACGACCTTGCCGGTCCGGTTCTCCAGGGAGTTGAAGACTCCGGAGGCGATTTCCGGGGACTGCTGGCCAATCGAGACGGACACACCGCAGCGGGCGCCGTCGAATCCGTTGGCGGAGGAGTCATAGCCGATGTCCAGGATGGTGTCGCGGACCAGCTGCGGGATTTCGACGTAGCCCTCGGTGGTCACTTCTCCAGCGACGTGCACCAGACCGGTGGTCACCAGGGTTTCCACGGCGACCCGGGACTCGGGGTCGACTTTGAGTAGGCCGTCCAGGATGGCGTCACTGATCTGGTCACAGATTTTGTCCGGGTGGCCCTCGGTGACGGATTCCGAAGTGAAAAGGCGCAGGTTGGACTGCGGCTTAGGGGGGAAAGAAGTAGGAGTCACGGGATTTACTCTACCGGGCGGCACCGACCATCCCGGCACGGGCCGGGCTGCGGCGTCAGTCGCTGCGGGCGGCGAGTTCCGCCGCAATCCGGGCGACGATGCGGGCGGATACGTCCGCTTTGGTCCCGGCCACGCTTTCCACTGCTTCCTGCCCAGAGTCGGCGGGTGAGAGAATCCTCACCTCGGTCTCGTCCTGGCCGAAGACCAGGGAGGTGCCGACGCGGTTGAGCACCAGCAGGTCGCAGCCTTTACGGGCCAGTTTCTTGCGGCCGTATTCCAGCACGTCGCCGTTGGCGTCGCCGGTTTCGGCGGCAAAGCCGACAATGAGTTTCGGAATGCCGGTCCCGGCCGTGTCGCGTGCGTGGACGAGTTCCTGCAGGATGTCCGGATTACGGACCAGGGTGATGACGGGGTCCGCTTCGTCGTCGCGCTTCTTGATCTTGGTGTCCACCACCTCGGACGGACGGAAGTCCGCCACTGCAGCGGCCATGATGACGACGTCGGAGTCCGCGGCTGCGGCGTGGGCCGCGGCACGCAGTTCAAGGGCTGTTTCCACCCGGACCAGCTCGACGCCTCGTGGAGCCGGAACGTCCATATGCGCTGCGATCAGCCGGACCCGGGCACCGGCGGCCAGTGCGGCTTCCGCCAGGGCTGTCCCCTGCTTGCCGGAGGACCGGTTGCCGAGGAACCGTACCGGATCCAGCGGTTCACGGGTGCCGCCGGCTGTGATGGTGACCGTGGATCCGGTGAGGACGCGCGTGGCTTCGGCTGCGCCGTCGTCGACGGCGGCCAGTGCGGCGGCGAAGATTGCTTCGGGTTCCGGCAGGCGGCCGGGACCGGTGTCCTTGCCGGTCAGCCGTCCGATGCCGGGTTCCAGGACGACGGCGCCCCGGCTGCGCAGCGTGGCAACGTTGGCCGCCGTCGCGGGATGGGTCCACATCTCGGTGTGCATCGCCGGAGCGAAGACCACGGGACCGCGGGCCATCAACAGGGTGTTGGTCAGCAGGTCATTGGCCTGGCCGCCGGCGGCCCGGGCCAGCAGATCGGCCGTGGCCGGGGCCACCACAATCAGGTCCGCCTCATGGCCGAGCCGCACATGGTTGACCTTCTCCACCTCGTCAAAGACCGAGGAGGAAACGGGATTGCCGGAGAGAGCCTCCCAGGTGGCCACTCCGACGAACTGCTTGGAGGATTCGGTGGGGACAACGGTGACGTTATGCCCGGCCTCGGTGAAAAGCCGCAGCAGCGACGCAGCCTTATAGGCGGCAATGCCGCCGCCAACGCCCAGCACTATGCGCACGCTGCCGCCTCCCCCTGTGGTTGCTGAGCTTTACTCGGCGCTCTCGCTCGGACGCGACACGAGCATGCCGTCGTTGATCTCGCGCAGGGCGATGGACAGCGGCTTTTCGTTCAGCTTGGTTTCCACCAGCGGGCCGACGTACTCGAACAGGCCCTCGTGCAGCTGGGAGTAGTAGGCGTTGATCTGGCGGGCGCGCTTGGCACCGTAGATGACCAGCGCGTACTTCGAGTCGGCTACGTTCAGCAGGTCGTCGATCGGCGGGTTGATGATGCCTTCAGACACAGGGTTCTCCAAAATTCTTGAACGGGATTCGCGGTTTGTCAGCGCGTGCGCGGACTGATTCCCATGAGTGATACAAGCTCAGCTGCAGCCCGCTGGACGTCGTCATTAATGACGGTGTGATCGAACTCGGACTCGGCAGCAAGTTCCAGTTTAGCGGTTTCCAGCCGTTGCTGCTGCTCTTCGGGCGTTTCGGTTCCGCGTCCTACCAGCCGGCGGACCATTTCGTCCCACGACGGCGGTGCCAGGAAGACGAAATTTGCGTCCGGCATGGACTTCTGAACCTGCCGGGCACCCTGCAGATCGATCTCGAGCAACACGCTTCGACCTTCAGCCATGGCTGCCTCAACGGTGCGCCGCAGAGTTCCGTAGCGGTTGCGGCCGTGGACCACGGCCCACTCGAGCATCTGGTCCTGCTCGATCATGGCATCGAACTCCTCGGCGCTGACGAAGAAGTAATGCACGCCGTCTTCTTCACCCGGCCGGGGGGCGCGGGTGGTGGCCGACACGGAAAGCCAGACCTCCGGATAGTTGTCACGGATATAGGTGGATACAGTGCCTTTGCCAACTGCGGTTGGACCTGCAAGAACTGTCAGCCGCGGTTGCGACACGTAAACCTCATTCACTCGTTAATTCACTGATAACTGCTTGCCTCAATGGGTCTCCAGCAGGTCGATCAGCGCCTTGCGCTGATGCACACCCAACCCCCGGACCCGGCGGGTCGGCGCTATACCTACCGTAGCCATTATTCCAGCTGCGCGGCGTTCCCCCACACCGGGCAGGGCGCGCAGCAGGTCCATGACCTTCAGCCGGCCTATGGCTTCCTCCCCAGAGCGGGACAGAATGACCTCTTCGATACTGAGATCTCCGGACTTGACGCGGGACTTCACCTCGGCGCGTACGGCCCGGGCGGCTGTGGCCTTTTCCCGCGCCCGCGTACGCTCGGCTTCTGTCAGTGGCTTGAGGTTCAAGGGACACTCCCGGACGAAGACATACCGCTGGCAGCGGCACTGCTGGTAGGTCCGAACTTATCCGCAACCGAAGCCCAATTGCAATGGAAACCGCTTGGCACCGGAAGCTTCACGACTACCCCTCGGATGCCAGTTCCCGGGCTGCCTCATGTGCCGCCCGGCGCAGTGCCTGGGGATCGGGTCCGGCCCGCAGGATGCCCCGGCTGGAGGTGGCCAGGACATTCGGGTAGGCCGCGGCGAACGTCGCGCGCAGGCCGGCAGCCGTGGCTCCCTGTGCTCCCAGCCCGGGGGCCAGCACCGGCGCCCGGGAGCCTGCGAGATCGATGTCCAGGTCCGCCAGGGCAGTGCCCACAGTTGCCCCCACCACCAGCCCTACGGAGCCCAGACCCGCCGACCCACCTGTTTCCGCACCGGAGCCCGGACCGGCGTTTTCCGCCGCCACGGCATCCACGATCCGCGCCGCCACGGCACGTCCGGCCAGGGGCGGTCCGCCCGCATGCTGTACGCCGGCCCCTTCCGGATTCGAGGTCAGGGCCAGGACAAACACTCCGCGGCCGGTCGCTGCCGCCAGGTCCAGGGCCGGACGCAGGGAGCCGAACCCGAGGTAGGGGCTCAGCGTCACCGCGTCGGCTGCCAGCGGCGAACCGTCGCGCAGCCAGGCGTCGGCATAGGCTGCCATGGTAGAGCCGATATCGCCGCGCTTGGCGTCGGCGATGCTGAGCACTCCAGCCTCCGCACAGGCGGCCAGCAGGCGTTCCAGGACGGCCATGCCGGCCGACCCGTGGCGTTCATACAACGCCACCTGGGGCTTCAACGCGGCGGCCTGCTCCCCCACCGCCTCCAGGACGGTGAGGGAGAAGCGCTCCACCCCGGCGGCGTCATCGTTCAGGCCCCAGTCCGCCAGCAGCCCGGGATGCGGATCAATGCCGACGCACAGCTGCCCCCGGCGGTCCATCGCCGCCCGCAGGCGGGTGCCGAAGGCAGAACGTACGGCCGGTCCCGCCTCAGGCACCGGTGGCGGCCTTCAGCCGGGCCGCGTGTTCCTGCAGGGAGGTGACGTCCCATTCGTAGGAGCGCATGGCCTCGATCGCCTGGACGGCCGCGCCGAACTCGGAGACAGTGGTGACCACCGGGCAGCCGATCGACGTCGCGGCGGCACGGATCTCGTATCCGTCACCGCGGGCCTGGCCGCCGGAGGGAGTGTTCACCACCAGGTTGATTTCGCCGGCGGTGATCAGGTCCACCACGGTCCCCTCCCCGTTCGGTCCGGCGCCCTCGCCGACCTTGCGCACCACGGTGGCGGTGATGCCGTTGCGGCGCAGCACCTCGGCCGTGCCGCCGGTGGAGAGGATCTCGAAGCCAAGGTCGCTCATCAGCTTCACCGGCATGATGATCGAGCGCTTGTCACGGTTCGCGACCGAGACGAAGACCTTGCCCGCGGTGGGCAGGGCACTGTTCGCGGCGGCCTGGGATTTGGCGAAGGCCGTGTCGAAGTACTTGTCGATGCCCATGACCTCGCCGGTGGACCGCATTTCCGGGCCCAGCAGGGAGTCCACCACGGTGCCTTCCGGCGTGCGGAAACGGCTGAACGGCAGCACCGCTTCTTTCACGGACACGGGGGCATCCAGCGGAAGGGTGGATCCGTCGCCGTCGGCGGTCAGCTTCCCGGCCGCCCGCAGCTCGGCAATGCTGCTGCCGGTGCCGATCAGCGCCGCGGCCTTGGCCAGCTGGACGCCGGTGGCTTTGGACACGAACGGCACCGTGCGGGAGGCCCGCGGGTTCGCTTCGATGACGTAGAGGATGTCCGAGGCCAGGGCGAACTGGATGTTGATCAGGCCGCGGACGCCGACGCCGGCCGCGATCACCCGGGTGGCCTCGCGGACCCGGTCGATCACGTCGGTGCCGAAGGTAATCGGCGGCAGCACGCACGCGGAGTCGCCGGAATGGATGCCGGCTTCCTCGATGTGCTCCATGATTCCGCCCATGTAGAGGTCGGTGCCGTCGAAGAGCGCGTCGACGTCGATCTCGATGGCGTCTTCCAGGAACCGGTCCACCAGGACAGGATGGTCCGGGGTGATCTCCGTGGCATTTGTGATGTAGCGGGACAGGTTCGCTTCGTCGTACACGATCTCCATGCCGCGGCCGCCCAGCACGTAGGACGGGCGGACCAGCACGGGGTAGCCGATCTCGTCCGCTACGCGCTTGGCGTCCTCGAAGGACACGGCGGTGCCGTTCTTCGGGGCGGTCAGCCCACCCTCGTCCAGCACCTGCTGGAACGCTCCTCGGTGTTCGGCCAGGTCGATCGCCGCGGGAGAGGTGCCCAGGATCGGCACTCCGGCGTCGGCCAGGGCCTGCGCCAGCTTCAGCGGTGTCTGCCCGCCCAGCTGGACAAAGACGCCCAGCACACCGCCGGTGCGCTGCTCCGCGGCGATGACCTCGAGGACATCCTCCAAGGTCAGCGGCTCGAAGTAGAGCCGGTCGGAGATGTCGTAGTCGGTGGAGACCGTTTCCGGGTTGCAGTTGATCATCACGGTCTCGTGGCCGGCCTCGCGCAGCGCCATGGTCGCGTGGACGCAGGAGTAGTCGAACTCAATGCCCTGTCCAATCCGGTTCGGCCCGGAGCCGAGGATGATGATGGACGGCCTGGCGTGCTCGGCCACCTCGTCCTCCTCGTCGTAGGAGGAGTAGTGGTACGGCGTGTAGGCGGCGAACTCGGCAGCGCAGGTATCCACGGTCTTGTAGACCGGGCGTACGTTCAGTGCGTGCCGGACACCGCGTATGACCGCTTCGGGGGTGTTGGTCAGCGCGCCGATCTGCTCGTCGGAGAAACCGTGCCTCTTGGCCAGGCGCAGGATGTCCTCGTTGACCGACGGCGCTGAACGGATCTGCTCCGCCGTTTCATTGATCAGCACCAGCTGGTCCAGATACCAGGGGTCGATGCCGGTGGCGTCGAAGAGCTGCTCAATGGACGCCCCGCCCAGCAGCGCCTGCTGCACCTGCTGCAGGCGGGCGGTGGTGGGCCGTTTGGAAGCTTCAATGAGTCCAGGCACATCGGCGGCATCGACCGGGTCGAAGGACAGCGTGGCGCCCCTCTGTTCCAAGGAGCGCAGCGCCTTCTGCAGTGCTTCGGTGAAGTTGCGGCCGATCGCCATGGCTTCGCCCACGGACTTCATCGTGGTGGTCAGGGTGGGGTCCGCCGCGGGGAACTTCTCGAACGCGAACCGCGGGACCTTCACCACCACGTAGTCCAGGGTGGGTTCGAACGACGCCGGGGTCTTCTTGGTGATGTCGTTCGGGATCTCGTCCAGGGTGTAGCCGAGGGAAAGCTTGGTGGCGATCTTGGCGATGGCGAAGCCGGTGGCCTTGGAGGCCAGGGCGGAGGAACGGGAGACGCGCGGGTTCATTTCAATGACGACCACCCGGCCGGTGTCCGGTTCGATGGCGAACTGGATGTTGCAGCCGCCGGTGTCCACGCCCACTTCGCGGATGACCGCGATCGCGATGTTACGCAGCTTCTGGTACTCGCGGTCGGTGAGGGTCATGGCGGGGGCCACCGTGATGGAGTCCCCCGTGTGCACACCCACCGGGTCGAAGTTCTCGATGGAACAGACAACCACCACGTTGTCGTTCTTATCCCGCATCATTTCCAGCTCGTATTCCTTCCAGCCGAGGATGCTCTCTTCGAGCAATACCTCGGAGGTGGGGCTGTACTGGATGCCGGCCCCGGCGATCCGGCGCAGGTCCTCGGCGCTGTACGCCAGGCCGGAGCCGAGGCCTCCCATGGTGAAGGAGGGGCGGACCACCATCGGGTAGCCCAGCTTCTCCGCGGCGGCGAAGGCTTCGTCCATGCTGTGCACAATGATCGACTTGGCCGATTCGGCACCGCAGCGTTCGACGACGCCCTTGAACTTTTCGCGGTCCTCACCGAGTTCGATTGCGGCGATGTTCGCGCCGATCAGCTCCACGTTGTACTTCTCCAGGGCGCCGCTCTTGTCCAGCGCGATGGCGGTGTTCAGGGCGGTCTGCCCGCCCAGGGTGGGCAGGATGGCGTCGGGGCGTTCCTTGGCGATGATCTTCTCGACTACCTCCGGGGTGATCGGTTCCACGTACGTGGCGTCGGCGAACTCCGGATCGGTCATGATCGTGGCCGGGTTGGAGTTCACGAGGATGACCCGCAGGCCCTCCTCCTTGAGCACCCGCAGCGCCTGCGTGCCGGAATAGTCGAATTCCGCTGCCTGGCCAATGACGATCGGGCCGGAGCCGATGACCAGGACGGACTTGAGGTCGGTTCTGCGGGGCATTAGATGCTTTCCTTGCTTTTGCTGGCGGCGCTGGACGCCATAAGGTCCACGAAGCGGTCGAAGAGGTAGGCCGAGTCGTGCGGTCCGGCGGCGGCTTCGGGATGGTACTGGACCGAGAATGCGGGGATGTCCAGGCAGGCGAGCCCTTCCACGACGTCGTCGTTCAGGCTCACGTGGCTGACCTCCACCCGGCCGTAGCGGGCCTCGGGGGCGGTGACGGGTCCATCCAGCGGGGCGTCGACGGCGAACCCGTGGTTCTGCGAGGTGATTTCCACCTTCCCGGTCCGCCGGTCCATCACGGGCTGGTTGATGCCGCGGTGGCCGTAGCGCAGCTTGTAGGTGCCGAATCCCAGCGCGCGGCCGAGGATCTGGTTGCCGAAGCAGATGCCGAAGAACGGGATCCGGGCGTCCAGGACCTCGCGCAGCAGTTTCACCTGCACGTCGGCGGTGGCCGGGTCGCCGGGGCCGTTGGACATAAACACACCGTCCGCGTTCAGGGCGGTGATGTCCTCGAAGGTGGAGGCGGCGGGCAGCACGTAGGTGCGGATCCCCCGCTCGGCCAGGCGTACCGGGGTCATCGACTTGATGCCCAGGTCGATGGCCGCCACGGTGAACAGCGGCTCCTTGTCCCAGCCGTGGTCGGCCGGGTCGATCAGGTACGTTTCATCCACGCTGACCTCTTCGGCCAGCCGGGCGCCTTCCATGCCCTGCTGGGCGCGGACCTCGGCGAGGAGCTCGGCGTCCGGACGGCCGGCGTCGGGTCCGGAGAAGATCCCGGCTTTCATGGCGCCGCGTTCGCGCAGGTGCCGGGTCACGGCGCGGGTGTCGACGCCGGAGATGCCGACGACGCCCTGCTCCGCCAGCTGCTCGTCCAGGGTGGACTCGGACCGCCAGCTGGAGGGCCGCCGGGCGGCGTCGCGCACAATGTACCCGGCCACCCAGATGCGCCGGGACTCGGCGTCGTCGCCGTTGACCCCGGTGTTGCCGATGTGCGGAGCCGTCTGGACCACGAGCTGGCGGGCGTAGGACGGGTCGGTGATGGTCTCCTGGTAACCGGTCATGCCGGTGGCGAAGACTGCTTCGCCCAGGGCGGTTCCCTGCGCGCCGTAGGCACGTCCGCGGAAGGTACGCCCGTCCTCAAGCATCAGGACGGCGGGCGTGGGATTGATGATCTCGTGCACTGTCACAGTTGTTCCTCGTTAGGGGTGGCCGTTTCCGGCAGAAGCTCGGTGATTGCGGTGACCAGGGGTGTCTTGTCCTCGGCGGAGCGGGTGCGGAAACCGGTATCCACGCGTTTGGAGCCCAGCTGCCAGGTCACGGTAACCAGTCCCTCCTTTTCCACGAATTTCCCGGCCATGCCGCGCTCGAGGCGGACCCCGTGCAGGTCCTGCCGGGGGATCCAGAGATCGTCGGCGCCGGAGCGGGCAAAAAGCACGCCTTCGGGAAAGACGGCGGCGGTGGCATTGGACTTGAACCCCAGGCCGTACAGGGCCACGCGGTCCAGCCAGTCACCGGCGGTGGTGGTGGCGACGTACTGGCCCAACGCCTGGAATCCGGGATCCGACAGCTCCTCCGGCAGCGCCTGGGGACGGGGAATGTCCTGTTGGCGTCGTCGCCGGCCGCGCCAGCCCAGGGCGAACAGGCCCAGGACCACGATTATGAGGGCGGCCAGGCCCAGGAAGAAAAAGACCAGTTCCATCAGGATTCCTTTACGGCAGCGGGGTGGGGCGAGTTCAATCTGCCGTCCAGGACGGTGGGGTGGCCGGCGTAGAACACCGCTTCGACTCCACCGGGCAGTTCCAGTCCGGCAAACGGACTGTTGCGTCCCTTAGTTGCCATCTTAGAAGGGTCGACCCTCCGACGCGCAGAAGGGTTCACCAATATGACGTTGGCTGGTTCACCGGCGGCGAGGGGCCGGCCCTGGGACGGCAGCCGTCCGATCTGGGCCGGCGTCGTGGACGTGACCCGCGCGAAGCCGGCCCAGTCCATCAGCCCGGTGTCGATCATGGCGTGCTGCACCACCGACAGGGCGGTTTCCAGGCCGGTCATGCCCATGGCGGCGTTCGCCCATTCGCCTTCCTTGTGCTCGCTCGGGTGCGGGGCGTGGTCGGTGCCGACGATGTCGATGGTGCCGTCGGCCAGGCCGCGGCGGACCGCCTGGACATCGGCTTCGGTGCGCAGCGGCGGGTTCACCTTGTAGACGGGATCGTAGGTGCGCACCAGCTCATCGGTCAGCAGCAGGTGGTGCGGGGTGACCTCGGCGGTCACCTGGATGCCGCGGTCCTTGGCCCACCGGAGAATCTCGACGGACCCGGCGGTGGACACATGGCAGACGTGCAGACGGGATCCGGTGTGCCGGGCCAGGAGGACGTCCCGGGCGATGATGGATTCCTCCGCAACGGCAGGCCAGCCGGCCAGTCCTAGGACGGCGCTGACCTCCCCCTCGTTCATCTGCGCATCCTCGGTCAGCCGGGGTTCCTGCGCATGCTGGGCAATGACGCCGTCGAAAGCCTTGACGTATTCGAGGGCACGGCGCATCAGCACCGGATCCGAAACGCATTTGCCGTCGTCGGAAAAGACGCGCACCTGCGCCCGGGAATCGGCCATTGCGCCCAGTTCGGCCAGCTGCCCGCCGTCCAGGCCCACGGTGACCGCCCCGACCGGGCGCACATCCACCCAGCCGGCCCGCTCCCCCAGGCTCAGGACCTGTTCCACCACGCCGGCGGTATCGGCGACGGGCATGCTGTTGGCCATGGCATGGACGGCGGTGAACCCGCCCAGCGCCGCGGCCCGGGAACCCGTTTCCACTGTTTCGGCATCCTCCCGGCCCGGTTCGCGGAGGTGCGTGTGCAGGTCCACCATGCCGGGCAGGGCGATCAGGCCGTCCGCCTCAAGGACGACGGCATCCGTCGGCACCGGCAGCACGGGGGCGACGGCCGTGATCAGGCCGTCCTCGATGAGGATGTCCGCGCGTTCGGCGCCGAGCACGGAGGCGCCGCGGATCAGATAGCTGCCGGTGGTGGTTGTGGGACTCATTGGGGCTGCTCCTGCGGAGTGGATGCGGGGCTGTTCTCACCGGAGAGCAGCAGGTAGAGGGCAGCCATGCGTACGGCGACGCCGTTGCTGACCTGTTCCAGGACGGTGGAGCGGGGTGAATCAGCCGCACGGGCGGAAATTTCCAGGCCGCGGTTCATGGGTCCCGGGTGCATGATGATGGTGTCTTTCAGGCCCATGGTGTCCAGCCGGTCCAGCCGGACATCATCCAGGCCCCAGCGGCGGGAGTACTCGCGGACCGAGGGGAAGAAGGCCGAGTGCATCCGTTCCCCCTGGACGCGCAGCATCATCACCACGTCCGGTCCGGCAGAGAGGGCTTCGTCCAGGTCGTAGCTGACGGTGCACGGCCAGCTTTCGACGCCGAACGGCAGCAGCGTGGGCGGCGCCACCAGGGTCACCTCGGCGCCCAGGGTCCGGAGCAGCCACAGGTCCGAGCGGGCCACCCGGGAGTGCAGCACGTCCCCGACAATCATGACCTTCATGCCGGCCAGGTCGGTGCCGGAAGAGGGGATGCCGTGCAGCCCCGCCCAGTGCCGGCGCATGGTGAAGGCGTCAAGCAGCGCCTGGGTGGGGTGCTCGTGTGTTCCGTCCCCGGCGTTCAGGACGGCAGCGTTAATCCAGCCGGACGTGGCCAGCCGCGCCGGTGCCCCGGAGGAGCCGTGGCGGATCACCACGGCGTCGGCCCCGATGGCAGCCAGCGTCTGCGCGGTGTCCTTCAGCGACTCGCCCTTGGACACCGAGGAGCCTTTGGCGGAGAAATTGATGACGTCGGCCGAGAGCCGTTTTGCGGCGGCTTCGAAGGATATCCGGGTGCGCGTGGAATCCTCGAAGAAGAGGTTCACCACTGTGCGACCGCGCAGGGCAGGTAGCTTTTTGACCTCCCGCTCCCCTACCGCGGCCATCTCCTCGGCCGTGTCCAGGATGGCCAGGGCATCCCCGCGGGGCAGGTCCCTGGTGGAAAGCAGATGCCTCATGCAGGGCCCTCGATGACAACCTCGTCTGTGGCCGGTTCACCTGTGGCGGCGGTGTCGCTCTCCGTCAGCCGGACCCGCACCTGCTCCCGGGACGCGGTGGGCAGGTTCTTCCCCACATGGTCGGGGCGGATGGGCAGCTCCCGGTGCCCGCGGTCAACCAGTACCGCCAGCCGGACGATGCGCGGCCGGCCCAGGTCCACCAGTGCGTCCAGTGCCGAGCGGATCGTGCGGCCCGAATACAGCACGTCGTCCACCAGGACCACTACTTTGTCGTCGATTCCGGTCACCGGAACGCGGGTGGCATACGGAGGCCGGGTGGGCCGGCGGGCAAGATCGTCCCGGAACATGGTGACGTCGAGCTGGCCCGTGATGGCAGCGGGATCAACGCCCGGGGCGGCTGCGGCGATTTTGGCGGCGAGGCGCCGGGCCAGCGGATATCCGCGGCGTGGAATGCCCATTAGGACCAGGTCCTCGGGTCCCTTGTTCGCCTCGAGGATCTCGTGGGCAATGCGCGTCAGGGCGCGGTCAATGTCAGCTGAAGACAGAACGGTACGGGTGGATACGGCGTCGTTGCCCGTCATTTCCGCTTCCTCCTTCCCCGCCTCACAGGACGGAATTTAAAGGTTGAATGCGCCTTCAAGCTATCACAGGGCATACCGGCGTCCGCCGGGTGCGGGGTATGCCCGCCGGCGAACTATCCTGACTGCTATGACCAGGTCCCGAACATGAGCCTTCCCGATCCCGTCCGTACGCATCCCGCGCCTCCCGGCTACGGACCCGCCCACGGTTCCGCCCCCGTCCAGCCGTTCTGGACGCCTCCGGCGCCACGGCGGGATAAGGGGCTGGCTGCCATGGTGGTGCTGACGGTGCTCTCCGCTGTGGTGCTGGCCTGGGTTGGCCTGTTCCTGCTCAGCCGCCTTGGCCCGCCGGCCTTCATTATCTGCGGCTTCCTGGCCTTGGTGCCCCTGGCCATCTGTGGCCTGGGGATCCGGTGGGTGGACCGCTGGGAGCCGGAACCCCGCAGCGCCCTGCTGTTTTCCTTCCTCTGGGGTGCCGGGGTTTCGGTCGCGGCTGCCCTGCTGGTCGGCCCGTACGTCACGCTTGCGCTGCTGCAGGTGGTGCCGGCAGGTACAGCCGACCTGGTGGGCCCGGTGGTCCAGGCCCCGGTGGTGGAGGAAACGGCCAAGGGGCTGGGAATTCTCCTGCTGCTGCTGGTCCGCCGGCGGATCTTTGACGGGCCGGTGGACGGCATAGTGTTTGCCGCCGCGGTGGCTGCGGGCTTCGCCTTTACGGAGAACATCCTCTATTTCGGTTCGGCACTATTGGCCGCCGGCCCGGACACCGTCTACCAGCTCGGTTTTACCTTCATCCTCCGCGGGCTGCTCTCCCCCTTCGCGCATGTGCTGTTCACCGCCTGCACCGGGCTCGCCCTGGGCCTGGCATCGCGCCGGGCGGGCAACGCCTGGATTCTGCCCGCCTTTGTCATCGGACTGATTCCGGCGATCCTGGGGCACATGCTCTGGAACGCCGGACCGGCGTTGCTGTTCGGGGACTTCTTCCTCTTCTACTTTGTGCTCCAGGTACCCTTCTTCGCCGCAGCGGTCACCGGCGTCTGGCTGTTGCGCCGGGCTGAACAGCGCCTGACGAGGCGCCGGCTGGCGGAGTACGCTTCCGCCGGCTGGTTCACTCCCGCGGAAGTGGGGATGCTGTCCACGGGGTCCGGCCGGCGCCAGGCCATGGGCTGGGCCCGGGCCAGCGGCGTGGCTCCGGTGATGAAGGAATTCATCCGCCGCGCCACCCGGCTCGCGTTGACCCGGCAGCAGATTGCCGCCGGCCGCGACGTTGCCACGAACCTGGAAACCGAACGGGGCCTGCTGGGTGAAATTACGGCGATCCGGACCGGCATGCTGGCGGGACAGCGGCTCCGCTAACGCAAAAAGACCGGCCCCGAGGGGCCGGTCTTTTTGATGTTCTGTCTACGCCAGCAGGGACGGCTTCAGTTCCTGCAGCCGGCCCAGGAGGCCGTTGATGAAGGCCGGGGATTCGTCCGTGGAGAGTGCTTTCGCCAGTTCCACGGCTTCGCTGATGGCCACCTTGTCGGGAACGTCGTCGTTGTAGAGAAGTTCCCACGTGCCCAGGCGGAGAATGATGCGGTCCACCGAAGGCATGCGATCAAGCGTCCAGCCCTGCGAATATGTGCTCAGGAACTCGTCGATCTGCTCCTGCATCGCAACCACGCCTTCCACCAGGTCCATGGTGTAGGGGTTGATGGTCTGGTCGGTCTTTTCGCGGCGGGCCCGAATGGCATCGAAGGCCGACATCGAACGCTGTTCGGCTTCGAAGAGGACCTCCAGTGCCCGGGTCCGTGCTTTACTGCGTGCGCTCACTCGTTAACGCGTCCCAGGTAGTCGCCGGTGCGGGTGTCAACCTTGACCTTGGTGCCCTGTTCCAGGAACAGGGGCACCTGGATCTCGTAACCGGTCTCGATGGTGGCGGGCTTCGTGCCGCCGGTCGAGCGGTCGCCCTGCAGGCCCGGCTCGGTGTAGGTGATTTCCATGGTGACCGACGGCGGCAGCTCGATGTACAGCGGCGAACCTTCATGGATGGCGATGGTGACCATCATGGACTCCATCATGAAGTTCGCGTTGTCACCGACGATCTTGCCGGGAACCGTCAGCTGGTCGAAATCGGAGGTGTCCATGAAGACGTAGTCTTCGCCGTCCTGGTACAGGTACTGGTAATCGCGGCGGTCCACCGTGGCGGTCTCGACCTTGATGCCGGCGTTGAACGTCTTGTCCACTACCTTGCCCGAGGTCACGTTGCGCATCTTGGTACGGACGAACGCACCACCCTTGCCCGGCTTCACGTGCTGGAACTCGATGATGCTCCAGAGGTTGCCTTCAAGCTTCAGCACGGTGCCGTTCTTGATGTCGTTGGTCGTCGCCACAGTTTCTCTTCCGTTGTTCGTCAGTCGTTAGTCAAAGTACGTTTTATTCAAGTCCGTCGACTATTCTACCCGGTCGCGCCGAACCTACAGGCTGAGGCGGATTCCGCCCTGCGGCTCGGAAGCGATTTCCTGGTAGGCGGCGAACAGCAGCGAGGTGTCCGGGACCTCCAGCATGGACGGTTTCGCCAACCCGTCCAGCACGACGAACCGCAGCAGGTCGCCGCGGGACTTCTTGTCCCGGCGCATTCCGTCCAGCAGCGCGGACCAGCGGTCCTTACGGTAAGTAACAGGAAGGCCCAGGGAGGAAAGGATCTCCTTATGGCGGTCTGCCGTGGCGTCATCGAGCCGGCCTACGGTCCGGCCCAGCTCCGCGGCAAAGACCAGCCCCACGGACACTGCGGCGCCGTGCCGCCACTGGTAGCGCTCGGCCAGTTCGATGGAATGGCCCAGGGTGTGGCCGTAGTTCAGGAATTCCCGCCGGCCGGATTCACGCAGGTCGGAGGAAACGATGTCGGCCTTGACCCGGATGGAGCGTTCCACCAGTTCGCGGACGACGTCGGACGCGCCGTCGGCCACTGCCTCCAGGTTCGCTTCGACCAGGTCCAGGATGGCGGGGTCGGCAATGAAACCGCACTTGATGACCTCGGCCATGCCGCTGAGCAGTTCGTTCTTCGGCAGGGTGGCCAGGGCGTCAAGGTCAGCGAGGACGCCGGCCGGCGGGTGGAAAGCGCCCACCAGGTTCTTGCCTTCGGCGGTGTTGATGCCGGTCTTGCCGCCCACTGCGGCGTCCACCATGCCCAGCAGGGACGTGGGGATATGCACCACCTTGATGCCGCGCAGCCAGGTGGCCGCCACGAAGCCGGCGACGTCGGTGACGGCTCCGCCGCCGACGGCCACGATGGCATCGGACCGGGTGAAGTCATTCTGGCCCAGGACCTGCCAGCAGAAGGACGCCACTTGGATGTGCTTGCCCTCTTCGGCGTCCGGAATTTCGGCCGTGACAGCGGTCAGGCCCGTCGCGGCAAGCTCGTCGCGCACCGTGTCGCCCGTGGTGCGCAGGGCGCGCGGGTGGATGACCAGGACGCGGCGAACGCGCTCACCGAGCATGTCCGGCAGCCGGGCGAGCAGCCCATTGCCTACGACGACGTCGTAATTGTCAGCGGGGGTGGAGCCGGTCACCGGGATGATCGTCGGTTCGGAGGGCATCTAGTCTTCTCCTTGGGTGAGGACGGAAGTCAGCCGGTCAATAATGGCCGGAATGGTAAGTCCCCTGGTGTCAATGGTGATGTCGGCCAGGGATTCGTAAATGGGGCGGCGGACATCCGCCAGTTCCTGCCAGCGCCGGACCGGGTCCGGTGCCAGCAGTGGACGGTGGCCTGCGCGGGTGATCCGCGGAAGCACGGTGGCAAGGTCCGTATCCAGAAACACTACCGTGGCGGCGTCCAGCAGCTGCTGCGTCCCCGGGTCCAGCACTGCGCCGCCGCCCAGCGAAATCACTGTGGGAACGGGTGTCTCCAGTGCAGCGGCAACGGTCCTGGCTTCGACGGCACGGAAATAGCCTTCGCCATAGGCACTGAAAATACCGGCAATGGGTCCGTAGCGCGCCACCACGGCTTCGTCGGTGTCCAGGAAGGGCATTCCCTGCCGGGCTGCGTAGCCGCGCCCGACCACGGATTTTCCGGCAGCCATAAAGCCCATCAGGACCAGGTGCCGGCCTCGGGGCGGGACGTTCCTAGAGGACATCGGTGCCGGCGGATTCCAGCGGCTCAGGGATGGCGGCCAGGTAGGCGCGGAGGTTCCGGGCGGTTTCCGGCACGGAGTCGCCGCCGAACTTCTCGATCACGGCTTCGGCCAGGACCAGCGCAACCATGGCTTCGGCGACCACTCCGGCAGCCGGCACCGCGCACACGTCCGACCGCTGGTGGTGGGCGCGGGCCGGCTCGGAGGTACGCACGTCGACGGTCCGCAGGGCGCGCGGCACGGTGGCAATGGGTTTCATGGCAGCCCGCACCCGCAGCAGTTCGCCGATGCTCATGCCGCCCTCGATACCACCGGCGCGGTTTCCGGAGCGGACCACACGGCCGTCGGCATCCTGGAGAATCTCATCGTGGGCTGCGGAACCGCGGCGGGCAGCGGTGAGGAAGCCGTCACCCACCTCCACGCCCTTGATGGCCTGGATACCCATCAGCGCCCCGGCGATCCGCGCGTCCAGCCGGCGGTCCCAGTGGACATAGCTGCCCAGTCCCGGCGGCAGCCCGTAGGCCAGGACCTCGACCACTCCCCCAAGCGTCTCGCCCTCCTTGTGCGCCGCATCGACTTCGGCCACCATCGCCGTGGAGGTACCCGCGTCAAAGCAGCGCATCGGATCGGCGTCGAGGGCGTCCACGTCGCCGGGCAGCGGCAGCACCGCCGTCGCCGGCACCATCACGCCGGCAATGCCCACGGTGTGGCTGACCAGTTCTATGCCCAGCTGCTTCAGGAACGCCGACGCCACGGCGCCGAGGGCCACACGGGTGGCAGTTTCCCGGGCACTGGCGCGTTCGAGGACGGGCCGTGCCTCGTCAAAGCCGTATTTCTGCATGCCGGTGAAATCTGCGTGTCCGGGGCGGGGCCGGGTCAGGGGCGCGTTACGCGCGGAATCGGCGAGGACGGCAGGATCCACAGGATCGGCGGCCATCACCTGCTCCCATTTGGGCCACTCGGTGTTGCCGATTTCGATCGCTACCGGGCCGCCCTGGGTGAGGCCGTGGCGGACGCCGCCCAGGATGCGCACGGCATCCTGTTCAAATTTCATCCGCGCGCCACGCCCATAGCCGAGCCGGCGGCGGGTCAGGGCAGCCTGGACGCGTGTGCTGTCCACTTCCACACCCGCAGGGACACCTTCAATAATTCCGACCAGTGCCGGTCCATGGGACTCACCGGCGGTCAACCAACGCAACATGCTTTCAATACTGCCATGCCCGGCACGGGCGTTCAGCGCCGCGCGATTCCCACTGCGTCACACATGGCGTTTATGACGCCGGGTTCATCGCAGAAGGCATCACCGGTGAAGAGTTTCACCTGCTCGACGGCCTGGTAGAGCAGCATCTCGATGCCGGGGGCCACCACTCCGCCGAGGCCGGCCCACGCCGAAGCCAGCCGGCTGGGCCACGGGTCATAGGCCGCGTCCAGAAGGACCGCGCCGGGCTGCACCGCCGCCAGTTCCCCCGCCAGTTCCTCTGCCAGGCGGTCGGCGCCGTGCGGCGGCAACGTGGAGACAACGACGTCGGCTCCGGCGCACGCGGCGGCAGCTTCCGCCCAGGGACGGGCGTTCACGGTGGTTCCGACCGCTGCACCGGCAGCGACGACCCCCGCCTGATTCACTCCCGCCTCCGGAAAGCGCCGGGCGCAGACGTCGACGCCGCCGGCCGGATCCACCTGGGCCAGCGCGGCAACGGCGGCACATGCAGTACCGCCGGAGCCCAGTACGACGGCGCGGGGCCGGTCCCGCATTCCGGCGTTCCGGAGCGCACCCACAATGCCGGCGACGTCGGTGTTGTGGCCGGTGAGCACTGTGCGGCCGCCCTCCCGGGCGAAGGTCACGGTGTTGAGTACGCCCAACGCCCGCACCAGCGGCTGGATCTGATCCATGTGTGCCACCATCGCCGCTTTCAGCGGCATGGTGACGGACAGCCCGGTCCAGCCCGCCTCCGCGCGGAGGGAGGCCGCAAACGCTGCGGCCTCCTCTTCGCGGAGGTCAATGGCGTCGTAGCGGCACTCCCAGCCAAGGTGGGCGTAGGCCGCACGGTGCAGCAGCGGGGACTTGGAATGGCTGATTGGATGTCCCAGCACGGCTGCCCGCCTCAAGGGGTTATCCGCCGCTAACCGCAACGCCCGGCTTTTTGGCTGCTGCACCAGTCCTGGTATTCCTCCACGTACTTGGAATGCTCAGCCAGGGTGGTGGAGAACTTGGTTTCACCGGAATCCAGGTTGACGGTCACCCAGTAGAAGTACGGGACGTCGTCCGGGTTCGCTGCCGCGTCGATGGCCTCACGGCTTGGGGAGCCGATCGGTCCGACGGGCAGGCCGGGGTTGGCGTAGGTGTTGTACGGATTGGACTTGTCCGCCTTTTCCTCCGGTGTCAGTTCGTAGCTCTTACGTCCGAGGCCATAGGTCACCGTTGCGTCTGACTGGATCAGTCCGTTGGTTTCTTTGTTGTCCGGGCCCAGGCGGTTCTCAATGGAACCGGCCACGGCACCGTAGTCCGCTTCTCCTGCTTCGGCCTGGATGATGCTTGCCTTGGTCAGGATCCGGTACTGCTCGGAAGGATCAGTAATACCGGCTTCTTCGAGCTCGGCGAAGGTGTTGTCCACCATTTCGGTGATGATCTCGGTGGCGTCCTTTTCGACGTCGAACCGGTATTCACCCGGGAACAGGTAGCCTTCCAGGCTCACGGCTTCCTTGGGCAGGCCGAACTGCTGCGGGTTGCCCGCCAGCGCCTGGAACTCCGCCAGCGGAATCCGGGTGGAGGTGTTCAGGACCTCGAAAACCTCGTTTTGGCGCAGGTCACGGGCCACGGCTGCGTAATGGACCTGGCTGCCGCCGTCGCCCAGCAGGGCGTCCACGGCTGCGGAGGAAGACATCTGGTACTTCATCTCGTAGGTACCTGGCTGGATTTCCCGGCCGTCCGACTGCGCGGTGAAGGCGTTGACGAATTCATCGGAGGTCGCCACGATGTCTTCGGCTTCAAGCTTGCCGCCGATCAACAGCGGTCCGTCGCCCTCGTCGACGGTGAAGGCCACGGTGCCTTTGCCTGCACCCTCGTAGTCCTGGATCTCATTCATGCCCAGGAGGTCCCTGAGGAACATGATGAGCCCGAAGATGACGGCAGCGAAAACGGCCAGCACGGTGAACATGATGATGGTGCGGCGCCGGCGCCGGCGCTGCTTCTCCCGCGACGGGCGCTGGCTCCTGCGGCTGGGCAGGTCCTCCGGCTCTTCGAAGAACTGCCCGACGGGAAGTCCGCGGCCTTCACCGGGGTTGCGCTCCGGTTCCGCCATGGCGGGGTACTCGGGATATCTGTGGCTCATGGCGTGATGCCGCCTTCGCGCTCGATGTCCTGCGAAATTTCGAACTCCTCAGTCGGGGCCGGAGCTCCGCCGCTTGGGCGGTGCGTCCGGCGCAATGTAACCAGCTCCCCTACGTCCCTGTTCAGGGATCGTTGTGTGTCAATAGACTGCTGCAAAATAGCTACAGCTGCTGCTTGATCAACCACTGTACGGTGATTCCGGCTGTTCATTCCAGCTTCGTGCAGCGAACGGTGCGCCGAGACGGTGGTCAGGCGTTCATCCACCAGCCTCACCGGCACCTCCTGCCCGGCGTCCGCCAGTGCCTGGACCAGGGTCTGCGCGTAGTCGCGCGCCATCTGGGTCGAGGCGGTTTCGCCGCCGCTCAGGCTGCGGGGCAGGCCGACAAATACTTCAACGGCCCCCCGGTCCGCAGCTTCACGGACCACTACGCGGATGTCGCTGTTTTTCTTCGCGTCCCGCTTCAGTGTCCTGACCGGCATGGCCAGGACGCTGTCGGGATCACTGGCAGCAAGGCCGACCCGTACGAGGCCGACGTCGACACCCAGCTTCACGCCGCGCAGCTCAGTCAAGTCAGGCCCGCCCGGCGACGGCTTCGCGGATGGCCGTCAGTGCGTCTGCGATCCGGCCTGCGTCGGACCCGCCGCCCTGGGCGACATCGTCCTTTCCTCCGCCGCCGCCGCCCAGTACACCGGCGGCAACCTTGACGAGGGCACCGGCCTTGACGCCGGCGCTGCGGGCACCTTCGTTGGTGGCGACGATAACTACGGGACGGTTGTTGGACACACCGGCCACGGCCACGGCAGCGGGTTCGCTGCCCAGGCGGGAGCGCAGGTCGAGGGCCAGGGTACGCAGATCATCCGCTCCCCCGACCTCTCCGGCGTCGTGCGCCAGGAGCCGCACGCCGTCAACATCGACGGCCGTTCCCACCAGGGCACCGGCGGAGGCGGCAAGCTGTTCGCGGCGCAGCCGGTCCAGTTCCTTCTCGGTGGACTTCAGCTTCGCGAGGGTGGCGGCAAGCCGGTCCGGCAGCTGCGCGGAAGGAACCTTGAGCATCTCGGAAAGCTCGTTCACCAGTGCCCGCTCGGCGGCCAGGTGGCGGAAGGCGTCCATGCCGACGAAGGCCTCGACGCGGCGGTTGCCCGAGCCGACCGACTGCTCACCCAGCAGCGTCAGGCTGCCGATGCGGGAGGTCGATGCCACGTGCGTTCCGCCGCACAGTTCACGGGACCAGTCGCCGTTCATTTCCACCACGCGGACGGTGTCGCCGTAGGCTTCACCGAACAGGGCCATGGCGCCCAGCGACTTCGCCTCGGCGAGGGACATGATCTTGGTCTCGACCTGGTAGTTGCTGCGGATCGCGAGGTTGGAGACCTCTTCAATTTCGGACTTTGCGGCGTCGGAAAGACCTTCACCCCAGGAGAAGTCGAAGCGGAGGTAGCCGGCCTTGTTGAAGGAGCCGCGCTGCAGCGCCTCCGGGCCGAGGATCTGGTGCAGGGCGGCATGCACGATGTGCGTGCCGGAGTGCGCCTGCTCGGCTTCGTGCCGGCGCTGGGCGTCGACGGCGGCAAGGACATTGGCTCCGGCGGCGATCTCCCCTTCACGGACGATGGCCTTGTGCACGCTCAGGCCCTTGACGGGGCGCTGGACGTCCTGCACCTCGATGACGAAGCCGTCTCCGGTGATCAGGCCGGTATCGGCAGCCTGGCCGCCGGCTTCGGCGTAGAACGGAGTCTCGTCCAGGACCAGGGAGATTTCAGAACCCTGGCCGGCATATTCCACCCGGGAGTTCCCGGAAATGATGCCGCGGACCTTCGATTCGGTCTTCAGCTCGTCGTAGCCGGTGAACACTGTGGAACCGGCGGCCAGAAGTTCGTTGAACACCGACATATCGGCGTGCCCGTGCTTCTTCCCGCGGGCGTCAGCCTGGGCGCGCTTGCGCTGCTCGGACATGAGGGACCGGAAACCGGCCTCATCGACCTTCAGTCCCGCTTCCTCGGCCATTTCGAGCGTGAGGTCGATGGGGAAACCGTAGGTGTCGTGCAGGGCGAAGGCTTCCTCGCCGCTGAGCGGAGCCCCGGCAGCCTTGGAGACCTTGACGGCCTCTTCAAGGCGCTCGGTGCCGGAGGCGATGGTGCGCAGGAATGCCTTCTCCTCGGCGTACGCAATCCGGCTGATCCGGGCGAAGTCCGTCTCGACGTCCGGGTAGGTACCCTTCATGGCGTCGCGGGAGACGGGCAGCAGCTCGGGCAGGACGGCGGTTTCCACGCCCAGCAGGCGCATGGCGCGCACTGCGCGGCGGATCAGGCGGCGCAGCACGTAGCCGCGGCCCTCGTTGGAGGGGCTGACACCGTCGGAGATCAGCATCAGGGCGGAGCGGATGTGGTCGGCCACCACGCGCATGCGGACGTCGTCGGTGTGGTGCGGATCGGAGGGATCCTCGGCGGAGGTGTAGGCCTTGCCGGAAAGTTCAGCAGCCTTGTCCAGGACCGGGCGGACCTGGTCCGTCTCGTACATGTTCTCCACGCCCTGAAGGATCATGGCGAGCCGTTCCAGCCCCAGGCCGGTGTCGATGTTCTTCTGCGGCAGTTCACCGGCGACGTCGAAGTCGGTCTTGGAGCGGACCGCGGAGAGCTGGTACTGCATAAAGACCAGGTTCCAGATTTCGATGTAGCGGGTCTCGTCTACTGCCGGGCCGCCCTCCTGGCCGTAGGCCGGGCCGCGGTCGTAGTAGATCTCGGAGCAGGGGCCGCCGGGGCCGGCCTGGCCGGTGTTCCAGTAGTTGTCAGCCTTGCCGGTCCCGACGATGCGTTCGTTCGGGATGCCGATCTTGTCGCGCCAGATGGCGCGGGCCTCGTCGTCGCGCTCGTCGCCGTCTTCATAGACGGTGACCCAGAGGCGCTGCGGGTCCAGGCCGTAGCCGCCCTTGTCGACGTCGGACGTCAGCAGCTCCCACGCGTACGTGATCGCTTCTTCCTTGAAGTAATCGCCGAAGGAGAAGTTGCCGGCCATCTGGAAGAACGTGCCGTGGCGGGCGGTCTTGCCGACTTCTTCGATGTCCGCGGTGCGGATGCATTTCTGCACGCTGGTGGCCCGGCTGTACGGGGCCTTTTCGCGGGCGGTCAGGTAAGGGATGAACGGCACCATGCCGGCCACGGTGAACAGCAGCGAGGGATCGTTGGAGACGAGCGACGCCGAGGGCACCACCGTATGTCCCTTATCGCTGAAGTAATCCAGCCAGCGGCGTGCAATCTCGTGGGACTTCATGGTGCTTCTATACCCTTCCGGTAATGATGGTGCGGCATGCAGGCGGCGCTGCGTGCCTCATACTGTGGTGCCGGTGACGACCAGGCGCCGGCGCTTAGCGGCGGGTGGACCTGAGGGTCTCGGCCACGTTGTCTGTGTTATCGAGTCCCAGGGCGGCGCGCAGTTCGCCTTCGCGCTGGCCCATGCCTTCGCGCAGGGCTTCGGCAAAGCTCTGTACGGCACCCGCGGCGGAATCGACCGCACGGTTGATCCCCGCCTGGCGCAGGGTGGTTTTTGCCTCGGTCACTCTGCGGACGGCAATGACGCCAATGGCGACGCCGATGGACATCCAAAATACGCGCTTGATCATGGCTGGCTCCTGTAGTTGTTGAGGTGTGCTGGCGTACTTAGCGGCTGCGCCGGCCGCGTCCCGCAGTCCTGCGGGAAGCGAGGGCGGAGCGGACGCCGTAGCTGAACGCCGAAACCTTGATCAGCGGGGATCCGACGGTGGCGGCCACCAGGGAGGACAGTGCCGACAGGTTGGCTGAAGCGTCGGAGACGTTCGAGGAGATGCCGTCGACCTTCTGCAGCTGCTGGTTCGTGGTGGACACCGTGGTGGTGACCTCGTCGATCAGCGGTGTGGTCTCTTCGCTGAGGGTCCGGATGGCTCCACGCATCTCGTCAAAGACCTTCCCCAGTTTCCAGACGGGAACGGCCAGCAACGCGACCAATACGGCAAACACACCGGCCGCGATCAGACCGGCTATATCTCCACCCGACATGGGACTCCTTTTACGCAAAAAATTCGTGGTTCGCATCCCCGGAAACGGTTCCGCCCGGGTGTCCCGCCTCGATACGGCAAAAGACCCCGGTATGTACCTTACCTACTGCAGCGCCGCGGCACTTACTTTTGCCGTGTGCGCCACGTACGCCGCATGTGCCCTGACAACAAAACAGCCCGCGGCACAAGGCCGCGGGCTGTTCTATAAACGGAATGTTTTCCGTTATTAGCGTGCGTAGTATTCCACCACGAGCTGCTCTTCGCAGGTCACGGGGACTTCCGAGCGCTTCGGGCGGCGCACGAGGCGTGCCTGCAGCTTGTCCAGGGATACATCGAGGTAACCCGGAACGGCGGGCAGGACGTCGCGGTGGGCGCCGGCTGCGGCAACCTGGAACGGCGTCATGGTCTCGCTGCGCTGGTGCACGTGGATGAGCTGGCCTTCGGAAACGCGGAAGGACGGGCGGTCCACGCGGGCGCCGTCAACCAGGATGTGGCGGTGCACAACCAGCTGGCGGGCCTGGGCGATCGTGCGGGCAAAGCCAGCACGCAGCACGAGTGCGTCGAGACGCATTTCGAGCAGCTCGATCAGGTTTTCACCGGTCAGGCCGGCAGTGCGGCGGGCTTCTTCGAAGACACGGGTCATCTGTGCTTCGCGGATGCCGTACTGGGCGCGCAGACGCTGCTTTTCGCGCAGACGTACCGCGTAGTCGCTGTCCTGCTTGCGACGGGCGCGGCCGTGCTCACCCGGGGGGTAAGGCCGACGCTCGAAGTATTTTGCTGCCTTGGGGGTCAAAGCAATGCCGAGGGCGCGCGATGCGCGTGCCTGACGGCGTGCACGTGTGTTGTTAGCCACGTTCACCTTTCACTGTTTGGCGGTTTGGCCACGGCGGTAAGGCGTGCCGTGACTGCTGCGAAATATGCTGGCCTCCATGAGGGAGAGCTCCGGCCAACCGCTGCCGTCTGCTACAGCCACGGATGCCGAAATCAACACCGGGCTTGCCAGTCAACCATCAATGCTAACACGGACGATCAGGACTTCTCCCCCCGGATGATCCCCCGCAGCCGCTCAAGCCGGGCGGAGATGTCGCGTTCCACTCCATTGCCGGTGGGTTCGTAGTAGTTCTGTCCCACCAGGTCATCGGGTGCGTACTGCTGGCGCGCGACGCCGTGCGGTGAATCGTGTGAATATACGTAGCCCTTGCCGTGGCCCAGCTGTTTGGCACCCGGGTAGTGGGCATCTCGCAGGTGCGCAGGCACGCCCTGTCCGCGTCCGGCCCGGACATCGGCAATCGCCGCATTGATCCCGTTGTAGGCAGCGTTGGACTTCGGTGCGGTGGCAATATGCACCACCGCCTCGGCCAGGATGATCCGCCCTTCGGGCATGCCGATCAGCTGGACGGCCTGGGCCGCGGCGACGGCGGTCTGCAGCGCCGTCGGGTCCGCCATGCCCACGTCCTCCGATGCGGAGATGATCAGGCGGCGGGAAATGAACCGCGGGTCCTCCCCCGATTCCAGCATCCGCGCCAGGTAGTGCAGGGCGGCGTCGACGTCGGATCCACGCAGGGACTTGATGAACGCACTGGTGATGTCATAGTGCTGGTCCCCTGCCCGGTCGTAGCGCAGCGCCGCGACGTCCAGTGCCTTTTCGGCGTGCTTCAGGGTGACTTCGGGGATGTCCTCGTCGTCACCTTTCCCGGAGTAGGCGACGCCGGCGGCGGCTTCCAGCGCGGTCAGTCCGCGGCGCGCGTCCCCCGCAGCCAACCGGACCAGGTGCTCGAGCGCTTCGGCGCTGAGTGTGACCCGGCCCGCCAGTCCGCGCTCATCCTCGACGGCGCGCTGGAGCAGGGCGGCAATGTCTTCCTCGGTCAGCGGTTTCAGGGTCAGCAGCAGCGACCGGGAGAGCAGCGGGGAGACCACGGAGAAGGACGGATTCTCGGTGGTGGCTGCCATGAGGACCACCCACCGGTTCTCCACGCCGGGAAGCAGCGCATCCTGCTGGGCCTTGTTGAACCGGTGGATCTCGTCCAGGAAGAGGATGGTTGTGACGCCATGCAGGTCCCGGTCCGTCAGTGCCTGTTCCATGACCCGGCGGACGTCCTTGACGCCTGCGGTAATGGCGGAGAGTTCGACGAACTTTCGTCCGGCGCCACGGGCGACGACGTGCGCCAGGGTGGTCTTGCCGGTGCCGGGCGGCCCCCAGAGCATCACCGAGGACGGGCCGGCGGGGTTGCGTTCATCGGCGGAGGACGCCAAGGTGCGCAGCGGCGAGCCGGGACCGAGCAGGTGCTGCTGGCCCACCACCTCGTCCACCGTGCGCGGCCGCATCCGGACTGCCAGTGGGCTGCGCGGCCTTATCCTCGTGCCGGCGGTGTCCCCGGCGTCGTCGAACTCCGCGTCGTCGTCTCCGTCAACGCTGAACAAATCATTCCCCGGCAAACCATTCACGCTTCAAGGCTACTCGTGCCGTAACCTGAGCTGGTCCACCCCTCTCTCGTTGAAAGCAGCCCCGGCTATGCCTGCCTCCCGCACCGTCTATGTTCCGGCGGACCGGCTGCCCGGCTGGCTGGAACGGTTCGAGGCGAGCCAGGGCGCCCTGGAGTTCCTGCCCGAAAACGGCGGGCTCCGGGTGCAGGCAGCTTCCGGCGCGGTGGCTGAACTGATGGAACCATGGCCTGCCGACGGGCGCCCCGGGCGGGGAGCCAACGACGTCGAACGCCTCGCGTCTCTGACCGAGCAGGCACGGACGCTGGGACTGGTGCTGGTCCGCCGCAGTGGTTATGCCGTGGGTGTGGCTCGTGAAGGCCGCGTTCTGGTCTCGAAAACCGGTTCATCCAACAGCCGCCGGGCCAACGCCGCCGATGCCCTGGCTGCCGCCGCCGCGGAACAGGCCGCGGCGGTCTTCTCCGGCTCTGCACCCGAGTACCTGGTTTTCGGCGGCGACCGGATGCTGGCCCAGCAGGTGGCCGGACGCCGGGAGTTTGCCCGCTGGGCCGGGCTGCCCCGGCTGCGGCCGCTGGACGTGGCCGACCCGAAAGCGGCGGTCCTGGCGCAGGCGGCCCGGGATGCGGCGTCGGTGTTCATCCGGATCACGCTGCCCTGAGGGGCAGACGCCGCTACTGCTGCGCACCCAGCCGGGCAACCACGGCGGCGGCGGGTTCCGGCACTGCCGACCGGTAGCCGGTTCCGGCCCAAAGACTGGTGCGGTGCGGGTTCCCGGCAGCTGCTGCCTGCGCCCGGAGGGCTTTGGTGATCTGGTTGACCAGCGGGTAGGCGGCCGGAGCGTCGGCATGTTCCGCCATAAACCGATTAGCCAGTCCGCGGGCGGTGCGCCCGGAAAAGGCCCGGGTCAGGGCGGTCTGCGTAAACTGCGGGTCCTGGAGGGCCGCACGGTGCACCGCGGCTGTCCCCGCCTCCGGAGTCAGCAGCAGCAGAGTGCCGACCTGTACGGCTTCGGCGCCCTCGGCGCGCAGGGCCTGCACGTCCGCGGAGGTGCGGATGCCTCCGGCGGCAATAAGTTCGACGTCGGCACCCACACCGCTCCCGGCGCCGCGCACCTCACGCACCAGCCCGGCCAACGGCTGCGCGGACGGTTCCGCCGCAGCGTCGAAGGTCCCGCGGTGGCCCCCGGCAGCTGGCCCCTGCAGGCACAGGATCCGGATACCTGCCGCAACGGCCAGGACGGCTTCCTCCGCGGTGGTCACGGTCACGACGACGGCGCTGCCCGCATCCTGCAGTGCAGTAATAACGTCTTTTCGTGGCAGGCCGAAGGTAAAGGACACCACGGGCACCCGCTCCCGGCGGACCACGTCGAGCTTGGCATCCCAGTCGTCGTCGTCATCCGGGTTCGGCAGTGGCAGCAGCTCCGGTGGATAGTCCCGGGCCAGCTGCTCCCGGTAGGCCAGGGCCGCAGTCAACTGTCCCGACGTTCCCGCACCGCGTGTATTGGCGGCGTCGGGCACAAAAAGATTCACGCCGAACGGCTTGCCGGTCAGCTCCCTGGTCCGGGTGATCTCCCCGGCCATGGCCTCGGCGCTCTTATAGCCGGCGGCCAGGAATCCCAGCCCGCCGGCGCCGCTGACGGCCGCGGCCAGTTCCGGAGTGGAGGGTCCGCCTGCCATGGGGGCGCCGATGACGGCGGAAGGGAGGGACTTCAGCGTAAACACCTGCGGCACGCTACAGCTTCACGGTGCCGTCAATGCAGGTGGTGGTTTCCCCGCCGACCCAGATCCGCCGATCCCGCGTGAAGATCCGCACCAGCCCGGAGCGCTCCAGGACGGTGCCCTGGGTGACCGTGTAGCGTTCCGGCGCAAGGCCGGCTTCGATCAGCCACTGGGCGAGCCCGGCATTGAGGCTGCCGGTGACCGGGTCCTCCGGCACGCCGTGGCCCGGCGCGAACGCGCGGACTTCGTAGTCGGTCTCAGCGCCGTCTTCCTGCGGTCCGATAACACCTACGGCCAGGGGTCCGAGGGCGGCTGCATCCGGGGTCAGGGACAGCACGGTTTCCGCGTCCTTCAGGAGCAGGCCCAGCCAGCCGGGACCGTTGTCGATCCAGTTCGAGGCCGACACCTGGTCCCGGGTAATGCCGAGGGCCTCCACCGCCTGCTTCAGCACGGCTTCCTCCAGCTCACCCGAGCGGATCAGCGGCGGAGCCCCGAAGGCGGCCATCCCTGCGGAGGCGTGCAGGGTGACCAGCCCCACGCCGCATTCGGAAATAACGACGCCGGGGTAATGCGGAGTGTTGCCGGCTTCGAGCCAGGCGTGGCAGGTGCCCAGCGTCGGATGTCCGGCGAAGGGGATCTCTCCCCCGGGCGTGAAGATGCGGACCTTGTAGTCGGCGTCCTTCTCCGCGGGCGGCAGCACGAAGGTGGTCTCCGAAAGGTTGGTCCACCGGGCAAAGGACGCCATGGCGGCGTCGGAAACGCCCTCCGCATCCAGCACCACGGCCACCGGGTTGCCTAAGTAAGGCTTCGTGCCGAAGACGTCCACCTGCTTGAACCAGCGATCTCTCATGCCCAAACACTATCTGGTGCCGCCGGACTGTCCAGCGCAGGCGTGCATCCCGCTTCAGGGTTACAACACCTGGGTTAACGCACGGTACCCGGCCGCAGTGCGACCGGGTACCGACTGTGCGCTGGAGGCTATGCTTCCTTCGCGGGTGCTTCCTTGTCCTTCTTGGCTTCCGGCTTGAAGTCCACGCCGGCTTCCTTGCGCTGCTGCGGCGTGATCGGCGCCGGAGCCTGCGTCAACGGATCGAAGCCGCCGCCGGACTTCGGGAAGGCGATGACGTCGCGGATGGAGTCGGTGCCGGCCAGCAGGGCCACGACGCGGTCCCAGCCGAAGGCGATGCCGCCGTGGGGCGGTGCGCCGTACTTGAAGCCTTCAAGCAGGAACCCGAACTTTTCCTGGGCGTCTTCCTGCGACAGGCCCATGACCTTGAAGACCCGCTCCTGCACGTCGCGCTGGTGGATACGGATGGAACCGCCGCCGATTTCGTTGCCGTTGCAGACAATGTCGTAGGCGTAGGCCACTGCGGACTCGGGATCCGTGTCAAAGGTGTCCATGAACTCGGGCTTGGGCGAGGTGAAGGCGTGGTGCACTGCGGTCCAGGCACCGCCGCCGACGGCGACGTCGCCGGCTGCGACAGCGGCGGAGGCCGGCTCGAACATGGGAGCGTCAACAACCCACACGAAGGCCCAGTCCTTGGGATCGATCAGGCCGGTGCGGTGGCCGATTTCCACGCGGGCGGCACCGAGCAGGGCGCGTGCCTCGCTCTTTTCGCCGGCGCCGAAGAAGATGCAGTCGCCGGGCTTGGCGCCGACCTTCTCCGCGAGGTTCTCGCGCTCGAAGTCCGTCAGGTTCTTGGCCACCGGGCCGGTCAGCGTGCCGTCTTCCTGGATCAGGACATAAGCCAGGCCCTTGGCGCCGCGCTGCTTGGCCCATTCCTGCCAGGCGTCAAGGGTGCGGCGTGCCTGGGAGGCACCGCCGGGCATCACGACGGCGCCGACGTACGGGGCCTGGAACACGCGGAAGGTGGTGTCCTTGAAGAACTCGGTGAGTTCGGTCAGTTCCAGCCCGAAGCGCAGGTCCGGCTTGTCGGAACCGTACCGTGCCATGGCATCGGCGTAGGTCATGCGCGGGATGGGCGTGCTGATGTCGACGCCGATCAGCTTCCACAGCGACTTCACGATCTGCTCGCCCAGGGCGATGATGTCGTCTTCTTCGACGAAGCTGGCTTCGATGTCCAGCTGGGTGAATTCCGGCTGGCGGTCGGCGCGGAAATCCTCGTCGCGGTAGCAGCGGGCAATCTGGTAGTACTTCTCGAAGCCACCCACCTGCAGCAGCTGCTTGAACAGCTGCGGGGACTGCGGCAGGGCGTACCAGGACCCCGGGGCAAGACGTGCCGGAACCACGAAGTCGCGGGCACCTTCGGGGGTGGAACGGGTCAGCGTGGGGGTTTCGATTTCGACGAAGCCCTCGTCGTGCAGCAGTTCGCGGGCAATGCGGTTGGCCTCGGAGCGAAGGCGCATGGCAGCGGCCGGTGCGGGGCGGCGCAGGTCCAGGTAGCGGTGGCGCAGGCGGGCTTCCTCGCCGACCTCCACGTGCTCGTCAATCTGGAACGGCAGCGGGTCCGAGGTGTTCAGGATAACGACGTCGTCCGCAATCACCTCGACTTCACCGGTGGCCAGCGCCGGGTTCTCGTTACCCTCGGGACGCTTCTGCACGGTGCCGGTGATCTGCAGGACGTACTCGTTGCGCAGGCCGTGGAAGACATCCTCTTCACGCACCACAACCTGGGCCACGCCCGAGGCATCGCGGAGGTCGAGGAAGGCAACGCCGCCGTGGTCGCGCCGTCGGGCGACCCAGCCTGCGAGAGTAACGGTCTGTCCAATATGCTCGGCCCTCAGGGAACCAAGGGCATGAGTGCGCAGCACAGCTGTCCTTTCGAGAAACTTGCGGAAACCACTGTTTCCGCCCATTGTGAATACACGTTCTCCTTCAGAGTTTACCGGTGAACCGACCCCCTCCCCGCCAAGTACCTACCGATTGGATAAGCCTGTTGTCCGGCAATACCCAGCCGCGTGTTCCCCTGGGCGGCTTTGATGCCACCACTGCCGGCCTTGGCTCCATTGTGGGTGCAGGTGCTTTCGTCGCCTTCGCGCCGGCTGCTGCCGCCGCCGGTCCTGCCGTGGGCGCCGCCCTCGGGATAGCCGCCATTGTTGCGTTCCTGTGTGGGCTTTCCACGTTCCAGCTCAGCCGGGCCGTCTCGCGCCGGCTGCCTGCGGACCAGGGCGGAGATGCCACGGCCCGCACGGCCGCCCGGATCCTGCTGGGACCGTACAGCGGGTTCCTCTCGGGTTGGACGCTGCTCTGGTCGCTGCTGCTGTCCTCCGCCGTCCTGGCCATCGCGTTCGGCGCCTACGTCTTTCCGGAGCATCCACGGGTCGGCGCGGCGGGCGCCGTCGTCGCAATGCTGGTAGTGAACCTGCTGGGACTGAACCGCGGATCCTGGGCCACCCGCTTCATCGTGGCCTTTGTCTTCGGCGTCCTCGCCTTCACCGTGGTGGTGCTCTTCAATGAGGCACCAAACCAGCCGGTGCGGGTCGGAGCGGAGATAGAGGCTACGCCCTCCGGGGTGCTGCAGGCCGCCGGTCTGCTGTTCTTCCTTTTCTCCGGCTACACGCGGCTGGCCACGCTCGGCTCCGGGGTGCGCAATCCCTCACGCAACCTGCCGATCGCCATCCCGGCAGCCATCGCGGTGGCCTTCACGCTGTATTGGTTCATGGGGCAGTCAATGCTGGCCTACTACGGTGCGGCGGCCCTTTCCGCGGAGACCGCTCCCCTGCTGGACCCCATGCAGAGCGTGGGCGCCAACGTAGGTACGGGTGCCCTTGTCCTCGCAGTAACCGCGGCCGCACTCGGTGGCCTGTGGTCGCTGCTGGAATCCGCAGGCAGGACGGCCTCCGCGATGGCCGCCGACCGGGATTTCCCGTCCCTCTTCGCGGCGTCCCGGCCGGCCCGCTTCGGAGCGGGGGAAACCCCCTGGGCCGCCGAAGCCGCGGCGGCCGCCGTCGTCCTGCTGCTGGTTTTCTTCGGCGACGTGGACGCGCTGCTCGGGATGGCTTCCTTCGCACTGCTCTTCTACGCGGCCATCACGACCGTGTGTGCTTTCACACTGAAGGACCGCACGCGCTACGCACCCCGGGTCCTGAACCTGGCCGGTGCCTTGGGGGCACTGCTGCTGGCCCTTGCGCTGCCGCCGGTAGCCATCAGCCTGACCCTGATCATCCTGGTGGCGGGGCTCGTGGTCCGGTTGAGTTTCCGCCGGCCGCGGACCCAACGGACCCCGCCGCCGTTCTAGGCCTGCCTAGGCGCCGGCTGCCTCCCACGCATGGACTTCCTCCAGCAGCTCGGCACGGCGTCCGGCCGACGCGAACGAAGCGTTGATCGAGTTGGCGGCCAGCAGGGCGAGCTGCGTACGGCTGAATCCGAACGTTTCCTGCACGGCACGGAAATTCTCGTCCACATAACCGTCAAAGTACGCCGGGTCATCCGAGTTCACGGAAATGTTCAGGCCGTACTCGAGCATCCGCGGCAAGGGATGATCGGCCAGGCGCGCCACCGCCTGCAGCCGCACGTTGGACAGCGGGCAGACGGTCAGCGGCACCCTCCCACGGACCAGCCGCTTCACCAGTTCGGGATCGTCCAGGCAGCGGATCCCGTGGTCGATGCGGTCCGCCTGAAGCAGGTCCAGCGCCTGTTCGATGTAGGTGGACGGGCCCTCTTCACCCGCGTGGGCTACGGTCCTCAGCCCTGCCTCCCGGGCACGCCGGTACAGTTCGATGAACGACGACGGCGGGTTCCCCACTTCCGCGGAGTCCAGGCCGATTCCGATGATGGGGGCATCCATGGCCAGCAGTTCGTCCAGCACCTCCAGCGCGTCGGCCACGGGGTGGTCGCGCAGGAACGCGGCAATCAGCTCCGTGGAGATGCCGAACTCTTCCTCACTGCGGGACAAGGCCGCCCAGACGCCGCCGACCGAGACCTCCAGCGGAACTCCGCGGACCAGGTGCGCCTGCGGGTCCATCATCATTTCCACATGCCGTACGCCGCCCGCTGCTGCCCGGCGCAGGTAGGCCCGGGTCATGTCGGTGAAGTCCGCCTCGGTACGCAGCACATCCATGTTGGAGTAATAGAGGTCCAGGAAGGACTGCAGGTCCTTGAACCGGTAACGGTCGCGGAGGTCCTCCAGCCCCGGATAGGGCAGGTCGATGCCGTTACGCGCGGCGAGTTCGAAGATCAGCTCCGGCTCAAGCGTTCCCTCGATGTGCAGGTGGAGCTCGGAGCAGGGCGGAGTGGGAAGCAGGTTGGCGGCCATGGTTCAAGCCTAGGGTTCCTGCGCCGTGGACCGCCATCGCCTGCCAGCAATGCGGCGGCGGCCCGGGTGCCTTCCGCTAGGCGGACGGCACCTGCACCGGGGTCACCTGCACGGTGAGGTCCTCGGCCGGCGGAGTCCAGAGCGCGGGATCGGCCGGCACCTGGTCACCGGTCCGGATGTCCTTGACTTCGTGGCTGCCGTCTTCGGCGGTGAACCAGACGAACGGGATGCCCCGCCGGTCGGCAAACTTAATCTGCTTGCCGAACTTCTCCGCCTTGGGTGCCACTTCCACGGAGATGCCGCGGCTGCGCAGCTGGGCTGCGGTGTCCTGGGCCTCGGACCAGGAGTCGTCCGTGGCCAGCGTCAGGAGCACGGTGGTGGGTACGCTGCGTGAAGCCTGCGCGAATTCCTGGCTGAGGATACGCATCACCAGCCGTGTGACGCCGATGGAGAGTCCGACGCCGGGGAAGGTGCGGCTGCCCTTGCTGGCCAGGGAATCGTAGCGGCCGCCGGAGCAGATGGAGCCGAGCGCTTCGTGGCCCACCAGGACCGTTTCGTAGACGGTCCCGGTGTAGTAATCCAGTCCGCGGGCAATGCTGAGGTCCGCCAGGACCCGGCCCGGTGCGCGGCGGGAGGCTTCGCTGATGACCTGGAACAGTTCGTCCAGGCCTTCCTCGAGCAGGTCGTTGGACACACCCAGGGCCCGCACCTGCTCCACGAACGAGGTGTCCTCCGTACGGATGGAGGCCAGTTTCAGGGCGGCTTCCGCCTGCTCCGGGGTGGCACCGAGTTCCTCCTGCAGGAGTTCAGCCACGCGCTGCGCGCCGATCTTCTCCAGCTTGTCGATGCTGCGCAGCACCCCGGCGGTGTCGTCCAGGCCGATGCCGCGGTAGAAGCCTTCGGCCAGCTTGCGGTTGTTGACCCGGATCTTGAAGTCCGGGATCGGCAGGGCGCCGAGGGCTTCGGCAATCACCAGCGCCAGCTCGACGTCGTACCGGAAAGGCAGGTCGCCGTCGCCCACCACATCGATATCCGCCTGGGTGAACTCGCGGGCGCGGCCCTCCTGGGGACGCTCGCCGCGCCAGACCTTCTGGATCTGGTAGCGGCGGAACGGGAAGGAGAGGTGGCCGGCGTTCTCCACCACGTAGCGGGCAAACGGCACGGTCAGGTCAAAGTGCAGGGCGAGCTGGTTGGGATCTTCCTTGCCGGATGCCTCGCCTTCCTCCGCCTGCAGGCGGCTGAGCGCATAGACCTCTTTGTCGATCTCGCCCTTGCGCAGCAGCTGGCCCACCGTCTCCACGGCACGGGTTTCAATGTTGGAGAAGCCGTGCAGCTCGAAGGTCCGGCGCAGGACGTCCAGGACATGGAGTTCAACCAGGCGCTCCTGCGGTAGCCATTCGGGGAAACCGGACAGTGAGGCCTTGCGTGCCATGGTGGCAGACTCCTTAGGTGGGCGGAAAAGGCACAGGCAATACCCGCCCGGCCAAAGTGCACGCGGGGCGTGCATAAACTATGTGCGGCACTCATTTTAGCGAACTTGAACGCAGCCCCCGTTTCAGGCGCGCGGGTGCCCCGTTCCGACCGACCAGTCCCGACCCAACACAGGAGGCACCGGTGGCCGCACACCGCACCAGCCGCACCAGCCGCGAGGACAAGCGCCGCGTGGCCCGGATGGAAGCCCGCCGGGCGTTTGCCGCCGCCCGCACCGCCCGCCGGAAGCGTGACAACGTTTTCGCCGCCTCCGCAGCCGCCGCCGTCCTGGCCCTTGCCGTTGCCCTGCAGGTGAGCTGGTTCGGTTCCAACCCCTCTGCCGAGGAGCTGGCGCTGCTGCGGGAACAGGCCGCCGTCGCGGACGTACGGGAGGTGCCGGATCCGTCGCTCGCCGAAGGGAAGACGTTCACCGGATCCTTGTCCCTGGGGCAGGGCGAGATCGGTGTGGAACTGGACGGAAACGCCGCACCGCAGGCCGCGGCTGTCTTCAAGACGCTGGCGGACGAGGGCTACTTTGCCGGCAAGTCCTGCCACCGGATGACCGCCACTGAATCCATGTCTGTGCTGCAGTGCGGGTCAGAGACCGGAGACGGCCAGGCGGACCCCGACTTCCAGTGGGGACCGGTGGAGAATACGCCGGCCGACGGCTTCTACCCGGCGGGCACGATTGCCGTGGCCCGCGGCGAAGACGTCATGAGCCACGGCACACAGTTCTTCATCGTTTACAAGGATTCGACGATAACGCAGGAAACCGGCGGCTACACGATAATGGGTAAGGTAACGTCAGGTCTTGACGTACTGGAAGCCATTGCTTCCCAGGGCATTGACTCCGGGAAGACCGACGGCTCTCCGAACGACCCGGTGACGATCAGCTCGTTCACCCTGAACTAAACGGCGGCGCGGGCTTCGCAAACTGCCATCCATCGAGTGAAAGACTTTTAGCGGTGACAGACAGTCAGAAATCCGACGAAACAGCAGACCAGGCGTCCACGGAAACGTCCAGTCCTGCCACTCCGAGCCCCGCAGCCCTCGCGGCGCGCCGGCCCTCCCCCGCAGCGGTAGGTGCCGCGGCAAAGCCGGTGGTTGCCGTTCCGGCAGCCCACTCCACCCCGTTGGAAGAGGCCGCCCGCTTTGCACGTGTGGAGGAGGACGGCCACGTCTTCCTGATCGTTGAGGGCGAGGAAACCGCCGTCGGCCAGCTCCCCGATGCCTCCAAGGAAGAAGCCCTGGCCTACTTCGTTCGGAAGTACGACGACGTCGCCAGCCAGCTCCTGCTCCTGGAACAGCGGATGCAGCTCAAGGCCCCCGCCGCAGACATCCACAAGACCCTGAAGCATCTGGCCGAGCAGGTGGCCGACCGCAAGATGGTGGGCGACATCAAGGCGCTCGACGCCCGCATCGCGTCGCTCGAAGCCTCGCTCAAGGAAGCCGAAGCCGCCGAGCGGGCCGAAACCGAGGCCGCCAAGGCCCGTGAACTCGCCGCCCGCGAGGCCATCGTTTCCGAGGCGGAGGAAATCGCCGCCAAGGACCCGGCCACCATCCAGTGGAAAACCAGCAGCAACCGGATGAACGAGCTGTTCGATGCCTGGAAGACGGCGCAGAAGAACGGCCCACGTCTGGGCCGCGGTACAGAGGACAGCCTCTGGAAGCGGTTCCGCTCGGCCCGTACGGTCTTCGACCGCCACCGCCGTGCCTACTTCTCGCAGCTGGACAACGAAAACACGTCCGCGAAGGCCGCCAAGGAAGCCCTGATCGCCCGCGCCGAGGAACTGGCCACCTCCACCGACTGGGGCAACACCGCCGCGGAATACCGGCAGCTCATGGATGAGTGGAAGGCTTCCAAGCGGGCCAGCCGCAAGGATGACGACGCCCTGTGGGCCCGCTTCCGTGCAGCCCAGGACAAGTTCTTCGCCGCCCGCCAGGCGGCCAACGAGGTTATTGACGAGGAATTCGCTGCGAACCTGGTCGTGAAGGAAGAGCTGCTCCGCGAAGCCCAGGCCCTGCTGCCGGTCACGGACCTGGCTGCCGCCCGCAAGGCGCTGCAGTCCATCCGGGAACGCTGGGAAGACGCCGGGAAGGTGCCGCGGGCGGACATGGGCCGCATGGAGGCAGGCATCCGCAAGGTCGAGGAAGCCGTGAAGGCCGCCGAGGACGAGCACTGGCAGCGCAGCAACCCGGAAACCAAGGCCCGCACCAACTCGGCCCTGTCCCAGCTGGAAGCGACCATCGCCTCCCTCGAGCAGGACCTGGCCGACGCCGAGAAGGCCGGCAACGCGAAAAAGATCGCGGATGCCCGCGACGCCCTCGAAGCCCGTCAGCAGTGGCTGGCCATGCTGCAGAAGTCGGCGCAGGACTTCGCCTAGGCCCTGACTCCACGGCAAAGCCCCGGTCCCCCGTTTTCCACAGCGGGCGGGCCGGGGCTTTCGCTTTGCCGCCGGACTCCACATGCTGGTGCCCATGCCCGTGCAGCTGTTTCCCTCTCCCGGCGCCCTCCCCCAGGTCACGTCCACCGGCGGCGCGCTGTTCACGGCCGGCGGGGTCTTCCGGCATGAGGAACTCCAGGCAATGACGATGGACGGGCTGCTGCGCCACGTCTATGCGGGAACATTCGTGCGGTGGGATGTCCGGCCGGACCCGGTGGTCCGTGCCCTCGCAGCATCAGCGGAACTCCCCCGGCAGCTTCGCCGCCGGCTCACCTTCGGCAGGATGACCGCAGCCTGGATCTTCGGGTGCGCACCGCGTCCGGCACGGCTCGATGTGCTGGCGGACCGCCGCAGCCGCACCGGTGCCCTGCCGCCCTTCAGCACCGCAGTCCTCCACGAGGTGCTGCTCGGGCCCGCCGACCGGGTGGAGGTAGGCACAGTGTCCGTCACGTCGCCGCTGCGGACCGCCGTCGACGTCGCGCTGCACACCGGCAGCTCCGACGCGGTGCCTACCCTGCGGCGCCTCGCGGCGCATCCGGACCTGGGCTGCCGGCTGGACCTCGTGCTCCGCGCCCTGGCCGCAGGACACCGGGTGCCGGGCAAGGCCGCCGCGCTGGACCGCGTAGCCGCTGCCGCTGCACCGTAACGACCCGGACGGCTAGCTGCGGCGCTGGGACCCGGTGGTCCGGTACACGTCGAACACGCCGTCGATCTTCCGGACGGCACTGAGGATGTGGCTCAGATACTTCGGGTCCCCCATCTCGAAAACGAATTTCGACATGGCCACACGGTCGCTGGAGGTGTTCACGCTGGCCGAGAGGATGTTGACGTGGTTCTCGGAGAGGACCCGGGTCACGTCCGAGAGCAGGCTCTTGCGGTCCAGTGCCTCCACCTGGATTTCGACCAGGAACACGCTGGACTGGGTGGGCGCCCATTCCACGGGAACAATACGGTCCGGCGTGGCCCGCAGCTCCTGCACATTGCGGCAGTCGCTGCGGTGTACGGAAACCCCCGAGCCGCGCGTCACAAACCCGATGATGGGATCCGGTGGGACGGGCGTGCAGCAGCGGGCCAGCTTGACCCACACGTCGCCGGTGCCGCGCACCGTGACACCGGAGTCGGTGAACTTGGGCCGCCGGGCGGCCGTGGCCACCGGAGTTTCGGCCAGGTCCTCCTCGGCCCCCTGGTGTCCACCCATCAGGTTCACGAGGTGCTCGATGACGTTCTGCGCGGAGGTATGGCCGTCACCGACCGCCGCGTACAGGCCGGAAATGTCCTGGTGGTGCAGTTCCTCGGCCACTGCGACCAGCGCGTCATGCGTCATCAGGCGCTGCAGGGGCAGGTTCTGCTTGCGCATGCCGCGGGTCAGCAGGTCCTTGCCCTTTTCGATCGCCTCTTCGCGGCGTTCCTTGGTGAACCACTGGCGGATCTTGTTCCGGGCACGCGGACTCTTGACGAAGCCCTGCCAGTCCTGGCTGGGCCCGGCGCCTTCGGCCTTGGACGTGAAGATCTCCACCCAGTCGCCGTGCTGCAGCTCGCTGTTGAGCGGCACCAGCTTTCCGTTGACGCGCGCACCGATGGTCCGGTGCCCCACCTCCGTGTGGACGGCGTAGGCGAAGTCCACCGGCGTCGAACCGGCAGGCAGGGCCATGACCTCGCCCTTGGGGGTGAAGACAAACACTTCGCGCGCGTTGATCTCGAACCGCAGGGAGTCCAGGAACTCGTCCGGGTCGGAGGTTTCCTGCTGCCAGTCCACGAGGCTGCGCAGCCACCCCATGTCATCGGGGGCTTCGGGTCCCTTGCTGCCGTCTTTGTACTTCCAGTGTGCCGCCACACCGTATTCGGCCCGCCGGTGCATGTCGTGTGTGCGGATCTGGATTTCCACCGGCTTGCCGCCCGGACCAATCACCGTGGTATGCAGTGACTGGTACATGTTGAACTTGGGCATGGCGATGTAGTCCTTGAACCGCCCGGGCAGGGGGTTCCACCGCGAATGCAGGGCGCCGAGGGTGGCGTAGCAGTCCCGGACGGAGTCCACGAGCACGCGGACGCCCATCAGGTCATGGATGTCGTCGAAGTCTTTGCCCCGCACGATCATCTTCTGGTAGATCGAGTAATAGTGTTTGGGCCGGCCGGTGATGGTGGCCTTGATCTTGACGGCGTGCAGGTCGTCGGCGATCTGGGAACGCACGGTGCCCAGGTATTTCTCCCGCTCCGGCGTCCGGTCCCCGACCATCCGGACAATTTCGTCGTAGACCTTGGGGTGCAGCGCGGCGAAGGAAAGATCCTCCAGTTCCCACTTGATGGTGTTCATGCCCAGGCGGTGGGCCAGCGGGGCGAAGATCTCCAGGGTCTCGCGGGCCTTTTTGGCCGACGATTCCGGCGAGACGAAACGCCAGGTACGCGCGTTGTGCAGCCGGTCCGCGAGCTTGATCACCAGCACGCGGATGTCCTTGGCCATCGCCACGACCATTTTGCGCACGGTTTCCGACTGCGCGGCGTCACCGAAGGTGACCTTGTCCAGTTTCGTGACGCCGTCAACCAGCATGGCCACTTCGGGACCGAAATCCCGTCGCAGCTCGTCGAGGGTGTAGCTGGTGTCCTCCACCGTGTCGTGCAGCAGCGCCGCCGCCAGGGTGGTGCCCGTCATGCCCAGCTCCGCCAGGATGGTCGCCACAGCAACCGGATGCGTAATGTACGGGTCGCCGCTCTTGCGCTTCTGCCCCTCGTGGCTGCGTTCGGCCACCACGTAGGCGCGCTGGATCAGGTCCAGGTCTTCCTTGGGGTTGTTCACCCGTACCGTGCGCAGCAGCGGCTCGAGCATCGGCGAGTACTCCGGGTTGCCCCGGCCGGCCAGCCGGGCGAGCCGGGCGCGTGTGGAGGCGCGGCGGCCGGTCGACGCCGCACGTCCCGCTCCGCTTCCTACCTTCACCTGCGCGGGAGTCTTGGCCGGGCCGGGCACCGGCAGCAGTGCGTCGGACTTACCCGCGGCAGCATCCCGCGCCGCAGCTTCACTGGCTGCGGTGCTCTCGGTCCCCGGCTGGATCCCCGTGGTCCCGTTGTTTCCAGCCTCATCGGCGGGCGTTGCACTGTTGGCCACTGACGACCTTTCTTCCATGCTTTTCAAAGCAGGTGCTCAAAACGTTGTATTGCCGGCTGCTGCGCGGTGCGGCTCCCGTCAACCAGTCTAAGCCTGCCCGCACCGCACTTAAACCGCCGGTTCCGCACTCCTTTCCCAAGGAATACGGAACCGGCGGGTCACGGCGGGGCTGAGGCTAAGCTTCAGCCACCGCCGGGCTCTTGGCTTCCATTGCCCGGCGTTCGGCCACCCGCTTGGCCTGCTTACGGATGTCCGGTTCGTTGCGGCGCAGCCAGGCGTACATCGGCGCGGCGATGTAGATGGTCGCGACGGTGCCCAGGATGATGCCCACGAACAGGGCCAGGGACAGGTCCTTCAGGGTGCCGGCGCCCAGCAGCAGGGCTCCGATGAACAGGATGGAGGCCACCGGAAGGACGGCCACCACGGAGGTATTGATGGACCGGACCAGGGTCTGGTTCACGGCCAGGTTCACTTCCTCCGCGAACGTCCGCCGCGTCCGCTTGTCCAGGTCCTTCGTGTTTTCCCGGACCTTGTCGAAGACGACCACCGTGTCGTAGAGCGAGTAGCTGAGCACGGTAAGGAAACCGATGATTGCCGACGGCGTCACTTCGAAACCGCTCAGTGCGTAGACGCCTGCGGTAACCACCATGACCACCAGCAGTCCGACGACGGCGGCCACCGACATTTTCCAGGTCCGGAAGTAGAGGGCCATCAGCACCGCGGCCAGTGCCACGAAGACGACGAGCCCAACCAGGGCCTGCCGGCTCACGTCGCTTCCCCACGTGGGGCCGATGAACGTGGACGTGACCTCGTCCTGGCTGACGCCGTAGGTCTCTGCGAGCGACTCCTTGACCTCGATGGTCTCGTCGTCACTCAGTTTCTCGGTCTGCACCCGCATCGTGCCGGGGGCAATATTGGTCACCCGCGGGTCGGCGGTGCCGGCAATCCCGGTCACTGCCTTCTCGCCGCCGCTGACATCGGTATTGGCCACGTTAGAGACAGTGAACTCGGAGCCGCCGCGGAACTCGATGCCGAGGTTAAAACCGCCCTTGGCTACTGGAATGAGGATGGACAGCAGCACGGCGGCTGCTGCGATCAGGAACCACAGCTTGGCCTTGCCCACGAAGTTGTAGGACCGCTTTCCGCTGTACAGGTCATTGCCGAATGCGGCGAAACTGGGAAGCTTACTCATTACTCGCCGTCCTTTTCAGAGCTGCGGCCGGAGCCGGCCATGGATTTTTCGGCAAGCCTGCGTTCGGCGATGGTCATCCGCCGTTCGGCTTCCTTCGCTGCACCCTTGTTCTTGCCGCGCGCAGCCGGTGATTCGGCAGGGTCGCGGAGGCGGCCGGCACCGCGGTAAAGCGGCACCGAACCCAGACGGCGCGGGTCGAGGCCGGAGAACCGGTGCCCCTCGCCGAAGAACCGGGTACGGGCCAGCAGCACCATGGTGGGGTGCGTGAACATAAAGACCACGATGAGGTCGGCGATGGCGGTGAGGCCCAGGGTAAACGCGAACCCGCGCACGTTGCCGACCGCCACGAAGTACAGCACGACGGCGGCGAGGATGTTCACGGCCTTGGAGGCCAGGACGGTGCGCTTGGCGCGCTTCCATCCGTTGTCCACGGCGGAGACCAGGCCGCGTCCGTCCCGGAGCTCATCGCGGATGCGTTCGAAGTAGACGATGAACGAGTCCGCGGTCTGTCCGATGGCGACGATCAGGCCGGCGACGCCCGCCAGCGAGAGGCGGTAGTTGTGGCTCCAGCCCAGGATGGCGATGGCCAGGTAGCTCAGCAGACCGGCGACGACGAGCGAAGCAATGGTGACCAGGCCCAGTGCGCGGTACTGGAACAGCGAGTAGACGGCCACCAGGGCCAGGCCGATCAGGCCGGCGATGATGCCCATCCGGAGCTGGTCCGAACCGAGGGTTGCCGAGACCTGCTGTTCGCTCTGGATCTCGAAGCTGATCGGCAGTGCGCCGTACTTCAGCTGCTCGGACAGCGCTTCGGCGCTTTCCTGCGTGAAGTTGCCGGTGATCTGGGGCTTCCCGTCGGTAATCACGGCGTTGACGGTCGGAGCCGAAATGATCTGCCCGTCCAGGACAATGGCGAACTGGTTCCGCGGGTCGCCTTCGGGGAAGGCGAAGAGACGCTCAGTGACGTCGCGGAACTTATCAGTGCCCGTTCCATTGAATTCAATGTTCACGGCCCACTGGCCGGTGGAAACGCCGTTGTTCCCCTGTGCCATGCCGAAGCTGGCGGTGGAAATGTCCACGCCGGGAACTTCCACCGGGCCCAGGATGTACTTACCGGCGGTGCCGGGTTCACAGGCGACCATCGGCTGGTCCGCCGGGGCCTGCTCCGCGTTGGCGACCGTATCCGGGTTCAGGCAGTCCGTGGTTTCGAACTGCGTCTGCAGCTCAGGTGTTATCCAATTCTGATCTGAGGCATCAGTGGGTTCCGCGGTCGGTGTGGGCAGCTGCTCGGCAGGGGTGGGATCCGTTACCGCTGCACCCTGTCCCCCGCCGCCGGCCAGGACCGGACGGAACTCCATGTTCGCCGATGCCTGGATCAGTTCGCGGGTTTCGGGATCGGGGACGCCGGGCAGGGACACCACGACGTTCCGGTTGGACTGGGTGCTGATCTCCGCTTCGGAGACACCGCTGCCATCCACGCGCTGGCGGATGATTTCCACAGCCTGTTCGAGCTGCTCGGTGGTGATTTCGGAGTCACCACCCTGCACTTCGGGAGCCAGGATCATCTGGGTGCCGCCCTCGAGGTCGAGGGCGAGTTTCGGGGTCCAGCTGGCGTTGCTCCACATGGAACCACCGCCAAGCAAAAGGGCCAGGGCCGCAAAAATGACGCCCAACCAGAGGAGCGTCTTTTTCGCGGCCGAGGCGGGGCCGGTTCGGGGCATAGGGAATTTTCCTTAAGGGCGAGGATCACCGGAACCGTCAGCCGGTCCGGCGGGTAAGCGGGGCACCGATGCCCCGCTTAGCTCGTGGAGAGTCTAGTTCTCTTTTTTGTCGTCGCGGTTCAGGCGCTTGAGTGTTTCTTCAGGAGTCTCGTCCTGCGCGCTGTCCCGGGCGGCGTCGTCGTTCTTGCCGAGAGTGAGGGAGGAAGCGTCGTCGGGGACCACTGTGGCGCCTTCGACAGGAGCTGCTTCTTCTTCGTCTTTTTCTTCTGCGGGCACGGTGACGACCTTGGTCAGTGCCTGCAGGTGCACCGTGGCGGTGTTGCCCGGGGACAGCTCAAGCACGGCCTTGTTCTCTTCCTGGTCCACGGACACGATCCGGCCGAAAAGCCCGAACTGGGTCATGACCTCGGTACCCGGAAGCATCTGGGCGCGCTGCTGGGCCACCGACTGCGTCGTCTTCTTCTGCTTGCGGAACATCATGATGACGAAGACTGCCAGCAGCAGAGGGATAAAGAGATCAGCGGGATTCACGTGGATGGTTCCTGTTTCTGTCGGGGAAGGGTCAGGCGGGTCCGGGCGTGATGCCGGGACCGTGCACTAGGGCCAGTCTAAAGGGAAACGCAGACGGCGGTGGTTAAGTTTCGGTTGGGCCTAGTCCACCGGGGTGGATGCGGTGTTTGTCCCGGGGCCGGAAAACATGTTCTCCGGCATCGCCGCCGCGACGCTCTCCGGCATCCGGAGTCCCAGGTGTTCCCAGGCGGCGCGGGTGGCGATCCGGCCCCGCGGGGTCCGGCCGAGCAGCCCTTCGCGGACGAGATAGGGTTCAGCCACCGTCTCCACCGTCTCCGGTTCCTCTCCGACGGCTATCGCCAGCGTGGACAGTCCTACAGGTCCGCCGTTGAACTTGGTGATCAGCGCCGTGAGGACGGCCCGGTCCAGCCGGTCCAGTCCGAGGACGTCCACTTCGTACATATCCAGGGCGGCCCCGGCCGCGCGGGCATCGATCTGCTCGATGCCGTGGACCAGCGCCCAGTCGCGGACGCGGCGCAGCAGCCGGTTGGCAATTCGGGGGGTGCCGCGGGAGCGTCCGGCGACCTCGGCGAAGCCCGCGGAGTTGACCTTCATGTCCATCAGCATGGCCGAGCGGCGCAGCACCAGTTCGAGTTCGTCCGTCGAATAAAACTCCAGGTGGCCGGTGAAGCCGAAGCGGTCACGCAGCGGCCCGGGGAGGAGACCGGCGCGGGTGGTGGCACCCACGAGGGTGAACGGCGGCAGCTCCAGGGGTATGGCGGTGGCACCGGCGCCCTTGCCGACGATGATGTCGACGCGGAAATCCTCCATGGCCATGTAGAGCATTTCCTCGGCCGGCCGCGACATGCGGTGGATTTCATCCAGGAACAGCACCTCGCCCTCGGTCAGGGAGGACAGGATGGCCGCAAGGTCGCCGGCATGCTGGATGGCCGGGCCGGAGCTGATCCGCAGCGGTGCGTTCATTTCCGCGGCGATGATCATGGACAGGGTGGTTTTTCCCAGGCCGGGAGGGCCGGAGAGCAGCACGTGGTCCGCGCTGCGGCCGCGCAGCCTCGACGCTTCGAGCACCAGCGAAAGCTGTTCGCGGACGCGTTTCTGTCCCACGAAGTCGTCCAGGTTCTTCGGCCGCAGCGCGGCTTCGATGGCTTTGTCGTCGGGATCGGGTCCGGAGGCGACCAGGGAGTCTGCTGTGGACATCTCAGCCGACCTTCCGGCGCGGGGAGGTCCGCGCGCCGTCGGTACCCAGGCGCCGCAGGGTGAGCTTGAGGATCTCCCCCACGTTGCCGGCGGCAGCGATATCGGGATGCTCTGCGGCCGTGTCTTCGATGGCCGCTGTGGCGTCCTTTTCGGACCAGCCGAGGCCGGTCATTGCGGCCAGGACCTGTTCCTGCCAACGCGGCGCTGCCGGGTTTTCCACTGTTCCGTGCGGCACGAGTTTGTCCGCCAGTTCCAGGACAATGCGGCGCGCGCCCTTGGGGCCGATGCCGGAGACCTTGCTGAAGGCCTTATCGTCGCCGCTGGACGCTGCCACACGGATGGCTTCGGGCGTGTGGACAGCCAGCACGGCCAGGGCAATGCGCGGTCCCACGCCGCTGACTCCGAGGAGGATCTCGAAGACTTCGCGCTGATCGGCGTCGGTGAATCCGTACAACGTCATGGAGTCCTCGCGGACGATCATGGCGGTGTGCACGAAGGCTTCGCTTCCGGTCCGCAGCGCCGCCAGCGTCTGGGGGGTCGCCTGAACGAGCATCCCGAGTCCGTGGACATCGATGACGGCGGAAGTGAGGCCCACGTGCGAAACGACCCCGCGGAGGGAACTGATCATGAAGGAACTCCCAGAGGCTGTATAGAACATATCTACGAATACCCTACTTGCTGGTGTCCGCATTCCCCTGATGCCCGCTAGCTTCCGCGTTTTGCCCGGGCTTCGGCTTCCGCCCACAGCCGCTGGGCCGGCGTCAGGCCGGTCCTGGGTGCCGCACCCCGCGATGCGGAGCCGGCCGTCGGTCCGGGACCGGCCACGCCGCGTCGCCAGGCATGCGTGATGGCCAGGGCCAGCGCGTCGGCGGCGTCGGCCGGCTTGGGCATTTCGTCCAGCCGCAGGATCTTGGTCACCATCTTGCCGACGGCGTCCTTGTTGGCCGAGCCGGAGCCGGTGACCGCTGCCTTGACCTCGGTGGGCGTGTGCAGGGCAACCGGGATGCCGCGCCGGGCAGCAGCGGCAATAACGACGCCGGAGGCCTGGGCGGTGCCCATGACGGTACTGACATTGAGCTGGCTGAACACGCGTTCCACGGCCAGGACATCCGGCCGGTGCGTGTCCAGCCACAGGTCGATGGCTTCGGAGATGACCAGCAGCCGCGCATCCAGCGCGGTTCCGGCCACAGTGCCGACGACTCCGACGGCCACGAGGGTGGCCCGGCGGTTTCCCTCAACCTCGACTACACCAAGGCCGCACCGGGTCAGGCCGGGGTCCACCCCCAGGACGCGTAAGGACACGGAGGCGGCGCTTAGTCGTCTTCTTCAAGCTCGGCCATCACGGCGGCCGGGATATCAGCGTTGGAGTAGACGTTCTGTACGTCGTCGAGGTCTTCGAGGGCGTCCACGAGCTTCAGGAACTTGCGGGCGGCATCGGCGTCCAGTTCCACGTGCATGGACGGTACGAATTCGGCTTCATCGGTTTCGTACTCGATGCTGGCTTCCTCGAGGGCGCCGACGACGGCACGCAGGTCCTGCGGCTCCGAGATGATTTCGAAGTTCTCGCCGGATTCCTTCACTTCGTCCGCACCGGCGTCGAGCACGGCCATCAGCAGGTCATCCTCGGTGAGGCCGTTCTTGGGCAGGTTCACGACGCCCTTGCGGGTGAACATGTAGGCCACCGAACCGGGATCACCCATGTTGCCGCCGTTGCGGGTCACGGCGAGGCGGACCTCGGAGGCCGCACGGTTCTTGTTGTCCGTGAGGCACTCGATCAGCAGAGCGGATCCCTGGGGTCCGTAGCCTTCGTACATGATGGTCTGGTAGTCGACGGCCTCGCCGAGCAGGCCGGCGCCGCGCTTGACGGCGCGGTTGATGTTGTCGATCGGCACCGACGTCTTCTTGGCCTTGGACACGGCCAGTTCAAGGGCAGGGTTGCCTGCCATGTCAGCTCCGCCGGCGCGTGCCGCGACTTCGATGTTCTTGATCAGCTTGGCGAAGGACTTGGCGCGCTTGGCATCAATTACGGCCTTCTTGTGCTTGGTGGTTGCCCATTTAGAGTGGCCCGACATGCTCTACGCTTCTCCTCTGATCGATAAAAAAAGTCCGGCTGCCGGCCGCCCGTCCAGGCCTCCGGGAACCCGGGCCGAACAGGGAGACAGGCTAAGCGTCCCGAACGCACTGCCACAATTCTAGCGACCGATTCCGTTTCCCGGGCCGGAAACGCGTCCGATCTCCGATTCCAGGCACGATCACGGGGACTGAACCGGCGTGGAACGGCCCGGATGCGTGCAGCCTCACGCGTTGGAACCACTGCCGGAACAGGGGTGTGCGCTATATTCAGTAACCATGAGTTCTTTCTCCATCCTGGTCGGAAAACTGGTCCGCAGTGCCTCTAAACTGCGTGGCGGCGGCTCCGCCCTGCCGGGCCTGGTGGTGGAGAAAATCGATCCCGATTTCATTCGCCGCACCCTTGCAGACCTGCCGCTCGGCGTCGCCGTCGTCTCCGGCACCAACGGCAAGACCACCACTACCAAGATGGTGGTGGAGCTCCTCGAAAGCCAGGGGCTGAAGGTTTTCACCAACCGCACGGGCAGCAACTTCACCCGCGGCGTCGCGGCGGCACTGCTGGGCGAAGTGAGCCTGCGCGGGCACCTGGACGCCGATATCGCGGTCCTGGAACTGGACGAGGCCCACGCCGTGCACTTCGTGAAGCTGATCCAGCCGCGGTACAGCCTGCTGCTGAATGTACTGCGTGACCAGCTGGACCGGTTCGGCGAAATCGACAAAACGACCCGCCTGCTGGAGTCCATTGCCCGGGCCACCACCGAGACTGTGGTCCTGAACCGCGAAGACCCCCGCGTCGCGGGCATCGCCGAGTCCCTCAACGGCCAGCGTGCCGTGTACTTCGGGCTCGACGCGTCGCTGCGCAGCACCTTCCCCAACGACGACGAGATGCGCGGCAGCCTTGCCGAGGCGCTGGCCGCCACCCAGGAGGCCGACGTCGTTCTTGAACGCGTGGGCGAAACGGAAGCGGATTTCCTCATCGACGGACAGGTCCGCACCTCCGGGCTGAAGCTGCGCGGCGTCTACAACATTTTCAATGCCGCTGCCGCCCTGGCGTTTGCCCGGACGATCAAGGGCAGCGACCTCGACTCCGACGCACTGTTCGAGGCGCTGGCCAATGTGGAGCCTGCGTTCGGCCGCGGGGAGTCCCTGACCGTCAACGGCCAGCCGCTGGAACTGGTGCTGGTAAAGAACCCCAGCGGCTTCCGCCTGGGACTGAAGTCCTTTGCCGCGCACGGCTATTCGACCATGATCGCGATCAATGACAACTACGCCGACGGCCGGGACATGTCCTGGCTCTGGGACGTGGACTTCGAGTCCCTGGCCGAGGGCGGCGTCGACGTCGTCAGCGGCGTGCGGGCCTATGACATGGCACTGCGCCTGAACTACGACGACGTACCGGTGCGCACGATCGAACCGGACATCACGGACGGGCTCAAGCGATTCATCAAGGACTCCCCCGGGGTTCCCATGCGGATCTTCTGCACGTACACGGCCATGCTGGCCGTGCGCCGGGAGCTCTCCAAGATCACGAAGGTAGAGGTGGTCTCATGACCGAGGACCGCACAATCAAGATCCTGCAGCTGTACCCGCGGGAAATGAACATCTACGGCGACTGGGGCAACGTGCTGGTGCTCAAGCAGCGCCTGAAGTGGTACGGCTACTCCCCTGTTGTCGAGGAATACAACGCCGGCGACGAGTTCCCGGCTGACGTCGACATCATTGTTGGCGGCGGCGGCCAGGACAGCGGGCAGGTGGTAATCCAGCAGGACCTGCAGCAGCTCGCCCCGACGCTGCAGCGGCTCGCCGACGACGGCCTGCCGATGCTGGTGATCTGCGGTCTCTACCAGTTGTTCGGACGGTTCTTCAAGACGCATGAGGGCGACCTCATTCCGGGCATCGGCATCCTGGATATGGAGACCCATGGCGGCGACGTGCGGCTGATCGGCAACGTGCTGTCCCTCAGCAAGGAGTTCGGCGAGATCCACGGCTACGAGAACCACAGCGGCCAGACCTTCCTCGGCCCGGGTGTGGAACCGCTGGCGGAGATCCGCAAGGGTGAAGGCAATAACACCAAGGACAGCACCGAGGGTGCCCGCTATAAGAATGTCGTGGCGAGCTACCTGCACGGTTCCCTCCTGCCGAAGAACCCGGCTATTGCCGACTTCCTGATCGAGAAGGCGGCCATCCGGAAGTTCGGCAGCTTCTCCCCCGTGCCCCGTTCCGAAGAGGACCTGGCCCAGCTGTCGAAGCTCTCGGAACTGGCACGCCAGCACGCCGGGCAGCGGCCGCGGTAAGACGGCGGGCCTAGGGACGCGAACCCTGGAGGGCAGCTAGAGCGTTGAGGCCACGAAGACCTGGGATGGTCCCGTGAGTGTGGCCGTCACGGGCTCGCCGGCGTACAGGATCTTCGCTTCGGGCTCCATATCCGCCGTGACCTCATCCACGGTGATGCAGGCCGGTTCCAGCGCGGCCAGCACTACGCTGAACGGCCCCACGCGGACGGGCTTTGGATCGTCCTCGACGACGACCCGCCGCAGGTCCAGATCCTCGCTCCAGAGCGGAATGTGCTGCTCGCCGCGGCCGGTGTCAAGCACGGGCAGGGGGGACGGCTGAGGCTGTCCGCCGCCCGTCAGATGCTGCAGTTCGCAGAGGTCCACATGTTCCCTGGTCAGGCCGGCCTGCAGCGCATTATCAGAGGTGCCCATCACCACCACCGCCTGGCCGGACAGATAGGTATGCAGGCACCCGGGAGGGATCACGGCTGCCTGTCCGGGATCCAGCCGGATCAAGTTCATGCAGATGGCCAGCAGGATGCCGCGGTCCTTGGGGAAAAGCTGCCGCAGCCGGCGTACTACGGCGACTGCCTCAGCGGCCGGTCCTTCAACGTCCCCGATCCGGTCCACCGCGTCGGCCGTTTCCCGCAGTGCGGCTGCGGTTTCGCCGGGTGTCATGCGCAGTACGGAGTGGATGACCGTCTCATGGCGGAAGCGGAGGTAGGAACGCAGCCATGGCAGGTCCAGCCCGGAAGTGATGGCCTGGAGTTCCTCCGTGGTCCGTTCCCCGGCAAGCACGCGCAGCGGCGTGAGGGCTACGGCAACCTCACATTTCGGATTGCGGTCCTTGTAGTTGCGGTTTCCGGCACCCAGTGGAAGGCCCCGTGCCTGTTCCCGGACAAAACCCGCCAACGCCTGCTCCCAATGCGGGTGCAGCATGATGGGCGGCGGAACCTCGGCGTCCAGGACCATGAGGCGGAAGGGGAACGGGGAGCCGGTTTCGGCTTCCCGATGGGGGACGGCGATCTGCCGGTCCCCGGCAAACCGCTCGAGCGTTTGCCGGTAGGTCGCGGGATCCCAGTCAATAAGCAGGCCGCGGGCGGACAGCGACGCCGGCCGGCGGGCGGGTGCTACGGACTTTGGGAGGGCAGAATCATGACGCACTAGGGTCATTTACATCACCAGGTGGGAACAACAGCGAAGCTATTAGGGACCGGAGTGCCCTGCAGCTACACAACCGGTCCTTTAATCATAGGCAATCCTGCCGCCGGGTGGGCGCCGGCCGCGGCGGCAGGGCAGCGTGATTTTTGCCCGTCGAACCGTCAGCGCGTAGGCGAACGGACGGACGGTCCGGCGGGCGGGGCCAGTGCTTTGCGCAGCGGGCAGGCCGGGAAATGGAACCAGCAGATGGCTGCAGCGGCAGCGATCACGGCGGCGGTGAGACCAGCAACAGCGTTTGCGGGTGAGGGGAGCTCCTGAGGTGGCAATCCACTCGAGCTTCCCACCAAGTAGTCTCGTGCGCATGGCTGATGAACTTGTCCGGACCGCGTACCAGGCACGCGCCGCGGAGTACACGGGCCTCCTGGGCTCCGTCGAGGACATGAACGAAGTAGACAGACTTCGCATTGAACAGTGGGCGGACCGTATCGGGGGCGCCGTGCTCGACGTCGGGTGCGGTCCCGGTCATTGGACGGATCTATTGCACCGCCGCGGAGTGGACGTCCAGGGCATGGACCTCGTGCCGGAGTTTATCGACAGCGCGCGGGCACGTTTCCCGGATGTGCCGTTTCGCGTCGCCTCGTTCCGTGCTCTCGGTGTGCCGGATGGCTCATTACACGGGGTTCTGGCCTGGTACTCCTTGATTCACGTTCATCCCGACGAGCTTCCTGCGGTGTTCTCGGAAATCGCCCGCGCTTTGGCCCGGGGCGGACACCTGCTTTTAGGATTCTTCGAGGGCTCCGCTGCCGAGCCTTTTGCACACGCGGTGACGACCGCCTATTACTGGTCGATTGACCAGATGCGACAGATGCTCCTCGGAGCAGGTTTTGATGTGCTTGACGTCCAAACGCGACAGGACCCGGGCCGCCGGCCGCACGCGGCTATCGCCGCCGTCGTCCTGTAAAGGATCAGCCTGCGGGCAATTCTCCGTCTTCAGACGGAGGCGCACGACAGGCGGGGCCCGTAGTTTGAGGGCGAGGAGGAAAACGATGCAAAGCACATGGGCCGCGGTCATATTTGGAGACAGGGTGGATCCCCGCGTGAGACTGCAGGCCATATTCGGCGGTCCGCTTCCCACGAGCGCTCAGCCTCCTGAGCCCGCACTTGCATGGGCTGAAGAGGTGCTTCACCGCACAGGGAACACGGGGCACGCGAATTCCATGGAGGGTATTAAAGCTCTCCGCCAAGCTGACAAACGGGTGACGTTAAGGGCAGCAGTTTTCCTCGCTCATCATGTCGCCTTACGCGCCTAAGCCGCTCCGCAAAGCGCTACTGCCCGCCTGCCCTGCCCTGTGGAGGAAGGAAGGGACGGCTGGTGGTGGGAACGGATGGCGGGACGAGGCCTCCAGGAACCCACACCCAGGCACCGCCCCCCTACGGCCCGCCGTCCTCCTGAGTCACCAGCCACTCATGCGCCCCGGCATCGGCCGCTCCCAAAGACTCCACCACGGGGATGGTCCGCGCCCGCACAGCCTCCTGCTGCGGGACCGGCGCACACTCCCCCTGCGGCAGGTCGCCGGCGACGGAACACCACCGGTACGGGTCGCGGACAACGACCGACGGCGCCCAGGCGAGGTCGCTGACGGACCACTTCCCGGCATCGTCGCGGGCGAACTGGGCGCGCACGATGAGGCCTTCATTGTTGACGTCGTACCAGGGCGACAGCTCCGTCACGGCATTGCCGAGCCCGTAGACAATCCACGTGCCGTTGTAGTGCTCGATCGGCAGGACCGAGTGCGTATGGTGGCCGTAAATGAAGTCGAACTCCCCGCTGTCCGCCAGCGCATGGGCCGTTTCCATCTGCTGGGCATTGGGCGCCGAGGCGTATTCATCACCGGCATGGATTGCAGCAACCACGACGTCGGCCCCCGCCGCACGGGCTGCCTTCGCCTTTGTGATCATCGCCGGAGCATCGAGCAGGTCCACTTGCCAGGGGTATTCCGCCTCCAGCCCATTCAATCCGTAGGTCGCCTCGATCACGGCAACGTCCCCGGCCGGGGCTGACAGGACCATGGGTGCACCGGCGCCGTCCTCGGCGGCGTATGAGCCGGTGTGCGCCAGGCCGAGGGAATCCAGCACGCCCAGCGTCCGGTTCAGCCCCTGGGTTCCGGCGTCAATGGTGTGGTTGCTGGCGGTGGTGCAGCCGGAGTAACCCACTGCGTCCGCCGCCGTGAGGATCTGCGGCGGCACGTTGAACATGGGATACCCCGCATACGGTCCGTCCGGCTCAGCCACCGGGGTTTCCATATGGCACACCGCCAGATCCGCTGCGGAAATGTAGGTACGCTGCCCGGCCAGGAGAGGTTCGAAGTCCAGCGGCCCCTTGCCGGTGGACGCCGCATCCGCCGCCGCCTGATCCCACAGCTGCGGATGGATCAGCAGGTCGCCGGCAAGCATCAGGGAAAAGCAGTTCTCCGTGGGGCAGTCCGGGCCTTTGCCGGCGCTGACGGCGTCCGCGGACGACGACGGCGGCGCGGCAGGTGCCGACCCCGACGACGACGGCCCACCGGGATTTCGGCGGCCCTCCGGCCCCGCGCCCTCCTCCGCCATGCAGCCGCCAAGCATCAAGGCCAGCACCAGCACCGCCCCCAGTCCCGGCAGACGGATCAGTCCCGGCAGGCGGCTCCGTCCCGGCACCCGGACCTGTGCCGGAACCCTCACCCCACTGCGGACATCAAGGTTGCGTTTCATGAACTCCCCCGCGCATCTCGCCCCCAGGCCTGCCGACTGCGGGCAACGGGGAATCGGTGCGATCCTACGGCAGCGTCATGTTGGTCCGGGACGCCGCGCTGTGCCACTGTTGGGCTTTATGGACAATCCTTTCCTTTCCCCGAGCAGCCTGCCGTACCAGCTACCCCCGTTCGAGCAGATCAACGAAGACGTTTTCCTGCCGGCCTTTGACTCCGGAATTTCCGGGCACGCCGCGGAGATTGAGCGGATTGCGGCCAACCCGGACGCCCCCGATTTCGACAACACCATTGCGGCGCTGGAACGCTCGGGCCAGGCGCTGGGACGTACCGCCGTCGCCTTCTTCACCCTCTGCGCCGCGCACGCAACCGAGGGTGTGCAGCGGATCCAGCAGGAGGTCAGTCCCCGGCTCGCTGCCCATGAGGACGCGGTGTACCTCAACCGGCAGCTCTTTGACCGGGTGGAAGCCGTCGCGGCAGAGGCAGAGGGCCTGGACGATGAGCAGGCCCGCCTCGTCTCCGAGTACCGCCGCCAGTTCATCCGGGCCGGCGCCCAGTTGGACGACGCCGGGCAGGCCCGGATGCGCGAACTGAACGCGCGCCTGTCGGAACTGGGCACCGAGTTTTCCCAGCGGCTGCTGAAGGACACCAACGATTCGGCCCTGCTGGTCGACGATGCCGCCGAACTGGACGGCTTGTCCGACGACGACATCGCTGCCGCAGCGACCGCTGCGAAGGAGGCCGGGCACGACGGCAAGTACCTGCTGTCCCTGGTTCTGCCCACCCCGCAGCCCGCTCTCGCGTCACTCACTCACCGGGAGAGCCGCCGTCGGCTGCACGAAGCCGCCCGCAACCGCGGTTTCCGGAACAACGACGCGAACACACTTACCCTCGCGGCTGAACTGGCCACGCTGCGTGCAGAGAAGGCCGCACTTCTCGGTTTCGCCAACCATGCCGAGTACGGCACCGATGACCAGACCGCCCCGTCCCTGGATGCCATCCACGCGATGCTGGACAAGCTCGCCCCGGCAGCCGTCCGCAACGCGAAGGCGGAGGCCGGAGAGCTGCGCGAAGCGGCCCGGAAGGACGGACACGAGCTGGCAGCCTGGGACTGGGCGTACTACTCGGAACAGGTGCGGCGGGAAAAGTTCGACGTCGACACCGCCGCCCTACGCCCCTACTTCGAGCTGGAGCGCGTCCTCAGTGACGGTGTCTTCTACGCCGCCAACCGGCTGTACGGGCTGACCTTCACCGAACGGACGGACCTGCCGGGCTACCACCCCGATGTCCGGGTCTGGGAAGTCAAGAACGACGACGGCACCGGGCTTGGCCTGTTCCTGGGCGACTATTACACCCGGGACACCAAGAACGGCGGCGCCTGGATGAACTCCCTGGTCCACCAGTCCCGGCTGCTGGACGACCCGCCCGTGGTCGTGAACAACCTGAACATCACCAAGCCCCCGGCGGGTGAGCCCACCCTGCTGACCTTCGACGAGGTGGTCACCGCGTTCCACGAATTCGGCCACGCGCTGCACGGCCTGTTCTCGGACGTCACCTATCCCCGGTTCTCCGGCACCGCCGTCCCCCGCGACTTCGTTGAATACCCGTCACAGGTCAACGAGATGTGGATGCTCTGGCCCGAGGTGGTGACGAACTTCGCGAAGCACCACGTCACCGGTGAGCCGCTGCCGCAGGAGGTCATCGACAAGGTGAATGCTGCAGCCGTCTGGGGCGAAGGCTTCGCCACCACCGAATACCTCGGTGCCGCCCTGCTGGATCTGGCCTGGCACGAACTGGCACCCGGCGAGACGGTGGAGGATCCGGAAGCCTTCGAGGCCGCGGCCCTGGCAGCGGCCGGCGTCGACCTGGACCTGGTGCCGCCGCGTTACCGGACCGGCTACTTCAAGCACATCTTTGCCGGCGGCTACGCTGCGGCGTACTACGCCTACATCTGGAGCGAAGTGCTCGACGCCGACACGGTCGAGTGGTTCCGGGAAAACGGCGGCCTGACCCGGGAGAACGGCGACCGTTTCCGGACGGAACTGCTCTCCCGCGGCAACAGCATCGACCCGCTGCAGGCATTCCGGAACTTCCGCGGACGCGATGCGCAGATCCAGCCGCTGCTGGACCGGCGCGGCCTGGCCTAGGCAGCAGCCCGGTCAGTCCGGACGGGTTGAAAAGAAGGCGGGAACCGATGATTCGGTTCCCGCCTTTTTGATGTGGCTTCTATGCGGCCGGGTTACCCAGCTTCGCCTGCTTCCGCACGGTGTGCATCCGCTGTCCGATGGTGACGCAGCTGGCCAGGGTCAGCAGGACCAGGACCACCAGCAGCAGGATCTCCGGCACCCCCAGTCCCACCAGGCCGGTGGCGACGAGCAGGGAGACCAGCCGCTCGGCACGCTCGGCGATGCCGACGCTGGCGTTAAAGCCCAGCGACTCGGCCTTGGCCCGGATGTAGGACACCAGCATGCCGACTACCAGGCAGAGGACGGCTGCAATGCCGATCGCATCGTTTCCGCCGCCGGTGAAGAACCAGATGGCGACGCCGGCGAACAGGGCGCCGTCGGCGAAGCGGTCCAGCGTGGAGTCCAGGAACCCGCCCCAGCTGCCGGTGCGCTGCTGCTGCCGGGCCATGATCCCGTCCACCACGTCGGAGAAGATGAAGACGGTGATGAAGATGGTTCCCCAGAACAGCTCACCCAGGGGATAAAAGACCAGTCCGCCGATCATCACGCCGAGCGTGCCGGCAATGGTGACCATGTCCGGGGTTACCCCGCGGCGGAGCAGCCAGCTTGCCAGCGGGGTGAAGACGGCAGTGAAGAATCCCCGTGCGTATTTGTTGAGCACGTATCAGTCCTCACTGTCCGGGCTGGAGCCCTCTTGGGGCCAGGCATCTGCCACTTGTTGGCGCACCTCGCCGAGGGTCTGGGTGATGGCCTTGGTCTGCGCAATGATCGGCAGGAAGTTTCCGTCCCCGCCCCAGCGCGGAACTATGTGCTGGTGCAGGTGGGCGGCAATCCCGGCCCCGCCGGTTTCGCCCTGGTTCATGCCCAGGTTGAAGCCGGTGGGGCTGGACACCTTGCGCAGCACCCGCATGGCGGTCTGCGTCAGGGCCGCAATTTCTGCGGTCTCTTCCGGGTCAATGTCCGTGTAGTCGGGCACGTGCCGGTACGGGCAGACCAGCAGGTGGCCGGCGTTGTACGGGAAGAGGTTCAGGATCACGAAGGCGTGCCGGCCGCGGTGGACAATCAGCGATTCCTCGTCCGTCCGCTCCGGTGCGGCGCAGAACGGGCAGGTCTCCTTGGAGGAGACCTGCTTCTGCCCGCCCTTGATGTAGGCCAGCCGGTGCGGAGTCCAGAGCCGCTGGAACGCGTCGGGGACGCCGGCGAGTTCGAACTTGTCCGTCACCGCGGCGTCGTCAGGCTGTTCCCGCATAGCGTCCCCGCCGCCCTTACTTATCCCGGTTGCGGACGGCTTCGACAATCCGCTTGACGGCCTCTTCAACGGGCACGCCGTTGTCCTGGCTGCCGTCGCGGAAGCGGAAGGAGACGGCACCGGCCTCGGCGTCGTCGCCCCCGGCAATCAGGACAAACGGAACCTTGTCCTTGGACGCGGTGCGGATCTTCTTCGGGAAGCGGTCGGTTCCGGTGTCCACCTGGGCGCGGATGCCGTGGGCCTTGAGCTTGTCGACGACGTCGAACATGTAGTCATTGAACGCTTCGGCCACGGGGATACCCACCACCTGCACCGGTGCCAGCCAGGCGGGGAACGCACCGGCGTAGTGCTCGGTGAGCACGGCCATGAAGCGTTCCACGGAACCGAACAGGGCGCGGTGGATCATGACCGGGCGCTGGCGGGTGCCGTCGGCAGCCTGGTACTCCAGCTCGAACCGCTCGGGCAGGTTGAAGTCCAGCTGGATGGTGGACATCTGCCAGGTGCGGCCGATCGCGTCGCGGGCCTGGACGGAGATCTTCGGGCCGTAGAAGGCGGCGCCGCCCGGATCCGGGACCAGGTCCAGGCCGGAGGCTTCGGCCACCTCGGCGAGGGTGCGGGTGGCTTCCTCCCACACATCGTCGGAGCCGACATACTTCTCCGGGTCCTTGGTGGACAGTTCCAGGTAGAAGTCATCCAGGCCGTAGTCCTTGAGCAGGTCCAGCACGAACTTCAGCGTGGTGGTCAGCTCGTCCTTCATCTGCTCGCGGGTGCAGTAGATGTGGGCGTCGTCCTGGGTCATGCCCCGCACGCGCGTCAGGCCGTGGATCACGCCGGACTTCTCGTAGCGGTACACGGAACCGAATTCGAACAGGCGCAGCGGCAGTTCGCGGTAGGACCGTCCGCGGGAGCGGAAGATCAGGTTGTGCATGGGGCAGTTCATCGGCTTCAGGTAGTAGTCCTGGCCGGGCTTGGTGACCTCACCGGTTTCGGGATCGGTGACCTCATCCACGTGCATGGGAGGGAACATTCCGTCGCGGTACCAGTCCAGGTGGCCGGAAACCTCGTACAGGTGGCCCTTGGTGATGTGCGGGGTGTACACGAACTCGTAGCCGGCCTCGGTGTGGCGCTGGCGGGAGTAGTCCTCCATGGCCTTGCGGATGATGCCACCCTTGGGGTGGAACACCGGCAGGCCCGAGCCCAGTTCATCCGGGAAGGAGAACAGGTCCAGCTCAGTGCCCAGCTTGCGGTGGTCGCGGCGCTCGGCCTCGGCCAGGCGCTCCTGGTAGGCCTTCAGCGCGTCCTTGGTGGGCCAGGCGGTGCCGTAGATGCGCTGCAGCTGCTGGTTCTTCTGGTTGCCGAGCCAGTAGGCGGCGGCGGAACGGGTGAGGGCGAAGGCGTTGGAGATCAGCTTGGTGTTGGGCAGGTGCGGGCCGCGGCACAGATCGCACCAGACGACGTCGCCGGACTTGCGGTCCACGTTGTCGTAAATGGTGATCTCGCCGGCGCCGACCTCGATGCCGGCACCTTCGCCGGCTTCCTCGGCGCCGTCCTTCGTGCCCAGCAGTTCAAGCTTGTACGGCTCGTTGGCCATGGCTTCGCGGGCTTCGTCTTCGCTGACCACGCGGCGGACGAACTTCTGGTTCGAGTTGATGATCTTCTGCATCATCTTCTCGAGGGTCTTCAGGTCCTCCGGGGTGAACGGCTCGGCGACGTCGAAGTCGAAGTAGAAGCCGTCCTTGATGTACGGGCCGATGCCCAGCTTGGCATCGGGGCGCAGCTGCTGCACGGCCTGGGCCATCACGTGCGCGGTGGAGTGGCGCAGCACATTCAGTCCGTCTTCGGACTCGATGGTGACGGACTCTACGACGTCGCCCTGCTCCAGCGGGGTATCCAGGTCCTTGAGGACGGAGTGGACGCGCATCACGACGACGTCGCGCCGGTCGAAGAAGAGCTGCGCACCGGTGGTGCCAGTATCCACCGTGGTCTCTTCGCCGTCGACGATGAGGGTGAAATTCTCTGGCACTGACACGGTTGTCTCCTAGATTTCGTTGTACGGCGTCTGCTGCACGGCCTGGACACGGCCGTACTTCCGCCCGTACCGATGTTATCCGCCGCGGACCGGCCCCACCAACATGCCGCGCTGGCGGCCGGGCACCGGAAGTGAGTCCGTGTCCGCCAGGTTCCATGCCTCCAGCGCCTGGAGGCTGATGCCCCTGGGCCCGGTGCGGCGGGTGAGTCCACGGACCAGCAGCAGTTCCGTGCCAAAAAGCAATGGACCGGATTTTTCCTGCGCCTCATGGAAGAACGTGCAGTCAATGCAGCCGGTGCCGTCGTCAAGGCTGATGAACACCACCCGGCGTCCTCCGCGCATGGGTGGAGTCTGGGTGGCCACCCGGATGCCGGCGACCAGCACCTCGGTCCCGTTCCGCAGGTCCATCAGCGCCTCCGAGGCAGTGACACCGAGTCCGCGCAGCAGCGGCCCGTAGCTCTCCATCAGGTGCGCACTGACGTCCACGGACAACAGATCCAGTTCGGTGCGGACCTTTTCCCGCAGCCCCGGTTCGGGCAGGTGGTGGTGCAGGTTCGCCAGTTCGGTATCCCCCAGCGGCAGGGCAAGCTGCCCGGGAATCGGATCATGCTTCCGGGACGCAGACTTGGCCGGGGCGGCGTCCAGGTACTGGATGAGGTCCGCCCGGCTGCCCTCGGAGCCGATCTGTTTGCTGAGCGAGTCGAATGCCCCGAGCTGGGCCAGCCGCCGCAGCGTGGGCCGGGAGACCCGGGCACGGGCACGCAGGTCGGCCAGGGAGTCATAGGGCTGGCCGGCGGCAATACGCCGCAGCTCGACGGCGGACAACCCGTAGATTCCGGCCAGGGACAGCCGGATGCCCAGCCGGCCGTCGTCGAGCCGCTCCACCCGGTAGGTTTCGCCGCTGCGGTTGATGTCCAGCGGCAGGATGGGGATGCCCATCCGCCGCGCCTCGGCCACCAGCAGCCGGCGCGGGTACATGCCGGGATCATGCTCGAAGATCCCGGCGAGGAACGCCGCCGGGTGGTGTGCCTTCAACCATGCGGACTGGTAGGTGGGCACGGCAAACGCCGCCCCGTGGGCCTTGCAGAAGCCGAAGCTGCCGAAGGCCTTGAGCGTGTCCCAGACCTTGTCGATGGTTTCCGCTGTGTAGCCGCGGGCGGCGGACTTGCTGCGGAAGTATTCCTCCACACCCGGCTCGGCGGTTTCGTTGCCCAGCAGGCGGCGCAGTTCGTCCGCTTTCGCCAACCCGCACCCGGTGAAAACATTCAGTGTCCGCAGCACCTGCTCATGGAAGACGGTGACGCCGTGGGTTTCGGCCAGCACCGGACGCAGCGCCTCGTGCGGGTAGACCTCCGGGGACCAGCCGTGCCGGTGCTCCAGGAACGGCCGGACCATGTCGGATTTCATCGGGCCGGGCCGGAACAGGGAAATGTCGATAATCAGGTCGTTGAATTCCCGCGGCGCCAGCTTGCCCACCAGCTCGCGTTGTCCCGGTGATTCGATCTGGAAGCAGCCCAGGGTGTGGGTGCTGCGGATCAGTTCGTAGGTGGGTTCGTCGTCGAACGGCACGGCGTCCAGGTTGATCCGGCCGTCGGGTTCGATGAACTCCGGATCCGGCAGGTCCTCCCCCTCCCGGTGCCGGCCTGCGGCAATGACTTCCTCGCGGGAGGAATGCACCCGCACCACCTCGCGCACGGCGAAGGCCATGGCGCTCTGCATCCGCACACCCAGCACATCGAGTTTGAGCATGCCCATGGGGTCCATGTCGTGCTTGTCGAACTGGGACATGGGCAGGCCCAGGCCGCTGGGCTGCACCGGGGTGCGGTCCAGCAGGGAGGTGTCGCCCAGGATCACGCCGCAGGGATGCATGGAGATGTGCCGGGGCAGCCGGTCCAGGCGTTCGGTGAGGTCCACCAGCAGGTCCAGCTGCTGGTTCTTTTCCACCTGGCCGGAGAATTCCCGCAGTTCGGGCTTTTCGGCGAGCGCCTCGCGGAAGTTGCGGGCCGAGAAACGCCACAGCTGTTTAGCCACAGCGCCGATCTCCTCCTCGGGCATACCCAGCGCCAGGCCGGCGTCGCGCACCGCTCCCCGGGCACGGTAGCCGTTCTGCATGCTCATCAGCGTGACCCGTTCGGAGCCGAAGCGTTCGAAGATGCGGTGATAGACGTTGTGCCGCTCGGCGCTTTCAACGTCAATGTCGATGTCCGGCAGTGTGGAGCGGTCCCGGGACAGGAAGCGTTCGAAGATCAGGTCGTGGTCCAGCGGATTCACGTGGCTGACGCCCAGCAGGTAGTTCACCAGTGAGGACGCTCCCGACCCCCGGGCCGCGGCGCGTACCCCCATGCCGGTGATCATGGCCGAGACTTCGGCAACCGTGAGGAAGTACGAGGCGAAGCCCAGCCGCTCGATAATGCCCAGCTCGTGTTCGAGCCGGTTGCGCAGTTCGGCTTCGGCGATGGAGTCCCGGGCACGCAGCCTCCGGGTAATCCCCGCCTCGCAGCGCTGGCGCAGTTCGATCATGGGTTCGGCTTCAATGCCGATCACCGAGGCTTCGGGCACTACGGGCTGCTTCCAGCCCATGTCCGCCACGGGGTCTATCCGGCAAAGGTCCGCGAGCGCCGCAGTGTCGGCGAGCATCTTTACGGCGCCGGAGGAACCGCAGTCCGCCTCCGAGCTGACTTCCCGGGCAAGTGCGGTCATCTCCCGTGTGCCCTTGAGCCATCCCTGCCCGTTGGGTTGCCGGTCCGGAAGGTGGGAGAGCGAAGTCAGCGAGCGCGCGGCGTCGAGCACGTCCGCGGTGGCGGCGCCGTCCTCGTCCACGTACCTCACCGCGTTGGTCAGGATGGCCGGCACACGCATCTCATCGGCGAGGCGGAACATCCGCACGGCGTGGGCCAGGCTGAGGTTCTCCCCCGGCGCGGACAGATGGGTGACCACCTCGACGGCGAGCGCCCGGGCCGGGATCAGCGAGCGCCAGCGGGTGAACAGGGTGCGGGCGACGGCGTAGCTGCGGCTGCGCATGGCCTGGCCGACGTCGGACTGGGGCCCCACCAGGACGGTGAGGACCGGTTCCCCCTCCCCTGTACTCTCCCCCTCGGTGCAGACATACCCGGCAAGCTGCTCCACAGTGATGCCCACCGGTTTGCCGGCACGCGCCCGGGAAGCCGAGGTCGCAGCGTGCGCGGCGGAGATCAGCCGGCACAGTGCACGGTAGCCCGCACCCCCGTTGTGCCCGTGCGCGAGGATGACAACCCGGCCCGTCACGGCATTGGCTGCATCCAGCACGGCCAGGTCCACGCCGACGATGGGATCGATTCCCGCCTCCATGCAGGCGCGCAGGTGCTTGACCGTTCCGTAGAGTCCGTCCCGGTCGGTGCAGGCGAGCGCATCAGCGCCGTCTGCCGCTGCTGCCTGTGCCATCTCCTCGGGCCAGGACACCCCGTAGTGGGCGCTGAAGGCGGTGGCTGCGTGCAGGTGGATGAAGCTCATTGTTTAGGCGCCGTCTTCCATTAGGCACTGTCCCTCAGGGCGTCGTGGATCCGGATCAGGCGCCAGCGGTTGCTGCGGACATGGTGTGAGAGGTCCAGGGTGCGCAGGTCGGAGCGGTCATTGGCACGGGCCTGGACCCGCCAGATCTCGGTATCCACCAGTCCGGCTCCCCGCCCGCGTTCAGCGCGGGTTTCCTCTTCCCACCAGTTGCGGCGTTCATACCAGCGCACCGGGTCGGCCCCCACCTTGTAGGTGCGTCCACCCCAGACGATCCGGAGAGGCTGGCCCGCGGGCGAGCACACCACCTCTATTGCTTCGCTGAAGACACCCATTCAGCTTCCTCCCCGCCCCGGTACGTCTGCTCTGCGCCGACGTCCTCACCCTCTGGTTATCCGTTGGTTATCCATTGGCAACCAATTCGAACATATGTTCGAATAGCTCCGCCACCAGTGTACGACCAGCCGGGGACAAGCGACACCACATGCAGGATGGATCGAAGTGGAGCCGGGCGTCCCGACTACCGGTTCCCGTCCACGTCCACCCGTGCCGTCCGGGCCAGCGGCTGCTGCACGATAAACAGCGTCAGGACAAAGGCCGCCCCCAGGATCGGCACCCCCAGCAGAAAGATCGGCGGCAGCGCCTCGCCGAAGGCGGACTTGATGAAGTCCTGGGCGGGGACAGGCAGCGCCCTGATGCTGTCCGGGCTGATGGAGTTGGCGCCTCCGGAGGCCTCGTCGCCGGCACCCGGCGGGGCGGAGACCAGCTGGTCATTGAGCCGCCGGATGAACAGGGAGCCGAAGAGGGCAATCCCCAGCGACCCGCCCATCTGCCGGAAGTAGTTGGCGGTGGAGACCCCTGTGCCCATGTCCTTGGCGGGGACGCTGTTCTGCACAATCAGCACCACGTTCTGCATCAGGGCGCCGATTCCCAGCCCCAGCACGAACATGCCGAGTGCGGTGAGGATGTACGGCGTCGTACTGGAAATGCGTGAGAGCAGCAGCAGGCCTCCGACCATGGTGAGGGACCCCAGAATCGGATAGATCTTGTACCTGCCGGTCCGGGCAATCAGCTGCCCCGTGCCTATGGAGGTGGTCAGCAGCCCCGCCGTCATCGGAAGCATCATCAGCCCGGACATGGTGGGGTTTGCCCCGTTGACGATCTGCAGGAAGGTGGGCAGGTAGGCGATGGAGCCGAACATGGCCAGCCCCACCGCCAGCCCCACCAGCGTGCAGATCAGGAAGTTGCGGATCCTGAACAGGCGCAGCGGGAGGATCGGTTCGGGTGCGCGCAACTCCACGGGAATGAAGACTGCGACGGCGGCGGCGGCCACCGCTCCCAGCGTGAGGATGGTCGGTGAGGTCCACGCGTAGTTGTTCCCGCCCCAGCTGGTCAGCAGCACCAGGGCGGCACTGCCGATGGCCAGCAGGGCGGCTCCGGCATAATCCAGCCGGATGCCCCTGCGGTCCGAGCGCGGCAGATGCAGGGCGGCGATGATGACTGCGAGCGCGATCAGGCCGATGGGCAGGTTGATGTAGAAGACCCACCGCCAGGACCAGTAGTCGGTAAGGTAGCCGCCCAGGAGCGGTCCGCTCACGGAGGCAATGCCGAATGCCGCTCCGATCAGTCCCATGTACCTGCCGCGCTCGCGGGCGGGAACAATGTCGCCGATGATTGCCTGCGCACCGATGATCAGCCCGCCGCCGCCCACGCCCTGGACCGCACGGTAGGTGATGAGCTCGGCCATGCTCTGCGCCTGCCCGGACAGGGCGGAGCCGGCGAGGAAGACCACGATGGCGAAAATGAAGATGTTCCTGCGTCCGAGCAGGTCCCCGAGCTTGCCGTAGATCGGCAGTCCGATGGTGGAGGTCAGCAGGTAGGCGGTGATCACCCAGGACAGGTGGTCCATTCCCTGCAGGTCCCCCACGATGGTGGGCAGGGCGGTGGACACGATGGTCTGGTCCAGGGCGGCGATCAGCACCGCCAGCATCAGGCCGGTGAAGATGACGGCGATTTGGCGCCGCGAATGCCCGGGGGCATCACCCGTACCGGCGTCTTGAAGACCAGCATCTTCCAGATCAGTGCCGCCCCGTGCGGTGGCCCCGCCGGTGGGTGGCGCTGTCTGGGAAGGCGGCGTATGTGCAACCAGGGGGACGGCGTTGACCGGGGCACCCATGGCACCGGCCATGCCCGCAACCGGATGTGTTGCAGTGGCTCCGTGGGGAGCAAACCTGTCAGCCATGCACTCCTCCTTGGGGAAATTTCCGCCGGATGAAGGCAGCCCGGTTGGAACTTCCATTCGACGCCCGCCGTCCTGCCAAGTCAACGGGCGGCGGCGGGCACCCATGCCCGCGGTAGCGACAAGCGTCGTGGCGGTGGAGGGCGTGAAGGTACATAGCCTAAGGAACTGCTCCCTGCCCCGGCGTTGTTCCGCGGGGAGGACAGGCGCACACTGGCACTACCGCGGACCGGCCATGATGTCGAAGCCGCACGGGATCACCTTCGGGGTACGCCATGAACCGTACAATAAGTGTCATTTTCCGCGCCATACCGCTTCTGATGGGCGCCGTCTGCCTGTCCTTTGGCCTCTACATCCTGGCCGGGCCGAACGATGCCGATCACTTTATCGCCGGACACGTCAACGTCGGGCTGACCTCCATCTGTTATGCACTGTTCACTACGGCGGCCACCATCATCAGGCAGCTCATCAACCGCTATGGGCGCGTGTGGGCGATCATCCTGCCGCTCTCCGGCTACGCGGCTGCGGCCGCCGCCATCATCTGGGGCATCGTTCTAGCCAACCGGGAGAACACCGCGGAGAACCTCACGGCGGGCTTCGTTGTGATCGGCGTCGGTTTCGTCGCCGCGTGCGTCAGCACCGTCGCGGCTGCGTCCACAAAATTCACTCTCATCCAGTCAGCTCAGTTGCTCGAGCCTCAGGGCGGCCCGCCGGAAGGTGCCCACTCCCGCACCATCGGCGCCGTGCTGCTCGCAGTCCCGGTTGTGGCCGCCGTCGCCGGTTTCTCCCTCGCGGCCGGCCTGTTGGTGCGCGGAGATACTCCCGGATTCGTTGCCGGGCACGTCCTGATCGGCCTGTCGGCGATCTGCACGTCGCTGATCGCCCTGGTCGCGAGCATCGTGCGCCAGGTGCGCAACGAATTCAGCGATGGTGAACGTTTAGCCTGGCCCAGGCTCGTCGCTGCCGCAGGCACGGTCAATGTGCTGCTCGGGCTATTCGTGCTGTTCAGCTCACACGAGCCCTATCGGCTGGCCCCGGGATGTGTGCTGATCGGCCTCGGGCTGATCTGCTTCAGCATCCTGTCGAAGGTGCTGTTGCTCGCCCTCGTCTGGCGCCGCACGTTTGCCCTGGCCAACCGCATCCCGCTGATGCCCATCGGAACAGCGCTCACCTGCCTGTTCTTCGCCGCGTTCCTCTTTGAGGCCGCAGGCACAGACCCGGCGTTCTTTGTCCCCGCGCACGTGCTGGTTGGACTCGGAGCTGTCTGCTTTACGCTCTTCTCAATCGTGTCGATCCTCGAAGCGGGAACGTCGGAGTAGCAGAGCAGCGTTAAGGCTTGGCGGAAACTGCTCCCCGCCAGGAGCGGATGCCGGTGCGGACTGCTTCCGGCAGCCCGGCGTCGTCAAAGAGCCGCTGCAGCGAAAAGCCGTCCACCGCCGCACGGAAGGCACCGTCCATACTGGTTCCCTGCCCGGCGCACAGTTTTTCGCTCTCTGCCTCCGGATTGGGCCGTCCCGTTGCTGCTGCGAAGGCGTCCGCGTTCCGGACGGTTTCGAAGTAGTCCTCCCGGATCTCCTCCGGCTCCGCGTCCACCGCCGCGAGCAGGACCATGGCGGTCATGCCGGTCCGGTCCCTCCCTGCCATGCAGTGGAAAAGCACCCCGCCCGGCGGGGCATCGGCGAGCGCGGTGAGGACGGCGCCCATGCGGTCCGGCAGCCGGGTGAGGTGCGGAAGGTAGTACAGCGGCGTTCCCATCAGCCCGTTGTCCCAGTACCCCTCCCAGAACTCCGGGTTCCCGGCCAGACCGTCCAGGTCCACGGCAACCGTGGTGAGCCAGTCCGGGCGGGCGGTAGTGTCCCGTGTACGTTCGGGCGGCTGGCGGAGGTCGACGACGGTACGCACTCCCAGCGCATGGAGGGTGTCCCAGCCGCCGGGCCGGATCAGGTCAACCGTTTCGGAGCGGAAGAAGACACCGTGCGGAGTAAGCGTGCCGTCGCTCCGGCGTCGCCCGCCCAGATCACGGAAGTTCACCAGGCCTTCCACGGCGACGGGAGTGCCGGGAGCCGCGTCGACTGCAGCGAGCTTGGCCGTATCCGGGAAACTAGGCAAATTCCATTCCTTCCGCCGGGCGGGGACGGGTGAGCCAGTACTGGGTTCCTGCGGCGTCCCGGGCCACGATGCCCTCATCCACCAGATAGCGGCGGATGGCAGCGGGGTCGGCAGTGAAGGCCGCCAGCCGGGTGGTGAGTTCCTGCTCCGTCAGCACCGGCCGCAGTCCCGGTTCCGGAGGCCGGGCATGTTCAAAAACCTCCCCCGCCAGGAAATGCAGCAGCTCGAGCCGGTCCGAACGTTTGCGGGGATAGGTCTCAAGCTTCCCGTTGACCAGGAACCGGCGTGCGGAGGTGTCCGGAGGGCGCACACCGGCAGCCAGCAGGTCGGCGAAGGCAGACGGGACGGGCTCGATGCCGCGCCCGCCGATGTGGAGCAGGCCGGCCTTCGTCAGCACGGCCAGCGACTTGGCTTCCGCTGGGGTGAGATCATCCGGGTCCAGTGGCGCGCCGTCGTCGGCGGCCAGCACGGCCCGGGCGTACAGGTGCAGGCGCCGCCCGTCCGCGAGCGCTGCCGCCACCGGACGCCAACGGTTATCCGGGGCCGGGAGGCTGCCGCTCATGGTGCGGCCACGGTTGTTGTCATGGGGCACAACCTACCGGATGGCTTCGGGCTAGCTGCGGCTGAATGCGTCCAGCTTGCGCTGGGTCTCCATCTCGTGGCGGACCTTAAGCTCGTAGTCGATGAAGGCCTCGATCATGGCCGTGTAGGTGCGTTCCACCACGTTGCAGTCGCCGTCCTGCTCCTCGGCCGCGTGCCGGACGTGGGCAATGACTTCCTCCATGCGCTTGGGCGACCGGACGGCGTCGTCGTTGTCCTTCAGTCCCCCGGCAAGCCGGACCAGCCGCTGCCGCCGCCAGATCAGCGCGACAATTTCCTCGTCGATTTCATCAATTGCCGTCCGGACATTGTCTAGCTGTCCCGGAACGGGTTTCTGCTCAGCTGCTTCCATGCCTTAAGAGTAACCACCACGGGCGCACCGGCGCGGAACCTGGACTGCGCTGCACGGGTAGCGGCCAATCCGCGGGTTCATGGCAGGATCAAGGACGTGAATCCTTCCGTTTCCGTGGTTACCGTAGGCGTACGGGACCTCGAAGTAACCTACGCCTTTTATGTTTCGCGCCTGGGCTGGGAGCCGGTGCAGTACGAGCCGGACGAAGTTGTCTTCTTCCAGATCAACCATGGCCTGCTCCTGGCCTTCTTCCGGGCCGACCATTTGGCGGCCGAAGCCGGTCCGGTGGGGGAACTCCACAACGCGCCCCTCACGCTCGGGCATAACGTGGATTCCGCCGCCGAGGTCGACGCCGTACTGGCCAGCTCCGCCGCCGCGGGCGGGCTCATCACCGCCCCGGGGACCCAGATGAGCTGGGGAGGCTACTCGGGCTACTTCACCGACCCGGATGGACTGCGCTGGGAGGTCTGCTTCAATCCCGGACTCAGCGTGGACGCCGACGGCAAGGTCACCCTGACCATGATCGTCCCCGAGACACCCGGACCTGGACTCTAGCCGGCAGGACTAGAAGAGCGCTTCCGGCAGGACTGATTCCGGATCCGGCTGCAGCAGGTACGCGCCGTCATTACGCACGTTGCCGACCGCCGGGTGGGCTTCTGCCAGCACCCAGTCCGCCGCCGCCGTATACGCCTGCGCCGCGGCCATGGCCACCAGTGCGCCGGCGTCGTGCCGGGCCGGATCCAGCCAGGCAGCCATCGCGTCCCGGGACAGGGGCAGCGGCAGCCGGTCATGCAGGGCGGCCAGTTCCCGCAGCACCGGTTCGGCGCTCGCCGCCGGCGGGGAGGCGACAGTGAGGATCGATGTCGAGAGCAGCCACTTCTCCGGATCGTCTTCTGCCTTGGCCGGATCCCGCCACCATTCATACAGGCCCGCAAAGAAGATCGGGGCACCGTCGGCCCGGGATACAGAGAACGGCCGGCGGCTTGAGCCGGGTCCGGCCTTCCATTCGTAGTAGCCGTCCACCGGCACGGCACAGCGGCGCGAGAGAACTGCTTCGCGGAAGGTCGGTTTCTCCAGCACCGTCTCGCTGCGGGCGTTAAACGCCCGGGACCCGACGGACGCATCGCGTGCCCAGCCCGGTACCAGGCCCCACCGGGCCACATGGACCTGGCGCACCTGCGTCCGTCCCCGGCCGGGCACGTCCACCAACCGTTCCAGGACCACCGGCACGTCCGACGTCGGCGCCACGTTCCAGGAGGCCCGCAGCTCCAGGTTCGCGTCGGCCTCCGCTTCGGCCTCAGCCACCAGGTCCCCCACGGAACGGGCCATGACGTATCTTCCGCACATGCCTCCAGTCTGCCACCGGGAATGCCGGCGGCCGGAATACAGTTGAAAGAGGCAACTATCCATTTCGACCAAGAGGAGCAACCCCCGTGGCTGCCACTGCTGAAGCCTTCACCCCCGCAACCGGGACCATCACCATGTTCTCCACGTCCTGGTGCGGATACTGCCGCCGTCTGAAGTCCCAGCTGGACGCGCAGGGCATCGGCTACACGGAGGTCAACATTGAAGATGTTGAAGGCACCGCGGACCTGGTCGCTTCGCTGAACGGCGGCAACCAGACCGTACCCACCGTGATTTTCCCGGACGGCTCCTCGGCCACGAACCCTTCGGCCTCGGAAGTGAAGTCGCGGCTGGGGCTCTAGCAGCTCCCGTCATCCCGGGCCGCGGTCCGGCCTGCACCAGTCCGGCCTGAACCGGGCCGGACGGCGGTCAGGGACGCAGCAGTGCCTTGATGGTCCGCCGCTCGTCCATGGCGCGGTAGCCTTCCGCGGCCTGCCCAAGCGGCAGTTCGAGGGTGAAGACCTTCCCCGGGTTGATCTTCCGCTGCAGGATCAGCTCCATCAGTTCGGGCAGAAACCTGCGCACGGGCGCCGGTCCGCCGAGCAGGTGGATTTCGCTGAAGAAGAGCTGCTCGCCGGGCAGCTGGACACCGTGTGGCACGCCCACGTAGCCCATGTGTCCTCCGGGCCGGGTGCAGCCGATGCCCTGCAGCATCGAAGACTGGGTGCCCACCGCCTCCACCACGCTGTGCGCACCCAGTCCCCCGGTCAGTTTCCGAACGGCGGCCACGCCGTCGTCGCCCCGTTCCGCAACAATGTCGGTGGCGCCGAACTCCCGGGCGAGTGCCTGGCGGTCCGGGTGGCTGCTCATGGCGATGATCCGTTCGGCGCCCAATTCGCGGGCCGCCAGCACGGCGAGGAGTCCCACCGCGCCATCTCCCACCACGGCAACGGTTTTCCCGGGGCCGGCTTCGGCCGCCACCGCCCCGAACCATCCGGTGCCCAGCACATCGGAGGCCGCGAGCAGGGACGGAACCAGGTCGTCATCCGGCATTTCCGCCGTCGCCACGAGTGTGCCGTCCGCGAGGGGAATCCTCAGATATTCGGCCTGCGCTCCGCCGACGCCGGCGGCCTGCACACAGCGGCTCTGATATCCCGCCCTGCAGATTTCGCAGGTGTTGTCCGAAGCAAAGAACGAACCCACCACAAACTGGCCCGGCCGGATTCGTGAAACCGCAGCGCCCACGTCTTCGACCACACCCACGTATTCGTGCCCCATCGGGCGGGGACGGCGTACCGGATCGATTCCGCGGTACGGCCACAAATCCGATCCGCAGACGCAGGCGGCCACCACCCTCAGGATGGCGTCCGTGGGGTCCTGGAGGACCGGCCGGGGCAAATCCTCCACCCGGACATCCCGCTCTCCGTACATCAGGGTTCCTTGCATGGGGCACTTCCTGCACTGGTAGGCGGCGGATTCCGGACCGTTCCCCGCTCCCATGCTAGGGCGGCACCGCACCCCGCGGCAGCCCCCGGCAGTTGAGCCGGGAGCGGAAGAGCAATCCCGGCTTCGCCCCCGGCGCTCCGGCTCCCTAGGATGGAAATGCGGGATGCTGGATTTTGCGCCCCGCCCGGATATCGAAAGAGGCAGCACACTCATGGTTCATAAGGTTCAGGCCGTAGTCGTCAAGGAAAAGAACGCCCCCGTCTCCCTGGAGACCATCCTGGTTCCGGACCCCGGACCCGGCGAGGCGCTGGTGGACATCCTCACCTGCGGCGTCTGCCACACGGACCTGCACTACAAGCAGGGGGCCATCAATGATGACTATCCGTTCCTGCTCGGCCACGAAGCCACCGGCGTTGTGTCCGCCGTCGGCCCGGACGTCACCGAAGTGGCCCCGGGCGACCGCGTGGTGCTGAACTGGCGCGCTGTGTGCGGGGAATGCCGTGCCTGCCGCAAGGGCGAGCCGCAGTACTGCTTCAACACCGCCAACGCCACGCAGAAGATGACCCTGGAGGACGGCACCGAATTGACGCCGGCCCTGGGCATCGGCGCGTTCGCCGAGAAGACCCTCGTGGCCGCCGGCCAGTGCACCAAGGTGGACGACGACGTCGACGCCGCCGCCGTGGGCCTGCTCGGCTGCGGCGTGATGGCCGGCATCGGTGCCGCCATCAACACCGGCGCCGTGCAGCGCGGGGAATCCGTGGCCGTCATCGGCTGCGGCGGCGTGGGCATTGCCGCCGTCGCCGGCGCGAAGCTGGCCGGCGCGACCACCATCATCGCCGTGGACATCGACTCCGCCAAGGTCGATCTGGCGCTGGCACAGGGCGCCACGCACGGGATCAATTCCAAGGACGAGGATCCGGTGGAGGCCATCCGCGCCCTCACCGGCGGCTTCGGCGCCGACGTCGTGATCGATGCCGTGGGACGTCCGGAAACCTATAAGCAGGCCTTCTACGCCCGCGACCTCGCCGGCCGCGTGGTGCTGGTGGGTGTGCCCGATCCAGAGATGAAGATCGAACTGCCGCTGGCAGACGTCTTCGGCCGCGGCGGCTCCCTGAAGTCCTCCTGGTACGGCGACTGCCTGCCGTCGCGGGACTTCCCCATGCTGGTGGAACAGTACCGGCTGGGCCGGCTGGACCTGGATGCCTTCGTTACCGAGCGCATCGGCCTGGGCGACATTGAGGAAGCCTTCACCAAGATGCACGACGGCAAGGTCCTGCGTTCGGTGGTGGAGCTGTAATGTTCCGGATCGACAACGTAGTCACGTCGGGGACGTTCTCCCTGGACGGCGGCACCTGGGACGTGGACAACAACGTCTGGATCGTCGGCGACGACGCCCAGGTGATCGTCATCGACCCGGCGCACAACATCAACGCGGTAGCCGAAGCCGTGGGTGAGCGGGAGGTTATGGCCATCCTGCTTACGCACGGGCATGACGACCACATCCGTGCCGTCGGCGAAGCCCGCGACCGGTTCAGCGCGCCGGTGTTCCTGCACGAGGCGGACCGGATGCTCTGGGACGCGGTGTTCCCGGACGAGGGACCCGACGACGTGATTGAGGACGGTGACACGTTCGAGATTGCGGGCCATACCCTGCGCGCCCTGCACACCCCGGGCCATTCCCCGGGCTCCGTGTGCTTCTCGCTGGCCGCCGGCGAGGACGTCCCGGAGCCGGTGGTGTTCAGCGGTGACACGCTGTTCTCCGGCGGACCCGGCGCCACGGGCCGCTCCTACAGCGACTTCCCGACCATCATCGAGTCCATCCGGGAGCGTCTGCTGACGCTGCCGGCGGAGACGAAGGTGCTCACCGGACACGGGGATTCGACATCCATCGCCGCCGAAGGTCCGCACCTGCAGGAATGGATCGACCGGGGGCACTAGGACAGCCGCACATTTCCCGCGACAGGAAAGGAATGCCCCGGTCGGAAGCCCGGGGCATTCCACTTTAAGTCTCCCGATTTCGTTCGGCAGGACCTTGTTTCCGCTCCCGGCCCGCCAGACACTGGGACTATGGCGCTGCACATCAGTCCCGCTTTCTTTCGACTCCTGCCTGAGCTGCGCTACGAACCGACGCCGCGGCGTATCCGGGCGCAGCTCGGCGGGAACACCGTGGTGGATTCCACCAGCGCCGTGCTGGCCTACGAGCCGCGGCGGGTCACCCCCATTTACGCCGTGCCGGCCGGAGACATCGCCGCGGAACTGACCTTCGCGGCCGAACCCGGCCGGGACCCGCTGGCCGAGGTGCCCCCGGATGCCCTGATGGACCCGCGCTATCCGTTCTCCGCGCACACAGCTCCCGGCCAGGCACTGGACCTGCGCGCCGGGCTGCATAACCTGCCGGGTGCCGGATTCCGGCCCGACGATCCGGATCTTGCCGGATATGTACTGCTGGATTTCACTGCGTTTGACCGGTGGCTCGAGGAGGACACGACGGTCGAGGGGCACCCCCGGGATCCCTTCCACCGGGTCGATGCCAGGGATTCCTCGCGTGCGGTGCGGGTGCATCTGGACGGACAGCTGCTGGCAGAGACCCGGCAGCCGCTCCTTGTCTACGAAACGATGCTGCCGCCGCGGACGTACTTTCCCCGGCAGGACGTGGACTGGGATGTCCTGGACGCGTCCCTCACCCGGTCCGTCTGCCCGTACAAGGGGACGGCGAACTACTGGTCGGTGGCCGGGCATGCCAGGGGAACCGACCTGGCCTGGTCTTACGAGGTGGTGCTGCCGGACTCGGCGCAGCTGAAGGACCGGATTTCGTTCTTTGACGAGCGCACCGAGGTCTACGTCGACGACGCCAAGCAGGAAATCGATTCCCTGTTCCGCTTCTAGTCCAGTCCCTCGAACACATCACCGAGCCGTGCGGCCCCGGCCGGCTGCGGCGGCCAGGCGATGGCCAGCATTTCCGTCGCCACGGTGCGGCCCCAGCGGGCGTCTTCGTCGACGTCCGGCGGCACACCGGGGGAAACCACATGGCGCTGGGTCCGGTGTTCCAGCAGGCCCGCCACAACGCGGTGTGCGACGCTGTGGACGTCCACCTCGACCCCGATCTGCTCGTCCGGAACCGGATGGACGTCATACACCCGGTCCTCGGCCCATGGTTGGAGGCCGTGCCGGATCCGGGTGCGGTTCCACCGTTCCCAGGTGGAGCGGCACACGCCCCCGTGCAGCAGCCGCTGCAGTCCCCGGCCGCCGTCGCCCCGCAGACCCGCGAATGCCTCATCCGTCGCAGCACCCACGGCTATATGGTCCGGGTGCCCGGTCAGCCCGTCCGGACCGAAAGTGGCGACGACGTCGGGCCGCTCCTGCGCCAGGATGCCGCCGATCCGCTCAACCAGCTCCGCAAAGGGAACTGCGGCGACTGCGCCGTCGTCGTAATCCAGCCACTCGTGGCGGTCGGGGGGCCTGCCGTGCGCCGTCCAGGCGGCGTCCGTCTCCCGCCGCCGGATCCGGCCCAGCGGCTCGTTGACCGGTGGATACGACGGATCGATCTGCCCGGCGGCTCCGTCGGTTGCGTGGACCAGGACGAAACGGAACCCCGGATCATCCTCGTGCAGTGCCACGGTTCCCGCGAGCCCGTAGGCGTCATCGTCGGGGTGGGCGACGACGAGGGCCAGGACGCGCGATGGGTCCCTTCCGGCACCTCCCGGCCCCTGGCCCGGGGTTTGGAGTATTGCCACCGTTCCAGCCTAGGCCTGCAGGGCACGCCACGGCAGGTCTCCGCTTATCTGGGTCCCACGAGCAGGTGGTACCTGCGCTCTGCCTGCAGCCTTCGGGCCAGCTGCCCGGAAGCGTTCCGGTGCTCCAGCATGATGTTGGGTCGATTGGCCGTAAGGCGCGGATCCAGCGCCTTACGAAGCAGCCATAGCCCGGCGGCGTGCAGCAGCCGCGAGTATAGATTTGCGGTATCCGGGAGGCGGTACCGGCCGTATGCCGGCATTACTGCAGTCATGAGGAACTCACTTTCGAACGATGGCGGCGTACCCGGGCACGCGTTGCGCAACGGGTGGAACAGAATTCCCGTACACCTGCTGTTGAGGTGTCGAGAAACGGTGCGATGCACGGCGCGGATACGCATCGGCCGATGCGGTCCCGGCATCCTTCGCTGACCGCCTGCATCAAGTCGGCCAGGATCTGCGCCCAAAGGGCACCCTCAGCGATGCCGCTAAGAGACAGGAAGTAAAGTCCGTTCTCGTCCGTCCGCGGCACGATGGCGTATGTCTCCGCCACGCTGTTCAGGGTGCTCCGGGCCTCGGCATCCGTGCCGTCCACCAGGACCGCGGCCACCACGTCGCGGATATGCCGGGCAACTGCCACGTCATCAACCATCACGGCTGCGGGCACCGGGGCTTCGAGAAGCCTATGGAAAACATCCAGGTCCAGTTGCTCAGGCCACTGGCCTTCAGCCCGCGTCCTGGCAACTTTCACCAAGGCCTCAATCAGATCCTCATTCATGCCTGCAACCTAGCACCTTGTAACGGGCACAACCAGTTCTGTCCGTTACATTGGGGTGGCCCTGTCAGGACCCGGTCTATTGATGGCTGGCCAGCCGGTGGCGGGCTTCAATGATGAGGTCGTCCAGGCGGTCCCTGGTGGCGAGGAGCTCACGGGCACGCCGGTCGAGGAGGTCACGTTGCTGGTCAAGGCGTTTGACCATGGAAGGTGTTGTCGTTCCCGAGTAGATACAGGGGAGCAATTGCACGATCACCGCGCTGGTCAGACCGGCGGCCAGTAGTTCCTGGATGAGGATCACCCGGTCGACGGCGGAGTCCTCGTATTCGCGGTGTCCGCCGCCGGTGCGGGAAGAGACCAGCAGCCCCTGGGTTTCGTAATACCGCAGCGACCTCACGCTTACACCCGTGCGGGCAGCGAGTACCCCGATACGCATATGGATCCTTCCTCGACTTGAATCTGACACTGACGTCAGGTTTTACCGTGGAGCCATGAACATGACTGAGACAGTTGCACTGGTAACCGGAGCGAACAGGGGGCTGGGACGGGAGTTCGTCACCCAGTTGGTTGAGCGGGGTGCACGGAAGATCTACGCGACCACCCGTCAGGCCGGGAAGGCCGGCCTTCTTGAGCAGTTGGGAGCACCCGGCCAGGTTGAGGCGCTCGTGGTGGACATCACCGATCCGGCCACCGTTGAGGCGGCGGCCGCAACGGCCACGGATGTGAATCTTCTGATCAACAATGCGGGCATTGCTACGGCCACGAATCTGCTCACCGGGGATCTCGGCCGTATCCGGGCAGAAATGGACACCCATTTCTGGGGCACCCTGGAAATGACACGTGCCTTCGCGCCGGTCCTCGGTTCCAACGGGGGCGGCGCGATTCTGAATGTGATGTCTCTGCTGTCCTTCCGCTCGTATCCGGGAAACGGTGCCTACGCTGCCGCGAAGGCCGCCGAGTGGCAGCTCACCAACAGCACGCGGCTGGAGCTTGCGGGCCAGGGCACACACGTGATCGGCGTGCACCTCTCTTCCACCGATACCGACATGATGAAGGACTGGGACATTCCCAAGAACGACCCCCACGCGATCATCTCGGATGTGCTCGATGCCCTGATTAAGGGGTCGCACGAGTTTCTGGATGTCAACACGCAGGCCGTCAAAGAACAGCTGAGCCTGCCTCCCGAAGCTTTTTACGCAGGCATGGGCCCCTTCGCCTGAGTCACTCACGGGAGCCAGCCTAGGGCCTGGCAGGGCAGGTGGAACAGCAACAGAGGAGGTCCTGCCAAACCCCCGGCTGGGCAGGGCTCTGGCCGGTGAATCCCGGCATCCATACGGTTGCAATGGCTCAGCTTGAGCAGACAACCGAGAGGACAGAATATGACCGTCACATTAATCACGGGCGCAAACAAGGGCATCGGATTCGAGACTGCCAGGCAACTGCTGGAGTTGGGGCATGTCGTGTACATAGGCGCCCGTGATGCCGAGCGGGGCGAGAAAGCCGCAGCAGGGCTGGGCGCCCGATTCGTGCAGCTCGATGTAACGGACGACGCCTCAGTCAGCAGTGCACTGGCGAGCATTGATGCCGCCGAGGGCCGGCTCGATGTCCTGGTCCACAACGCAGGCATCCTCGAGACGGAGATGGACGGCCCTTCCGCCCTCCGGTCCTTCGATACCAATGCAGTAGGTATTGTCCGCGTCACGCAGGCAGCACTCCCCCTGCTGCGCAGATCCGCCAACGCAAATGTGGTCACCATCTCGAGCAGCGCCGGGTCCTTCTGGGCGGTGACCAACCCTGATCGGCCGGAGTTCGGCCTGCCGCTTGCCCTCTACTCGGCGTCCAAGACGGCGGCGACCATGCTCACGGTGCACTACGCCAAGGCCCACCCCGGGATCAAGTTCAACGCACTCGAACCCGGCACGACTGCCACGGATATGACGGCCGGCTTCGGAATCGGGAGGCCACCGGAAGAAAGCGCACAAGTCGTCGTACGCCTCGCCACCCTTGACCCGGAGGGCCCGACCGGAACCCTCCGGGACGAGCACGGGGAGCTGCGCTTCTAGGAGATACCCGGCCGAAAGCGGCGGCGGCCAGGCCGTCATCGAGGGCTAGGCTGAAGATGCCATGGAATGGTTCAACGCCGAAGGATACGAATTCGCCCGCCAGGTGCTGCAGCGCGGCATCGCTGCCGTGTACCTGGTCGCCTTCCTCTCCGCCGCCGCCCAGTTTCCGGCGCTGCTGGGCGAGAACGGCCTGCTGCCGGCCCCGCGCTTCCTGGCCCGGATCAAGGGACGGGGCATTCCCACCCTCTTCCACTGGCACTACTCGGACCGGTTCCTGCTCGCCGTCGTCTGGGTGGGGGCCGCAGTTGCGGCCCTGCTGGTGGCGGGTGTACCGCAGGCCGGGCCGTGGTGGCTGCCGATGGCGGCGTTCCTGATGATCTGGGGGTTGTACCTGTCCGTGGTGAACATCGGGCAGACGTTCTACGGGTTCGGCTGGGAGTCGCTGCTGCTGGAGGCCGGGTTCCTGGCCGCGTTCCTGGGGTCGAACGACGTCGCGGCGCCGGTGGCGGTGCTCTGGGCCTTCCGCTGGCTGGTGTTCCGGCTGGAATTCGGCGCCGGCCTGATCAAGCTGCGCGGCGACAAGGCCTGGCGGGACCTGACCGCCCTGTACTACCACCACGAGACCCAGCCGATGCCGAACCCGGCCAGCTGGTTCTTCCACCACCTGCCCCGGCCGCTGCACCGGGTGGAGGTGCTGGGCAACCATTTCGCCCAGCTGGTGGTGCCGTTCTTCCTGTTCTTTCCGCAGCCGGTGGCCTCCATCGCGGCGGCGGTCGTGATCGCCACACAGTTCTGGCTGGTGCTCTCGGGCAACTTCGCCTGGCTGAACGTCCTGACGATCCTTCTGGCGTGCACCGCGATCAGCGACTCGGCCGTGCAGGAGGTGCTCCCGGGGGCGCACTTCGCCGCACCGGAGACTGCGGCACCCCCGCTGGCGTTCGCCGTCGTCGTCCTCGCCGTGACCGTGGCGCTGCTGTACTGGGCGTGGGCGCCGCTGAAGAACCTGGTGAGCCGCAACCAGCTGATGAATGCCAGCTTCAACCGCTGGCACCTGTCCAACGCCTACGGCGCGTTCGGCAGCATCACCCGGCACCGGGACGAAGTGGTTATTGAAGGCACCAACGATCCGCCGGGGCCTGCGGCCCGCTGGCAGGAGTACGAATTCAAGGGCAAGCCGGGAGATCCGCAGCGGATGCCGCGCCAGTTTGCGCCCTACCATCTGCGGCTGGACTGGATGATGTGGTTCCTGGGCCTCGGTGCCTCCGGCGCCTGGTTCCCGGAACTGCTGCGGAAACTGCTCGCCGGCGACCGCCGGACCCTACGCCTGCTGCGCAGGGATCCCTTCGACGGCGAGCCGCCCCGCTGGATCCGGGCCCGGGTCTACCGCTACCGCTATTCCACGCCGGCGGAACTCCGCCGTGAACGAGTGTGGTGGGTACGGGAGCCGGCGGGGCTGCTGGTGGACCCGGTCGAAGGACCGGGTCCTGTGCAGCGCCGGTACTAGGCGCGGACTTCGGACTTCGTGACCACGTTATGCGTCGCGTGGTCGTACAGGAAGGTCAGCGGACCGCCCTCGTGGTGGGTTTCAATGTTTCCGCCGTCGCGGTGCGCGTCGAACCCGTAGTTCTCGTCCCAGGAACCGTTCAGGGCCACCTTGTAGGCGTACGTGCCTTCGGGAAGGTCCAGCGTGAGCTTCCACAGTTCGTCGTGGCGGTCGAACACGAACTGCGCACCGGCGGGGTCCCAGTCCTCGATGCCGAGCGCGGCGCCGAAGTCACCGGCGAGGGCGACGGATTCCGGCTGCGGGAAGGACGGCTCATAGTCGTCGGTCTCCGGGTGGGAGCCGTGCTGCTCCGCGGGGGCCGAGGGAACGGCGACGGCGTCGCGCAGGGCTTCTTCCACGACTTCCTCGGCCGGGGAGACGGGTGCGGGTGCGGGTGCGGGCTTGCCGTTCAGTGCGGCGGAGAGGTGCGCCGGCTCCGGGAAGTCCTGGAGGGCCTGGCGGCCCTGGCTGGTGATGCTCCAGCCGGAGCGGGCTTCCTTGAGGATCCAGCCGGCCTTGACCAGCTTGGTGGTGGCGTTGACCAGGGCACGCTCGCCACGGGTGGTGCCGCTGGCCAGGGTCTCTGCTTCGCGTCCTGCGAGCGGAACCCGGTCCAGGGCCGCGCCGAGCACCTTATCCCGGCTGACCTTGCCGGTGACTGACGGGTCCTCTGCGGCGAGGATCTCAAGGACCGCTCGCAGCCGCAGCGCAGTGTTTTCAACGGTGTCAGAGCCCAATGGAATTCCTTTGTGATGAATATTGATAGCGGCTTCGGATAAGCCTGCTGACCTCAATCAACACTATCCCCGCGGGCGGGCGGGACGAAGTACCACGGCCTTAGTGTTGCGCAACTCTCCCCCGCAGTCCGGGGAAGTCCCCAGGGGTCAGTGGGGCGTAGCCGGCATAGGCCGCCAGGACGGCGTCCTCCACCTGGTCCAGGTCCAGCCCCGGCACAAGGTCGCTGGCAGCACCGGCGGTCCGCGGGTCCCAGCCCAGTCCCAGTTCGGCGTAACAGTCGGTGAGGACCCGGCGAAGCGGTGTGGGGTTTTCCACCACCAGGACCGAGGAAAAGAGCCAGGCGCCGGCAACGACCCGCTGGGCGGTGCCCACCAGCTTGATCCGATCCCTGCCACCGGGTCCACCGTGGACGGTGAACTCTCCGGGACAGTACTCCCCCGGAATCTCGCCCACACCGGCGGGCACGCCTGCTTTGCGGAACGCGCCCGCCAGCAGTTCGCCGAAGTCGGCAAACCGTCTGCGGGAGCCTGCGAGCGCGTCGCCGTCGGGCTCCACATGGTCAACGATCAGGCAGCCGGAATGGTAGGCGGCGGCCCGGCCGCCGGCCTTGCGGACCAGCGGCTCGAACCCGTGCCTGCGGCAGGCGTCCTGTGCGGCGGTGAAGCCGGGCAGCTTGGCGTCGCGCTGTCCCAGGGCCACCGTGGGCCGGGGACGGTAGATCCGCAGGGCAGGACCGAGTTCGCCGCGGCGGACGGCATCGAGCATGGCGAGCGCGAAGTCGAGGTCTGCCGCAGCACCCAGGGATTCATCCTGCCGGAACACCTCCAGCGCGGCGGACACTGCCTACGCTCCGCCGAGCGGCCGGACGGTGAGGATCTGCTCGCTGCGCCCGAACGGTCCATCCAGGTCGTGCAGCACCGCCGAGGTCAGGCCGATGCCGTCGGTGCCGAAGGTCACCCGGGTATCCAGGCCCAGCCACTCCCCGCGGGGATCCCGGTGCAGGTGCAGCTGCAGGTCCACGTTCGGGAACATGTAGCTGTCCCCGCCCGGCGGTACCCGGGTGGAAATGCCGTTGGCGGTATCCACCATGCCCACCAGGCGCACCAGGTCCGACGTCGGCATGCCCTCCACCATTTCGTGCGGGGTGCGCAGCCAGGCCCGGCCGCGGCCGGGCCGCAGCCCGGGAAGCGCCCGCTTTTCCACGGATTCAATGAATGCTCCCGGCCAGGCCGTCATCCCCTCGTGGGAGCCGGCTTCCGCCGGGCCGGGCATGGGTGCGTCTTCGAGGGCGGCGACCTCCGGCGTGGCGCCGCGGGCAAGGCGCCAGGCGGTGGCCCGCACGGCGGTGCGGCCATCGGCCACCATTTCGGCCTGCACCAGTTCGATGGTGCGCCCGGGACGCAGGACGGAGGTTTTCACCTCGAAGGTGGTGCGCGGGATCAGCCCGAAGATGTCGTAGCTGATGCGGGCCATGCGGAGCTCGGGGCGGGGCTGGAACTGCTCCAGGCAGTGCGCCAGCAGCCCGGAGATGGGAGCCATGTGCTGCTCCTGCGGGTTCCAGGCCCCCTGGGTATGGATGGTTGCCTCATAGGCGTCGTTGCCCAGTGAGCGGTAATACGATTCAGCCACGTGCGTGCTTCTCCCTGCCGTTCCGGAATTGGCTTTCAGGCTACCCCAGTGCGTCCGGACGGCTGGCCCAGGGGCGTAACGGAGCGCACACTGGCCGGATGGAATATACCCATCTGGGCCGCTCCGGCCTGTCCGTGTCCCGCCTGTGCCTGGGCACCATGAACTTCGGACCGAAGACCGGGGAGGCGGACGCCCACGCCATCATGGATTCCGCCCGGGACACCGGCATCAACTTCTTCGATACCGCTAACGTGTACGGCTGGGGTGAGAACAAGGGCTGGACCGAGCAGATCATCGGCCGCTGGTTCGCCAAGGGCGGCGGGAGGCGCGAGGACACCGTCCTGGGCACCAAGCTCTACGGCTCCATGAGCGAACGCCCCAATGACACCTTCCTCTCCGCACTGAACATCCGCCGCGCCCTGGACGCCAGCCTGCAGCGGCTGCAGACGGACTACGTTGACCTCTACCAGTTCCACCATGTGGACCGGAACACGCCCTGGGACGAGATCTGGCAGGCCATGGAGGTGGCCGTCACGCAGGGGAAGGTCATCTACAACGGCAGCAGCAACTTTGCGGGCTGGCATATTGCCCAGGCCCAGGAAAACGCCCGCCGCCGGAACTTCGCGGGGCTGGTGAGCGAACAGTCCATCTACAACCTGATCAACCGGTCCGTGGAGCTGGAAGTCCTTCCGGCCGCACAGCAGTACGGGCTGGGAATCCTGCCATGGTCTCCCCTGCAGGGCGGCCTGCTGGGCGGGATCCTGCAGAAAGAGGCCGACGGCGGCGGACGGCGGGCCGAGGGCAGGGTACGGGACCTGCTGGTGAAGCATGAGGACCAGATCCGGCGGTACGAGGCCCTGGCCGCGGAGCTGGAGATCCTGCCCGGAGTGCTGGCCCTGGCCTGGCTGCTGCACCAGCCGGCGGTGACCGCGCCTCTAGTGGGTCCACGTACCCAGGAACAGCTGGATGAGGCCTTGCTGGCCCTGGATGTGACCCTGGATTCAGCGGCGCTGGACCGGCTGGATGAGATCTTTCCCGGGCACTCGCCCGCCCCGGAGGATTACGCCTGGTGAGGTGAGGACTCCCGGTGCCGGGTCCAGCGCCGGGTCCGGTGGCAGCCGCCGGCTGCCGGCACCCACTGTGTCAGGCGCTCGCAGGCTCAATCAGCTGCGGCCCGTTGTTGCGGACCGAGTTCACCTCGGAGGAGACCACCCGCGGGGTGAGCGTCGGCTCGGGCACGGCGTCGAGGAGCTGGGCGACGTCGGCCCCGTCCGTCAGTTTCGGGTCCAGCCAGTCCGAGTAAAGGTCCGGCGGGATGATCAGCGGGGTGCGGTCGTGGATGTGGCCCAGGGCGTCCGTGGCCTGCGTGGTGATGATGGTGACGCTCAGCAGCCACTTGTGCTCATGATCCTCAGGCAGCGCCGGATCCGGCCAGAACTCGTACAGTCCGGCGAAGGCCAGCGGATCCTGCTTCCCGGAATACAGGTAGGTGGGGATCTTTCCGTACGGGGACTTCTCCCACTCGTAGTAGCCGTCCGCCGGCACCAGGGCCCGGCGCTTCACGGCCGCCTTGCGGAACGCCGGCTTTTCCAGGAGGGTTTCCCGCCGGGCATTAATCATCCGGGACCCGATCTTAGGATCCTTGGCCCAGACAGGCACCAGCCCCCATTTCGCCGTCGCCAGCCGCCGGACGGCTGCGTCGTTGGCGTACCGCTCGGTGACAATCCGCACGTCATCGGTAGGCGCCACGTTCCAGGACGGCCGTATGTCCGGCCCCACTGTCTGTTCGACGGCGAACGCCGAGACCAGGTCCGACGTCGCCCTTGCCATCACATAGCGTCCGCACATGGCACCTATTGTGCACCATGCCCTGCCGTGGACACCCGCGGTATCCGGACCGATATTCGAACATATATTCTATTTATATGAACCAGGACGCGGCCGAGCGGCTGGCGGCCCGCTATGCGCGGCGGGCCGAGCCGATCAGCCTTACACCGGAAGAGCTGGATTTCGAGCACAATCCGGTCACCACTTCGGTGCCCGGTGTGCCGGTGTGGGCCTGGATCCGGTTCCCCGGAGCCGCCGAGCGGGTGAAGGGCGAGGCGTGCAGCTGGTCCTCCCGCGCCGTGCAGGTGCTCTGGGAGGATGCCGGGCTGCGGCGGGCCACCTGGGTATGGGCGTCCGCGGTGACCCGCCGGACCAACAACTCCCGCAAGGAGACGCTCGGGGACCGCACGGCCCGTGAAACCGGCTGAAGTCGGGCGGCCCGCCACCCCGACGCCCGGATCCAGGCCGGCTGATTGCCGCGCTAACCCGGAAGGCTGCGGACGTATTCCAGCGCCTCGCGGGTGAGCTCCGTCCACCGGTGTGCCGTAGCTTCAAGGTCTGCGGCAGCCGGTACCTCGATCCATTCCCGCATTGTGCGCCTACCCATGGTGACCGGCTCCGCAGCGCCTGCAGCAATAAGCTCCGCCGCCCTGGGCTGTGGCAGTTTCACCATCAGGTAATCGCCGGAGCCAAGGAAGGCCACAATCTTGGTTCCGGTGCGCAGGCCGGGACTGCGGAACATGGTGCCCACGGTCAGCGGCCCGTCCGCCTGCAGCTCGGCAGCGATCCGGGGCAGGAGTTCCAACACTGTCTGAGAAGGGGGCATCTGTCCTCCCGGACGGTCTGCGGAGTCAGAGCTGGCTGAACGCCGCCGTCGCCGGATCGGCGCCGATCCGGCGGCCGCCGTCGAGCCCGTCCAGGAGATCCAGGTCCTCCTGCGCCAGGTCCAGCGCGGCCGCGGCGAGGTTCTCCCGCATCCGCCCCGGGTCGGCCGACTTGGGAATGACGATCCGCCCCGACCCCAGGTGCCAGGCCAGCACCACCTGCGCGGGCGTGGCTCCATACTTTTCAGCGAGCGCCGCCACTTCGCTCCCGGACAGCTCGGTGCCCTGCCCCAGCGGACTGTAGGCCTCCACCGCGATGCCGCGGGACATGGTGTCGGCGGCGAGCGCTGCCTGCTGGAAACCGGGATGCAGTTCGATCTGGTTCACCGCCGGCAGCACCTGGCTCTGCTCGTACAGGGCGTCCAGATGGCCGGCGAGGAAGTTCGAGACCCCGATCGCCCGCATGTAGCCGTCCCGGTACAGGGACTCAAGGTCCTTCCATGCCTGCACGAACATTCCCTGGGACGGCACCGGCCAGTGGATCAGGTACAGGTCGACGACGTCGAGGTTCAGCGCTCGCCGACTGTCCAGGAACGCCGCCCTCGCCCGTCCCTGGTCGCCGTTGCGCAGCTTGGTGGTCACGAAGATCTCGGACCGGGGAATGCCCGACGCCGCGATGGCCGCTCCCACGCCGGCCTCGTTGCGGTAGGCGGCCGCGGTGTCGATGTGCCGGTACCCGGCCGCCAGGGCATCCTCCACCACTTCCTGTGTCTGCCCCGGCGGAACCTGGAAGACGCCGAAGCCCAACTGTGGAATGCGCACGGAGTTCCCAAGCGTCAGTTCGGGGACAACGGGGCGGGGACTCTCTGTCATGGGATGCCTTTCCTGCGGCGAGGTCATCTAGGTCATCTAGGCTGGGTGCAGTTGGAGCCGGGCACCTCCACCTAAGCCCGGCTCCTGCCCCCAGTCAAGGAATCACCTGAGGAAACCTGCCATGACACATTCCACGGCTCTCGATCTGCTCTTCATCGGTGGAACCGGGGTGATCAGCTCCGCTGCCGCCGCGCACGCTTCCAGCCTGGGGCACCGGGTCACGGTGCTCAACCGCGGCGTCTCCACCAAGCGTCCGGTGCCGGCCGGCGTCGAGGTCCTCTCCGCCGATGTGCGTGATCCTGCGGCTGTCCGGACCGCCTTGGGCGGCCGCACGTTCGACGCCGTCGCAGACTTCCTGTCCTTCACCGCCGAGCATGTGGCAGCCGCGGTCGAGCTGTACCGGGGCCGGACCGGCCAGTATGTCTTCATCAGCTCCGCGTCGGCTTACCAGAAGCCGCCGGCCCGGCTGCCGGTGCTGGAGTCCACCCCGCTGCGCAACCCGTTCTGGCAGTATTCGCGGGACAAGATCGCCGGGGAGGAGATCCTGGTGCAGGCCTACCGGAACGAGGGTTTTCCGGGCACGGTCGTCCGCCCGTCCCACACCTATGACGCGACGATGGTCCCGCTGTCCGGGCACTGGACGGACATCCACCGGATGCGCGCCGGACTGCCGGTGGTGGTTCCCGGTGACGGCACGTCCTTGTGGACGCTGACCCACAGCCGCGATTTTGCCAAGGCCTTCGTGGGTCTGCTGGGCCGGCCGGCTGCCATCGGCGAGAGTTACACCATTACGTCCGATGAGTTTTTGCCCTGGGACGCCATTTACCGTTCCCTGGCGGCGGCGGCCGGCGTCCCGGAACCGCTGCTCGTGCATGTGGCCTCGGAGACCATCGCGCAGCAGGATCCGGGGCGCGGTCCTGGACTGCTGGGCGACAAGAGCCATTCGGTGATCTTCGACAACAGCAAGATCAAGTCCCTGGTCCCCGGCTACCGGGCAGTGATCCCCTTTGCCGAAGGTGCCCGCGAAATCGTGCAGTGGCACGATGCCCATCCGCAGGAGCGAACACTGGATACCGGCTGGATGGACCTCAGCGACCGGATGGCGCGGTGGGTCCGCGCCGGCGCCTAGGTATATGGCCGGGGTGAAGTCCGTACCCGAGGCGCAGGCCGGCTGTTAGAGTGCAGACAGCATAAATCTTTGGAGGAAAACCATGTCAGGTAACGGGCCTTACCCGGGAAGCAACCACGACAACCACGGGGAGCCCGATGACTGGGACGGGCAATACGCCTACCCCAAAAAGGCCGAGCCGGCTCCGCGTCCGACTCCCCCTCAGCAGCAGCCCCCGGGCTATCAGGACCGGCCCGCCCAGTACCCGGGCAGCGGGCAGGGCTACCCCAGCCAGCAGGCCCAGGGCTACCCGAACCAGCAGGTCCAGGGCTATCCGAACCAGCAGCAGCATGCCCCCGGCCAGGGTTACCACCAGTCCGGTTATCACCACCCGCAACAGGGGCAGCAGAAATCCCGCCTCGTTGCCGGGCTGCTGGGAGTCTTCCTTGGCGGCTTCGGCGTCCACCGGTTCTATCTGGGCAATAACGGTGTGGGGATCGCACAGGTTGTCCTCACCTGCTTCACCGGTCTGGGTGCCGTGTGGGGCTTCGTGGAAGGCGTGATGATTCTCGCCAACGCCCGGACGTTCCGCACCGACGCGCAGGGGATCCCGCTCAAGTAATCCGCTGGGGGCTTTTCCGCCCGGGCGTGGTCCCGGGCGGAAGGCTGTCCGGGTGCTAGGCTGGGTTCGAAAGTATGTTCTAGTGATGTCCCCAGGGAGGCCTCGGCATGGCGGTTTTCTCAGCGGACCGTTCGCGCCGCCCGGCGCCCCCGGCGGAGACTGACGCCGCCACCGCGGCCGGTTTCCCCAGCCCGGCCCGGGACTACTTCGACGGCCGGATCGACCTCAACCGGCACCTGATCCGCGATCCCACCTCCACCTACGTCGTACGGGTGGAGGGTGACTCCATGGCGGGCGCCGGCATCTGTAACGGCGACGAACTGATTGTGGACCGTTCCCTCACACCGCGGGACAGCGCCGTCGTCGTGGCCGTGGTGGACGGGGAACTGACGGTCCGCCGGCTGCTCCTGGGCGGCGGGCGCATCGTGCTGCACGCCGAAGCGCCCGGGTACCCGGACATCCTGGTGGCCGAACCGTCGGAACTGTCCGTCTGGGGCGTTGTGACCCGCTGCCTGCACCATGTCTGAGTCTTCCACCCCGGGAGCCTCCCAGCGGATCGCCCTGGTGGATGTCAACAGCTTCTATGTCTCCTGTGAGCGCGCTTTCGATCCGAAACTCGCCGGCGTGCCGGTGGTGGTGCTGTCCAACAACGACGGCTGCGTGGTGGCCCGTTCCGATGAGGCAAAGGCGCTGGGCATCAAGACCGGCACACCCTGGTTTAAGCTCGCCGAGTCCGCCCCGCATGTGGGCCTCATCCAGCGCTCCAGCAACTATGAGCTGTACGGGGATCTCAGTTCCCGGGTCATGCAGCTGCTGGGCCGCTACGCGTTGTGGCAGGAGGTCTACTCTATTGATGAATCCTTACTCGGGCTCGCTGGAACTCCGCGCGGCTTGGAGGCACAGGGCGCAACCATCCGCACCGCCGTCGCCACGCACACCGGACTGCCCGTCTGCGTGGGCATCGGCACCACCAAGACCCTGGCCAAGTTCGCCAACCGGATCGCCAAGCAGAACCGGCATCTGCAGGGCGTCTGCAACCTGGAAACCATGGACCCGGCAGCGGTGGAGGCGATCATGTCCCGGGTCCCGGTCACGGGCCTGTGGGGTGTGGGCTCACGGTTGGGCACGAAACTCGACGCGATGGGGATCTCCACCGTCGCGGACCTGCGGGCCGCCGATCCTGCGCTGATCCGCCGGAAGTTCTCGGTCACCCTGCAGCGCACCGTCCTGGAGCTCAACGGCACCGCGTGCATCCCGCACGAGGAGGAGCGGGCCGACCGCAAGCAGCTGATCTTCTCCCGCAGTTTCTCCACTCCGGTCACCACGGGCGCGGAGATGCGCCAGGTGATGAGCATCTATGCCCAGCAGGCAGCGGCCCGGCTGGAGCGCGAGGGGCAGCAGGCGAGCATCCTGACCGCATATGCCGGGACCTCCCATTTCAGTGAGCGGGCGGCGTCGTTCCCCTCGGCCACTGTCCGGCTGGCGTCCCCGACGTCGGATCCCGTGATCCTCAGCCGGGCCGCCGTCGGCGCCCTGGAGGCCCAGGTGGTGGAGGGCGTGCCGTACACGAAGGCCGGGGTGATGCTCAGCGGCCTGGAGTCCGCCGGCGCGCAGCCGCTCTTTGACGAGTTCGTCTCCGCCCAGGAACGCCGGAACCTGGGCGAGCTGCTGGGAAAGGTCACGGACAAATACGGCGCGGCGAGCATCGGCCTCGGCTTGGCGGGCATGTCCACGGCGACGCCGGAATGGACCATGGCCCGCCGGTACTCCTCCCCGCGGTACACCACGGAGTGGAGCGAGCTGCCGGTGGTGAAGGCGGTCTAGGGACCGTCCGGGCACCGGATAGCGTGGAGGCATGAGTTATGCGTACGACGTCGAGATCCTGCACCTGCTGGTCTCTCCCGCGCATGCCTACTTCGGCCGGGCCAGGGATGGTGCGGCCGACGTCGCCACCACGGATGCGGACAGCGTGGAGGTGGTGTCCGGCAAAGGCATCGCGGGCGACCGGTTCTTCGGCAAGGCAGCCCACATGGATGCGGCCGTAACCCTGTTCGCCATTGAGTCGCTGGACGCCATCGCCGCAGAGCTTGGTGCGCGCCCCTTCGACCCGCTGCTCCCCCGCCGGAACGTTGTGCTCCGCGGCGCCGAACTGGCACCGCTGCTGGGCCAGGACTTCGTTCTGGAGTCTGCGGATGGCCGGGTGGAATTCCATGGCGGCAGGCAGGCCCACCCGTGCGCCTGGATGGACCAGGTCCTGGCGCCCGGCGCGCACAAGGCGATGCGGGGCCGGGGCGGGCTGCGCTGCCGGCCGCTGAGCAGCGGAACACTTCACCGCGGGCCGGCCGTGCTGATCAGCCCCGTGCCGCTGGACCCGGCCCGGGCTGCCGTCCCTTCGCTGCTGAGGCCTGGCCGGCTTCCCTAAGCCTGGGTCTATGCCTCAGCGCCCTGCGGCCGAGGTGAACCGGGCGCCCAGTTCTCCGAAGGCTGCCGCCAGCTCGGGCGGACCCTCCACTTCAAGACCGGCGTCGAACCTGCCGAACGAAGCCGCGAGCGAGATCCAGGACCAGGAGCCCGCTTCCAGCCGGCACCGGCCGGTGCCGAGGGATTCAACTATGCCGTCCCCGGCAAACGGCACGACGTCTTCCGCCGGCAGGTGCAGGACCACGGCGCCCCGGCAGGGCCAGCCGGGACCCGCACCCGGTTCCGCTCCCCGGAACCGGGCAGAGACAAAAGCCTGAACGCTGCCGCCCGGCAGGTCCCGCTGCCGGAACCGGGCACCGGCGGGAAGCTTCGGCGTAATCCGGTCGGCCCGGAAGATCCGCCAGCCGTTCCGGTCCAGGTCCCAGCCCACCAGGTACCAGCGTCCCCGGGTGGCCACCAGATGGTGCGGTTCCACCCGGCGCGGCGGGACGAACCCGCCGTCGTTATCCGGCGCTGTGCCCGCGTAGTCGAAGCGCAGCATCTGACGGGACCGGACGGCTGTGGAGAGGGCCAGGAGCACCTCCGGCTGGACAGACCCGGCGGCACCGGAACCGGCGGGCAGCACGGTGAACTGCAGTGCGTCCAGACGGTGGCGGAGCCGGGAGGGCATCACCTGCCGCACCGTGGCCATCGCCCGGGCGGCGGCCTCCTCGATGCCCGCACCCGTGAGCGGTGCGGACTGCAGCGCGACGGCGAGCGCCAGCACCTGGTCCTCGTCGAAAAGCAGCGGCGGCAGCTCGGAACCCGCCTCCAGGCGGTAACCCCCGTCCGGCCCCTTCAGCGCGGAGATGCGGTATCCCATCTCCCGGAGCCGGTCGACGTCGCGGCGCACGGTCCGGGGGCTGGTCTCGAGGCGGTCTGCCAGCGCCTGCCCAGGCCACTTCCGGGGTGTCTGCAGGAGTGAAAGCAGCTGCAGGAGCCGCGACGTCGTGGTGGTCATACGATAAAAAATAATCGAAGTAGCGGCCAGAACCTGACCTCTACTGCGAGAAGACTGGGTGTTACCGGGAAATACCCGGGCTATCCAGAAGGAGCAACCCATGTCTGTCACCACCACACCCCACCTGAACTTCCGCGGCGAGGCCAAGGCGGCGCTGGAGTTCTACCACTCGGTCTTCGGCGGTTCCCTGGTCGTCGTGACCAACGAGGAGGCCTACAGCGTCGAGCGGCCGGAGGAGGCCGGCCAGGTGAAGTTCGGGCAGGTCCTCGGCGGAAGCGGCTTCGCTGTCATGGCCTACGACGTCCCGTCCAGCGTTCCCTACGACCAAGGGGACAAATCCTTCTTCGTCTCGGTCCGCGGCGACTCGGCGGAGGAGATCACCGATCTCTGGAACCGGCTTGTGGAGGGCTCGACCGTGCTGCAGGACCTTGCCCCCTCGGCCTTCTCCCCCGCCTACGGAATGGTGCAGGACCGCTTCGGCGTCGTCTGGGTGCTGGACGTCGCAGTCGCGTATGCCCCCGCCGGCTAAAAGGCCCGGACACCATTATTGTCGAGGTACCGGCGGTTCTCTCCGCCGGTACCTTTGACATGGGAGCGTTATGGCCTCGGAAGTACTGGTAATTATCGGCATGGGCGGCATGGGGCAGGCGGTGATGCGCCGGTCAGGTGCGGGACGGAAGGTCCTGGTAGCCGACTTCAGCGAAGAGCTGCTGGAGAGCACCGTGGCCACCGCTCTGGGTGAGGGCTACGACGTCGTCTCCCAGCAGGTCGATGTCTCCTCACGGACGTCCGTGGCCGCGCTGGCCGCAACCGCCCGCGAGCTCGGTGCCGTGACCGGCGTCGTCCACACTGCCGGACTCTCCCCCGTCCAGGCACCGGTGGAGGCCATCTGGAAGGTGGACCTGTTCGGTGTGGCAGTAGTGCTGGAGGAATTCGAGAAGGTCATCACCCCGGGCGGTGCCGGGGTCGTCATTTCCAGCATGTCCGCCTACATGGCCGGCGGCCAGATGCCTGCCGACGTGCTGGCAAGCCTGGCCACCGCACCCGCCGATGATCTGCTGCTCAATCCGTTTGTTGCCGGCATCGACCACCCCGGACACGCCTACAGCGTGGCCAAGCGCGCCAACCAGGTCCGCGTCCAGACGGCCAGCCTGCGCTGGGGTGCCCGCGGGGCACGCGTGAACAGCATCAGCCCGGGTGTCATTTCCACCCCGATGGGCCAGCAGGAACTCTCCGGCGAATCCGGCTCGCAAATGCGTGCCATGATCGAGGCCTCCGGCACCAAGCGCCTGGGCACCGCCTTCGACATCGCCAATGCCACGGCCTTCCTGCTCAGCCAGGATGCCAGCTTCATGACCGGCGCGGACCTGCTGGTCGACGGCGGTGCCGTGGCCGCAGTTGATACCGGCCAGCGCAGCCAGGTCACCGGCTGAACTGCTGCGGTCCCGTGGCCCGGCACAGCCGGCCGCGGGACCGCAACCTGACCCGCGGATCCGGCATACTGCATTTGGTTGCCGGTCCGGGACGGCCGTTGCGGAACCACTGATTGCCCGGGCGGCTGCGGTGTGGTCTTATCTGGGTCATGTTGTATGCCACCTCTGCAGACGGAACCCGCATCGCCTTTGACCTGGTGGGCCACGGGCCGCCGGTCATCATTGTCGGCGGCGCCTTTTCAACTTCCGACGCCGGCGCCCCGCTGGCCGACGCACTGAAAGACGCCGGGTTCCAGGCCGTGACCGTGGACCGCCGGGCCCGCGGGGAAAGCAGCGACACGTCCCCCTACTCTCCGCAGCGGGAGGTGGAGGACCTGACGGCGGTCCTGAACGCCGTCGGCGGTGAAGCGGTGGTCCTCGGACATTCTTCGGGGGCGATGCTGGCGTTGCTGGCCGCGGCGGAAGGAGCACCCATCAGCCACCTGTTCCTGTCCGAGCCGCCCTTCCGCTTCGGTGAAGGGGAACCGTCTGCGGACCTTCCGGACCGGCTCCAGTCCCTCGTCGACGCCGACAACCCGACCGATGCCGTGACCACCTTCCAGCGTGAAGGCATCGGCCTGCCCGAAACGATGATCGAAGAGATCCGGACCAGTCCGTTCTTCCCGGCGCTCCTTCCGCTGGCCCAGTCCACCGTCTACGACGCCCGCCTCTCACAGGCCGTATCGACCCCCACGACGGCGATGGCGGAGGTCTCGGTGCCCGTCACGATCCTGCGGGGAACCACCACGTACCCGGTGATCATGGATGCCACCGAGAAGCTGGCCAAGCGCATGCCCCACGCGGTCTTGGTGACAGTGCCGGAATCCCATGACCACTCCCCCGATCCGTCGGGCACCGTGCGCGAAATCCGCCGCCGCATACCGGTGCAGTGACGGACAACCCGGGTGGGAACATGCCTTCCTACCTCGCCCTCCTACGCGGCATCAATGTCGGCGGGCGGAACAAGGTCCCCATGCAGGCCTTGCGGGGGCACCTGTCCGACCTCGGGTACCAGCAGGTCTCCACCTATATCGCGAGCGGCAATGTTCTCCTGGCGTCAAACGATGACGCCGCCTCAATCGGCAGCCGGATCGAAGCCGTCCTTACCGACCATCTCGAACTCGATGACGAACTCGTCAAGGTCCTGGTGCTGGACCGCGCGCAGCTGCATGCCGTCGTCGAGCACCGGCCTGAGAATTTCGGCGAGCGGCCGGACCTCTATCACTCCGACGCGATCTTCCTCATGGGCATCGACACGGATACCGCCCTTGGCGCGTTCCGGCCGCGGGAAGGCATAGACACGGTCTGGGCCGGGGACGGCGTCATCTACTCCCAACGGCTCAGCGCCGAGCTGACCAAAAGCCGGCTCAGCGCCATCGCGGCCTCCCCGCTGTATAAGTCGATGACGATCCGCAGCTGGAAGACCACGCAGAAACTGTGGGACCTGCTGCCCGGGTGACCCGATGAGCGGGGAGATCACCAAGGCCCCGGAGTCGTCTCCCGCCCCGCAACCGTGCGACGCTGGAGGGATGGATTTGGTGGTGTCTCCCGCGCTCACGATTCCCGCGGCTGAACTCGACTGGCGGTTCTCCCGGTCGTCCGGCCCCGGCGGCCAGCACGTCAACACCTCGGACAGCCGCGTCGAACTCTCCTGGAACGTAGCCGGTTCTGCGGTGCTGTCGGAACGGCAACGTCAGCTGCTGCTGCAGCGGCTGAAACGCCGGCTGGTGTCTGGAGTGCTGACCGTGACGGCCTCCGAGCAACGTTCCCAGCTGCGCAATCGGGAAACAGCCCTGGCCAAGCTCGCCGCCCTCGCGGCAGACGGGCTGGCGCCCGGACCTGCCCCGCGCCGCACCACCAAACCCACCCGGGGCTCGAACTACCGCCGCCTCGATGCAAAGAAACAACGGGCTGCCACGAAGCGGCAACGGCAACGGCCGCCGGCTGATTGATTCCGCCGAGGCCTGGGCATCAAGCTAGCCCGACATCCTGACGTAACGGCCGCCCAGCTCCCGGGCCAGAGCGGTGATTTCATCGGGGTCCGGAACCTGCCCCTCACGGCCAGGCAGGACCAGCACCTGCCAATTACTGCCCTCGGCGAAGTACGGAGGTCCGCTTTCCGCACCGTGAACCAGGTCCGAGGCCTTGGACCGGTCTGCCTCATTTTCGTAATGGATGACCTCAACGGCCTCCGTGCACATCCGGTACGCCGGCAGATGCCCGTCGATCTCGATGGTCACGGGTTCGGCGGTGGTGGCAGGGTCGCAGTCCAGGACGGCGGCTACGGCGTCGTACGCGTCGTCGACGGAAGCAAACGAGGACAGGCCGTCCCCGCCCGGAGCCGACTGGCTGCCTTCATCCTCCGGACCGGCCGCCGTGCAGCCGGACAGCAGCAGCACCAAAGCCGCCGCTGCTCCAAATCCCCGTGTTCCGCGCATCAACGTCCGCCCCGTCGTCGTGATTGGTGAGGCACATCATTGCACAGGGCACCGGATCACGTGCCAATGTCCCTCCGGGTGAGTGCGAAGGCAGCGAGCAGCACCAGCAGCGCACTTGTTCCATACAGGGCACCAAGCCCGGCCCAATCGGCCCCGTTGCTGAGCGGGCTGGCACCGAAGGCCCAGTTATACGGTGTCCAGGAGTGGAGGTAGTCCAGGTCCGGATTCTGGTTCGCCACTGCATTGAGGGCATACCCGCCGACGGCGGCCGTAACGGCAGCCGCAAGTGCCCAGACACGGCGGCCGGTGAATGCCCCGGCAGCCAGGGCGACTGACGCGGTCAGCAGTCCCAGCCCAACGAGCGCCGCACACCCGGCCCAGATATGGGAGGGAATCAGTTCGAGCTGTGCCGGGCGGTCGAAGGCCAGCACGGCCAGGCCTGTGAAAAGGCCGAGCAGCATCAGGCGCGTAGCAATGGCGGCGCTGCGCTCCAGGACAAGTTGCACCCGGCTGACGGCGTGGGCCAGAACGAGTTCCAGGGTCCCGCTCTCTTCGTCGCCGGCAATCGCCCGGGTGCCCCAGGAAATGGCGGCGATGGTGAAGAGGGCAAAGCCGATGAGGCCGAAGAACGTCGACTGGGTGTAGCCCGCGCCGGTCGTCAGCTCGTCATAGCCCAGCGCGGAAATGAGTTCGGGCGGCAGACTCTGCAGGAGATCCTGAAAATCCTGGCCGGCCAGGGACGGATAAAGGGGCAGGTACAGGCTCAGGACAGCCAGGATACCCGCCGCCCATCCCAGAAGCGGGCGCCAGGACGCGGCGAGGGAACGGCTGAACAAGGGGAGGCGGCTCATCCGGCGGCACCGCCGCCGGCCGGCCCGGCAGCGGACTCCGGCCCGTAAAACCGCAGAACGGCCTCCTCGAGGTCGGGCTCCTGCACCACCAGGTCGAGGAGGTGATATCCCGCCAGAGCCGTGATCAGGTCCGGCATGTCCCCCGCGAACCGGGCATGGAGTGAGGCTGCATCCCCGTGCCCGGGGTCGGCGGGCACCTGCAGCAGTTCGAATCCGGGCACCCGCCGGAGGCGTTCAATCAGCGCAGGCGCCTCTGCCGCAGTGATTCCAATCCGCACACGGCGGCCGGCGGAAGCCCGGATGCCGGCGGTGCTGGCGGCTGACACCACCGTCCCCGACCGGAGGATGGCCACAGTGTCAGCGGCCTCCTCAATCTCGCTGAGAACGTGCGAACTGAGCAGCACGGTTTGGCCGTTGCTGCTTGCCTCCCTCACCAGGGCCAGGAACTCCTGCTGAACCAGCGGATCCAATCCGCTGGTGGGTTCGTCCAGGATGAGCAGCGGGGGTTGGTGCATGAATGCCTGAATGAGTCCGAGTTTCTGCCGGTTCCCCTTGGACAGGGCACGCACCGGGCGGCCGAGGTCCAGGTCGAGCCGTTCCGCCAGCGCCAAAACGGTTCCGGGATCGACCGGTCCACTGATGCGCGAGAAAAAGCGGAGAAGTTCCCGTCCGCTGACTCTGTCCGCTAGGACCAGATCTCCCGGCAGAAACCCGATTTGACGGCGCAGCGCCGGGCCTCCGCGGCGGGGATTAGCCCCGAGGACGGTTACTTCCCCGGAGCAGGGCCGCAGCAGGTCCAGCAGCAGGCGCATCAGTGTGGTCTTGCCGGCACCGTTGGGACCAATGATCCCGAAGACGCTTCCCGCTGGGACATCCAAGTCGATGCCTTTCAGCGCCTCAACGCGGCCGAAGGACTTATGCAGCCCACGCGTGCGCACAGCGGCTGAGGCAGGGCCAATACCCATGGGTCGAGGCTACGCGCCTGCGGTGGGAGCCGGATAGGAGACGGCAGCCGCGGGCGCAGGCCATGACACGTCCCCCGGCGGATCCTCGCCCACCAGTCCGTCCACGGCCTCGCGGATCAGGTCCGCATGTCCCACGTGCCGGGCGTATTCCTCGATCAGGTCGATCAGCATGCGGCGCAGGCTCCCGGTCTGGCCCTCAATGGCGGGCAGCAGCTGGTCGAGTCCGCCGTCGTCCAGCGCGGCGGCAAGGCGTTGCCGTGAGCGTCCGACGGCGTCGCTCCACAGGGCATAAAGCTCTTCCGGGGTGTCGTCTGCCGCGGTGCGCCAGTCCCAGTCCGGGTCGTGTTCCCAGTCAGCGGCATTCCACGGGGCTCCAGGGTCCTGGCGCCTCAGCTGCCATGTGAACTTCACGGCCTCTACCCCGGCCAGGTGCTTGAGCAGCCCGCCCAGGGTAATGGCGGAGGCACCGACAGTGGCGGTGAGGCCGGCTGTATCCAGGCCGCCGGTCTTCCAGGCGAAGGTGGCGCGCTGCCGGTCCAGGGAACCCAACAGGGTCTCGATTTCCGTTCCGGCCAGTGGAGGTTCGATTTTCGGTGCGGGGTCTTGTTCAGTCATGGGCGGAAGGCTAAGGGGCCGGAAGGGCAGGGTCCACCCGTAATCGGTCTTTACTGCTGGTTCAGCAGCGGGAAGGAGAGAGGAGCTGCTCCACCGTGGTTGACAGCCCTGCCAGGCAGGGCGAGGATCGCGCTATGACTCGGCAGGAAGCCCTCCCCCTCCGCTGCGCCCTGGTGGCGTTCGCCGTCACGGCCCTGCTGCTTCAGGTTGGGGTTGTTCCGCGGGCCGCGGCCCGGTACGCCGCCGCCTATCCGGAGGTTGCGTATTTGGCCGCCCCGTACGTCGCGGTCACCGGGGTGGCGGTGACCGCCTTCGGGGTGGCGTTGCTTGCGGCTTGGCAGTTACTCTCAGCCACGGTAGCGGATACGTCGGCGGCACGTGGGTCGACGGGATGGGCCAACACCGCGGCGGTTTCGCTGGGCGTGATGGCGGTGCTCTGCGCCGGTGTCTTCGCCCATGCAGGGTTTATCGAACACATCGGCGGCCCCGCCATGCTTTTCGGGCTGCTGATCTTCCTCGCCCTCGTCCCCGTGGCCTTTGCCCTGAGATACGGGGTCCTGGGTTGGCTGGAAGAAGAACATTCCGTGCGTTAAACAGCGCTGCCGCCTCAGCGGACCCGAAAGGCCCGCCGCGGCGGCATTGCGTTAGCTCAGCTGGACTGGTCCAGCCCAGGAACTAGAAGTCCCAGTCGTCGTCTTCCGTGTTCACGGCCTTGCCGATCACGTAGGAGGAACCGGAGCCGGAGAAGAAGTCGTGGTTCTCGTCGGCGTTCGGAGACAGGGCCGAAAGGATGGCCGGGTTCACGTCCGTCAGGGTGGACGGGAACATGGCTTCGTAGCCCAGGTTCATCAGCGCCTTGTTGGCGTTGTAGTGCAGGAACTTCTTGACGTCCTCGGCCAGGCCGACGCCGTCGTACAGGTCGTGCGTGTACTGGACTTCGTTTTCGTACAGCTCGAAGAGCAGCTCGTACGTGTAGTCCTTAAGCTCCTGGCGGCGTTCCTCGGGGATGGTCTCCAGTCCGCGCTGGAACTTGTAGCCGATGTAGTAGCCGTGCACGGCCTCGTCACGGATGATCAGGCGGATGAGGTCGGCGGTGTTTGTGAGCTTGGCCCGCGAGGACCAGTACATCGGCAGGTAGAAGCCCGAGTAGAAGAGGAAGGACTCCAGCAGGGTGGAGGCCACCTTGCGCTTCAGGGGATCATCGCCACGGTAGTAATCCGTGATGATCTGGGCCTTCTTCTGCAGGTTCGGGTTTTCCGTGGACCAGCGGAACGCCTCGTCAATCTCCTTGGTCGAAGCCAGGGTGGAGAAGATCGAGGAGTAGCTCTTGGCGTGCACGGACTCCATGAACGCAATGTTCGTGTAGACCGCTTCCTCGTGCGGGGTCAGCGCATCGGGGATCAGAGAGACGGCACCAATGGTGGCCTGCATGGTGTCCAGCAGGGTCAGGCCCGTGAAGACGCGCATGGTGAGCTGCTGTTCTTCCGGAGTCAGCGTGGCCCATGACTGGACGTCGTTGGACAGCGGCACCTTCTCCGGCAGCCAGAAGTTGTTGACCAGACGGTTCCAGACCTCAACGTCCTTCTCATCCTGGATCCGGTTCCAGTTGATCGCCTCGACGCCTTCGATCAGCTTCAGCTTCTCGGTCATGAATAGTTCCTTGTCTTCAAAAATTCGGGGAGAGGGGTGCGGTGACGGCAGGCCTTACAGCATGCAGGAAACGCAGCCCTCAACCTCGGTGCCTTCCAGCGCGAGCTGGCGCAGGCGGATGTAGTAAATGGTCTTGATGCCCTTGCGCCACGCGTAGATCTGCGCCTTGTTGATGTCGCGGGTGGTGGCGGTGTCCTTGAAGAACAGCGTCAGGGACAGGCCCTGGTCCACGTGCTGGGTGGCAGCGGCGTAGGTGTCGATGATCTTCTCGTAGCCGATTTCGTACGCATCCTGGTAGTACTCCAGGTTGTCGTTGGTCAGGTACGGCGCCGGGTAGTACACGCGGCCCAGCTTGCCTTCCTTGCGGATTTCAATCTTCGACGCCACCGGGTGAATGGAGGAGGTGGAGTTGTTGATGTAGGAAATCGAACCGGTGGGCGGTACGGCCTGCAGGTTCTGGTTGTAGATGCCGTGCTCCATGACCGAAGCCTTCAGCGCCTCCCAATCTGCCTGAGTGGGGATGTGGACACCGTCGAACAGTTCGCGGACCCGCTGGGTCTGCGGGACCCATTCCCGGTTGGTGTACTTGTCGAAGTACTCCCCCGTGGCGTACTTGGAGCGCTCGAAGCCGGCGAACTTCCGGCCGGTCTCGATCGCGAGCAGGTTCGATGCCCGCACGGCGTGGTAGACCACCGTGTAGAAGTAGATGTTGGTGAAGTCGATGCCCTCTTCGGAGCCGTAGTAGACCCGCTCACGCGCCAGGTAGCCGTGCAGGTTCATCTGACCCAGGCCGATGGCGTGGGACATGTCGTTGCCCTTGGCAATGGACGGCACCGAGCCGATGTGGCTCATGTCCGACACCGCGGTCAGCGCGCGGATGGCCGTTTCAATGGTGCGGCCGAAGTCCGGGGAATCCATGGTCTTGGCAATGTTCAGCGAGCCGAGGTTGCAGGAGATGTCCTTGCCGGTCTCGTCGTAGGACAGGTCATCCTTGTACGTGGTCGGCTGGGAGACCTGGAGGATCTCCGAGCACAGGTTCGACATGATGATCTTGCCCTCGATCGGGTTCTCCCGGTTCACCGTGTCCTCGAACATGATGTAGGGGTAGCCGGACTCGAACTGGATCTCGGCGAGGGTCTGGAAGAAGTCGCGGGCACGGATCTTGGTCTTCTTGATCCGGGCGTCGTCCACCATCTCGTAGTACTTTTCGGTGACCGAGATGTCGGAGAACGGCATGCCGTAGACCTTCTCGACGTCGTACGGGGAGAACAGGTACATGTCCTCGTCGCGCTTGGCCAGTTCGAAGGTGATGTCCGGGACGACGACGCCGAGCGAGAGGGTCTTGATGCGGATCTTCTCGTCCGCGTTCTCGCGCTTGGTGTCCAGGAACCGGTTGATGTCCGGGTGGTGGGCGTGCAGATACACGGCACCGGCACCCTGGCGGGCACCCAGCTGGTTGGCGTAGGAGAAGCTGTCCTCGAGGAGCTTCATCACGGGGATGACGCCCGAGGACTGGTTCTCGATCTGCTTGATCGGCGCGCCGACCTCGCGGATGTTCGTCAGTGCGAAGGCAACGCCGCCGCCGCGCTTGGACAGCTGCAGTGCGGAGTTGATGGAGCGGCCGATGGACTCCATGTTGTCTTCGATGCGCAGCAGGAAGCAGGAGACCAGCTCGCCGCGCTGTGCCTTGCCCGCGTTAAGGAAGGTGGGGGTGGCCGGCTGGAAGCGGCCCTCGATGATTTCATCCACCATCTGGGTTGCGAGCTGCTCGTCGCCGCGGGCCAGGTGCAGGGCAACCATGCAGACGCGGTCTTCGTAGCGCTCCAGGTAACGCTTGCCGTCGAAGGTCTTCAGCGTGTACGAGGTGTAGAACTTGAACGCACCAAGGAAGGTCTCGAAGCGGAACTTCTTCTTGTAGGCGCGGGTGTACAGCTCCTTGATGAAGGTCATGGAGTACTGGTCGAGCGTTTCCGGCTCGTAGTACTCGTTCTTGACCAGGTATTCCAGCTTCTCTTCCAGGTCGTGGAAGAAGACCGTGTTGTTGTTAACGTGCTGGAGGAAGTACTGGCGCGCAGCAGCGCGGTCGGCGTCGAACTGGATCTCTCCGTTCTTGCCGTACAGGTTCAGCATGGCGTTGAGCTCGTGGTAGCCCAGCCCCTTGTAAGCCTCCGGGAGCTCCTTGGAGTCCGTCACGCCGGCTTCTGCGACTGATGTGTCCAAAACTTTTCCAATCCTTCGTTAACCTTGGCAACGTCCTCGGACGTGCCCATGAGTTCAAATCGATACAGCACGGGGACTTGGCACTTCACGGCGATGATGTCCGCCGCGAGGCAATAGGAGTCCCCGAAGTTTGTGTTGCCCGCGCCGATCACTCCCCGGATCAAGGAGCGGTTGCGCTCATTGTTCAGGAACTTGATGACCTGTTTGGGAACGGCTCCCCGGGCTGCCGCCCCCGGTTGGGCTGCGGTTCCCCCGTAGGTGGGAAGCAGCAGCACGTAGGGCCGGAGGGCCAGCAGTGTTGGCTGGGAGGTGTGGAGCGGGAGCTGGGCCGCGCGGACCCCTAGCTTGTCCACAAAGCGGCGGGTGTATCCCGAGGCTGAGGAGAAGTAGATCAGGGACGCATCCGTTTCCGGCTGCCCATCCCCTGCGGATGCCGATGCCGGCGCGATGCCGGCCCGGCCTGCCATCCCCAGTGTCATGGTTGCTGCGCTCCTGACGGGTAGTGCGCGGGTGGTACGGGGTGCTGCTTAGGGGGAACCGGGGACTTGTAGATCCTCAGAAGCACCTAGGCGGCGCAGGCCTAGGCTACGGAGGAAACCTGCGCCTGGGCGAGCTCTTCGATCTTGTCGGGCCGGAAGCCGGACCAGGAGTCCTGCTCGGTGACGACAACAGGCGCCTGCATGTAGCCCATGGAGCGGACGCGCTCGAGGGCCTCGGGGTCCTGCGACATGTCCACGCTCTGGTACACGATGCCCTTCTTGTCGAGGGCACGGTAAGTGGCGTTGCACTGTACGCAGGCGGGCTTGGTGTAAACCGTAACGGTCATGGCGTGGTCTCCCCTAGTGAAGCATGAAGTCTGTTCTGTGCTGCTTGGTGGTGCTGGTGCTACTGGAATCCATGGTGCTGGATAGCGGCTTGTGGAGCTTGGTGAAGCTCTCGAAGTCTGTTCCTAGATACTACATCCAGTTCCATGCCCAGACACTACATCTAGTGCGCTCCCTAAGGTGGAACCCCTACATGATGTATTACAAGTATGTCATTACGCAGGGCGTCCGTCCACAGTTTGTGCACAGGGAACGCCGCGTAATTAGGCGGGATTTCCGCGCCGCGGCGCGGGTTCTCCACAGCCTGTGCAGAACCGGATGCACATGTGACCGGACAGGCAAGATTCATGCGTGTCGCGTACGGTGGGCGTGTCGGCTCTAGTGCCGGTCAACACTAGATATGGTGGTCCGCCCCGCCGGGGTGGGGAAGGAGCGCACACGGATGGTCAACCCCGTGCACCTGAAGACGCTGCTGGAGGTGATCCGCACCGGATCGTTTGCCGCGGCGGCCCTGCGGCTGGGCTGCACCGCCTCGGCAGTGTCCCAGCAGATGTCCGCCCTGGAGAAGGACACCGGGACGCGGTCGTTCGAACGCTCCGCGCGCACGGTATCCCCCACGGAAGCCGCCGTCGTGATGGCCAGGCACGCCGTGAAGGTGCTCACCGACATGGACGCGCTGCTGGCATCAGCCGCCCGGCCCGGGCCGGGCACCGGGCAGGAGCTGAGGCTGGGCATCTTCCCCAGCCTAGCCACCTTCGCCCTGCCGGAACTGCTTGCCTCGCCCGGATGGCGCGACCTGGGCATTGACCTGCTGCTTTCCGTGGCGGAACCCGCGCAGACCATCCAGGGGCTGCGCACCGGCGGGAACCTCGACGTCGCGCTGGTGTACCAGGTGGGGCAGGGCGGGCTCGCCTGGCCCTCCTCGATCAGCCGCCGGTGGCTGGGCGACGACAACTTCCGGGTGGTGCTGCCCGCATCCTGGGGTATCCGCAGCGGCGCCGAGGTGACCGCCGAGCAGCTCGCGGGAATGCCCTGGATAATGCATCACCCCGGCACCCCCGATGCACTGGTGATTGAACGGCTTTTCGCCAGCTGCAGCCTCCACCCCCGGGTGGCCGCCTACTGCGACGATTTCAACGCCAGCCTGGCGATGGCTTCCGCCGGTCTCGGTGCGGCGCTGGTGCCGGAACTGGCGATGCTGGACCGCCCTGCCGGTACGGTCGTGCTGGATGTCGCCGAGATCAGGCTGGCACGGAGCATCTTCGCCCTGCTCATCCACGAACAGAATGTCCAGGTCGGCCTTTTCCTGGACCGGCTGGCCGATGTGCTGGGCCGGCGGAGCATAGTGCCGCTCCCCACATCCGGCCTTCAGCAGGGCTGAAAAGTCGTTTCCGGAGGAGGGCCCGGGCCATACTCGAAGCATGACCACTGGTGAAAAAACACTCCCCAAACGGTCATTGAGTGCCGTTACCAACCGGGTGACCGGAGTCCTGCGCTACACCCGTTTCCAGCTCGCCTTCAAGGCCACCCTGGCCGTCGGCATCGCCTGGACAGTAGCCCCGCATGTCCCGGGGGTAGCGTCGCAGTACCCGTACTATGCGCCGCTGGGCGCCATCGTCAGCATGTACCCCACTGTCTCCGGTTCGTTCCGCACCGGCATGGAGACCCTCGCCGGCCTTGCTACCGGGATGCTTCTGGCCTTGGGGGCACTGCTGATCGGCACCCCCAACGTCTGGACCATTTCCGTGATCGTCGGCATCGGCGTGCTGCTGGGCGGGCTGCGCTTCCTGGGTGCGTCCGGCCGGGAATACGTGCCCATGGCCGCGCTGTTTGTGCTGGTTCTGGGCGGTGACGACCCGGATGGATACTCGTTCGGCTACGGAGTGCAGATGCTGGTTGGAGTGGTGGTCGGCCTGGCCGTCAACGCCCTCGTCTTTCCACCGCTGCACCTGAACGGCGCGGTTAACGGACTGGTGACGCTGCGGAAGTCGCTGGCGCGCCAGCTGCGGGACATGGGGACGGCTATGGAGGAAACCTGGCCGCCCGAACACGAGGACTGGGCCCAGCGCGAAAGCGAACTGGACGCCCTGACCCGGGAGGTCCGCGAAGCAGTGGAGCTGGCGGACAACAGCCGCCACGGGAACATCCGCAGCCGCAAGTACCGGCGCGATTTCACGGCGGACTACCGGGCGTTGCGGGCCATGGAACGTGCGACCCGGCATGTGAAGGACATGACCGAAGTCCTCACGGATGCCATCTGGCGCAATCCGGAGCACGTAGCCGTCCCGGCCTCCCTGACTGCCCCGCTGGCCAATGCCGTGAATGCCTGCGGCGAGGCAGTGGAGATCTGGGATCCGGGAAGCGAGGAGCAGTCGACGGCGACGGAGGCACTCGTGGAACTGGTGCGTCTGGTTAATACTTCCGGCTCAGCCGAAAGCCCGGTGGACGCGGCAGCGGCCCTGGCCATGGACCTCCGCCGGATCCTGCGGATCATCAACACGGAGGCCGACGACGACGCCTAGGCCCGCGGGCCGGTACCGGACCGGTACCGGCAAGCCAGGGTTACCCCTCGTCGGTCAGCAGGCCGATGTCGGCCAGCTGGCGGGCCATTCCGGCGCCGTCGGGCGCGTAGATCCACGGGACATCCACCGGAGTCTCCCCCGGCTTGCCCGTTCGCCCGCCGGCGAGCACCGCTTCCCCGGCCGAGAGCTGGCGGATGGCGATGGCCCGGACGTTCTCCGGATGGCGGTGGGCGAAGTCCGCGTAGATCTCTTCGTCGTGCTGGCCGTTGTCGCCGATCAGCAGCCATTTGATGTCCGGGAATTCCTGGGCCAGCCGTTCCAGCTGCGTGCGCTTGTGCGCCTGTCCGCTGCGGAACCAGCGGTCCGTGGTGGGGCCCCAGTCGGTCAGCAGCAGCGGACCCGCCGGGTAGAGGTTGCGGGTGATGAACCGGGTGAGGGTGGCGGCAACATTCCACGCGCCGGTCGAAAGGTACAGCACCGGGCCCACGGGGTTTTCCCGTGCCAGCCGGTCCATCATTACTGCCATGCCCGGCGTGGGCGTACGGGCATGCTCGTCAAGGACGAAGGTGTTCCAGGCTGCCAGCATCGGCCGCGGAAGGGCAGTAACCATGATGGTGTCGTCAATGTCGGACACCACCCCCACCTCGGCTGCGGGATCCACCACGTAGATCGGCGCGGTGGTTTCCTCGCCGTCTTCGGAACGAAGCAGTACGGTGGTCCAGCCCGGCGCAAGATCCGCGGGAAGGACGGCGTCGACCACTCCTCCGCGGTCCGCGGTGACGACGTGCTTCTGGTCGCCCACCACGACGGTGACCGTGGCTTTATTCACCGGCGGGCTCATGAAGTTCCGCCAACCGCGGATGCCGTCGGCGATCGCCTTGGACGCCATCGACTTCTCGGCGCCGTCAAAGTAGCCGGGCTTGGCCAGGATGACCCTGCCGAGTACCCGCACCCATTCAGTGGAGCCGTATCCGGTGAAGGGGAGGACGATCTGCACGTCCCCCCGCTTGCGGGCACGTTCGTCGCGCCATGCATGCAGGGAGTCCTCCATGCGCATGCCGAGATGGGCCACGGGAGTCTTCTCCGCCGGACGGGCTGCGGGGTTTTTTGTCATATTCCTAGTCTGTCAGATGCTTCGACCGCAGGTATCCGCCGCTGCTCCGGCGGATCCGCAGGCTAGATACGGTACTTGGACCGGACCGGGCAGTCGAACGGATCGCGGGCGGAGAGGCCCACTTCGTTCAGGTACCGGACCACAATGGCGTAGGACTGCACGAGGGTGGTCTCGGTGTAGGGAATGGAATGCTTGGCGCAGTGTTCCTTCACCAGTTCGCTGGCCCGGGCAAGCGACGGCCGGGGCATGCTCGGGAAGAGGTGATGCTCCACCTGGTAGTTCAGTCCACCCATCAGGGTGTTCATGCCGCGGCCCACGATGTTGCGGGACGTCAGCACCTGGCGGCCGAGGAAGTCGACCTTGGAGTCCCTGGGCAGGATGGGCATGCCCTTGTGGTTCGGCGCGAAGGAAGCGCCCATGTATACGCCGAAGACGGCGAGCTGCACCCCGATGAAGGCGAAAGCCATTCCCACGGGCAGGAAGAAGAATACGGCGCCCAGATACAGGCCGAGCCGGGTGAAGACCATGACCAGTTCCGAGATGCGTCCCTTGACCTGCTTGTTCTGGAACAGGTGCTTGATGGACGTTGCATGCAGGTTGATTCCCTCAAGCGTCAGCAGCGGGAAGAACAGCCAGCCCTGGCGGCGGGCAAACCAGGCCATGAAGCCCTTCTGCTTTGCGGCCTGTTCCGGCAGGAAGGAAATGGTATCCATGTCGATATCCGGGTCCTTGCCCACCGTGTTGGGGTTGGCATGGTGCCTGCTGTGCTTGTTCATCCACCACTGGTAGCTGATACCGACGACGGCGTTCGCCACGAACTTGCCGGCCCGGTCATTTGCCGGTCCCGATTCGAAGACCTGGCGGTGCGATGCCTCATGGGCAATGAAGGCCAACTGGGTCAGGAGAATGCCCAGTGCGGCGGCGATGAGCAGCTGGAACCAGCTCTCCCCGATGAAGAACGACCCCGTTGCAGCAGCGACCAGGCCGATGCACAGAAAAACGAACGTTGTGATGTAGAAAGAGCTCCGGCGCTTCAGCAGGCCTTCGTCACGGACTGCTTTGAGCAGACCGGAGTAGGTGCTGGTGACGTTGTTCCGGCGCGGCTTCTTTTCGCTCGGGTTTTCTTCAACGGGTGCAGTGGAGGAAGCGGTTATGCTCATGCGGCCTTCTGGTGGTGTACGACTTCCCAGCCGGCGTGGCGAGCGGATTCGCTCTAGAGATGTGACCACCCTAACCCTAAAGTCTGGTGTTTACCTGTGACATTGCTGCATGCCCGCATGCCGGCCGTGGCCGCGCGTTGCGAGCTGGAGGGAGCGGCGTTCCGCGTTTAGGGTAGGTGCAGACAACGGAGGTCACCATGGGTAACCGCAACGACGCCGGGACTCCGGCTCCCCCTCTGCAGCTGTTCCCGCCCGGCGTGCCGGGAACGCCGGACACATCCGGAACTGCCGTATCCCGTCCCTGGCTGACCCCCGAAACCTATTGGCCCGCACTCTCGGAGGCCACCGCGGTACTTCCCGCACCGGTGGCGGTGCTGGGGCTGGAGGCGCTTCGGTCCAATGCTGCGGACCTGCTCCGGCGCGCCGGCGGCATGCCCCTGCGGATCGCCAGCAAGTCCCTCCGGGTCCGCGGCGTCATTGAGGCGCTGCTTCAGCTCCCCGGTTTTCAAGGCGTCTTCAGCTACACGCTCCCCGAAGCCCTGTGGCTGGCAGAGCGGTGCGCTGATGTCGTGGTGGGATATCCCAGCACGGACCGGGCGGCCCTCACCCGGCTCCTCGGCGACGAACGGCTGGCCGCGCGGGTGACACTGATGGTCGACGACGAGTCCCAGCTGGATCTGGTGGACGACGTGGCACCGGCGGGCCAACGCCCGGAGGTGCGTATCTGCCTGGATGCGGATGCCTCCTGGCAGGCGCCGGCACTGGGCTTCATCGGCACCCGCCGGTCTCCTCTGCACACCCCGGACGACGCCGTCGGGCTGGGGCGCCGGATCGCCGCCCGTCCCGGCTTCCGGCTGGTGGGTTTGATGATGTACGAAGCCCAGGTGGCCGGCGTGGGCGACGCGGTTCCCGGGGCAGGCCCACGGAATGTCCTCATGCGGCACCTGCAGCCGCGGTCCATGGCCGAGCTCCTCGGCCGCAGGCAGCTTATTGCCGGGCGGCTGCGCGATCTGGCCCCGCTCGAATTCGTGAACGGCGGCGGCACCGGCTCCATCGAAGCCACGCGCGCGGACCCGGCGGTCACCGAGATTACGGCCGGTTCCGGACTTTTCGGCGGACACCTGTTCGACAACTACCGTGCGTTTACGCCGGCCCCCGCAGCTGCCTACGCGTTCGACGTCGTCCGCCGTCCGACGTCGGACACCGCCACCGTGCTGGGCGGCGGATGGATCGCCTCGGGGCCACCGGGAGCCAGCCGTCTCCCGCGTCCGGTCTGGCCGCCGGATCTGCGTTTCCTCCCGCGGGAAGGGGCGGGAGAGGTACAGACTCCCCTGCGCGGTGCGGCTGCCGGGACACTGTATCCCGGTGACCGCATCTGGTTCCGGCACGCCAAGAGCGGCGAGCCTGCCGAACACCTCAACGAGTACCAGGTCGTGGCCGGCGGGAAGATCGTGGACACGTTGCCCACCTACCGCGGCGAGGGGAAGGCGTTCCTGTGAGGGCGTCGGGCGCCGGGTGGGAAAACTGGGGACGGAACGTTACAGCGCAACCGCTTCGCGTGGAGCGTCCGCTCGATACCGCCGGTCTCCAGCGCTGCGTGGCCGACGCCGCAGGTGCCGGGCAGCGGATCAAAGCCGTGGGGGCGGGCCACAGTTTCACCGACATTGCCGCCACCGTTGGCGTCCAACTGGACCTCAGCGCCCTGCAGGGGGTGGTCGCAGTGGACGCTGGAAGGTGCCGGGTGCGGTTACAGGCCGGCACCCGGCTGCATCGGATCCCGGCGCTGCTGGAACCTTACGGACTGGCGATGCCGAACCTCGGCGACATTGACCGGCAGTCCGTCGCCGGTGCAGTTTCCACCGGAACGCACGGAACGGGCGCCGGGTTCGGCGGGATGGCCACCCAAGTGGTGGGCGTGACCCTGGTCCAGCCCGACGGCGGCCTGCTCAGCGTGGGCGGCGACGATCCATTACTCCCGGCAGTAGCCCTCGGACTGGGCGCCCTGGGTGTCATCGCCGACGTCACCCTTCAATGCGTACCCGCGTTCGTACTCCAGGCCGAGGAGCGATCCGAGCCCCTGGCGGATGTGCTTGAGGGACTAAACGACCGGGTGAAAGCAACCGACCATTTTGAGTTTTACTGGTTTCCGCACACCGACCGCGCTGCCACCAAGACGAACACCCGCCTGCCCGGCTCTGCCCGCTGCCGTCCGCCCGGTCCCGCCGCGCGCTGGGTCAACGACTCCCTGCTGGCAAACACCGTGTTCCGAGGTACCTGTGCCGTAGGCAGTGCACTACCGGCGGTTGTCCCTGCCGTGAACGCCGCAGCTGCACGGCTGCTCGGTGGCCGGGACTATTCTGACGCCTCTGCGCGGGTCTTCACCACCCGGCGCAACGTGCGGTTCCGGGAGATGGAGTACGCCGTTCCTGCCGACCGCATTGGCCCGGCCTTCTCCGCCCTGAGGGAGCTGATCGAGGAACGCCGTTGGCGGATCTCGTTTCCCGTGGAGGTCCGCTGGGCGGCGGCCGATGACCGCTGGTTGTCCACCGCCTATGGCCGGGATACAGCCTATATAGCCGTGCACCGGTATTACCGGGAGGACTTCGCCGAGTACTTCAACGCCGTCGAGGAACTAATGCTCGCCCACGGCGGGCGGCCGCATTGGGGCAAGCTGCATTCGCTGGAAGCGGCAGCACTGGCGGAGCGGTACCCGCGTTTCAAGGACTTCCTGGCGGTACGGGAGCAGCTGGATCCGGGCAGGGTCTTCGCCAACGCCTATCTGGACCGGGTGCTGGGCGCCTAACTGCCACAGTGCCGGAGGCACCGTACGATGGGCTGCAGCCGACCCGAAGGAGTGCCGTGACCGCCGCGCCCACCCATAGCCAGACCTCTGCCACGTCCCGCGCCTGGTGGTGGGGGTTCCTGCCGTTTATTGCGGCGTCCGCAGTGCACATCGCCGCCCGCGCCGTGGACGCCCCAGACATTGCGGAACCAACCAAGCTGACGCTGATGCCGCTGCTTGCCGTTGCGGCCCTGTGGGGCGGCCGCGGCCTTGTCCGGGCTGCCGGCGGTGTCCTGCCGGGGGTGCTGCTGATGGCCGCCCTGTTTTTCTCCTGGATCGGTGATGGCGCGGGTACGTTCTTCCCGTCGGCTCCGGAGCTGCCCGTCATGCTCGGGTCGTTCGGACTGGCGCACATTTGCTATATCTGGCTGCTGGCGCGCTACGGAGGTGCCGGACGGCTTCCCCGGTGGGCCCTGGTCTTCCCGCTGTGGTGGGTCCTGATGCTCGTGGTCCTTTGGCCGGCGCTGGGTGGCCTGGCTCCCGCGGTGGCCGCATACGGCATTGTCCTCGCGGGTACGGCTGCGACGGCGGCGCGGTGCCGGCCCATGGTGGCAGCCGGCGGCCTGCTGTTCCTGGCCTCGGATACGGTCCTGGCCGGCCGGATCTTCCTGCCCGAACAGATGCCGGACTGGTCCAATCCCCTGGTGATGCTGACCTATTGCGCCGGGCAGGGACTCATTGTTGCCGGGCTGCTGCGGAGCTGGCGGGACGGACGCTGAGGGTCCGTCAGGCTGACCATCCGCTTCGGGTCATCCCCCAGCGGGGCGCATCATCGGCGGGCTGAGGTACTCGTCCTTGACGGTGAACACCGCTGCGGGGGCGCCCTTCCCGCGCACGACCTTGCGTCCGGTGTCATGCAGCGCGCCGGCCATCTTGCGGGTGAAGTTGCCGGCGTCGAGCTTGTCGGTGTTCCACACGGCCTGGTACACCCGGCGCAGTTGGTTGAGGGTGAACTCTTCAGGCAGGAGCCTGGCAGCGGTGAGACTGTATTCGATCTTGCCGGCGAGGCGGTCAAGAGCGGCACTAAGGATCTCACGGTGGTCGAAGGCAAGCGTCTCGTGGGCAAGGACGTCATACACGGGCAGCCACTGCGCGGCAGCGGTGCCGGTGCCCGGGTTCAGCGCGGGCAGGGCGCTGCCGTCGGTTCCAAGCAGCGCCAGATGCGCGACGGATACGACGCGCATGCGCGGATCGCGGACAGGTGAACTGTAGGTGGCGAGCTGCTCGACGTAGGCGCGGTGCGAGCCCAGGTCCAGCCCGGTTTCCTCCTGCAGCTCGCGCCACGCGGCCGTGAGGGCATCCTCATCCGGTCCCACGAAGCCGCCGGGCAGAGCCAAGGCACCCTTGAAGGGATGCCCTCCGCGGCGGACGAAGGCTGCGTGGAGGGTCCTTCCTTTGACGGCGAAGACGACCAGATCCACGGTCAGCGCTACGGAGGGATACTCCCTGGGCGCGTACAGGAACTGCTCTTCTTCGCGTGTCATCAGGCTCCTGCCAGTACCAAGGATCCAGCGCCCGCTCGCTGCCGGCATCGCGAGCCGATCGCGGCACCCCGGGCAAACAGGCTCATGCCGGTATCTTTCCGGCCGCGGCAGCCGAGCGTACTGCCGCGCTGCGGGTGCGCTTCCAATCAATAAGACCGTAGACGCAGAGGGCGGTGAAGCCGATGTAGAGGACGGCGGTGAGGTTGAGTCCGCGGGAGAAGTACAGCGGAACGCTCACGAGGTCGATGGCAATCCAGACGTACCAGTGCTGGAAGATCTTCCTGGCCTGCCCATACGTGGCCAGGAGCGACGCGGCCAGGACGAAGGCATCGGGCCAGGGAACCTCCGAGTCGGTTCCGTGGGTGAGGATCATCGCGATCCCCACGGTGGCCAGGACGACGGCTGCGATGCCGGCAATAACCTCGTTCCGGCTTGCGTCGCGGATCGGCAGGTCGCTCTTCTGCTCCGTGTCCCTGGCGCCGCGGACCCAGTTGTACCACCCGTAAACGGCGACAGCGGCAAACACGGCCTGCAGGAGGGTCTCGCCGTAGAGCCCGGCCCCGAAGAAGAGGACCATAAACGCGATGTTGTTAATGATGCCCACGGGCCAGTTCCAGGCCTTCTGCCGGGCGACGCCGTAGACGCAGGCCGCACCGGTGACGAACCCGATGACTTCGATCCAGCTGACCGGTGCTCCAAGCAGGGTTGCCGCGGGCGAGTTCATCCAGTCCAGTACTGCATTCATGGCGCTCTCCTGATTTATTGTCAGTGTGACAATGAGGAGCCTAAGGCCGTTGGAGGGAGAACGGAAGAGCTAGTGGCGACCAGTAGTGAGAGCTGCGTCACAACGGACGAGGGGTGTTGCGGGCACTAAAAAACCGCCGGACACAGGATTTCCCGTGTTCCAGCGGTTAGTTGGTGGAGCTGAGGGGACTCGAACCCCTGACCCCCTGCATGCCATGCAGGTGCGCTACCAGCTGCGCCACAGCCCCAAACTATCAGTGATCTTCCACCGCAAACCCTCCGGTTTCCCGAAGGTTTTGGTGGAGCTGAGGGGACTCGAACCCCTGACCCCCTGCATGCCATGCAGGTGCGCTACCAGCTGCGCCACAGCCCCAAAACTAAAGGTTTATTGCCCCGTTTTCCCGTTCACCGGGGCGAAGCAACTCCTCTACCTTAGTACAAATCAAGAGGAGCGCAAAATCCAGCCAGCCGCCGTCCCAAGGGCCGGAAGGACCGTTTGTCAGCCCTCGACCGGACCGCTGGGAAGGGAGTCCAGCCCCACATTGTGCTGGGCCAGATGCCAGGCCGAATTCCCGTGCCGGTCCGGACTTTCCTGCAGGACGGACCAGTGGCAGTTGGAGACGCCCGAGATGACCGCCCAGGACTCGGTCGGCAGTCCCAGCAGGGCGCAGATTCCGGCACGGATGGCTCCCCCGTGGCTTACCGCCACCAGGGTGCCTCCTGCGGGAAGTGCCTGGACGGCCTCGGCCACGGCCTCGGCCACGCGCCTGCCCACGTCGATACGCGTTTCACCACCGCCGGCCCGGGCGCTGCCGACCCCTGCTGACCAGGCGGCCAGCAGCGGAGCATCCTGCTCGGCAATCTGCTTAAAAGTGCGTCCCTCCCATGTCCCGGCAAAGGTTTCGCGCAGGCGCTTGTCCTGCGCGACGGCCAGGCCGGTTGCGGTGCCCAGGGCCCGTCCCGTGTTCAGGGCACGCCTGAGGTCCGAGGAGACAATACTGGCGGGTTCAAGGAACCGCAGCACTGCGGCGGCCTCCGCAGCCTGCCGCACCCCGTCGACGTCGAGGGCGATGTCCTGCTGTCCCTGGAACCGGCCCACCCGGTTCCATTCGGTGCGGCCGTGGCGCCAGAAAACGACCCGGCGCGATTCGGTTCCGGGGTCCCAGGGCGCAGGAGCACTCATGAGTACGGCGTTATTCGGACTCGACGGCGGCGGGTGCGTCTTCGAGCTGAAGGTCAACCTCGGGGCAGTCCTTCCACAGACGTTCCAGTGCGTAGAACACCCGGTCCTCCTCATGCTGGACATGCACGACGACGTTGGCGTAGTCGAGCAGGACCCAGCGTCCCTCGCTTCGTCCTTCGCGGCGGACCGGCTTCAGGTCCATCTTGGCAAGTTCCTCTTCGATGCCGTCAACAATGGAGTTGACCTGGCGCTCGTTTGAGGCCGAGGCAATCAGGAACACGTCGGTGATGGCGAGCCGTTCGCTGACGTCGATTGCGACGATGTCGTCGGCAATCTTGGCCGACGCCGCTTTGGCCGCCGCCCGCGCAATGTCAATGGAAGATTCGGTGGCGCTCAAAGTGTTTCTCCTTGGGGTAATCGGTCAGCCGCCAAGGCCGCCGACGATCATTAGTACTCCGACGATCAGGGCAAGTGTGCCCAGACCTGCAACACCGGCGACCGCGAACCGCAGCCTCCGGATACGGCCGAGTCCGGCCGTCATGACATCTAGGGGGTCGAGCCCGAAGGCGCTGCGGGCGCCGATGGGACGCGCAGCTTCCTCGGTTTCGAGGGGTGCGTTGACCAGCGCATCAGCGCGGGCCAGGATCCGTGAATGGCGCACATCAGTGGCCCCGGCAGGGACCCGGCGCGGCACGGATGCCGGACGCTGGGCCGGAACCACGGCCAGGGCTCCGGCAGGCGGCGTTTCGGGATCGGCCACCGGTGTCGAGGACGTCACGATGGGCACATGCGATGTGGGCGGTGCCTTCATCACGGGATGTTCCATGCCCGGGACGCTGACGAACTCGAGCGGTGTGACCATGGCCAGGTTATGGGCGGTGGTGGGGTCGCCGGACGAAGGCCTGCGCTGCTCGTTTTCCTGCGACAGCTTCTGGATGGCCTGGGTGCGGCGGTTCAGGACCTTGGCCCGTTCGGCGAGGGCCTTCTGCTGCGCCAGCAGTTCCAGGTCGACGGCCTGCGGATCCTCCGCTCCAAGGGCTTCCATGGCGGCAACGTGGTTGCGGGCCTGGCCTTCGAGTGCCTGCCGGGCCACCAGCGCCTGTTCAACACTCATGCCCTCGACGTCGGTGTTCGGGTCCGTGGCGTCAGCGGGGGTTCCGACGGCGTCCCGTACCGGAGCCTGCGGCGCCGGCACGCGTGCTGCGTGGGCATCCGGGGCCGGGGTTCCGGACGCCTCGACGGCCGGAGAAGTGCTGCGGGACTGGCGGCGGGACAGCGGCGCCTGGTCACTGGATGGTGTGCGGTCCCGGCGCGGTGCCGGCCCGGCTGCGGCCGACGGGGTGTCCCGCTGGGTGTCCCCCTGGTTGTCCCCCACCGGGGTCGACGGCGACTGGCGGCGCCGTTCCCTGCGCAGGGGTGCATCGGTGGCAGCGGATGCGGTGGGCCCGGTTTCTGGTCCGTCCGCCGGCTGGACCTCCGCGGCCCGGTCGCCGCCTGCTGCAAGCCTTTGCTGCTGCTGCAGCCTCAGCTGGCGGCGGGTGGGCGGAGCAGTCTCGGGAACCGAACGCTCAGGGATCTCGGCCAGGGCCTTATACGTCCGCAGCGTCTCCCTGTCGCGGGCGCGCTGCTGGGACTCACGTTCCCGCGGCCCGGCCGGGGAATCCACGGGTACGTCGGCCGCCCGGCGGCTGCGCCGCGGCGCGGACTCTGGACCGTTAGTCATTTCCTACCCATCCGGTTTATGTGTTGACGCTACTGGTTCTGTTTCGGTTTCCGCGGAATCCGGTGTCTAGCTGACGGCGGCATACAGCCGGTGCTTGGCGATGTACTGCACCACGCCGTCCGGCACGAGGTACCACACGGGGTTGCCTTCAGCCACGCGGCGCCGGCAGTCCGTGGAGGAAATCGCCATGGCCGGCACCTCCATCAGGGAGACGTCGTCGCGGCCTACATCCTTGAGCACATGCCCGGGCCTTGTCACTCCCACGAAATGCGCAAGTGACCACAGCTCCTGGATGTCCTTCCACGACAGGATCTGTGCCATGGCATCGGCCCCGGTGATGAAGAACAGCTCAGCCTCGGGCCGTGCCGCTTTGAGGTCCCGCAGGGTATCGATGGTGTACGTGGGACCGGCCCGGTCAATGTCGACCCGGCTTACGGTGAAGCGCGGGTTCGACGCCGTGGCGATCACCGTCATCAGATACCTGTGCTCGGCCGGACTTACCTGCTGGGCGGCCGGCTTGTGCCACGGATCACCCGTGGGCACAAAAACCACCTCATCCAGATCGAACATTGCGGCCACTTCACTGGCCGCCACCAGGTGGCCGTGATGGATCGGATCGAACGTTCCACCCATGACTCCCAGACGGAACCTGCGTTGTCCGTTGGCTTCCGTCCGCTGCCGTTCACCCATGGGGAAGAACGCCTCCGCTGGCTGCACGTACCAGGTCAGTCCCGGATGGCCTGGCCGTGGTCATGCTTGTCGGGAAACTGGCGCTGGGGATCTACGTGCTCCGGCTCGGCCGTGTGGCGGTTGCCCACGTTGCTGAAGGACACCGTGATCAGCATCAGCAGCAGCAGCGCTGCAAAGATCACCCCGCCGTAGACGTACGGAGACGCCGGCAGGTCAACGTGGTGTTCTTCGGCAGCAGTAAACACGGCGCCCGTAAGCTGGATCAGCATGTATTTCCCCTAGAGATCAATGGGTTCCGCAGGACAACCGGCGGAACGGGTTCTTGGTCAATGGTACGCGCAACCGCGGGCACATCGCAGCCAGACGCGGCGCGGGTCCGGCTCCCGGCGTCAGCGGCGGATCTGGCCGTCGCCCTGGATGATCCATTTGGTGGTGGTCAGTTCCTTCAATCCCATGGGTCCGCGGGCATGCATTTTCTGCGTGGAAATGCCCACTTCCGCGCCCAGCCCCAGCTCTCCCCCGTCGGTGAAACGGGTGGAGGCATTAACGATCACCGCGGCCGAATCGATCTCGGCGATAAACCGCTCGGCGTTGGCGAGGTCATTGGTGATGATCGCTTCCGTGTGACCGGTGGTCCAGCGCCGAATGTGCGCCACGGCGTCGTCCAGGGTGTCCACCACAGCCACGGCCAGGTCCAGGTCCATGTACTCACGGCCCCAGTCGCCGTCGTCGGCCGGTTCGGCGGTGACGCCGGATGGAAGCAGTTCCATGGCCCGGGGGTCGGCATGCAGGCGGACGCCGGCGGCGGCCAGCGCCGCCAGGACATCGGGGGCCGCGGGGGCGCCTTCGGCGATCAGCAGGGTTTCAACGGTGTTGCAGACACTGGGCCGCTGCGTTTTGGCGTTGAGCAGGATATCGACCGCCATCTCCACCGGGGCGCTGCGGTCCAGGAAGATGTGCACGTTGCCTTCCCCCGTTTCAATGACGGGAACGGTGGCATTGGTGACGACGGACTGGATCAGGGAGCGGCCGCCGCGGGGAATCAGCACGTCGACACGGCCACGTGCCTTCATCAGCACGTTGGCACCTTCACGCCCGTACTGGTCCACGCTTTGCACGGCGTCAGCGGGCAGCCCCACGTCCTCGAGGGAGCTGCGGATGATGCCGACCAGCACGCTGTTGGTTGCGGCGGCAGCGCTGCCGCCGCGCAGGAGGACCGCGTTGCCGCTCTTCAGCGCCAGTCCGGCAATGTCGAGGGTGACGTTCGGGCGGGCTTCATAGATGGCAGCCACCACGCCCAGCGGAACATGCACCTGGCGCAGCCGGAGCCCGTTGGGCAGCGTCTGGCCGCGGGCCACCGATCCGACCGGATCCGGAAGGCCTGCGAGATTCTCCAGGGCGGCAGCCAGCGCGGTGATGCGTGCAGGGGTCAGCGAGAGCCGGTCGAGCAGTGCGGCCGAGGTGCCGTTGGCCCGGCCTGCGGCCACGTCCTCGGCATTGGCCGCCAGGATGGCGTCCTGCTCCGCGTTCACGTTCTGCGCAATCCGCAGCAGGGCACGGTCCTTCCAGGCACGGTTGGCTCCGGCGAGGCGCCGCGCTGCGGTGCGGGAACGGTCTGCGAGGGCGTGGACCCGGGCTTCGACACTCTCGGCCGAGGTCTCGGCGGTCTCCGGTCCACCTGCAGCAGCATCGATGGTGTTAGTCATGTCCCCAGTGTAGGGCCGTTCCCGGCCTGCGTGCCCGGCTGCGCTTCATTCCGGTGCAGGAGGACGAGGTCGTTGACGTGGACCACCGCCCGTTCATATCCGCGGCCCAGTTCCCGGGACAGTTCGCGGGTGGACCGGCCGAGCATGGACGGCAGCTCGTCGGAGCCGTAGTTGGTCAACCCGTGGGCGATCACCCGGCCGGCGGTATCCGCCAGCGCAACGGCGTCGCCGGGTTCGAACTGTCCGTCCACGGCAACGATTCCGGCCGGGAGCAGGGACCGGTGCCGGTCCCCCACTGCACCTGCGGCGCCGTCGTCGAGCACCAGGGTGCCCTGGATGCGGGCCAGGTGGGCAAGCCAGAGCAGGCGGATGGACCGGCGCCTGCCGCGGGTGGTGAACCAGGTCCCCACGTCCTCGCCGGCCAGCGCCGCCGCTGCGTTGGCGGTGGACGTGACCAGGGCGGGAATGCCGGACTCGGCGGCTATGGTGGCGGCTTCGACCTTCGTGGCCATCCCGCCGGTGCCCACGCCGGCTTTGCCGACCCGTCCGATCCGCACGTCCGCCAGGTCCCTGGGCCCGGTGACCTCGGGGATCCGGCGGGCGCCCTCGGAGGGTGGACCGTCATACAGGGCGTCGACGTCGGAGAGCAGGATCAGTGCGTCGGCCTTCACCAGGTGCGCCACGAGGGCGGCGAGCCGGTCATTGTCGCCGAAGCGGATCTCATGGCTGGCAACGGCGTCGTTCTCGTTAACGATCGGCAGGACGCCGAAGTTCAGCAGCCGCTCCATGGCCCGGTGCGCGTTGGCGTGGTGGGCGCGGCGCATCAGGTCCTCAACGGTCAGCAGCACCTGGCTGACCGTCACACCGTGTGCACCGAAGGCGGCGGTGTAGCGGGCCATCAGCAGGCCCTGTCCCACACTGGCCGCGGCCTGCTGGGAGGAAAGCTGCGCCGGGCGCTTGGTGAGGCCCAGCGGGGCCAGCCCGGCACTGATGGCGCCGGAGGACACCAGGATGATCTCGGTGCCCTGGGCATGCCGGGCGGACAGCACGTCCGCGAGGGACCGGAGGGCGGCATCGGAAATACCACCGGCCACGGAGGTCAGGGACGAGGAGCCGACCTTGACCACCACCCGGCGGGCGCGGGCCAGTCCGGAACGGGCGGTTAACGCACGGCGGGCAGGTACGGCGAATTCGGTGTGTTCACTCATAACCTGCCCAGCCTATGCGCTGTTCACGGTCGCTGCGGGACCATGAAGGTGTTGTTACTCCCCGTCGGTGCCCTCTGCGGGCCGTGGGGAGTTCTTGTAGTTCACGGACTCGGTCCAGATACCTGCCTTGCGCTCGGCTTCCAGCTCCTCACGGGCGGCGGCGCGGGCGTCCTTGCGCTTCTGGTGGTCGCCGCGCTTTTCCTCGCGGGTCGGACGGGAGAAGTCTTCGACACGGATGTCGCTGCCGCGCGGGGAAGCTGCAAGCAGTTCCGCACCGCCGATCATCGTGGGCTCCCAGTCGAAGACGACGCCGTCGCCCTCGCCGATGACCACGGCGTCACCGGGCTTGGCGCCTTCCTTGAACAACTTCTCCTCCACGCCCAGCTTAGCCAGGCGGTCCGCCAGGTAGCCCACGGCTTCGTCATTGGTGAAGTCGGTCTGCTGGACCCAGCGAACCGGCTTCTCTCCCAGGACGCGGAAGAGCGGCTCGAGGTTGCGCTCCTCGCGGCGGATCAGGAAGCCGCCCTTGTAGTTGACGCCGCGCGGCTTCAAGACCGGCGGCTGGATGCGCGGCGGAGCCTTCTCCACGGCATCCCGGGCGTCCTTGACGATGGCAGCCATGGCGAACCCGAGCTCACGCAGGCCTTCATGGCTGGACGCGGAAACCTCGAACACGCGGTAGCCGCGCTTCTCCAGTTCCGGCCGCACGAACTCAGCCATGTCGCGGCCGTCAGGAACGTCCACCTTGTTCAGTGCGATAAGGCGGGGACGGCGGTTCAGCGGCACGACGTCGCCGTCGGTGCCCGCGTAGCTCATGTCCACTTCGTACTTCTCGAGCTCGCGCTCAATGACTTCCAGGTCCCCAATGGGGTCGCGGTCCGTTTCCAGTGCGGCACAATCCAGCACGTGCACCAAGGCGGCGCAGCGTTCCACGTGGCGCAGGAAGTTGTGGCCCAGGCCCTTGCCTTCCGAGGCGCCTTCAATCAGGCCGGGAACATCGGCGACGGTAAAGCGCACGTCTCCGGCCTGGACAACGCCCAGGTTCGGGATCAGCGTGGTGAAGGGGTAGTCGGCAATCTTCGGCCGGGCTGCGGAAATGGCCGCAATCAGCGAGGACTTGCCGGCCGACGGGAAGCCAACCAGTGCAATATCGGCAATGGACTTCAGCTCCAGGACAATGTCGGACTCTTCGCCGGGGACGCCCAGCAGCGCGAATCCGGGAGCCTTGCGCTTCTGCGAGGAAAGCGAGGAGTTGCCGAGGCCGCCCTGGCCACCGGCGGCTGCGATGTACTCGCTGCCCTCCCCTACCAGGTCCGCCAGGACCTCGCCGGCCTTGTTCTTGACGACCGTGCCGTCCGGAACGGGGAGGATCAGCGTCTCGCCGGTCTTACCGTTGCGCCAGTCACCCATGCCGTTGCCGCCGTTAGTGGCGTGGCGGTGCGGGGCGTGGTGGTAGTCGAGCAGGGTGGTGGTATTGGAGTCAACGCGGAGGATGACGTCGCCGCCGTCGCCGCCGTTGCCGCCGTCGGGGCCACCCAGCGGCTTGAACTTTTCACGCTTGACGGACACGCAACCATGGCCGCCTGTACCGCCCGAAACATGCAGCACTACGCGGTCTACAAAGCTGGCCATGGTTCTCCTTCAAAGGAACTACTTGATCATGCCAATTCTACTTGGCTTAAAAAACGACGGGGCGGGCCATCAAGGCCCGCCCCGTCGGAAAAGCTAATTGCCGGTGATTACTCGGCGGCTGCAGCAGCCACGATGTTCACGACACGGCGGCCACGACGGCTGCCGAACTCAACTGCGCCTGCTTCCAGGGCGAACAGCGTGTCGTCGCCTCCACGGCCAACACCCTCACCGGGGTGGAAGTGGGTGCCGCGCTGGCGAACGATGATTTCGCCTGCCTTGACAACCTGGCCGCCGAAACGCTTTACGCCGAGGTACTGGGCGTTGGAGTCGCGACCGTTGCGAGTGGAACTCGCACCTTTCTTATGTGCCATTTCTTTGCCTGCCTTTGCTAACTGATATTGAAACCCTCAGGCGGGATCACACCCGCGGTCCCGGCCCTGGGGCCGGCAGGAGAATCAGGAGTTGATGGACGTAACCTTGACCTTGGTCAGCGAGGAGCGGTAGCCCTGACGCTTCTTGTAGCCGGTCTTGTTCTTGAACTTCTGGATGACAATCTTCGGACCCCGGAAGTTCTCGACGATTTCTGCAGTCACGGTAACCTTGGCCAGGTCCTGTGCAGCAGAGGTGACCTTGTCGCCATCAACCAAAAGCAGGGCAGGCAGCTCAAAGGTGCTACCGGCTCCACCGGGGACGCGGTCCAGGGTTACGAGGTCTCCGACGGAAACCTTTTCTTGGCGGCCGCCAGCGCGGACAATCGCGTACACCACTTGGGAACTCACTTCTCTCGACGTTTAATACTTGGATGCGCATTTGGGTGGGGCCAGATTGGCCCGCCCAGCGCCATGCAGTTCCGCCTGAACCGATAAACGGTTGGAAGGCGTTCGCACCGAAGTTCAAGGCTACGCTAACGGCCCCATAACCCGCAAATGCGCTGCATCTGCCGGCCGGGCCACGCGCCACCGAACCGGTGCCACTGCTCGGTTTCTACTTTATCCCATGCAGCGGCAGTTCCGGGCATCGGGCACCCGGGGCGGGTCGGACTGACGGCTTAACGCCCGCGGGCGGCCCGGCCCCGAAGGACCAGGCCGCCCGCTGCGGTTCCTGTGCGGCTACAGTTCGGAGGCCGGCACACCGACGCCCAGGATGACCGGGGCCGGAGCTGCGGTCTTCTCCTCCGGGGCCACCTGTGCCTTGGCCGCGGCCGTAGCCGTGTGCCGGACCGTTGCGGAAGGAGCGGACTCCCCCGCAGCCGGTGCCGTCACCTCGGCTGCGCCCTGCGGGCTGCTGGCAGCCCGGCGGCGCCGCGCCGGACGGGCCGGCGTCTCCTGCTCCCGGTCCGGCTGTTCCCGGTCAGGCTGGGACGTCTGCGCTGCCGGCGGTGCCGCACTCTGCGGGGCCTTCTGTTCCGAGGAGACGGCAGAGGCCACCTCGTTGAAGGCCTCGGTGAGGCTTTCAAGCGTCAGCGTGGGTTCTTCCTTGACCGGACGGCGCCGCTGGCGGCGGGGCACCACCACGTTTTCACCCTGGATGTTCAACACCGCACCGGGCTCTGTGCCCGAATCGTCGACCTGCTGGTCTCCGGCTGCGGGCTCGGCGGCTCCTCCGTTGCCGTTGACCGCCGCATCCACTACTTCATGTGCGGCGGCGGTTGCCGCAGCGATGCTGGCCAGGGCGGCACGGGCGGCTTCGGCCTTCGCCTGCCGCTCGGCATCCTCCTGCACCGGCTCGTCCTGCTGTGCCGCTTCCTCGACGGCGGGAGCGTTGCCGTTCTGTCCACGGCTGCGGTTGCGCTTGCGGTCACCGCGGGACTGCTTCTCCTGCTTGAGGTGCTGCTGGTGGTTGTCGTCGGCAACAGCGTGGCCGTTGGCCGTGTGGCTGGTGCTGCGGCGGTGCTCCACGGGGACGTCCTGCGTGACGACGCCGCGCCCCTCGCAGTGCTCGCAGGTCTCGCCGAAGACTTCCAGCAGTCCGGTGCCCATGCGCTTGCGCGTCATCTGGACCAGGCCCAGCGACGTCACCTCTGCCACCTGGTGCTTGGTCCGGTCCCGACCCAGGCACTCCACGAGGCGGCGCAGCACCAGGTCACGGTTGGCTTCAAGGACCATGTCGATGAAGTCGATGACGATGATGCCGCCGATGTCGCGCAGCCGCAGCTGGCGGACCACTTCTTCGGCCGCTTCCAGGTTGTTCTTGGTGACGGTCTCTTCCAGGTTGCCGCCGCTGCCGGTGAACTTGCCCGTGTTCACGTCCACCACAGTCATGGCTTCGGTGCGGTCGATCACCAGGGAGCCGCCCGAGGGCAGGAACACCTTGCGGTCCAGGGCCTTGGCGATCTGCTCATCGATCCGGTGGGCCGAGAAGATATCTTCGTCCTTGGTCCACTTCTCGAGCCGTCCCACCAGGTCGGGTGCCACGTAGGTGACATAGGCCTCGATGGTGTCCCAGGCTTCCTCACCGGAGACAACGAGCTTCGAGAAGTCCTCATTGAAGACGTCACGGACCACCTTGATGGTCAGGTCGGGCTCGCCGTACAGCAGTTCCGGCGGGAGGGTCTTGGTGGACTTGGACTTCGCCTCGATGTTCTCCCACTGCGCGCGGAGCCGGTTGATGTCATTCATCAGCTCCTCCTCGCTGGCACCTTCGGCGGCGGTGCGCACGATGACGCCTGCGTTTTCCGGCAGGTGGTCCTTGAGGATCTTCTTGAGCCGGTTGCGCTCGACGTCGGGGAGCTTACGGGAGATACCGGTCATCGAGCCGCCCGGAACGTACACGAGGTACCGGCCGGGCAGGGAAATCTGGCTGGTCAGGCGTGCGCCCTTGTGGCCCACCGGGTCCTTGGTGACCTGCACCAGGACGGAGTCACCGGACTTGAGCGCCAGTTCAATGCGGCGCGGCTGGCCGTCGAGGCCGGCGGCGTCCCAGTTAACCTCGCCGGCGTACAGCACGGCGTTGCGGCCGCGGCCAATGTCCACGAACGCTGCCTCCATGCTGGGCAGCACGTTCTGGACCTTGCCGACATACACGTTGCCGATCAGCGAGTCCTGCTGGGTGTTGGACACGAAGTGCTCCGCAAGGACGCCGTCCTCCAGCACGCCGATCTGGATCCGCTCGTCACGCTGGCGGACAATCATCTGGCGGTCGACGGATTCCCGGCGGGCCAGGAACTCGGCCTCGGTGATCACGTGGCGGCGGCGTCCTGATTCGCGGGACTCGCGGCGGCGCTGCTTCTTGGCCTCCAGCCGGGTCGAGCCCTTGACGCTGGTGACGCGGTCCGACACCGGGGCGTCGGCATGTGCCCGCGGGGCGCGGACACGGGTGACCGTGTTGGGCGGATCATCGTCCGCTCCCCCGGTCAGTTCCAGGTCGGCATCTCCACGGCGGCGGCGACGACGACGACGGGACGTGACGCCGTCGGCCTCGTTGTCGGCGGGACCCGCCGGCGAGTCGTCCGCGGCGGCGTCCGATCCGCTGTCCACGGTGTCGGAACCCTGCCGGCTGCGGCCGCGGCGGGAGCGGCGCCGTGAGCGGCCGGGCTCCTCGGTAGTGTCTTCTTCTTCGGTCTCTTCCGGTTCGGCAGCCCGGACTACGGGCACGGAACGGACAGAGGTGAGGTCGGGGGCGTGGAACAGCACCGAGGTGGGCGATTCCGGGACGGAGAAGGGATCCAGTGCCGAGGTGGGACCGGCAGCTTCAGCCTTCGCGTCGGCCTTGTCCTGCGGCTTGTCCTGCACCGGCGCGTCCTCCTGGGCCGCAGCGGGGAGCACGGGCTCGGCCGCGGCTTCGGCGGCACCGGCACCGGCTGCGGATTCCGCGGAGCGTGCCGGGCCCGAGGGGGTGCTGGCACGGCGGCGGGTGCGGGTCTTGGGAGCGGGAGCTTCTGCGGCGGGCTCGGCCGTGTTGGTGGACTCGGGCCCGGCGGCCAGCGTTACTTCGCCGGCGGCTTCGCTCTCAGTAAGGGCAACCGGTTCGGCTGTGGCCTTCTTCGCCGGACTGCGGCGGCGGCGGACGGTTTTGGCGGGCGCTGCTTCGGCGGGGGCGGCGTCGGTGGAAAGGTCGGCCGATGCCGAATCTGCGGCGGCGGAAGCGGATTCAGCAACAGCTTCGGGGGTTTCCTCCGGTGCGGCAGGCGCCTCTGCGGCGGGTGCTGCCTTCTTGCGGGGAGCCCGCGTGCGCTTGGGCTTCGCCGGGGTTTCTGCGGCAGGTGTTTCAGCGGCTGCTGCGTCCACCGGAAGGGACTGAGGCTCTGCGGGAGAGGAAGCGGGGACGGACTTGCGCCGACTGCGGGTTGCCTTCTTGACGGGCGCCTGCTGCTCTTCGACCGCCTCCTGCCCGTTGGAAACCGAAGCAGCTTCTGCGTTCAGTTCACTGGTCAATTCGTTCTGATTATTCATTTAGGCCTAAGCTCCGGCCCTGCGGCACTGGCCACATTCCAATGCCCCAAGGCAATGTGTCGGCTGTGCGGTGGCATCGCAGCCATCCCGCCAGCCGGAAGTCGTCTGGATGTCATCCGAGGTCGCGCCAGCTGTGGGGCGCGGTATCACTCGAAGACCAGCGGCGCTTTTCCTGCTACCCCCGTGGAACGGATAATCTTCGTTACGGCCATGGGTAGGTCTGTCCGGCGGATTCCCTGGTTCCCATCCGGATTGATGGGCTAACTACATGGGAAGCGTCACCGGCAGAACCGGAAGCCTGTCGCTGGACCGGTGACGGAATGTGGTTCCGCCATCAGCCAAGCTTCATTATCGCATACGGCCGCCTTTTTGGCCCGTCTCTGCGCATAGACTCGAGGCAGATAGTTACTTCCGACACCTCCTCCGTAAGGAGCTTCCGTGCCCTCCAGCGCAGCCCGTCCATCTCCCGGAACCGTTCCCGCCGAAGCTTCCGGCGCCGGGACAACAGCTGCTCCGGCGGTCCGGCCGGAACGCCGGTCCTTCATCTGGACCCTGCTCCTCACCGCGGCCGTCGGCTGGATCGCTTCGGGAATCCTGGTCATTGAGCGCCTCCGCGTCTATGCCGACGCGGACTACATCACCAGCTGCGACATCAACCCGTGGGTTTCCTGCGGCACCGTGTTCCAGACCTGGCAGGCTTCGATTTTCGGCTTTCCCAACCCGCTGATCGGCATCGTGGCCTTTGCAGTGGTGATCACCACCGCCGCAGGACTGCTGTCGGGTGCGCAGTTTGCCCGGTGGTACTGGATCGGACTGCAGATCGGCGTGACCCTGGGCATGGTGTTCGTGGTGTGGCTGTGGAGCCAGGCCCTGTTCGACATCTACGTCCTGTGCATCTACTGCATCGTGGTCTGGGCAGCCATGATTCCGTTGTTTGTCTTCACCACCATCCGCAACCTGGCCGCCGGTACCATCCCGGCACCGGCGAACCTGGTCCGGTTCCTTACCGACTGGTCCTGGCCGATCGTCGTCCTGCTCTGGATCGCGACGGCGGCGTCCATCTTCTTCCGGTTCCTGAACTCGTTCGTGGGCGGCTAGCTCCCGCTCAGCTGCCCAGCGGGAGGCCCCAGGCCAGCACCACCGGAATGTCCTGCCCCTTCCAGGTCGCCGTGAGCGCGGGATCAGGCGCCGTGCGTCCGTCCAGATCCAGCACCCGGACCACGGAGAACTCCCAGCCACCCGACGTCAGGACCGAAGCTGCCCAGCCCTCCGGCTCGGAGGCAGGGGCATCCACCAGCTCGGCACCGCTGGGCATTCCCGTACTGCTGACCTGCATGGTCTCGGGCAGCACTTCACGGACGCCGTCGTTGTCCATGTGCTGGACCGCCTGCGGCTGCCGCGCGAGCACGGCGGCCTCCAGCGCCCGGGCGTAGACGGGATCGCCAAGGGCGTCGTAGACCCAGCGCCGGCCGAGGACCGAGTGGTCCATTTCGGTGATCAGGAATTCCTCCGCGCCCTGCAGCGGCGCGCCCCGGTAGGTCAGCGGAACCTGCACCACTGTTGATCCGGCCGCCACGATGGTGGTTTCGATGCCCACCTCACCCTCGGGGTCGTCGAACCGGAAGGACCCCAGCTTCTGGACCGGGACCGGCTCTGTTGAGGGGAACCACCAGGTTCCGGGAAGCCATCCGGAAATGAGTTCCATTTTGCCCGGGCGCAGTTCAGCGTCGTATATAAGTGCCATGGGCATAGCCTAGGCGTCTTTCCCGCGGCCGTCAGGAATTTCCCCAGGCGCTTCGCCGTTGCCGCAAAGGAAGGCGTCCGGACGTTTGCACCGCAGCGCTGCATTTCAACTTATGAGGAGAACCATGCTCAGAACCATTCCTGCCCGCCAGGAATCCCCCCGCACGGCACTGGTCGCCGGTGCCACCGGAATCGCCGGAGCCGCACTGGTGGACCTGCTCGAGGATCAGGGCTGGACAGTCCTGGCCCTGTCGCGGAAGCCCGGCGCCCCCGATCCGGCGCGCCCCGCCGTCGTACCGGTGGCCGGAGACCTGAGCTCCCCCGAAACCCTGGCCAAGGCGCTGGAAGGCGCGAAGCCGACGCATGTGTTCTTCACCTCCTGGTCCCGGCAGGAGACGGAGGCGCAGAACATCGCCGTCAACTCGGCCATGGTCCGCAACCTGCTCACAGCCCTGGCGGACGCCCCGCTGGAGCACGTTGCCCTGATGACCGGCCTCAAGCACTACATGGGACCTTTTGAAGCCTACGGTGAGGGCCCCATGCCGGACACCCCGTTCTCCGAAGACGAGCCCCGCCTGCCGGTCGAGAACTTCTACTACGCCCAGGAAGACGAACTGATGGAGGCCGCCGAACGGCAGGGCTTCGCCTGGTCCGTCCACCGCGCCCACACTGTCATCGGCTTCGCTGTCGGCAACGCCATGAACATGGGCCAGACCCTGGCCGTGCAGGCGACCCTGTGCCGCGAACTCGGGATGCCGTTTGTTTTCCCGGGCTCGGAGACCCAGTGGAATTCGGTCACCGATATGACCGACGCCGGACTGCTTGCGGAGCACATGCTCTGGGCGGCTACGGATGAGCAGACCGCCAACGAGGCCTTCAACGTGGTCAACGGCGATGTCTTCCGCTGGCGCTCCCTGTGGCCGCGGCTGGCCGCGGAGTTCGGCGTCGAGCCGGTCGGTTACGAGTCCGCTCCGCGGCCGCTCGAAGAGCAGATGGCCGGCATGTCCGATGCCTGGGCCAAGATCGCGGACCGTCACGGCCTGGCCGAACCCGACCTTGGACGGTTGGCCTCGTGGTGGCACACGGATGCCGATCTGGGCCGGAAGGTCGAGGTGCTGACGGACATGAGCAAGAGCCGGGTGGCAGGCTTCACCGGCTACCGCCGTACCGAGGATGCCTTCAAGGCACTCTTTGCTCGCCTTCGGGACGAAAAGCTGATCCCGTAGCTTCGAGCATCGAAGACAGGGAAAGGGCCGGCACCCCATGGGTGCCGGCCCTTTCCCTGTCTTATTTACGCTAAAACCGGTGTCAGCTGAACCAGATGCCGATTTCGCGGGCCGCGGATTCCGCCGAATCGGAGCCGTGGACCAGGTTCTGCTGCACTGCCGTACCCCAGTCGCGGCCAAAGTCGCCGCGGATGGTGCCCGGGGCCGCCGTCGTCGGATCGGTGGTTCCGGCCAGGGACCGGAAGCCTTCAATCACGCGCTGTCCCTCGAGGACGGCGGCAACGACCGGACCACTGAGCATGAACTCCACCAGCGGGTCGTAGAACGGCTTGCCCTGGTGCTCGGCATAGTGCTCTTCGAGGATTTCGCGGGTGGCCTCGGTCTTCTTCAATTCCGCCACGGTGTAACCCTTGGCTTCGATGCGCGCCAGGATGGCGCCGGTGAGCCGGCGCTCGACGCCGTCGGGTTTGATCAGGACAAGTGTGCGCTCGGTGCTCACGGGGTATCTCCTTGGAACGGTCGGATATCGGTTCTAAGCCTAGTCGGTGCCGACGGGTGGTTCGGGGGCCGCGGCCGCATCCCCCTCTTCGGGATGTGCTTTCTCCCATTCCGCCTGCATCCGGTCGCGTTCACGGTTCTCGCGGTCCAGCCGCTGGCCGGCGCGCAGCCCGTACCACCAGGTCAGCGCAAAAAGCCCGCCCACGAGGAACATCATGGCGTCCAGGAAACCGGTGGCAATGAGCACCAGCTGCAGGATCCAGCCGATCGCCGGCCCCGCAGGCTTGGAGAGCACGGCGCAGGTTCCGATCATCGCCGCTGCCAGCAGCAGTCCGCCGCCGAGCAGCAGCGGCGGGGAAACAGTGTCGCGGTGCACGCCGAAGACGGCGAGCGTCCCGAACAGGACCACGAACGCTTCGAGCGTGAGGACCGTGGATGCGAACATCACCTTGATGGAACGGCGCTTCTTGGGCATGCCCGGGCGCCATTCGCGCTGCGCCTTGGTCAGTTTTGCCATAGCTGCATGCCTACTTTCCGAGGAGGGTGCGCGCTTCCGCGACCACGGTAATGGAACCGACCACGAGCACGCCGCCGGAGAGGTCGTTGTTCTCCTCGGCCTTGGCCACGGCCCATTCGAGGGCGTTGTCCAGGCCGGCTTCGACCTGGATGTCTTCATCCGCGAAGCCGGCATCCACGGCGTCCTGGACCAGTTCCTCGGCCGGGATGGCCCGGGGCGAGCTGGACTGGGTCAGCACCACACCGCTGACCAGGTCCCCGAGCTCCTCCCGGAGCTCGCTGAGGATCCCGACGGCGTCCTTCTCCGCCAGGATGCCCACCACCAGCACGAGCGTGGTGAGGTTGAACGCCTCGCGCAGTGCCGCGGCTGCTGCCTTGGCACCGGCGGGGTTGTGTGCGGCGTCGACCACGATCGTGGGAGCGGTCCGCACCACCTCAAGGCGGCCGGGCGACGTGACGGTCAGGAACCCGGTGCGCAGCAGTTCGACGTCGAGCTCCTTGGTTCCGCCGCCGATGAAGGCCTCCAGCGCGGCTACGGCAACCGCGGCGTTTTCGGCCTGGTGGGCGCCGTGCAGCGGCACCTGCAGGTCCTCGTAGCGGCCGGCCAGGCCGTTGACGGTGATCATCTGCCCACCCACGGCCATGACCCGCGATTCCACACCGAACTCCACGCCTTCGAAGCGGAACGGGACGCCGGCTTCGTGTGCCTTTTCCAGCAGCACCTGTGCGGCCTCCATGGGCTGCGCGGCACTGATCAGGAACCCGTCCTCCTTGATGATGCCGGCCTTTTCCCGGGCGATGTCGGCGACGTCGTCACCCAGCAGCTCAGTGTGGTCCAGCGAAATGGGAGTCACCACGGACACCGAGCCGTCGCCCACGTTGGTGGCGTCGGTGATGCCGCCAAGGCCCACTTCGATCACGGCTACGTCCACGGGCTCGTCCGCGAAGACGGCGAACGCCAGGATGGTCACTGCTTCGAAGTAGGTCAGCCGGGGCTCGCCCGCTGCCTCCAGCTCGGCGTCGACAATGTCCAGGTAAGGGTGGATTTCATCCCAGATGCGGACAAACGTTTCATCGCTGACAGGCTCGCCGTCAATGCTGATCCGCTCGGTGACGCTGCTCAGGTGCGGGCTGGTGTACCGGCCGGTGCGCAGCCCGTAGGCCCGCAGTCCGGCCTCGATCATGCGGGCCGTGGACGTCTTGCCGTTGGTGCCGGTGATGTGGATGATCGGGAACGCCTTGTTCGGCTCCCCCAGCACCTCCATCGCCCGGAACAGCGGAGCCATGCGCGGCTCCATCTTGTTCTCCGGGGCGCGGCTGAGCAGTTCGGCATAAACGCTCTCCACGGAGAACCCGTCGATGGAACCGGACGGGGTGTCTGCTGAACTCATGAGATTTTCTCCACTGTGACGATGTATTTCTCGCTGTCGGCGTCTGTGTCGCCGGTGGCGAGGCCGCCGGTGACAATCAGCTCGTCCGTGAGCGTTTCGGCCTTTACGAGGCCGGCGTTGGCTTCGAGCGCGGCCGCTTCCTGCTCCCCCGTCGTGACGCGGGTCCGGATGCGGTCGCTGATGTGCAGGTCCGCGTCGCGGCGGGCCTGCTGGATGGCGCGGATGGCGTCGCGGGCGGCGCCTTCGGCAGCCAGTTCCGGGGTGACCTCCGTGTTGAGCACCAGGAAGCCGCCGCCGGGAAGCACGGCAACGGCCTTCGCGGATTCCCCTTCGCCCGTTTCGACGACGGTCTCCAGCGTGTACTCCTGCGGCTCCAGGGCGAGGCCGCCGGCGGTGACCGCACCGGCGTCGTCCACTGACCAGTCGCCGGACTTGGCGGCCTTGATGGCCGTCTGCACGTTCTTACCCAGGCGGGGACCGGCGGCGCGGGCGTTGACCACGAGTTTCTGGCTGATGCCGAACTCGGCGGGATCCGCGTCGGAGGCATCCACCAGGCGGACATTCTTCAGGTTCAGTTCGTCAGCGATGATCGCGGCGAACTGGCCGGCCAGTGCCTGCGCCTGAGGGGCGACGACGGTCAGCTCGGACAGCGGCAGGCGAACCCTCAGGTTTGCGCCCTTGCGCAGGGAGGAACCGACGGAGGCAATCCGCCGGGTGGCTTCCATGCGTTCCACCAGTGCGGGGTCGCTCGGGAAGAGGTCCGCGTCCGGCCAGTCGGTCAGGTGCACCGATCGTCCACCGGTAAGGCCGCGCCAGATTTCCTCGCCGATGAGCGGCAGCAGCGGAGCCGCCACCCGGCACACGGTCTCCAGGCAGGTGTAGAGCACGTCGAAGGCCTGGGTGTCTTCTTCGAAGAAGCGGGTACGGCTGCGGCGGATGTACCAGTTGGTGAGCGTGTCCATGTAGGCGCGCAGGATCTCGCACGCCACGGACACGTCGTAGGAGTCCAGCGCAGCGCCCATGTCGCGGACCAGGTCGCCGGTGGCGGCCAGCAGGTAGCGGTCCAGCGGTTCGCTGGAGTCGTAGCAGGCCTTGGCCTCGTAACCGTTGCCGTTGTCCGCGGCGTTGGTGTAGAGGCTGAAGAAGTGCCAGACGTTCCACAGCGGCAGGATGGCCTGGCGGACACCGTCGCGGATGCCCTGTTCGGTGACGATCAGGTTTCCGCCGCGCAGGATCGGGGAAGCCATCAGGAACCAGCGCATGGCGTCGGAACCGTCGCGGTCCAGCACCTCGGACACGTCCGGGTAGTTGCGCAGCGACTTGGACATCTTCTGCCCGTCGGAGCCCAGGACGATGCCATGGCTGATGACGTTGCGGAACGCCGGGCGGTCGAACAGTGCGGTGGCCAGGACGTGCAGGGTGTAGAACCAGCCGCGGGTCTGGCCGATGTACTCGACGATGAAGTCGCCGGGGTTGTGGCTCTCGAACCAGTCGGCGTTCTCGTGCGGGTAGTGCACCTGGGCGTACGGCATGGACCCGGAGTCGAACCACACATCCAGGACGTCCTCCACGCGGCGCATGGTGGACTGGCCGGTGGGGTCGTCCGGGTTGGGCCTGGTCAGCTCGTCGATGAACGGGCGGTGCAGGTCCGGCTGGCCTTCCTTGTTCAGCGGCAGCCGGCCGAAGTCGGCTTCAATCTCGGCCAGCGAACCGTACACGTCGGTGCGCGGGTAGTTGGGATCGTCCGACACCCAGACCGGGATGGGGCTGCCCCAGTAGCGGTTGCGGCTGATGGACCAGTCGCGGGCGTTTTCCAGCCACTTGCCGAACTGGCCGTCCTTGACGTTGTCCGGGATCCAGTTGATCTGCTGGTTCAGTTCGACCATGCGGTCCTTGATCTTGGTGACCTCCACGAACCAGGAGGAGACCGCCTTGTAGATCAGCGGGTTCCGGCAGCGCCAGCAGTGCGGGTAGCTGTGCTCGTAGCTGGCCTGGCGCAGCAGCCGGCCCTCTGCCTTGAGCACCTTGGTGATCGGCTTGTTGGCGTCGAAGACCTGCAGTCCGGCGATGTCGGCGAGTTCCCCGGTGCCGAACATGGGCAGGAACTTGCCGCCCTCATCCACGGAGAGGATTACGGGGATGCCGTATTCCTCGCAGACCTTCTGGTCGTCTTCACCGTAGGCGGGTGCCTGGTGGACGATGCCGGTGCCGTCAGTGGTGGTGACATAGTCAGCGGTGACGATCTGCCAGGCGTTGGCGGTGCCCCACTTCTCGGTGTCGGTGTAGTAGTTCCACAGCGGGGCGTAGCGCAGCCCGGCCAGGTCCTTGCCCAGGTGGACGGCGGTGACGGCCGCGCGGGCGCCCTCGGCGTCGTCGTACCCCAGGTCCTTGGCGTAGGAACCCACGAGGTCTTCAGCCAGCAGGAAACGTCCCTCGCCTGCCTGAGTGCCGTTCGGGCCTGCGGGCACGACGGCGTAGCGGACCTCGGGTCCGACGGCGAGGGCCATGTTGGTGGGCAGGGTCCAGGGGGTGGTGGTCCAGGCGATCGCGTTCACGCCGTCGAGCTCCGCGGAGAGCGGGTTGTCTCCGGCGGTGATGGGGAAGGTGACCGTGACCGTCTGGTCCTGGCGCATCTTGTAGACGTCGTCGTCCATGCGCAGCTCATGGTTGGACAGGGGCGTCTCGTCCTTCCAGCAGTACGGAAGGACGCGGAAGCCGCTGTAGGTCAGGCCCTTTTCATGCAGGGTCTTGAACGCCCAGATGACGGATTCCATGTATTCGACGTTGAGCGTCTTGTAGTCATTCTCGAAGTCCACCCAGCGGGCCTGGCGGGTGACGTAGTCCTGCCACTCACCGGCGTACTTCATGACCGAGGCGCGGCAGGCATCGTTGAACTTGTCGATGCCCATCTTCTCGATCTGGACCTTGTCGCTCATGCCGAGCTGCTTCATGGCTTCGAGTTCGGCGGGCAGGCCGTGCGTGTCCCAGCCGAACCGGCGCTCCACGCGGCGGCCGCGCTGGGTCTGGTAGCGGGCCACCAGGTCCTTGACGTAGCCGGTCAGCAGGTGCCCGTAGTGCGGCAGGCCGTTGGCGAAGGGCGGGCCGTCGTAGAAGACGAACTCGTTGTCGCCGTCTTTTCCGGCGGGGCGGGCGTCAATGGAGGCCTGGAAGGTGCCGTCTTTGTCCCAGTACTTCAGAACGCGTTCTTCGAGTTCCGGAAACCGGGGTGAGGAGGGAACAGTAGCAGCGGCTGAGTCGCCGGTGCTGGCTTTGGGGTATATAGAGGGCATATTCGTCATCCTGATAGCGGCAAGTGAATCTGGCTGTGGAACAGGATGCGAGGGCGGCCTCTACCGGTCCGAAGACCGGCGGTAACCGCGGTACCACCTCGCTTGCCGCCGTACGTTCCCCGGTGTGCTGGGGGCCGCGCGGCTGCCGCTCATTGACTGCTGTGACGGGCTTACCCGTCCGGTTCTACTGGGCTGCAATCTGCGGGGGCAGATGCGGCTGTTCTTCCGGAAGCTCACCGGTGATGGCCGGGTCAGTGCTGCTCCGGTCAAGTTTAGGCCACGCCCGGAGGGTTGTCGAAGCACTGTCCTCCGGGCGGGCCCCTGCTGCCCTGCCGGGCTGTTGCGTACTATCTGCCGGGCTGCTGCGCAGTACCTGACTGACTGCTGCGGATGACCTTGTGCTGGGCGGCCTGCGCCAGCGGCCGCACCACCACCTGGTCCAGGTTCACGTGGTGCGGAACGTTCAAGGCGAACGCCATCACCCCGGCAACATCTTCAGCGGTGAGCGGGTTTTCGACCCCGTCATAGACCTTCTCCGCCGCTTCCTTGTCTCCCAGCCGGTTCAGGGAGAATTCCTCGGTCTTCACCATGCCGGGGGCAATCTCGATGACGCGTACGTTGTGCTCGGCTTCCTCTAGCCGCAGGGTCCTGGCCAGCATCTGCTCCCCGGCCTTGGCGGCCGTATATCCGGCACCGCCCTCATAGGCGGTGTAGGCCGCCGTCGACGTGAGCAGCAGGACCGATCCCTGTCCGCTGTCCCGCAGTGCCGGCAGGAACGCCTGTGTCATCCGCAGGGCGCCTAGGACGTTGACGTCGTACATACGCTGCCAGTCCGCGGTGCTTCCACTGGCTACCGGGTCCAGCCCGAAGGCTCCGCCGGCGTTGTTGATCAGGGCATCCACTCCCCCGCCGGCGAGGACCTGTTCGGCGAGCCTTGTCACGGAGCCGTCATCGGTGACGTCCGCCGCGATGGCTTCCGCGCCGGTTTCTTCGGCGAGCGCCTGCAGTTTCTCTTCGCGGCGGGCCACCGCCACAACGTCCCAGCCCGAGGCCCGCAGCGCACGTACTGCCGCGGCTCCGATCCCTGAACTTGCTCCGGTAACAACGGCCCGCTTTGGTGTGATGTCAGTCATGGAAACACCTTAGCCAGTGTTCCGATGCCCGCCGGGGTTCTTCGGCGGGTCCAGCCCTTCTGTTACGCCTGCGGCTGCTGCGGTCGCGGCTGCTGGTCCACTGCTGCTGCCCTGGTACTGCGGCTGCTGCCGCAACCGGTGGCCCCACGTATCCCGCGTCTTCTTCACCAGATCCACAAACTCGTCCGGCCGGTGCAGGACAAGTTCCGCGGTGATCCGCAGCGTGATCCACCCGGCCGCGGACGAAGCGTTCCACCGTCGCCGGTCCATGCGGTAGTGCTCCCTACTGCTGTGGAAAGCGAACCCGTCAATCTCGACGATCAGCCACCCGTCTACAAGCAGATCAGCTCGTCCGATACCGGGCAGGAGCACCTCTGTCTCGACGCGTAGTCCCGCGTTCAGCAGGTGGAACCGCGCGCAGACCTCAAGCGGCGATGCCGTGGTGCGCCGAATCGTCCCCAGCAGTGCCCGGACCGGCCAGTCCTGCTGCCTGGAGAATTCCTTCTGCAGGCTCTGCAGTCCCACGGCGTTGGTTATGACTGCTGATTCCGCCATGACCAGTGCGTCCAGCCGGGGAAGGCATCGGAAGGCGTCCCGGAGGATCTGCTGCGGCGGCGCTATCAGCCGGTGTGCCGACCGTTGTCCCCGGTGGACGACCGCGCCGGGTATGGAACGGGCCGCGTCGCACCGGACATGTGCAGTTACCGGTGGGGTCAGTACCCACCAGCCGAGAAGGTGCGCCGCCGAGACACATGTCGACGAGGCCCGGTTGCGTGCGGCATCAACCAACCGGGCGTCTGCCTGGGGCAGCGCAAACGTCCCGCGGGCCACTCGCCGGACCATCCCGGTCCGCACAGCCTGGTCGACCGTCCGCCGGGGGAACCCATTGGCAGTCAGCGTCCCGTAGCTGGCTACTCCGTAACGTGTGAGCAGGAACGCCTCCAGCTGCTGCATCCCCACACAATGATGTCTCTCCGGCCGATCATTGCTCTTTCAAGCTGCGGGATGGAGCACAACCACGCATCCGGGGCCGTTGGAGCATGTGTGGAGGGATAGAAGCCGCGGGCTACGCGCACGCCATCCCACAGTTTGGGGCTGCTGGTAGCTGCTGAGGTCCCACCCGCACCAGCAGCACCACCCGGTGGGATGCTGTGCGGCGGGCGGCCCAGTCCGGCACGCTGTCCCACGGTTTGGGACTGGTGTTTCCTGCTGAGGCCCCACCCTCTCACCAGCAGCACCACCCGGTGGGATGCTGTGCGGCGCCTTGGACTGGTGCCATAGCTGTAGGCTCTCGGTACGCCAGCCCACCGGCCCGCCAACCGAACAGGACAGCCATGCCCCTCGTCACCAGATTCCTCGCCGGAGTGCTCCTCGCCAATGCGGTCCCGCACGGGGTCAGCGCCGTCCAGGGGCGGAGGTTTCCCACCCCGTTTGCCAATCCACCCGGCGTCGGACTCTCGGGACCCATGGCCAACGCCGCGTGGAGCGCCCTGAATGCCGCCGGCGGTGCGGCACTGCTCGGCCGGACCAGAGCAGGTTCCCGCGACCGGATCCCGACATTGGCCGGAGCCCTGGCCATGACCTTCTTCCTGGCCCATTACTTCGGCAAGTCACCGCAGGATGGGACACAGGCAGCAACACCCCCGACAGTCCGGTAAGTCCGGCAGTGCCTCAGACCATAAGCCTGCATGGAAGAATGGACACCATGGCTGAACATATCCCGGGCACAGACACGCCCGACAACGAACCCCAGACCGTATCCGTCCCCGACAAGCCGGCCCTTGAGGGGCTCGAGTCCAAGCTGAGCGCCCGCTGGCGCGAGGAGGGAACGTACGCGTTTGACCCGGACACGGTCCGCGACGAGGTCTACTCCATCGACACTCCCCCGCCCACGGCCTCCGGCTCGCTCCACGTGGGGCACATGTTCTCCTACACGCAGACCGACGTTATGGCCCGCTACAAGCGGATGACCGGCAAGAACGTCTTCTACCCGATGGGCTGGGACGACAACGGCCTGCCCACCGAGCGCCGCGTGCAGAACTACTACGGCGTGCGCTGTGACCCCACGAGGCCGTACGACGCCGACTACCGCCCGCCCGCCAAGGCCGCGAAGAACCAGCGTGATTTCGACGTCGTTTCCCGCCGCAACTTCATCGAACTGTGCGAGGAACTGGCAGTGGAGGACGAGAAGGTCTTCGAGGACCTCTTCTCCACCCTCGGCCTGTCCGTGGATTGGAAGCGCACCTACCGCACCATCGACGACCACTCGCGTGCCGTCAGCCAGCGCGCCTTCCTGGACAACCTGCGCGCCGGTGACGCCTACATGGCCGAGGCACCGACCCTCTGGGACGTCACCTTCCGCACCGCCGTGGCGCAGGCCGAGCTCGAGGACCGCGAGCAGCCCGGCGCCTACCACCGGGTGAGCTTCCATGCCCCCGACGGCGAAAAGATCTACATCGAGACCACCCGCCCGGAACTGCTTCCCGCCTGTGTGGCCCTGGTGGCACACCCCGACGACGAGCGGTACCAGCGCCTGTTCGGCACCACGGTGAAGTCCCCGCTGTTCGACGTCGAGGTGGAGGTGAAGGCGCATCCGCTGGCCAAGCCCGACAAGGGCTCCGGCATCGCCATGATCTGCACCTTCGGCGACCTGACCGACGTGACCTGGTGGCGGGAACTGAACCTGCCCACCCGCGCCGTGATTGGCCGCGACGGCCGGATCCTCGCGGATACCCCGGAGTGGATCGCCACCGAGACGGCGAAGGCAAACTACGCCGCCCTGGCCACCAAGACGGTCTTCAGCGCTAAGGAAACCGTCGTGGAGATGCTCCGCGAAAGCGGCGACCTCGACGGCGAACCCAAGAAGATCACCCACCCCGTCAACTTCTTCGAAAAAGGCGACAAGCCCCTCGAAGTGGTCACCAGCCGCCAGTGGTACATCCGCAACGGCGGCCGTGACGAGGAGCGCCGCGAACGCCTGATTGCCCGCGGCAAGGAAATCGACTTCCACCCCGCGTTCATGCGCTCCCGGTACGAGAACTGGATCGAGGGCCTGAACGGTGACTGGCTGGTCTCCCGCCAGCGCTTCTTCGGCGTCCCCGTGCCCGTCTGGTACCCGCTGGATGCCGCCGGAAACCCGGACTATGACCATCCTGTGCTGCCCGATTCCGCGTCTCTTCCGGTGGACCCGGCCGCGGAAGCGGCACCGGGCTACGAAGAATCCCAGCGCAACCAGCCGGGCGGCTTCATCGGCGACGCGGATGTGCTCGACACCTGGGCCACGTCGTCGCTGACCCCGCAGATCGTGGGCGGCTGGAGTGTGGACGAGGACCTGTTCGCAAAGGTCTTCCCGTTCGACCTGCGTCCGCAGGGCCACGACATCATCCGCACCTGGCTGTTCTCCTCCGTGGTGCGCGCCGATGCGCTGAACGCCGCCGCCCCGTGGAAGCACGCCGCGATTTCGGGCTGGATCCTGGATCCGGACCGGAAGAAGATGTCCAAGTCCAAGGGCAACGTGGTGGTCCCCACCGATGTGCTCAACGAGTTTGGGTCCGACGCCGTGCGTTACTGGGCAGCCTCGGCGAAGCTCGGCGCGGACACGGCCTACGAAATTGCGCAGATGAAGATCGGGCGCCGCCTGGCCATCAAGCTGCTTAACGCGTCCAAGTTCGTGCTGAACCTGGGTGCCACGGAGAAGAACGTGGCGCTGGAGGACACCTCGGTCATCACCAACGCCCTGGACCTGTCCCTCCTGGCCCAGCTCACCGACGTCGTCCAGGCCGCCACCAGCGCGTTTGACCGCTACGACTACGCCAAGGCCCTGCAGCTGACCGAGTCCTTCTTCTGGTCCTTCACGGATGACTACGTGGAGCTGATTAAGGACCGTGCCTACGGTGCCGCAGGCGAGGCGGAGCAGGCCTCGGTGCTGGCCACCCTGGCCACCACCCTGGACGCACTGCTGCGCCTGTTTGCGCCGTTCCTGCCCTTCGCAACCGAAGAGGTCTGGGGCTGGTGGCGTGCGGGTTCGGTGCACCGGGCTCCGTGGCCGAACGTGGACGGTCTCTCCACCGCGGTGGCCGACGCCGACGCCGGTATCCTCGGCACGGTTGCCACCGCCCTGGGCGGCATCCGCAAGGCCAAGTCGGAAGCCAAGGTCAAGCAGCGGACCGAGGTCCTGAAGGCGACCGTCACCGCGCCTGAGGGTGCAGTGGCCCGCCTCCGGGCCGGACAGGCGGATCTGAAGGCCGCCGGCAACGTCCGCGAGCTGAACCTCGCCGTCGGTGAGGGCGAGCTGGCCGTCTCCGACGTGGAGCTGGCTCCGCCGGCCGAGTAAAAAAGAGCCGCAAGCAGAAAACGCCCGGCCGGGTTACCCGGCCGGGCGTTTTTTGTGCTGAGGACCTAGTCGAACTGCGGGTGCTCGGTCCGGCTGCGCTTGAGTTCGAAGAACGCCGGGTTTGAAGCCAGCATGACGGCGCCGTCGAACATCCGGCCGGCTTCCTCGCCGCGTGGGATGCGGGTCAGCACGGGGCCGAAGAACGCGGTGCCGTTGAAGGCCACGATGGGGGTTCCGACGTCGTCGCCGACCTTGGCGATGCCTTCCTTGTGGGAGGCGCGCAGCTGCGCGTCGTACTCCTCGGTGTCAGCGTACTGCGCGAGCTCGGCAGGCAGGCCGACCTCGGCCAGCGCTTCACGGATCACCGTCGGGAAGTCGGAGTTCCCGCCGGTGTGGATGCGGGTGCCCATCGCGTCGTAGAGCTTCTTGATGTACTCGGTGCCGTGCAGTTCCCGGGCCGCGATGATCACGCGCACCGGTCCCCAGGCAGCGTCCATGCGCTTCCGGTAGTCCTCCGGGAGGTGGTCGCGGCCCTCGTTGAGCACCGACAGGCTCATCACATGCCAGTTGGTGCGGACATTGCGGACCTTTTCCACCTCGTCCATCCACCGGGACGTGACCCAGGCGAACGGGCACATCGGATCGAACCAGAAATCGGCAGTCGATACCGAACCGGCAGTGGATGCGGAACCGGCAGCGGACACAGAGGCATCAGCGGTCATGGAGAACTCCTTCGAAGCAGTCGGCGGCGCTTTGGCGCCCTTGGTACTACTTCCCTAAACCGTGGATCAGGCGGATTTGTTCCGGCGCTTCGTGGCCACAGCATGGGAGATGAGGGTCGGTTCGGCCTTCTTCTCCACGGTATCCGCCGTAATCACCACGGTGGCGACGTTTTCCTGGCTCGGCAGATCGAACATCACCGGCAGCAGGACTTCCTCCAGGATGGCCCGCAGGCCGCGGGCGCCGGTGCCGCGTTCCAGCGCCTGGTCGGCGATCGCGTCCAGTGCGCCCTGCTCGAAGGTGAGTTCGACGCCGTCGAGCTGGAACATCTTCTGGTACTGCTTCACCAGGGCGTTCTTAGGCTCTGTCAGGATCCGGATCAGGGCCGTGCGGTCCAGGTTGGAGACGGTGGTGATGACCGGCAGGCGGCCAATGAACTCGGGGATCAGGCCGAACTTCAGCAGGTCCTCGGGCATGACCTCGGCGTAGGAGTCCGTGCCCTTGGTGGTTTCGATCAGCGGCGCACCGAAACCGATGCCCTTGCGGCCGGACCGGGAGCCGATGATCTCCTCCAGGCCGGCGAAGGCGCCGGCAACAATGAAGAGGACGTTGGTGGTGTCGATCTGGATGAATTCCTGGTGCGGATGCTTGCGCCCGCCCTGTGGCGGCACGGAGGCAACGGTGCCTTCGAGGATCTTCAGCAGCGCCTGCTGGACGCCCTCACCGGAAACGTCCCGGGTGATGGAGGGGTTCTCACTCTTGCGGGAGATCTTGTCGATTTCGTCAATGTAGATGATGCCCTGCTCGGCCTTCTTGACGTCGTAGTCGGCGGCCTGGATGAGCTTCAGCAGAATGTTTTCGACGTCTTCACCCACGTACCCGGCTTCGGTGAGCGCGGTGGCGTCGGCGACGGCGAACGGGACGTTCAGGCGGCGGGCCAGCGTCTGCGCCAGATAGGTCTTGCCGCAGCCGGTGGGGCCGATCAGGAGGATGTTGGACTTGCCGATTTCGACGTCGTCGGCGGCTACGGCATCGGCAAGGTTTCCGGCACCCCGCGGGGCATGGCCGGCCTGGATGCGCTTGTAGTGGTTGTACACGGCGACGGCCAGCGAACGCTTGGCGGGTTCCTGGCCGATGACGTATTCCTGCAGCGAGTCAAAGATTTCCCGGGGTTTGGGCAGCTCGAAGGTCCCCAGATCGGCAACCTCGGAGAGTTCTTCCTCAATGATTTCATTGCAGAGGTCGATGCACTCGTCACAGATGTACACGCCGGGGCCGGCAATGAGTTTGCGCACCTGCTTCTGGCTCTTTCCGCAGAAAGAGCACTTGAGCAGATCCGTGCTCTCACCAATGCGAGCCATAGTTCAGTCCCCTTAGATGGTCCTTCAAAAACCGGTTCCGCAGCAGGTGCTGAGCCAACCATGATCCACTCTAGGACACTTGGCGGAGCTATTCAGCAACCAGACGGCCCGTGGTGCGATATTACGCGCCACGGGCCGCCGGAACAGGCTTACTTCTTGGTGCAGCTGGTTACATCTTGTTGATGGCCGGCGTCTTGAGCTTGCGGGAATCAAGCACCTGGTCGATCAACCCGTATTCCAGGGCCGAATCGGCGGTCAGGATCTTGTCGCGCTCAATGTCCGTGTTGACCTGCTCGGAGGTCCGGTTGGAGTGCAGCGCCAGGGTGTCTTCCAGCCAGGTGCGCATCCGCATGACCTCGGCGGCCTGGATTTCCAGGTCGGAGGCCTGTCCTCCCTGGCCGCCGGACAGGGAGGGCTGGTGGATGAGCACGCGGGCGTTCGGCAGTGCCAGGCGCTTGCCCGGCGTGCCTGCAGCGAGCAGCACGGCGGCCGCGCTGGCTGCCTGTCCGAGGCAGACCGTCTGGATCTCCGGGCGGATGTACTGCATGGTGTCGTAAATGGCCGTCATGGCCGTGAACGATCCGCCCGGGGAGTTGATGTACAGGGTGATGTCGCGGTCCGGGTCGGTGGACTCAAGGACCAGCAGCTGGGCCATGACGTCGTCTGCAGACGCGTCGTCAACCTGGACGCCCAGGAAGATGATGCGGTCTTCGAACAGCTTGGTGTACGGATCCTGGCGCTTGAAGCCGTAGGGCGTACGCTCTTCGAACTGCGGCAGGACGTAGCGGCTGGTGGGCATCTGCGGGGCGACGGCGGAGCCGGCGGTGCCGAAATTATGGTTCATGAATTACTCCTGAAGTCTGCAAATGGAGGGGTGGCTGGCCGGGGGGACCTTAGTCCTCGTCCTTGCCCTCTGCCTGGTCCTGGTTGGTTCCGCCGCCGCCGGTCACTCCGCCTGCGTGCGCGGAGATCTTGTCGAAGAAGCCGTATTCCAGGGCTTCCTGCGCGGTGAACCACTTGTCGCGGTCATTGTCCTTGAGGATGGTCTCAACGCTCTGGCCGGTCTGCTCGGCGGTCAGCTCAGCCATCACACGCTTCATGTTCAGGATCAGCTCAGCCTGGATCTTGATGTCCGAAGCCGTACCGCCGATTCCGCCGGAGGGCTGGTGCATCAGGATGCGGGCGTGCGGGGTCGCGTAGCGCTTGCCCTTGGTGCCGGAGGACAGCAGGAACTGGCCCATGGAGGCGGCAAGACCCGTTGCCACCGTGACGACGTCGTTCGGAATGAACTGCATGGTGTCGTAGATCGCCATGCCTGCGGTCACGGAACCACCGGGAGAGTTGATGTAAAGGTAGATGTCCTTCTCAGGGTCTTCCGCGGAAAGCAGCAGAAGCTGGGAGCAGATCGCGTTGGCATTCTCGTCCCGGACTTCCGAGCCCAACCAGATGATCCGCTCTTTGAGCAGGCGGTTGTAGATGTAGTCGTCCCGGCCGGCCGGGTCCACCGTTGCCATGGTGGGTGTGTTCGGTGCAGTTGCCATACTGAGTGACCTCTCGCTCTGGCAGGAACGGGTGCTGGCCGTGCCAGCGGCTCCTGCCGTTTGTCTCTTCTAGGACACTAGCCTGTTGCGGCTGTCCCCTGCTGCCGTTTCGCTGGCTGTTCGCTGACGGCGCACGATGCGCGTCACATCGGTGTGCGGCACGGCCCACCGGGGAAAACCCCGCTTAAACAGCTGTGCCGCCGGCCCGGAGGGACGGCGGCACAGTGGCTCTCCGGGGAGAACCGGACAGGCTAGGCCTTGTCTTCGTTCTGATCTTCGGTGTCTGCTTCTACTGCCTCGGCCTCTTCGCCGGCGGGCCGGACGAATTCGGTCAGGTCAATCTCGGCACCGTTGGTGTCGGTGACCTTGGCCAGCTCGAGGACCTTGGCCAGCGCCTTGCGGCGGCGGACTTCGCCGACCATCATCGGAACCTGGCCGCTCTGGTCGATCAGCTGGGCGAACTGGTTCGGATCCATGCCGTACTGCGAGGCGGATGAAACGATGTAGTCGATCAGTTCGTTCTGGTTGACCCCTACTTCTTCCTTCTCGGCTACGGCGTCAAGAATGATCTCGTTCTTGAAGGCGGCTTCCGTGTTGGCACGGACCTCGGCGCGGTGCTCTTCGGTGTCGTGGTCCGGACCGGAGGTCTGGGCGCTCTCGGAGTTGAAGTGCTGTTCGATCTGCTCTTCAATAACGGATTCCGGAACCGGAACCTCAACGAGCTCGAGCAGCTTCTCCAGGACCTTGTCGCGGGCCTCGACGCCCTGCTCCATCAGCTTGGACTCAGCGGCCCGCTTGGTGAGGTCTTCACGCAGTTCGGCAATGGTGTCGAACTCGCTTGCCAGCTGGGCGAAGTCGTCGTTGGCTTCGGGGAGCTCGCGCTCCTTGACAGCCTTGACCGTCACGGTCACCACGGCGTCGGCGCCGGCGTGCTCGCCGCCTGCCAGCTTGGTGTTGAAGGTGGCGGATTCACCGTTGCTCAGACCGGTGACGGCCTCGTCCATGCCCTCAAGCATGGTGCCGGCGCCTACCTGGTAGGACAGGTCTGCGGCCGAGTCGACCTCTTCGCCGTCAACCTTGGCAACCAGGTCCATGGTCAGGAAGTCATCGGCAGCTGCCGGACGGTCCACGGACTTCAGCGTGCCGAAGCGGCTGCGCAGTTCGTCCAGGGCCTTGACGACGTCCTCGTCGGACGCCTCGGCCGGCTCAACGGTGACCTCGAGGCCGGCGTAGTCCGGCAGCTCGATCTCGGGGCGGACGTCAAGCTCGACAGTGAAGACCAGCTGGCCTTCGTCGGTGGCCGGGTCCGGCACTTCGGTGATCTCAACTTCGGGCCGGCTCATGGGGCTGATACCGGTTTCCTGGACGGCCTCCGCGTAGAAGCCATTCAGTCCGTCGTTGATCGCCGTCTCGAGAACGTAGCCGCGGCCAACGCGCTGATCGATGAGGCGGTTGGGAACCTTGCCCTTGCGGAAGCCCGGGACCTGCACCTGAGTGGCGATGGTCTTGTAGGCCTCTTCGATGCTCGGCTTCAGTTCCTCGAACGGAACTTCGACGTTGAGCTTTACCCGCGTGGGTGTGAGGTTTTCTACGGCGCTCTTCACAGCGTAAGTTCTCCTGAGGGTTCTGGGATTGGTCTGCACCATGGTTATACAGAGTCGGGGTGACAGGATTTGAACCTGCGACTTCCTGCTCCCAAAGCAGGCGCTCTTCCAAGCTGAGCTACACCCCGTCAGTGCACCTGACAGCCTACCTGCCCTGAAGCGGGTATGACGAATTTCCGCGCTCCGGGACGGATTCCACACCCGGCAGGGAACCGGATGCTGGCCGATTATTCACGGCCGGTTGTCGCGTGCTAAGGTAAAACCTGCCTTACGGCGCCGGGGATGTAGCTCAATGGTAGAGCCTCAGTCTTCCAAACTGATTACGCGGGTTCGATTCCCGTCATCCCCTCCACCTTAGAAGGGCCTTCCGCTGTGCGGAAGGCCCTTCTGCGTTTGCCGGGGTGCACCGGGGCGCACGGCGCCTTGCCGCGGGTGCCGGTCCCCCGGTGCCGGCCGGTTGGTCAGTCCGCCTGGCAGGACGGGCACCAGTACAGTTTCCGCGCACCCATCTCGGTTCCAGACACCGGCGTTCCGCACCGCCGGCACGGCAGCCCCGTGCGTTGGTAGACATAGTGGGCTTCGGACACCGGAACAGGTTCGCCGGCGTCTTCCCGGTCCCCGGGAAGGGTGGTGATGATCCTGCCCTGCCGCACGCCGTCGTTCATCAGCCGGACGACGTCGTTCCACAGCTCCCGCGCTTCGTCCCCGTTGACGCTCCGCCCCAGCCGCCACGGGGAAATCCCGGCACGGAAGAGGACTTCGGCACGGTAGACATTGCCCACTCCGGCCAACACCTCCTGGTTCATCAGGAGCAGGCCAATCGGCGAGCCCTTGCTGCACAGCCGGCGGGTGAATTCGGCCGCCCGCTCGGCTCCAGCGGTGCCGTCGGCTCCGTCCGCCAGTGGGTCCGGCCCCAGCCGTGCCAGCACCTTGCTGCGCTCGGCTTCCGTCACCACCTCACAGGCGGTGGGGCCGCGTAGATCCGCCCAGCCGTGGTCGGAGACCAACCGGACCCGCACGGCCCCCTTTGGCTCGGGCGGCCCGGCGTATCCCGCGCCGTCGTCCCCTGCTGTCTCGCGCTCCCCCACCCGTCTGGGCGCACCGATGCTGGAGGCACCGGCGAACGTTTCATCTCCGCCGAAATCAAAGGCACCGTACAGGCCGAGGTGGATACGCAGATACAGATCGTTGTCGAAGTGCAGGAACAGCTGCTTCCCCGTGGCGGACGCGCCCTCGAGCACGTGGCCGTCCAGCTGCGCGGCACCTGCGGCGAACCGGCCCTGCGGACTGCTGACCGCGAGCCTGGACCCGCCGAATACGGAGGAGAACTGCCGGGCCAGGCGGTGTATGGAGTGGCCCTCGGGCATCAGAGAGTTGAACCGGTGGCTTCGTACCGTGCAATCTGCCCAATCCGGCGGACGTGGCGTTCGGCGTCGCTGAAGGGTTCGGCAAGGAAGGCCTCGATGATTTCCGTGGCTTCCTCGACGGTGTGCTGCCGGCCGCCGACAGCCACGATGTTCGCATCGTTGTGCTGCCGGGCGAGCCTGGCTGTTTCCAGGTTCCAGGCCAATGCCGCGCGGACGCCGCGGACCTTGTTGGCGGCGATCTGCTCGCCGTTGCCTGATCCTCCCAGCACGATTCCCAGGGCTGCGGTGCCGGCTTCCTGGTCCCGGACCACTGCCTCGGCGGCGTCAATGCAGAACGCCGGGTAATCGTCTTCCGCATCGTATTTCCGCGGACCGTGGTCGACGACGTCGTACCCCTTGCCCGCCAGATGGGCAATGAGGTGGGAGCTCAGGTCCATGCCTGCATGGTCGGTGGCAATGTGGACGCGCATGTGGAGTAAGTCCGTTTCGTCGGGGGTGGGGAACATGTCCAGCCTAACTTTCCCGTGGAGTGCCTTTCCAAATCCACGGCTCCTGGTCAGAAAATCCGGCTTACATTCCGCGCGGGCCTGCCGATAAGGCAGATAGGACCATATTCCGATCCCCCTGGGTTCGGCCCCGGTCCCCCCACGTCGGACGCGGGCGCTGCAGCCGTTCCACCGCAGCGTCCACCATGTCTCGCTCTACAAGGAATTACATTGAAAAGTGCAAAACTCGCAGTTCTGGCCGTCCTCGCCGTTGCCCTGACGGCCGGTGGACTGCCGGCGCAGGATTACACCGACCTCCCGGACCCGGCTGCCACCGGCGCGCCCGCCGGGGGCGCCGCATCGACGTTGCCTCCCACATCCCCGGCGCAGGAGCCGGCGGATGATGCGACGGCGGCTACGGTACCGGCCACGCCCGAAGCGGCAGCCACGGAACCGGTGCAGCCCACCGCCCCTGCGGACGCGAAATCCGAGCAGTCCGGCGGTGAGACGGACGATCCGAAGGACGACGAGGGCTACGAGCCGGTGGTCGGCGGCGGTTTCCCCGTTCCCGGGCCTAACACCCCGATGGTGACGGACCCCGACGGAACCGTCCGGTCGGCCGTCGAGACCGACATCTCCGCGGTCCACGATCACGGCACCTCCACCTTCAGTGCACGGAATGGCGGAGCAAGCACCGCGGGTGCGGCGGCCCGCAGCGGAACCATCAAGGTCACCCTGGTCTTTGCCACCCTGACGGATAACCGCAACGGGGTGGACCAGAACGCCGCCCGCGGCTCCATCGCCGAGGCAAACAAATACTGGCGCGCCATGTCCAACAACCGGCTGGGTATGAGCATCGTGGCGGAAAGATCCATTAACAGCAGCGCGAACTCCGGGCAGGACTACGCGGACATGATGAACACCATCAGGCGGGACCTCAACTGGTACGAAGATCCCGATGAGGCCCTGGTGGTCTTCGTCCCGGCAGGGGACCTGCGCAGCGGGGGCTACGGCGGCATTCTGGGCGGCGGCTGGACCAGCGGACCAACGAGCGGCTCGGTGCTTATGCCCCGCCCCTCCGGCTTCACCAATAACGTGGTCACCCACGAGCTCGGCCATGTCCTGGGCCTGCTCCACGCCAACAGCCTCAAATGCAACAACGGGCTCTCCGACGTCTGGCTTGGCGGTAACGGTGCGTGGGGCGACGGATCCTGTACTTCACGCGAATACGGAGATACCTCGGATCTGATGGGCTATGCCCAGTACCCGATGCCGGTCATCAACTCCTTCTTCTGGGACATAGGCGGATTCGGCCGCGGCGATGAAATACGCAATGCGGGCACTCCGGCGTCGTCCACCAGCTATACCCTGAGGGCCTGGGCAGGGTCGGATTCGAACCGGGCCGTCAAGTTCAAGGACTCGTCAGGGGAAACCTACTATCTGGAGCTGCGGCTTCCCGTGGGATATGACGCTTCCACAGCCGTCGGAGGAAACCGCGGAGTCAAGATCGTGAAACGGGACCTGGCCAACAACTGGGCGCTCAATTCGCTCGTGGTGGCACCGAATACCCGCGACTTCGCCGGATACACCAACGCAAACAGCACCTGGCAGGCAGGCCAGACCTTCCGTACCCACACGGGCACTACCGTCAAGATTGATTGGATCAGCGCGGATGCGGCTTCGGTCACCGTCACCGGCGGCAGCGCCGCACGTGCCGGGCAGGACATTGCTTCCGTCCGTTCTGCCCAGCCGTGGCTGGGTAACGCGACGTCGGAAGTCGTCGGCGGACTTCGTGATGGAGGCTCCTACCAGACGTTCCAGAACGGCGTTATTATTTGGGCGCCCGGTTACGGCGCCCATGCAGTCAGTGGCGCTGTTCGTTCCGGGTATGTCGCCCAGAATTCCCAGGACGGCCCACTAGGCTACCCCACCTCGGGAGAACTCCCCGGAGGTAAGGGCGGCGTCTACCAGAACTTCGAGGGCGGCGTCATCTATTGGAGCGCACCCACTGGTGCCCGCGTTTCCCCCAATGGCGAGATCCGGCAGGCATTCGCCCGCCAAGGCTGGGAGCACGGAAGCCTTGGCTACCCGACGACCGAGATCGTGGCGATCCCCGGGGGCGGCACGTTCCAGAACTACCAGGGCGGATCCATCATGTGGCGCTCGGGTATTGGGGCGTATGTGTCAAAAGCGGGACCGATCCGGGACGTCTATGCCGCACAGGGCTATCAGACAGGAAAGCTTGGCTTCCCCCTCTCCGACGAGTATGCGTCGGCCGGCGGCCTGATCCAGGACTATGAAGGCGGACGCCTCATCTGGTCTGCCTCGCACGGCACCCGGACACTCTCAGGGTCTATCGGGTACTCGTACATGGCTTCGGGTGGACCCGCAGGAAAATTGGGCTTCCCCAGTGAAAACGAAGTGGTTCTGAACAACGGCGGTGCCTCACAGCGGTTCCAGTACGGAACCATTTACTGGAGCCCCGGGACCGGATCTGTTCACCTGCCTGACGGCGTCATTTCGGACGAGTACCGCAAACAGGGTGCCCAGAACAGCAAGTTTGGCTATCCCGTCTCCGGGCAGTCGGCCGTTGCCGGCGGTCTTACCCAGGAATTCCAGGGCGGACGCCTGACGTGGTCCCCGGAGACCAAGGTCAACAGCGTTGCCGGTTCCATCGGCTACGCCTACTCGATGGCCGGCGGACCTTCCGGGGTATACGGTTTCCCGCTCGGACAGGAATCCGCTCTGGCCCAGGGGGCAGTGCAGCACTTCAAAAACGGTGTCATCTACTGGAGCACGGCCACGGGCTCGGCCCCTATCCGGAATGGCGCCCTGCTGGATGTTTACCGCAAGCAGGGAAGCGAGAAGGGTAAGCTGGGCTATCCGACTGCTGCTGAAGTTCCTTTGGCTAATGGGGTCTACCAGTCCTTCCAAGGCGGGGCCATCTACTGGTCCCCCTCGGCGGGTGCGCACAGCAACATCGGCAGTGTCCGAGCCGTGTATGCGGCAAACGGCTACGAACATGGCTTCCTGGGGATGCCGACCTCGGGTGAGGTGCCCATCAAGGACGGCGGTGTCTACCAGTCCTTCCAGGGAGGCGCCATCTACTGGTCGCCCGCAACCGGTGCCCACGCCAACGCCGGCGGAATCAGGACGGCATACGCCAACCAGGGGTGGGAAAACGGCCCGTTGGGATTCCCTGTCACCGGGGAGATCAAGATCAGGGATGGGGGCGCGTACCAGTCCTTCCAGGGAGGAACCATTTACTGGTCAGCCGCAACAGGACCCCAGATTAACGCCGGACGCATACGCACTGCCTATGCGGAACAGGGCTGGGAAAACGGACGGCTGGGCTATCCGAGGTCCGGCGAATATGCCGTTCCCGGTGGGACAGAACAATTGTTCCAGGGTGGCAAAATTACGCTTCGCTCCAACGGTTCGGTTCAGATCACCTACGTGTAAGAAAAGGACATCTGGTGAGACAATGTTGCAATTGTCGTAAATAGTCCAGCGGTTCCACGGACCCGTGGAACCGCTGGACACGCCCCTTTCGAAAGGCACCCCCTTGCCAGGTATGAATCTCACGCGCTCCGAGGCCCGTGAACGCGCTGAACTGATAAATGTCGAATCTTATGACGTGAATCTGGACCTCACCCGGGGGGATGAGGTCTTCGGCAGCACCACGGTTGTCCGGTTCTCCGCACAGCAGGGCGCCTCCACGTTTATCGATGCCGTTACCGCCGCCGTCCACCGGATTACCTTGAACGGCGTATCCCTGGACCCGGCGGAGGTGTCCGACGGCGTACGCATTTCCCTGCCGAACCTCGCCGAGTCCAATGAACTGGTGGTGGAGGCCGACGCCCTCTACATGAACACCGGTGAGGGCCTGCACCGCTTCGTTGATCCGGTGGACAACGAGGTTTACCTGTATTCGCAGTTCGAGGTGCCGGACTCCCGCCGGATGTTCGCAGTCTTCGAGCAGCCCGACCTCAAAGCCACCTTCCGTTTTACGGTCACGGCGCCGTCGCACTGGGATGTCATCTCCAACTCCCCCACCCCGGAACCCGTTGCCGCCGGCGACCTGAACGACGCCAGCCCGCGCTCCACCTGGTCCTTCGAGCCGACCCCGCGCATCTCGTCCTACATCACCGCCTTGATCGCCGGCCCGTACCAGTCCGTCCGCAGCGAACTGACCAGCTCCGACGGACGCACCATCCCCCTGGGTGTGTTTGCCCGCCGGTCCCTGATGCAGTTCATGGACGCAGAGAACATCTTCGAACTGACCCGGCAGGGCTTTGCCTTCTACGAGGAGCAGTTCGGCACCCCCTACCCGTTCGAAAAGTACGACCAGCTCTTCGTGCCGGAGTTCAACGCCGGCGCCATGGAAAACGCCGGCGCCGTGACCTTCCTGGAGAGCTACGTCTTCCGCTCCCGGGTCACGGACGCCACGGTTGAACGCCGCGCAGTGACCATCCTGCACGAACTGGCACACATGTGGTTTGGCGATCTCGTCACCATGCGCTGGTGGAACGACCTCTGGCTGAACGAATCCTTCGCGGAGTTCATGTCCACCCTCGCGGCGGCGGAGGCCACGGAGTTCAAGCAGGCGTGGACCACCTTCGCCTCCCTGGAAAAGG